>NZ_JADEWN010000035.1 GCF_015207655.1 Gloeocapsopsis crepidinum LEGE 06123 | reverse complement strand
CTGATTGAGGTGTCACCTTGTGTGTATGCCTTAACTATTTTTTCTCGCAAGTCGAGCGAGTACGGTTTCATTAGACTTCATTTGTGTACTCCTCTTACTGTACCTCATAAACTTGCAATAGGCTGTAACATAAATCCTTATCAAGGCTTGAAACTCAGCTATTTAATTTAAAGCTTTTGTAAATACATTCTTTTAATTAACATAAATCCTTGTCAAAAAATGAAACTTTTATGCACATTTCTCAAGAAAGAATCGATCTAATCAAATTTTAATTAAGATAAATACTTATCAAGGCTTGAAACGCTACAGACCCATGTTTTGAGTAGAATAAACTTACTTAAAATAAATCTTTTTCAACCATTAAAATCAGGAATTGACGTTATACTTTGGTAGGCTTTTATTTGTAATTAATAATATTATTTTATGCATATTTTTGTTGAATCCGTAGAGGTTCGTTGAGCATTCACTCAAACTCTTATCTGTACAGATTTCTTTTTGTGAGGCTCTTAAGCTAGCTAAGGTGCGCAGGTAAAAGCGCGATCGCAACGATCACGAAAAAGAGCAAAGCAGAAACAGTTTCTAGCATTGCAACATTTTGAATTCGAGTGGTTCGATACCATTCTCGCCGTACCAGAATCAAGCCAAACTTGAGCAGCACTATGCCAAAAGCGATCGCAGCGATGGGAGTCAGCCAGCCGATGTACCAGAGAACCCCAACAATCACACTTGCGATCGCATGATAAATTACTCCTGGAACGAGCGATGCCGTTTTAGGTTTGCGCAGTTTCACGGTAAAAATGGCACTGCTAAAAAACAGCGTGTTTAAGAGCCACAAACCCAGTAGCGAAACCACCCAAGTTCCGGTTGTCGCAATATAGGCAAAAGAGGCAGCAAGGCAAACAGCAGCAAAAGTAAGTAGTTCATTCATTACCGATTTCTGCTGCCGATAAAAAACCGAAATTGCATCAATCGCAAAAGCCGCGATCGCACCTAGATATAACCATACTAATACAGGCGTTTGCAGGTACAAATAAACCGCAAGGCTTAATGCTATTCCAGTGTAAATTCCGCCCCAAACAAGAAATCGGGGTTTCCAACTGCGCCGTTGTTTAATTTGCAATACCAACGGATGCTCTGCCTGAAATCCGGCAAAAGCACAAATCAGTGCTAGCGTTGTTGCTAACGTCCACTGTTGCGCGGCTGCCGCTCCTGTCAGAAATGACACAAATAGCACGACATAGACTCCATGCTCTGGTGAAAATGTAGGACGATACCAGACTGGAGCATGAGAAAATAATGATTGGGACTGAGAAGCAGAATTTTCTTGGATAGAGTTGGGTTGCGAAGGCGTCATTGACATATCTCCTAAATATTCTCGGCATTCACAAAATTGAAAACCAGTCAATCTCTAAACCAAACCTACGAAATCAATTCTCACGCCTTAAATTACAAATAACACTGTCAAGGTAGTTCAGTCGATCTAGCAACAAAGCTGCCAATCGCTTGGAATGTTCGCAAACTCATCGACGCAACCAGCGCTGTGATGCTTAGGCACCTTCTGCCTGTCTAGACAAGGACTCCCAAGCTATGCAGAATACCCAGGAGTTTGAACAGCATCCGAATCTGTTATGTCAGGATTTATTAATTTATTTAGCATAATTGGATGATTGCGCAGTCATTTTGTAAAATTGAATACAGAAATATTTAAATTGAATTCCCCAGTTCGCTGTAGGGAGATTTTATTAAGTTTTAATGGATTTAAGACGGAGAACAAGCATGTCGCTTCAATCAACCAATCCAATTTGTCTTCCAGCACCTGCACCCTTAAGTGCGATCGCTTCTGGCTGGAATCCAGTTTGCCAGATCACTTACACGCGCGACACTTGGGTTAAGCTACTGCAATCGCCGAGTGAATACGCATTTGACGAAGCTAAGTTGCTCTGTCAAGAGTCTCCAGATACTTGGCTCGCCTGGGTACCAGATCATGGTGAGGTTGTTCTCGACAGAAGCGATTTCTATTGTTGATTGAAAAAATGAAATTGGTTGATAGCAATGAATACCGAGTCAGTTATCGATTGGGATGAAATGTTTGAGTATCTACCAGGAACGATTGTAGAACTCAAAAACAATCCAGGCGTTCTGCATCGGATTGACTACTATGAAGCTATGATGGTACCTCCGATTTGGTTAGTCGATGATCCGCGTCCGCGTTACCCCAGTGAGTTGCGGATTGTGTCGCGTCGAGAAGTACAAAGCTGTGAATTAGAGCCACAAACATCATTAGTGTAAAGATGGAAGGCGTAAGTAGGCTTCCAACACGAAAGCCAGGTTGCCTTGCGTTGTTTTCTGACAGGTATTAGGCGATCGCTACAAAGCTCAAATCATATTTAAGGCAACGTTAAAACTGAGCTACCTCAATAAAAGAATTAAAAATGTTTGTCAGACTATAAACAATCACTAAAGTTTAACGGTTAGGAAAGTTATGCCAGCACTACAACGGACTGCATCAGCGACTTGGAATGGCACTGTGAAAGAAGGGCAAGGTCAAATTAGTGCAGCAAGTGGAGTATTGCTCAATATTCCCTACAGCTTCGCTACGCGGTTTGAGAATGAACAAGGAACCAATCCAGAAGAACTGATTGCCGCTGCTCATGCTGCGTGTTACAGTATGGCACTGACACTGACGCTTAACGAAAAAGGATATCAGCCCCAACAGGTTCAAACCCAGGCTACCTGTACTATTGAATCGCAGGATGGAGGCTTCAAAATCACGAAGATGCAGTTAGAAACACAAGGTCAGCTATCAGGTATTGATGCTGAAACATTCAATCGAATTGCGCAGGAAGCTGAACAGATTTGTCCTGTTTCTAATGCATTACGAGGTAGTGTAGCGATCAACTTAAAAGCTTCTCTCCAGTAAAAATTTTACGTACTTTCAAGCGATTAGACCTCCTGCATGAAAAGAATTGCAAATAAATTCGCTACTAGATAAACCCTGTCCACCTGCACAGACTTACTCATAAAACTCAACAGACGCGCCCACTTTGTTTAGGTAGCTCCGAAGAAAGTCGAAGGGCATCTGTGATGCATGCATAACACAGTTGAGTTCAAGGCTTCGATAGAGTTTGAAACCCTGAACTAGAATAAGCCCTTTCGTTGAAATAATTTTTCTAAGGCACCTCAATCGGAATCATAGTGTTTTCTGGCAAGTAACTGCGGAAACTACCTTCATCTGCCAACATTAAAACCAATCGTAACGGATAATCTGGAGGCATTTGTAAATCAGCCCACGGAACGGCAACTTCCAAACATTTATTCAATGCTACAGTAGCGCGACTGTAACGCGGATGCCATTGATGGTGTTCTCCAGCCTCTTGAAAATGAACTGACTGAGTGAGCAAGTTAATTTCTAGCTGGTGATGATACAAATAGTTTACCGGAGCTTCATTCGGAATATCATCTAGTGGCACTGGGCTGTTGTGCATTGTGCGATCGGGATAAAACCAGAGTAAATGTAACTCTGAAGGCAAGTCACGCCCTGGTTGTACGCCCTGTTTTAAATCTACTCGCAGGTAGAAATTCAAGTGATCTACCCCATACCACAATCGCTGGATTGCACTGCTTTTGTGCATTGTTCCTCGCGCCCCGCCAACTTCTAAACGTCCAGCACGATCCCAGTCTTGCTCATCACCCATACCATCAATCACAGGATGAATAAAACCTTGGGGACGATGATCGGCTTGAACTTTGTGAGATTCTACAGGTAAGCGCAGATACGGCGGAATCGGTTCATTTAGTGCTTGATAAATTCCGCACAAATGTTCGCGAAATAGTTGGTCAAAAATAGCATCTTGGTTTGAAGTATGACCTTCACCAAACCACCAAAACCAATCAGAACCTTCAGCCGCATACAAAGCTTCCCACGCTTCAGGGTTATTTTCTTCGGTTGCTTCGGGATGTTTGGCAAGGACAGCCCTAGCTTCAGCTAGCATATCCCAAGCACGATTCTTAGCAGGATCGCCGATCCACGTTGTAAAGCTACCATCTACCCAGGAACCACTGTGTAATTGTTCTCCTGGAATTGTTGCTATTGGAGGGAATTTTTCAAGAAATTCCGAGACAGTGACAAGTTTGATGTGAGGATGATCGCTGAGAGTTTGATACAAATTCTCTAAGAACGGCTTACCATCTTGCGGATAAAATTCCCAACAGTTCTCGCCATCAAGCGCGATTGTGACTAACCACGGCTGTTCAGGTTGACGGTGTTTGTGCGAGTGCGCGATCGCTTCTAAGTGTCCGACTAAATCTGTCGCTGCTTGCTTAGAAGGCATTGAACCGTACGTAAAACCAATTAAATCTGATAAGCGGTGATCGCGAAAGACAATCGATAAATCACCTGCTGGAGTTTCTAAACGATACGGACGATACAGCAATTCGGGTTCGCACACGTTTCCTGCACCATCACGGTGGAAAAAGTGATGCAGTGTCCAGCCTAGTACAGCTTCGTCAGATATGATCCAGTTGAATCCTTGTTTAACGATATAAGGCAAAATTTCAGAACTCACCGATTGTTCGGAAGGCCATAATCCACGAGGTTCTCGCCCAAAGCGGTTTTGATACAATTCCCATGCTTTATACAAGTGCCGAGGAATATCTTCTGCCCATTGAAAGCGATGTTGGGGCAATGTCATATTGGGTACAGCGACACGTCCCGAATCAGTATCCGCGAGTAAAGGCAAAATTGGGTGCGTGTAAGGCGTTGTGGTGACTTCCAACTGCCCAGCGTCTTGCATATCTCGGTGTTGGGGGATAATTCTACCCAAGATGTCGCGCTGCTTAGAATAGATCCGCTGGCGATCGCTTAAAGTAAAATTCCGACCTTGTTGTAACCATGCTGCGATTTCTGGATCGTCCCAAAACAACGGATCGATCCACGCTAAATTATGCCACGCTAGTAAATCGCTATAATCTTGCAACTGCCAGTTTTCTAAACACCACGCTTTGCCTTGTTCTTGTTTTTGGTGGTACAACTGGGCATAACGTGGATGCGGATCAATTAGTGTGTGGTGATTCGCATCAAAAAAATGTTCAATAATAAACTGTTTTTGTTGTTGAGAGAGTTGCTCAGTTGGCGTCAAGCTGACAGCTAAATACGGGTCAAACGCCGTGCCATTGATATAATCTTCGAGTTGCAAAATCAACGAAGGTACTAAGTTTACCGTTTGATGCAACTTCGGATAGCGTGCTAACAGTAAGACTAAATCTAAATAATCTTTTGTGCCATGCAGCCGTACCCAAGGTAGTCGGTATTGACTGTGTGCAGATAATGAAATGCTGCTATCTCGACCTTTGTACAGAGGCTGGTGTTGATGCCAAACAAATGCAACGTATAGAGGATGCGCCATAAGCTAAGGGCTAGAGGCTAGGTATTACTAGGTTTACCAGGTAAGCCAGAAAAACTATGATATTTTCTTAACCACTTTATCCTAATTTACCTTCCTAGTCCCTAGTCCCTTTTACCTATTAACTACAGAACTTGCTCAACTTCAGCAATCTCTGGAATCATTTCCCGTAAACGGCGCTCAATTCCCATTCTCAGCGTCATTGTTGAGCTAGGACAACTACCACAGGCTCCTTGAAGCCGTAATTTGACAATAGGACCATCGAGTTCTACTAACTCTACATTACCGCCATCAGACATCAGGTAAGGACGCAATTCATCCAGAACTGTTTCTACGTTATTTGTTGTCAGTTCCATTAATCTAGACCTCGTTCAGCTTGCAAATGTTGATAAGTTGATCCTAGATCTAATTTATGCGATCGCGGAGCGTGGGCTTGGCGCGATCGCGGATACACCCACTAGTTCATTCATGCCTCTACAGCTACTGGTTCGAGCAACTTAATATTTGAAAAATTGAATTCTGTTGTAGTCCGTTTGCCATTCTCATACGAGTGCACAACCTGCTTGGTCATGACATAGTAGTCACCGACTTTCTCGTAAGTATCTTCAAAATTCAAAACTCTCATCACGTCGTTTGTTTGCGGATTGCGAAATACAGCATCATAGCGCGATGCAACATAACCTTTTCCAGTATCTAAGCTTTCGTGAGTATCAATCACAAACGCCATACGCCCCATAACGCGGCTCACTTGGCAAATTTCTGTACCGCGAATTTTGTAGTTAGACCCCATTGAATCGCCCTTCACTAGGATCTCAACAGCACCTGAAGAGTCAGTTTCACCTAGATTGAATTCGTGCTTGCTATGCGACTGCTCAAAACTAGAGCGCTTGCGATGCGTGACAATATCTCGCAGTTGCGTGTAGACACTCTCTTGCACTTCTTCATTGTCAATCCCAGTGACTTCCACACTCCAATCCTGATTGATGCGTACGTGACCTGTGTAGACTTCAGAACCTTGCTTTAACTCTACATCAGCACTATATCCAGGAAAGTTTTCATCCCAGGTATAGCGATTCTCGTAAGCAGTTTTAAATATTTCAGTGGCACTTAATTGCTGTGTCATGTAATCATTCTGACTGACTTCAACTGTACTATTATCTCTTGTTTGAGGAGTGGGGGGCGAGTGATTAGTGGCTAGTGAAAGAGTTTTGAATTTTGAGTTTCGGAAAGCGCTCATAGTTGGGAGGCATTTATGATTAGTAATCAGTTTTGAGTTTTGTTCGCGTCAGCGTGCCGGAGGCAATTATTTTAAGTTTTGAATTTTGAATTAGAAGAACTCTCTTAAACTCATAACTCTCTTTTTAATCAACTCTCCCAGTTTCCTATTGCCCATTACCTAAAACCAAGAGAATCTGACTAATCGTATTCAGTAGTTGGAGATAAAGACTCTGATGTAGCTTGTGATGTACCAGATTGCTGTAATCGTAGTGCCTCTTGCGCTGAAACGCCTTCACTTGCGGAGCCAATGTACCACAATGCAGCTGCGGCTTCTGCACGAGTTACCGTTTTTTTGGGTTGAAACAGCGTCGTATAGCCAAAAACGCGGCGAATGTTTGAGCGATCGCTATTTTGAAAATCTGCTAAGACGGCTTGTAATGCTCTTGGTTCAATCTTTGCTGCATCTTGAAAACCCCACGTTTGCTGTACTGCCTCTACTGAAGCATTAGGGAGTGAGGAGCGCGTATCTAGCGGAACTTTCCATAGAATCATTTGTTCTCGCGTTAGCGGTGCATCAGGGCGAAATAGCACGGTTGTTGAACTACCTGAGAGCGGACTAGGAATTAAACCTGCTTCTGCTAAACCTTGAATAATTGGGAAATCTGCATCGGATGACGGTACATCTTGAAATGCTGGTTGGGCAGAAGAAGATGCCTCGCGAATTTGTTGCGCAGGGCTACTAGCATAAAATTGGTTATTTG
The DNA here is from genome assembly GCF_015207655.1 of Gloeocapsopsis crepidinum LEGE 06123. Classification (GTDB taxonomy): domain Bacteria; phylum Cyanobacteriota; class Cyanobacteriia; order Cyanobacteriales; family Chroococcidiopsidaceae; genus Gloeocapsopsis; species Gloeocapsopsis crepidinum. Next base: position 50,237 of record NZ_JADEWN010000035.1, on the reverse strand, counting down.
CAGTAACTAACCAACGCGCATACTCTCGCCGCATTACAGTTTTACTTGGTTCAAATTGAGTTGTAGGAGCACTACTTTTAGATGTTGCTTGCAGTGGCAGCACACCTAATGCTATTAAGTCTTGGAGATACTGACGTAATTCTTGTGGCGCTTGGTTAGTATCGTTGAAAGTTTGTGGAGTATTTGTCTGTTGACCCGTGCTATCTACAGATTGTGCTGTTTGCTCGTTTTGCTGTGATGGGACTGGACCAATAAAATCTGCATCTCCTGGTTGTGGTACGTTGTCTGTCTCAGCCGATATTGATGGACTAGCTGCAGCCGTGGTATCGCGAGTGTATTGTATTGTGAATTCTGTATTTCCTGCTAAGTTTGACTCAGCAGTACTACTTTGATTGGTTGTTGCCGGAATCGCGAGTGTAACGCGCAACCCGTTTTGCTGTGCTTCTAATATTCCCTCTTGAGTTGACTGACTTACATCCCAATTATTTGTCTGAAGCTCATTTTGATAAAAGCTTTGAACAGCATTCATTGGGTCAGAAGTTGTCCAGCGCGTTGTTGATTGTGTAACTTCCTGCAGTTGAGCATTAGGATAACGCGGAATTTCTGGTGGAAAGTCTGCTGGTAGCTGAATATTGGGATTTGGAGTAGGTTGATTTCTATTGTTATTACCTGTACTAAAGGCGATCGCAGGGTTATTCTCCAATCTAGGATCTGCAGCTAACATCTGCTCTAGACTTCTGCTAGATTGACTATTCGCACAGGCACTTACAGATGCCAATAACACAGCTATACTAGCTACTCGGAAAAAGCATCTTGATGTCAACACAGTCGTTCAGAGAAGATACCGTCACTTCTTACGCTAACGTAATTTTTTGAGAGTTGCTGACACTGCTTATGAAGAAGGTTATGGATGACTAGCTGGACAATATTTTTTTGTATATGTTTCTACTAAATCAGGGAGATTTTGATGAGATGGTAGATGAGTTATGGAAAACTTGCGCTCTGCCTAGTATCCAAAAGACAAAATAAATATTAAATTTAAGTATAAGATATTAGCAAGCTTAACCTGTTTCCTGTGCTGCAACAAAATTTCATGCAGGTTTTTCCTCAAAAGCTTAGTGATTCTCGCGCACCGCTTCAGCTATTGCTGTTTGTTGATGAACGTTCCGGTTCTCAGCAACAGAATCAGCAAATATATCACTACCTCAAAGAGTTACAAGAAAAATATGTATTTGAACTTCAAAGTATTGACGTTGGCGAGCAACCATATTTCGCAGAACACTTTAAATTAGTTGCTACACCAGCACTGATTAAAATTTATCCAGAACCACGGCAAACTTTAGCTGGCAGCAATTTAATTGCCCAACTACAATCTTGGTGGCCGCGTTGGCAACAAGCGATCGCAGAGAAACTAGAGAATAACAGCAAATCAGCAGATATCATATCATCACAAGATGGTATGCGCTCAATTGCCGATTCAGCAGAAGCAATGCTGATGGCAGACGAAATTTTTAGCTTAAAACGCGAACAAGAAAAGTTATTAGAACAGCTACACTTTAAAGAACAAATCATTGCTATGTTGGCACACGATTTGCGAAATCCTCTTACTGCTGTATCGATTGCTCTTGAGACTCTAGAAACAAATTTAAATCCACGTCAAGGACAACCTCAACTCACACCAAATTTAATAGCGCAGTTATTGAAGCAAGCGCGGACACAAGCAAAGTCAATTGATAAAATGATTGCTGGGTTGTTGCAAGCGGCACGCGGAACCGCAGCTGAATTAAACATTCAGCCACAAAAATTAGAGTTAAAGCAACTGTGTCATGATGTGCTTACGCAATTAAGCGATCGCGCGAACGACAAAAATCAGAAAGTAGAAACTGATATTCCTCACGATCTACCACGTATTTATGCCGATCAAGAAAGAGTTCGCCAAGTTTTAATCAATTTATTGGATAATGCAATCAAATACACGCCAACAAATGGCACCATACGAGTTTCTGCGCTACATCGCACAACTCAAAAAATTCAATTGAGTATTTGTGACACAGGTCCTGGAATTCCTGAAGAAAATCGCGATCGCATCTTTGAAAACCATTTTCGCTTAGAAAGAGACCAAGCAAAAGATGGCTATGGAATTGGTCTTTGTCTGTGCCAGCGAATTATTAGAGCACACTATGGTCAAATTTGGGTAGATTGCCCACCCACAGGTGGCTCTTGCTTTCACTTCACGCTACCAGTTTATCCAACTTGAAGATGTTTTCTCAAACTGAAACTAGCTTCTTGTTTGGGAGTATCTTTTAATGGCAGCAATAATTTGAGTATTAGCTGTAGGGAAAGAATACTGCTCAATTTCGTTTAAACTGACCCAGAGAACTTCGTCGCATTCAATTGGCATTGGCTCACCAGATAGATGCTTGCACAAATGTACTGTTAAAGTCACTTGTAAGTGTGGGTAAGTGTAGTCAATTGTAATTAAATGTTCGCCAACGTCAATTTCGATTCCTAATTCTTCTTTAATTTCTCTTCTAATACACTCTTCCACCGTTTCTCCTGGCTCAATCTTACCACCAGGAAATTCCCAGAGTCCCCCCAACTTTCCTTCTGGACGACGGCGATCTATCAGAATTTGTTTTTGGTCATTCCAAACAACAGCAACACCGATAATTTTATGCGGAACTATCACCCAGAAACCTCTTAATGGAGTTATCGAGCGTACAGATATATAGTCATCTATTCAGCTACTACTAGCAATAGTATCTGTTGAGTTTTGAATACTGGTAATCTCTCTGCCAAAATTATATAACTCGGCTGAGCGAGATGTTTGCTTGCCGAGTTCATTGTTAGTTAGATATGCATGTAATACATGCTGCAGCGATGTTCGATGTAACATAGTACAATCATAGTAGCTATTCATGTGCTGAGTTACTGGCTTCAGCTGCTTGCAGAGATTTCTCGAACAGCATCCTTTGCTCTGCGTTACGTAAGAAATAACCACTCATCATGGCTGACGCTAGCAGACGCCCTAGATTCTCGCGGGTTGTTGTAATGCTAACGTTGAAATTTTCTGGAGGCAAATTTCCTAAAAGTCCGATAATATTGCGTTCCATAATTTGAAACACTTCCCCAGAAGTAGGTTTAGAGAGTTGATTAACGGATTCTGGACTTAGCCCTTGAACATACTGCCATAATAGACCGCTGTTCTCTTCGCCATCAAAAAATCTTGAAGCTTGGTTAGATACGTCGCTCACTGTGTACCTCCGGTTTAGCTATAGTCTATTCTCAATTGAGAGGCTTGACTATGCTGTTTAAAAATTGAACTAACTATCGTTTTCTTCTGCAAACTAATGTAACAAGCTCTAATGCTTGCTGTTGTTGGTGAAACCGAACACAACGGTGACGGATTCTCTCACCCTGGGAAGACAAGGGTAGGCGGGTATGAGGGTAGTAAAGAACAATAATTAAATCTCCTACACTCCCACATTCCGACTCTTTCACCAGCCACTAACCACTCACTCCTACTAGCTTGCTAAGTACTGATCCATATCAGCTTTGCGTTTGCGCAGCTTTGTGAGGGCTTCACGCTCAATTTGGCGAACACGTTCGCGACTAATATTAAGGCGATCGCCAATTTTTGCTAGTGTCATTGATTGTCCATCGACTAGACCAAAACGGAGTGACAATACCTCACGTTGCTGTGGCGTCAGATCCGCCATCATCTGTTCAATGTCAGTAGACATACACGATTGCAGCACAAAATCTTCTGGAGAAACGCCGGTATCTTCTAACAACTCTCCGAGTTCTGTATCGTGATTATCTCCTACACGTAGGTCTAAAGATAATGGTAGTCGCGCCCGTTCTAAATATTCTCTTACCTGTTTGGGAGTTAACTCCAGTTCGGTGGCTAACTCGGAAATGGTAGCAGCACGTCCTAGTTGCTGAGATAGCTGTCGCTGTGCTTTTTTGATTTTATTCAGCTTCTCGGTGATGTGAATTGGTAGCCGAATTGTTCGACCTTTTTCTGCGATCGCCCGCGTAATTGCTTGACGAATCCACCAGTAAGCATACGTTGAAAACCGATATCCCTTTGTTGGGTCAAACTTTTCTACACCACGCTGCATCCCAATGGTTCCTTCTTGAATTAAGTCCAACAAGTCCACGTTACGCTTGATGTATTTTTTAGCTACCGACACAACTAGTCGGAGATTTGCCTCTACCATTTTTCGTTTAGCAATTTCTCCTAAAGCGATCGTCTTGCTAATTTCAGCAGGCTCTATCCCTGCAGTTGCAGCCCACTCTTCTATGGTCGGTTCTCGGTTTAACTCGACACTGAGAGTCTCTTTAATTTCTTGCAGGGCAGTTGAGCGCTGCACTTGTTTGCCATACAATATTTCTTGCTCGTGGGTTAAAAGTGGTACACGACCAATTTCTCGCAGATAAGTCCGCACGAGGTCTGTGGCTGTCTGAGCAGTCTTCATGGCACTACGCTAGTAAATTGATAATCAAAGGTTTGGCGAGATGGTGCGATCATTGACTGGCAACTTTTGTGCAAAGTCACACTCAACAAAGATTAAATGATTGTTGATGATGAACAACTTAAGTGTTTGACCCCAAAATTTGACCTTGGAAACGATAACTCCAGACAAAGTAGCTAAAACTTGTCTTGTCACCACTTCATTAAATTTAAATACTCCTATGTTAACTATTGTAACCTTTATTAGTCCAGTGTTGCTAATTTTCAGTGTTTGAACTCCAAGGGTAACTGCTAAATTCTTACGCTGCTGTTGTACTCCCCACCGATCTAATAGCTGAACTGAGTTACTACAAAGTTAGTCTGACTGATTTTTTTCTACAGCCTAACTACTAATCGTTCTCACAATTGCATCTTGGAAAACAAAACGTTGTAAAGTTTGATTTAATTTTTCGCTAGTTGTACTTAGAATGTTTATTTTAATGCAGGAATTGAGTTTTCTGCCGTAAATTTGGTTTAGATACATTTTTTTACATTTTAGTAGTTAAAAATGAGAGTTATGATATATATGTATTTTTAGTTACCTTGTTTTTACTTACTTATAGCCTGTTAATGACGAGATCAGTTGAGATTCGTAGAGTTTTTGAATTACATAAAGTACTACTACACCTAAAATACTGAAGTTAAATAATACAGCAGAATTTAGAAAGACTTCTTGAAACTTCTAAACTCTTTATATCTTTAGGGAAGATATTTCATAATACTAAATGTTGCAACAAGCCATAGACTAGGTAAAACTTATGGTAATTCGACAAAAGGATGCGACAGCTTAGTTCTCCAAACCTTTATCAACCGAGTGTTGTGTAGTCCCCTGAGATAGGTAAATTTAGAATTACAGCCAAGCCGCCGCAGTATAAATAGAGTACACAGCCCTTCGCTTCAGCTACATATACCCATTCTTACCTAGCACTGATGTAATCTTGAATTGCCTTCACACTCAAAGGCGTTGCTTGTAAAGAACGGATAGCCGCAGCAGTTGCTTTAGCACCAGCGATTGTCGTGATGATTGGAATTTTGTAAGCTAGTGCCGTGCGACGAATTAGGCGGGCGTCAGTTTGGGCTTCCTCGCCAGAGGGAGTATTGATAATCAATTGAATTTGTTGATTCTTAATTGAATCTAGAACATTCGGGCGTCCCTCATGAAGCTTCAGAATTAATTCAACCTCTAAACCATGCTCTTTGAGAACCCGCCGCGTACCGTCAGTCGCAACAACTGTAAAACCTAAATCGATGAAATCTTTGACAACCGGGACAACAAGTGTCTTGTCGCGATCGCTCATTGAGACAAACACCGTACCCTGACGCGGTAGTGTTTCGCCAGCGCCTAATTCTGCTTTAGCAAAGGCTTTACCAAAATCACTGTCAATGCCCATAACTTCACCAGTCGAGCGCATTTCTGGTCCTAAAATTGTGTCTGTACCAGGAAACTTATTAAATGGCAGTACAGCTTCTTTCACTGCGATGTGATTTGGCAAAGGTTCCTGCGTAAAATTAAGTGATTCTAATGTTTCGCCCGACATAATCAACGATGCCATTTTTGCCAGGGGAATACCTGTTGTCTTAGACACAAAAGGAATCGTCCGCGAAGCACGGGGATTCGCTTCTAGGATATAAACTTGAGGATTATAACCGTGAGCACCGACAACCGCGAATTGAATGTTCATTAATCCAATTACTTGGAGTCGCTGCGCTAGTTGAACAGTCCAAGTCCGGATTTTATTTAATACCGAAGATGGTAGCGAAATTGCTGGTAAAGAACACGCTGAATCACCTGAGTGAATTCCTGCTTGTTCAATGTGTTCCATAATTCCGCCAATGACAACTTTACCTGTGCTGTCGGCGATCGCATCGACATCGACTTCAATCGCATTTTCGAGAAACTTGTCGATTAAAATCGGGTGATCTGGCTCTACTTGTACCGCAAATGTCATGTAGCGTTCGAGATCTGTATCCGAGTAAACTATTTCCATCGCCCGTCCGCCTAACACGTAACTTGGGCGCACAACAACCGGATAACCAATGCGACTAGCGATCGCCAGGGCATCTTGATAACTGCGTGCAATTCCATTCGGTGGTTGGGCAATATCTAACTCGTTTAATATCTTCTCAAACCGTTCGCGATCTTCAGCAGTATCGATTGAATCGGGAGAAGTTCCCCAAATCCGAGTCGGAAGCGATTCTTTGACTTCTGGGCGGTTTAAATATTCCTGTAACGGTACTGCTAACTTAAGTGGTGTTTGTCCGCCAAATTGAATGATGACTCCTACAGGAGTTTCTGCCTCAATGATATTTAATACATCTTCTTTGGTGAGCGGTTCAAAGTAAAGGCGATCGCTCGTATCGTAGTCAGTCGAGACGGTTTCGGGGTTTGAGTTAACCATAATTGTTTCAAACCCTGCAGCTTTGAGCGCATAGCTAGCATGACAACAGCAATAATCAAACTCAATACCTTGTCCAATGCGGTTAGGACCACCACCTAGAATCATTACCTTTTGTTTATCCGACGGTTGAACTTCGGATTCTTCTTCGTAGGTGGAGTAGTGGTAAGGAGTATACGCTTCAAATTCTGCTGCACAGGTATCTACTGTTTTGTAGACAGGAATGACACTGAGTCTTTTACGATACTCGCGTACCGCATCTTCGGTTGTTTTCGTTGCAAACGCAATTTGGCGATCGCTAAATCCCTGACGCTTAACTCCATAGAGTTGCTCTTTTGTCAACTTCTCCAAGGGCGTCCGCTTAAGAAATTTCTCTGTGTCGAGCAACTGTTGCATTTTATCTAAGAACCAGGGATCAATCCCCGTCAGTTCGTAAATATCTTCAGTACTTAGCCCAAGCTGCATGGCATGACGTACTGCAAAAATTCGTTCAGGGTTTGGCGTGCGTAATTGAGCGCGAATTTGTTCGCCACTAGGAAGTTTTTCAGAGCGATCGCATCCCCAGCCAGCACGTCCAGTTTCGAGCGATCGCAAGGCTTTTTGGAACGATTCTTGAAATGTTCTGCCAATTGCCATTGCCTCGCCTACCGACTTCATTTGAGTCGTTAGTACAGGTTCAGAACCAGGGAATTTTTCAAAGGCAAACCGAGGAATTTTAGTGACTACATAGTCAATTGTCGGTTCAAACGACGCTGGAGTTTTCTTGGTGATGTCGTTTTTGATTTCATCTAGCGTGTAGCCGACGGCTAGTTTTGCGGCAAATTTAGCGATCGGGAAACCTGTAGCTTTAGACGCCAAAGCTGAACTGCGTGAGACGCGGGGATTCATCTCAATCACAATGACATCTCCATCAACCGGATTCACCGCAAATTGAATATTCGAACCGCCTGTTTCTACGCCAATTTCACGAATAATCTGAATCGAAGCATCGCGGAGGCGCTGGTACTCTTTGTCTGTAAGCGTTTGGGCAGGAGCAACCGTAATTGAATCTCCGGTGTGAATTCCCATCGGATCGAGGTTTTCGATTGAGCAAATAATCACGACATTATCTGCCAAGTCGCGCATCACTTCGAGTTCGTATTCTTTCCAGCCTAATAGCGATTGTTCAATCAAAATTTGGGAAACTGGACTGGCATCAATTCCCCCTTGTGCCATTGTTTCAAACTCTTCTTGGTTGTATGAGATACCACCACCAGTACCACCCATTGTAAAAGCAGGGCGAATAATCAGGGGATAGCTACCAATTGTGAGCGCGATCGCTCTTGCTTCATCAACTGTAGAAGCAATACCGGAGGGACACACACCCACTCCGATTTTCTCCATTGCCTGTTTAAATAGTTGTCGATCTTCAGCTTTTTCGATTGCAGGTAGCTTCGCACCAATGAGTTCAACGCCATACTTTTCCAAAACTCCGTTCTTTGACAAAGCCACAGCAATATTGAGCGCAGTCTGACCGCCCATTGTTGGTAGCAAAGCTTCAGGGCGCTCTTTGGCAATAATTTTCTCGACAATTTCCGGTGTCAGCGGTTCAATATACGTCCTGTCCGCTGTTTCCGGATCAGTCATAATCGTCGCCGGATTTGAGTTCACCAGCACCACCTGATATCCTTCTTCGCGGAGTGCTTTACAGGCTTGCGTACCGGAGTAATCAAACTCGCAAGCTTGTCCAATCACAATTGGACCGGAGCCAAGCAATAGAATTTTATGGATATCGTCGCGGCGGGGCATAGTCTTTCTACCTAGAGAAGGAATTTTTGAATCCTGATTATTTTAAGCGGCAATGCCCCTATTAATTGTGGTTTATTTAGCAAGTTTTCCAAGATTTGATGACTTAACTAGGGGTTAGGGGAGCAAGGGAGTTCTGAATTATGAGTGTTGAGTGCTGAGTTAAGAAATTCTTTTAATTCAAAACTCAAAACTCAAAACTCAAAACTCAAAACTAACCACTAGTTACTATTACCGTTACCTATAAATCCTAATGTGAGACTGTCATGAGCCAAGAAGTGAGCTAAGTGATATGCTCTTTCTTCGGTTTCTAGAAGGATTTTTTCGTAAAGGTGACGTGTAGCGCGATCGCCTAGACTTTCAGCTTGGGCTGCTTGGCGGCGAATCAAACCGATCATTGCCTGTTCTGCAGCTAAGTCGTGTTCTACCATTTGGCGACAAGAGAAGACGCCATCGGGTTCTTGTTCAAAGCAGCATAGTTCAGCCAACTTACTAAATGTTGCAGCGGGGACGCCGCCAATACCATCGAGACGTTCGCCGACATCATGGACGTGTTCTTGAACTTCGTCGTAGCTTTCGTTGAAGAATTGATGCAGTTGATAAAATTCTGCGCCTTCGACGACGAAGTGGTGCTTTTGATATTGGATATACAAAGCCTGGAAGCTAGCTAAGGCAGCGTTTAAGCCCTCGCAAATTGGCTCTGTTACTGAGCGATCTAGCAGGACGGGGTTATCGTAAACCTGCCCAAAATTACGTAATACGGTTTGAGCTTCAGCCATATTTCTCCTCTCTTTTTGAGCATTGTATTGCAGGAATAAGTCTGCTCAACGTAGCATCCAGTACCATTCTAATTCGCTATAACGGCTGCGATCATTGCGATCGCTTTACTTTAGCGTTTACAAAGGCTTCACATACCACCTATTTTGCTTTTCTTTTGCAAAAGTTTTGAGAATTATTCGCAGTTAATGTATTCTAGATTTAAAGTTAAATTTTCCTGCGTTACATAACAAAGGAAATCTGCTGCAATCGGTTGGGTTCATTTAATTTAATGGAGCTTTATGGAGGAAGTTGTCTTGGGGTCAGGGGCTAGGCTGAATGTTGGCGAGATGGTGGAGGTGAACTGTCTAGATAAGTGGCAAATTTACCAACGACTACAAGAGCTGGCAATTCCTTGTTGGTGTGCCACTAGTCAACCATTACGAGTTCATATTATTGATGTCCACAGTGCCATTCAACTTTGGAGTGTATCAAGACAATTCAAAATGTCTCGTCATGATTTAATCTACTGGCTAGAGTGCTGCTGGGAACAAGATTTTTAAGACAAATTGAATAAAAGGTAAAGAAATATGGGTAAATCAAAGAGTAAAAAAGTATCAGAATTTACATTGGAAGGACGCTTTTTGAATTTCATTTTAGAGGATGGCTACAAGCTAAAATATCTGCGTGTAGCAAGCGCCGAGGGTGAATACTGGATTAAACCTTGCAAAGAACTACGGCAGCAAGAGTTACAATTAATACCAGGTGATTGGGTACAAGTACTAGGCGAACGCAAGCTCGACTTAAAAACTGGCAAACTAAAACTCAAAGCTGCACAAGTCACGCGTACAACACCTCAAGCGCCAGAAAACGCAGTTTCTCCAAAAGTTGCACCAAGTAAAAAGAAAACAAGTATTCTGGTTTGTCAAAAGTCTAGCTGTATGAAACGGGGCGGTACAGGGGTTTGTCAAGCATTACAGGCGACGTTGAGCGATCGCGGTTTAGAAAACGAAGTCGCCATCAAAGGTACAGGTTGCCTTAAACAATGTAAAGCAGGTCCTAATATTGTCATGCCCGATAAAACCCGTTACAGCCGCATCCAAGCAGCAGAAATTCCTGAAGTTATTGACCGACACTTTACAACTTCCTGTGAAAATGTACCAGAAGCAGAACTAGAGCCAGTTTCACTGAATGCAACAGAGCAATTGATATCTGCTAATTGAGAAAGAATAACAAGTAGTTGAGAAGAGGCTAATTCAGATTAATTTTCAGTTTAAATTTATAGTTTAAGAGCGCAAAAACGCTTTTGATTCTGTATTGGTGACGCGATCGCTCGTCATCTGTAATGGTGTGGTGCGTAATATCAGGCTTATCGCTCGATTGGCACATTAGGAAGACGGCTTCATTCGTTCCACGACCCGTCATAATTTCGGACGTGAGGATAGCCCAATAAGTATTTCAGAACGAACCAAGTATAGGCAGACCGTCCACCAATCGCACAATAAGGAAATACTTCTTTATCAGGTGTGATGCCTTGGCTAGTATAAAGTGCGTGTAACTCTTCGACTGATTTAAACGTTCCATCTTCATTGAGCATGAGAGTATGCTCAAGATGGACAGCACCTGGAATATGACCGCCGCGTTCTGTACCTTCTGGCGGCTGCATCATGAAAATTTCGCCGCGATACTCTGGAGAAGTACGGACATCAAGTAACACGCAATCTGTCCAGTTTAGAGAAGCTTGAACTTCTGGCAGTAGAACTCGCAAATGAACATCAGGAGATTTGGCAGAGTACTGAGTCGGCGTGACGTTTAGATAAATCAGTTGCGAGTGGGCAACCTTCCGCCACCCATTTCTGATAGCCGCCGTTGAGAACATACACGCGATCGTGTCCAAATAGTTTTAAAAGCCAAAAGATCCAAGCTTCTGTGCCAGGATAACTACCGTAGGCAATTACAGTTGTATCATTAGAAATTCCCGATCGCGCCAGCAATTTTTCGATAGCGGTTGGATCTAGATTCATCCGAAGGTTGGGTAGCAACAAATCTGTAAAAATATTCCAGAAAACTGTACCAGGAATGTGAGCATTTTTGTATGGCTCTGAACTCGTATTAACTTTAACTACACGCACCGTCGGATCGTTGAGATGATTCATCAGCCATTGCGTATCGACTAAAACTTCAGGGTGAGCATATTGAGACATTGCTTTTTCCTATCATCACGCTTAGCTAAGATTAGGAGAGGTTAAGTAGCATCGCCTAATCCTCGATCGAGTACACTTTTTGTCACTGCCAGCATGACAAGTTCCTTACAGCTTTTATTTGCAGCAATCAATGAAGCTAAGGATGAGCAAGATCTGCGATCGCCTAAAATCCAAAGCCGTTCTGAACCTTGATTTTGCTGACGCGCAAGCTGTAATTCTTCTTCAGAAGGTAACTCATCGTCATAAATGCTTACGTCACAATCAGAATACTCATCACACAGTTCTTCTGCAACTGAACCTGCGACCATTGCAGCTTTAGTTTTTGGGTTAGCGATATACGCTTTGACATTGCGTTTTGCTAATTCTAAAAGATATTGATTTCTATCGTTCATGGATCTTCATGTCTTGAGGCAGGGTATAAATCCATGATGCAGGATTAAATTTTACAAAGTAGTCCACGAAGGTGGACTTTGTGTATTTAGCAGCGAATTGATGCGCACTCGCTTACCGACCGACAACAAGTATCCAAATCATTGTGGTTAAGGCGATCGCACCTAAATGTTGCGGTAAAAGCAGACGTAACGGCTGACGGGTAATTTTGTGTGTCAACACTATTGTTAACAGTACAGAAAAAACTAACGTGACTCCTTGTAAAAATGCAGTGACAGCAGGATGCGCTATGACAATTGGCATTCCTTGAGTGCTATAGCCAAAAGTTGCTAACGTTACCGGAACAATCCTGCCAGCCTCTCCCAAACCTAAACGTAGGTAGTGTGCCAGATTTCCACCTAACACAAGAGGCAAATAACCATAAGCTATCTCTGTAAATGGTTTAGGTTTAGGAACGAAATTAGATTTGGTTTGTTTGATAAACTTGCTGAACAAATACAATAGCTGCATCAAACCGTATACCGATAGTGCAGCGATCGCTGGAATAACTAAAGCAGTTAACGATACTCCTAAATGTGGTAAAAACTGCGTCAAATCTAGATGCCATCCTAGAGTAGCTTGCAACTCTGGTAAACGATGCAAAAATACTCCACCAAAGAGCAAAAACAACAACGCTACTTCATAAGAACGGGGTACGTGTGTTGTCCATAATTCAATTCCAGGAGGACGCAAGTTAACTTCAACCGAACGGTGCGGACAAGCTTTCAAACACGTCATGCACAGTACACAATCGCGGTTATCTTCAAGTTGTGCAGGGTGCGAGTACAAGGGACACCCATTCGTTTCCATTCCTTCACCCTTTTGCGGACCACCTTTGTAACACTGATATGTTGTACACTCCGCCGAACAAGTGCCCTGTTGCGCCCGCAATTCAATCATTGATAATTTAGCAAATAGCCCATTCATTCCTCCAATGGGACAGAGGTAGCGACACCAAAATCGACGCTCAAAAATTGCCGAGAAAATCATCGCCCCAGCAGTAATTAACAATAGCAAGCAACTAGAGAGATAAGCTGTATCTTCTAAATTCCAAAGTTCTTCCCACAAGAAAATTAAGGTAAATAATCCAAATAAAAACCATCCACCCCATTTTTCTGCTTGATGTCGCGGCCATGATTTTAATTGTCGCGGAAATAGCCATAGCGAGAGCTTTTGTGTTATTTCTCCGTAAATCATGAAGGGACAAAAGGCACACCAAATTCGTCCGAGAAACGGAAATCCAAGTAATATTAAAGGCCACCACCATGCCCAAAACATATTTAAGGCAAAGTTCTCACTACGATGTTGCGGACCAACGAAGAGGACAATGACAACGACAGCAAAAAACCATAGAGTAAAGCCGTAATTAATCCTGTCTGGATACCAAGGACTACGCAGAAATCGTCGCAATCCAGAATACATATTTAAAAGATTGACACGGAATTGTTTTTTCTTCGTTTGGGCTGACCAAAAAATTTCTTCAGTAAGTTCTGATCCTCCCGCTGATTGAATAATGGCTCTTTCTACTAAGCTTTGTAGTTCTTGCAGATTACCAGGAAAATCATAGGATTGTAAGCGGCGTAGCGCCTCTGGAGTAATTCTTGGTTTGGAAATGCCTTGACTGCGACTGTAGAGACTAATGTAATACTCAGCTTGAGCTTTAATATCAGTTTTACGTACTCGTAGTGGGGGAACTTTGATAATTTGACCAGCGCAGCGCTCTATTATAGACTGAGTCCTTTCAGAAATCATCAAAATCCGAGCATGAGAAGTCCGAGTTGCAGGAGTAGGTTCTCCTGAACGACTTACTGGAGTGTATGTACCTGTTTTGAGTAGTTGTACTAACGAAGGAACTAACTCCACAGGGAGATCTTGAATATTATTGAGAACAAGTGTGCCATCTCCCAGCCATTCGAGTAATCCGACTTTACCACTTGCGCGACCGAATAAGTCTGCACCACTCGATTGAAGAATACTACAGTTAAGTTTGATAATTGGTTGTTTACGCTGCGGAGAACCGAAGTGAATCAAAGCCGCAATGTTATCTTTCTCTAATCCTGGTTCGCCAAAAATTAACACTGACTTGCGTTCTATGCTAGCTTCGCGAATTACTGCACGTAGACGCACTGCATAGCGACTTGTCCCTACAATACCGCGTTGTGCTTTGGTAACTAAATAAGGACGCAGCGCTTGGGAACGTTCTTGTTCGTAAGAAAGTGCTGAGGTAAGTTGTGCGACTTCTTGGATAAGTTGACGCGAAAACACTTGTGTAATTTCTGGATGTCGCGCCACAATTTGTTTGAATTGCGCTGCCGGAATAACCCAAAAGTGACTTTCACTAAGAGTTTTAATAGTACGTTGTGCAGGTTGGTCTAACAAGAGTTCCTGGAGATGAACAACTGATCCAGGAAGAAAACTACACGCTGCTGCTAAATTGCTTTGATGAGTGGGGTAGCTTTCGAGTTTGCCTTGTTTAAGAATATAGAGTGCTTCTGGAGGCGTGTCTTCTGTGACGAGAGGATGATTTTCTGGTAAAGTTACTTCTTCAAGAACTTGCGCGATCGCTTCCAATACTTCAGCAGAAAGAATTCCTAAAGCCGTTCGTTCTTGTAGCCATATCGCGGTGTCTGGAGATGTCATTGGCGATTCCCCGATAATGCGGCTTACTTATGTATTATGAACTAAACACGAGCGATCGCGCTGACAAACGTTGCATTTTATGAAACATAGCTATGACTGCAGCAGATCTTCCAAATTTGTGGGTTCCTTTATTACTCTTAAGTTTAATCGTCGGTGCTGCGATTTTCTTTAGCCTAGTTAAGTAAAACATAGAAATACCACAGCTATATCCGCAAAATAGCCGTGGTAGTGAGCAATTGCAAGGAAATGCGACACCTATTACGATCGCACCTTAGCTGCAACCTCAGCCACGCGACGACCTAATACTTTTGAGATTTCCAAGTCTTCTGATTTAGGTTGCAACTCGCCTTTTCCGCCCGCGATCGTTGTAGCACCATAAGGAGTACCGCCACGCGCCTCAGTATGAATCATCCCTGGTGTAGAGTAAGGTACGCCAACAATTACCATACCTAAGTGCAACAATGGAACCATCATGGTCAATAGCGTTGTCTCTTGTCCGCCATGAGTCGAAGCTGTAGAAGTGAAAACGCCTGCTGGTTTACCTTCCATTTCACCATTGAGCCACAGCTGTGTGGTCGAATCTATCAGCTGCTTCATCTGCGCGCACATATTACCGTAGCGCGTTGGGGAACCAAAAATAACAGCGTCAGCCTCGCGCAAATCATCAACCGTACAAACGGGTATATCTTTTTGCTGTTCGCGTACTTGGCTGGCAAACTCATTTTGATCGATAATTTTGTCAACTTCTGGAAACTCTTGTACGCGCCGTAACATGACTTCAGCTTGCGGAATTTGACTTGCACCTTCTGCTACAGCTTTTGCCATTTGCAGTGTGTGACCATACATTGAGTAGTAAACAATCAGAATTTTCATTTTCACCTCTTAAATGAATGCTGCTGGACGCCTGGCGACTAAAGTCGCGACTTTATAAATCAAGTCCACGTAGGTGGACTAACATAAGAATTGGTTAAAAACCTATGAAGATAGGTTTTGTTTGTGTAGCTGCGGTTTCAACCGAATCAGCTGATGCAGGAATCTTGATTACGCCAAATCAAACAGCAAAATTTCTGCGCCGCTATCTGTAGCGATCTTGAGTAACTCAGCTTCATTGACAGCAACACCATCACCTGCTTGCAAGGCGTAACCGTTAAGATTTAAGGTACCTTGTGCTACTTGTAACCAACCGTAACGATTGGGTTGTAACTGATACGACAAGCGATCGCCTGCTTTTAATACCGAACTATACAAATCAACATCTTGGTGAATCTTTACTGCACCATCGCGCCCATCGCCTGCTGCAATCAACCGCAGTTGCGATTGTCTTTCGGCTAAAGGAAACATTCGTTGTTCGTAACTTGGTTCTAGTCCTTGCTGATTCGGTAAGATCCAAATTTGCAGCAGATGCACTGAGTCGGTTTCTGAAGGGTTAAATTCACTATGAACAATCCCCGTTCCCGCACTCATCCGCTGTACTTCGCCTGGTGTGATAATTGCACCATTTCCTAAACTATCCTTGTGTTCGAGTGCCCCTTCGAGTACATAGGTGAGAATTTCCATGTCACGATGACCGTGTGCGCCAAAACCTCTCCCTGGATGAACTCGGTCTTCATTAATAACACGCAAAGCCCGAAACCCCATGTGTTTTGGATCGTAGTAATTCGCAAAGGAAAATGTATGGTAGCTATCTAGCCAACCATGATTTGCATGACCGCGATCGCTTCCTGGACGTAGGGTAATCATCACTTCCTCCTTAGTTTTAAATTAAATAGTTTAATATTGAATTAATTGAATAAAAAATAGTGCCAATAGTTATTCTTTTTTGCCTAATCGCCGACACAGCCGACCAAGTTCTTCTTGTTCAGACATACTTAATGTAGCCATTTCAGCCACCACAGCCGCCACATGGGTCGGAAAAATGTGACTAATTAACTGATTTCCAGCTTCTGTTAAGTTGACTCTAATACAGCGGCGATCGTTAGGTTCTCGTTCGCGTTTAACCAGCGATCGCTTCTCCAAATTATCAATCACCAGAGTGATATTACCACCACTTTTGAGGAGTTTTGCAGCCAGGTCGCGTTGATACATCGAACCCAGGTGATACAGTGCCTCAAGTACACCAAATTGCGTAATCGTTAAGTTTGTTTCGTCTAAATGGCGATGAATGCGCGACGATACTGAGTCTGCTGCACGTATTAACTTAATATACGCGTCTAATGCTCTGACCTCCTCTTCCGTACCATGATATCGCGTTCCCATTTATAGTTTAACATTGATTTATTTAATATTAAAATATCATGTTTGCTCTTTGGTTGTCAAGCTTGGCGAATGAATTCGCTGCTACACAAACTAAGTCCACCTTCGTGGACTCATTACTAAAGGCTAATTGTTTTGACTACTAGCACGTTGTAGAAGCTCTTCTGCACTTTTTTGCCACTGCGAATTACCTTGAGATGCATACAAGGTTTTAGCAGATTCCAACAATGTTTGTGCGCTTTGATATTGCCCCAAATGCATATAGACTAGCCCAGCAGCGTAGTAGGCATTAGCATAGTTTCTATTTGCTAAGGTAGATTGGCGAAAAGCTTCTATTGCGGATTGTAAATTGCCTTGCCCGAATAGAATTGCACCTAAATTGTAATAAGCTTCCGCATAACTTGGTTTAAGTTTAATTGCTTCGCGAAAAGCTGTGGCTGCTTGTTCAATTTGATTCTGTTGAAGATAAACAACACCTAAGTGATAAGTAATTTCTGGTAGATTTGGGCTGTATTTTAGTGCTGTATTATATGCGGCGATCGCGCCTTCCCAATCTTGCAGTTGCTCTTTTACTAAACCAAGATTGTAGTGTGCTAGTCCTAAGTTTGGTTCAAGTTCTATTGCGTTTTGTAAAAAGTCTTGCGCTTGCTTAGGGTTGTTTCCTTCTAGTAGTACTGCTCCCAAGTTAGCATAAGCTAAAGCAAACTTTGGATCGGCTTGAATTGCACGGTAAAATGCTTCTGCAGCAGGTTGGAGCTGTTCAGTTTCACGCAAAGCAAGTCCCAGGTTGTAGTATGCTGGTGCTAATTTAGGGTCGAGTTTAGTTGCTGTTTCAAACGCAGCGATCGCATCTTTAAGTTGTTTTTTTTGTACTAATTGTAGCCCTTGATTAACCCAATCAGCAGCCGTTTGGGGCTTTGTCTGTGCTAAGTAAGGTAAAGTTAAGCCCGCTTGAATAACAGAAGATATTGTTAGTACGGGTATTAAGAATATTACTAAATATTTTAAAAGTAGTTCGATCAATCTTAATTCTGACATTCCTTTATAAAAGTTCAAAGAGTTGCATAAAAATTTGTTTTGCTTAATTTTTATTAAACTAAATCTTACAAGAGACTACGATTTTTGTTGCTCTGATTAAAGATAGGTAATAGTAAGATTAAGTAACAGATAATTTCCTACAGCATCATTATCGCTTCTCAAATTAAAACGATGCAGCGCTTTCATGAGCAAAGCTCAGGAGGATTTTATGAACGAAAAAGGAAAAATGGGCTTGCACAATGTCGCCATTGTCGGCCCATATTTAAGTGGCAAAACAACATTACTAGAAAGTTTGCTCTTCGTCACTGGGGCAATTTCTCGCAAAGGTAGTATGCGCGATGGCAATACGGTAGGAGATAGTGCAACCGAAGCCCGCGATCGCCACATGAGTGTAGAAGTGAATGCTGCCAGTACAGAGTATAACGGAGTACGCTTTAACTTTATTGACTGTCCTGGCTCGGTAGAATTTGCTCAAGAAACTTACAACGCCCTAATGGGAGTCGATGCAGCGATTGTTGTTTGCGAACCAACGAATGATAATTCAAACGAATCAAAGCAAAGGCTACTGACTCTCGCACCAATATTTAAATTCTTAGACGACTGGGAAATTCCTCACCTAGTCTTCGTCAATAAAATGGACAAAGGCAACAGCAACTTTATGGAAATGTTGCACGCCTTAAAATCAATTTCTAGCCGACCGATTGTTCCACATCAATATCCGATTACGCAAGGCGAACAAATTACAGGCTTTATTGACTTGGTGAGCGAGCAAGCTTACCAGTATCATTCAGGGGCAGCTTGCGATCCAATTCCATTTCCTGAAGCGTTTAAAGAACAGGAACAAGCAGCACGCGCGGAAATGTTGGAAGAATTAGCCAACTTTGACGATCATTTGTTAGAAGAATTGCTAGAAGAAATTAACCCGCCGCAAGAAGAAATTGTCCAAGATATGCGGCTTGAATTGGGAGCAGATTTAGTTGTTCCAGTATTTTTTGGGGTTGCTGAACAAGATTTTGGCGTGCGATCGCTCCTCAAAGCACTTCTACGAGAAGCACCAACACCAGAGACAACCGCAGAACGTCGCGGCGTCGTTTTACACAGCGAAGCACCATTAGCGCAGGTTCTTAAAACTTACTACACTCCTCAAGGTGGCAAACTTTCTTTAGTCAGAGTTTGGCAGGGTAAGTTAACTGATGGAATTGTCCTTAACGGAGTACGCGCTGGTGGTATTTATCGCTTGATGGGACAACAAACAACCTCACTCACCGAAGCGCAAGCTGGCGATATTGTGGCACTCTCGCGCCTAGAAGGAATTAATACAGGAGATACGCTGTCAGCGAATAGCGAACTAGCATCACAATTGCCTAAAGCTGAACATTTAGACCCAGTATATGCATTAGCAATTACTCCTGAAAAACGCAATGACGAGGTAAAACTAAGTGGAGCGCTAAGTAAACTTTTAGAAGAAGATCCTGCACTTTATTGGGAACAGCACGGTGACACGCACGAAGTGATTTTGTGGGGTCAAGGTGAAATTCACTTGCAAGTTGCGTTAGATCGCTTGCGGCGCAAATACAATTTGCCCATGACAACGCATTTGCCACAAGTACCTTATAAAGAAACTATTCGTAAACCAATTTCTTCGGTACATGGGCGTTATAAACATCAAAGTGGCGGTCACGGACAGTTTGGTGATGTGTATTTAGAAATTAAACCATTACCACGGGGTGAAGGCTTTGACTTCAAGGAAACTATTGTTGGTGGAGTCGTACCAAAGCAGTATATTCCAGGTGTGGAAACAGGGGTGCGCGAGTATCTTGCGCATGGACCTTTAGGCTTTCCGATTGTGGACGTTGCTGTTACACTCACAAATGGTTCCTACCACAGTGTAGATAGTTCCGAACAAGCATTTAAGCAAGCTGCACGGATTGCCATGCAAACAGGAATACCGCAAGGCGAACCTACGTTACTCGAACCAATTGTCTCTATTGAAGTGACGACGCCGAATGAATTTACCTCTAAGGTGCTACAACTTCTCAGCGGACGTCGAGGACAGATTTTAGGTTACGAAGGTAGAAGCGATTGGCAAGGCTGGGACAACGTAACTGCTTACTTACCACAAGCTGAGATGCACAGCTTTATCATCGAGTTGCGATCGCTTACTTTAGGTGTTGGTTCGTTCCACTGGCAATATCACCATCTTCAGGAAGTTCCCGAAAAGCTAGCTGAAAGAGTTTGTTCGACTACTAATGGTAATGGCAATAGCAATGGTAATAATCATCGCTAGCACAAATGTTGAGTTCAGCTAAATATCAATACAAGAAATAAATGATGCTTGGGAAGGCTTTACCTTCCCTTTGTTTATGAAGTTTTTACTAGTAAGATAAGCAGGCAAGATGCCTCCACATCATAATATTGAGCTTAAGTTAAAGGATTCCCAAACCTGTATATGAGTAACCATCCCCAAGCCTGGTTTATTATTAAACGTCCAACAGGTCATTGCGAAGTTGTACCAAGCGATCGCACTGATGACAAACTGCATGTATCAGCCAAAGATCGTTGGGGACCTTTTTCTTCCCAAGAAGAAGCCTTCGCACGACGGATAGGTTTAATTCGTGCAGGAAAGTGTCAACCTATGTAGATAAAAAGTACAGTTTATCAAGCCTACTGCGGCGTAACGACTGCTCGATTACCGCGTTGTGCAGCAATTTCTTTTTGTAACACGTTTAAAGCTGTAGAGAATTGAGGATCGGCAGGCGTGCCAATTTTTTCTCGATCTTGAACTAGCGATTCTTTTTGTTGATCGGTAAGTTCTACTATTACATCAGGATTAATACCCGCTTTATTAATATCGCGACCATTAGGGGTAAAGTACTTAGCAATTGTCACTGCTAAACCTGACCCATCTCCTAATCCCCGTACCGATTGTACTAAGCCTTTACCAAAGGTTCTTGTCCCTACTACCACAGCACGCTTATTATCCTGCAAAGCACCAGCCAAAATTTCGCTTGCACTTGCTGACCCACCATCAACTAAAACGACAACAGGTTTATCAGTCAGGGCACGGTGGCTAGATTTTTCAATGTCTCTTTTTCCTTGGCGATCGACTGTAGAGACAATCGTGCCATCTTGTAACCACATTTGGGCAATTTCTACACTGGAAAACAGTAAACCACCAGGATTGGAACGCAAGTCGAGAATATACCCTTGAACTTGCTGTTTTTCTAAGTCTCTAATGGCATCACGCATTTCTGTTGCTGCGTTGGCGCTGAACTGAGTTAAGCGAATATAACCCAAGTTTCCTGTTGGAGATGTTTGCTGACTATAGCGAACAGGGTGTAACTCGATCCGCGCCCGTGTAATTTGAAATTCTCTTTGCTGATTTTCTCGCTGAATTGTCAAGCGGACTTGAGTACCTGGTTTCCCTTTAATCATAGATACCGCTTGATTAATATCCATGCCTTCAGTACTTTGACCGTCAATCTGAAGAATGATATCTTTTGCTATAATCCCTGCTCTTGCAGCTGGAGTGTCTTCAATGGGAGAAATTACAGTCAATTTATTCGTTTTCTCGTCCTGGGCAATTTGAATACCAATTCCGGTCAGTTCTCCAGAAGTCTCAACTTGCATGTTCTTGAATTCTTCTGGGTCCATAAACCGAGTATATGGGTCATCTAGTCTTTTGAGCATTTCTCGGATGGCTTTATAAGCATCCTCTTTGCTGTTGTAAGACTTGTTAAGGTACTCTCGGCGCACAGCCTGCCAATTAGCTTGATTAAATGTACCGTCTACATACTGACGGTCAATAATCTGCCAAACTTCATCTACTAATTCTTTAGGACTTTCTTGAAAGAAAGCCTGACCCCGCGAGTGAATTCCCGCGCCGGCAACTGCAACCGTTGTCAGCATTGCTGCTGTAGCACCCAGAACAAGTCCACGTTTTGAAATGACCATAGTGACTGCAAAAGTCGTAGGGAAAATGCAATTCAAGTATGCTCAATGTAACACACGATCTCAGTGAATAGGGTTCGGATACTAGGGGTCGGGGGGCTAAAATTCAAAAATTTACGAAGGATAAATATTCTTCAATATTCCTTCATTATTCTTAATTTACTTTACTGTTTTTCTCGCTGCTACGCAAAACTATGAATTGAGAATTTTGAGTTATGAATTGAAGAAGATTTAACTCAAAACTCAAAACTCTTGAATCCTAATCTTTATGGTTCAACCCAGCGTCCATCTGCTTTGATGAGATTGATTAACTCATCAACACCTTGAGCTTCAGGAACGCGCTTGATTTCGTCTCTACCACGATACAAAGAAATGTAACCTGGTTGCTTACCAACGTAGCCGTAATCTGCATCTGCCATTTCTCCTGGTCCGTTCACAATACAGCCCATTACTGCAATATCTAAACCAGTAAGATGTTTCGTTGCTTCGCGGACTTTGTGTAACACCTCTTCTAAATTGAACAAAGTACGACCGCAAGAAGGACAAGCGACGTACTCCACCATTGTCTTACGTAAGCCAAGTGCTTGTAGGATGCTATAGCAGACTGGAATTTCCTTCTCAGGTGCTTCAGTAAGCGATACGCGGATAGTATCGCCAATACCCTCTGCTAAGAGAGTACCAATTCCTGCAGTGGACTTGATGCGACCATACTCACCATCACCCGCTTCAGTTACACCTAGATGCAAGGGGTAATCCATTCCTAAAGCGTCCATTTTTTGAGCCATCAAGCGGTAAGCAGCTAGCATCACAGGAACGCGCGATGCTTTAAGCGAAATGACCAAATTCCGAAAATCTAATGACTCACAAATCCGAATGAACTCTAAAGCAGATTCCACCATTCCTTCAGGTGTATCTCCATAGGTAAATAGCATTCTTTCGGCAAGCGAACCATGATTGACTCCAATACGCATTGCTTTGCCTTGGTCGCGCAGGGAAATGACTAAAGGTTCTAACGTTTCTCGAATCTTGTCACCAATCTCGTCAAACTCGGCTTGTGAGTATTCTGTTCTGTCCGTTTTCGGTTTTTCAAACACATATAACCCTGGATTGATGCGCACTTTATCTACGTGCTTAGCAACTTCCAAGGCAATTTTCATGCCATTGTGATGGACATCTGCAACGAGTGGTACAGATTTGTAAGTTTGATGGAGTTTTTGCTTGATTTCTGCTAAAGCTTTAGCATGAGCCATGCTTGGTACAGTAACTCGGACAATCTCGCAGCCGATTTCGTGCAAGCGCCGAATGGCAGCAACAGAACCATCTACATCAAGCGTGTCTTCATTAATCATTGATTGCACTACCACAGGATAGCCACCACCAATGGTGACATTGCCAACCTGAACCGGACGGGTTTTGCGGCGATGGATCGTGGTATCAGTTAATGACCCAGAGATAGGGTTAATATTAGTTGATGGAGTAGGCAAGGTTTGCATAACGCTGTTCGCTGGTTACTTGCGAAAAATTTAGATATTCCTCTCTGTTCTTCAGAGTGCCATACTTATGACAAATTTGGTGAAAACAGCGTTAGTTTAAACTATAAGGAATGCATAATTTACCGTAGGTAAGAAAGAAAAGTCAACAGATAGTTATTTGTTGGAAACTTTAGTTAAATTCTCCAATAAAAATAACCGACTTGTTATGGTATCTTGTCTGTGTTCCATAACTTGCCGGAGCAGCTTTGCTTTTTTACAGACTAGTTAAGTGTTAGCAAATGTAGCTTTTACTCACTAGCGGTAACAAGGGTAACTAGTACTCGTTTCTCCTCATACCAGTTCCATTGCGTCGATTATTTTCTTCACGCGGTTTTGCTTTGTTGACTCTCAGTTGACGTCCCATCCACTCAGCACCGTCCAATTCCGTAATTGCGGCATCTTCTTGAGCATCTTCTGTCATATCAACAAAGGCAAAACCGCGCATCCTACCAGTTTCTCGGTCTGTTGGCAAGACAATTCTTTTGACTGTACCATACTCTGCAAATACTGCTCTCAAGTCGTCTTCTGTAGCGCGGTAGGAAAGGTTTCCAACGTAAATAGTCATATCGATCACGTAAGTCTGAACAGAAGCTGAAGTTCAGTTAAGTTAAGACAACTTCCAACTTTGTCAAGGAGGCTTGCCAAAAGTACAGTACGTCTTATTTACCAGTGATGAATTTCAAAACTAGCAACTGAGTTGGCAGTGTCTAAAACTCAACCAATGATAGGACTGAACTTACGCATACGGTTTTATCATATCCTATCCACTCAGTTGTCAAAGGTTACTTGCATTACAAAGACTGTATGTTTTGTATTAGTTTAATTTCTCTAACGATGTCTAAATACAAGTATTTGAGTAGCAAGTCTTTCTACCTTTACTCTATAAATATAATTTATAAGCAAAAATTATATTTGTGATGGGTTGAACCAAAGCCATATTAATAGCAAAGTAGGTGCGATCGCACCTACTGATTACTCAATTGATATTGACTGGGGACCAGTTTTACCATTTTGTGCTTGACTCGTTGGCGATGCGTAACTGGTATAACCTAGCTGTTGATCGAGCCAACTTTTGACTGGATCTTCTCCAAGATTTAGCCGCAACAAGCCAGAAACGAAACCACCTAAAAAAGAGCCTGGGTGTTGAGTTAATTGCTGGAAAATTGGTTTCAGTTCGTCTCCAAACATATATTTTTCCTATGTTCTCGATTGCTTTGTATTCTAGCGCGTGGCTGCTCAATTAGGTTTTTGGTCTGAGAACAGACATTTGTCAGAGTCACAACCTGCAGGTCCTACCTCTGATAAATCTTTGGCATCGTATTGAATTAACGCTGACTGAAAAACGTTGGTGCGACGTTGTGTTTTGACTTGTTGCATTAGTTGCTCATATTGTTGTTTAGATATTGGTTCAAAAGGTAGGCGAGGGAAAGTTTGATGATCGTCGAATCGTGCTAGCAGCGCAGCTGAGATATAGCCTTCATTATTTTGAATTGTCTCGTAAATGCGAGTACCCAAGGCTTCAACTTCGTTTTCCCGTAGTTCGATGGTGGCGGAGGTGTTGTGCGAGACATAATACTTTTGGACTTGCATATAGAAATCCATTTGAGCGATCGCACTAAATTGACTGATATCAATTTCATCCGCACCTGGTAAATCAGCCCAAGGTACAGCCACTGGAATCTCGACTAACCATTCGGTACAACGCGGATCGAACGGATCGTTAAGCAAATTGCCATTTTCATCTTTATCCGATTGCGATGGGACAACGCTGTAACCGTAGTCAATACAAGCTAGTGCCACAGGATCGTGACTGCGAAATGTGATGCGGCGAATAAAGCGTTGCGCTTTGGGAGGATGCCAACCAGGAGAAGCACCTGTGAGTAAAGATTTTGTTCCTGATGGTTGCACAGTCGTACAGCGGTTCGGGCGTTTAATGTTGTGGCGATCGCAATATTCCCAGATCACCTGATGAACAATTTCTTTCCATCTACTAAGATATTCTTGCTCTTTTTGTTTATACTCTAAGCCTTGTGGTGTTTCTGGTCTTCCTGCTGTCCACCAATGTAGCCAATCAACACCGAAAGCACGAACAAAAAAGTCAAATAATCCTGTAAAAGATACACCAACAATTGGGTCTAACTCGCGCGATTTTTGGTAGCGTGGTTCAATAAATTTGTGATTCAATAGCGTCGCAACTGAGAGCGCTCCAGCAGTAAATGCTTCTACTTGTTCTTGCTGATTATTCGGATCAATTTGATTAAGATGGATCTCAGACAAATTGCAATTTCCAGTTAAAGTATTGCCAAAAACTCCCTTATGTAATTCTGGCTCATTGAAGCAATAAGTATCGTGATAGCCTGGTAACTCTTCCACGCTTTTGATGACTTGCCATTTTTCTTTTGCTGTAGGCTTACATCCTTTACTTGTATCCAATCTCTGGCAAGGAATTTGATTGCAATCAGTAATCTGCAAATAATATAGATCTTGCGCTCTTTTACCTAAGTTTGTTGCAGATGCCTTACGAGCCATCATATTTACCGATGACTGAAGTCCGCATTTGGTTAAAAGTAGCTGTAATCGATGCGCTCTTTCGTAGTCAGCAATATAAATTCTAATGCCATTTCCTTGAGTATTAGAACCATCGGTATCAGCTAGCCCAGCTATAAAAGCAAGAATTGCTTGCTTGTTCCATGAACCAATTATATTTAACGCATCAGCTTGTGTTTTCAAACGATATAAGAGTTCTCCTGAAAACCCTAAGTCAGTAATGTCTACAAAAGAAGGCAAGTAATCATAGTTTCTTAAAGGCGATTTTTTTCCAGAAACTAAAAGTTCAGCTTTCTTGGTGTATACTCTGATCTTTGCGTTGCCATTCCGATCTAAATTTCCGTCACCTACAGCTACTCCTAATGTATAAGCATACGCAGAATTAATAGCTTCTCCATCTTGATATTCAATTACAAATGGTTCGGTATGAATTGAGTATTTGCTATATGATAATAGTTCTTTTGTTTGTACTTCTTGATAGCTTTTACCAAATCTATCTTTAACAAAGAATCGATGGTATTCTGTCACGTCTAAATATGAGCCATCACCAAATTCTACTCGATATAATTTCTGGTCAGTATTAGTTTGAAATGGAACAACTTTACTCCAGTGTTTACCATTCCAAATTTCAATTTCTTCGCCAACAATATCTTTAATTTTGTGAATACCTTGGCGGGTAATTAACAAAGTTTCTCCTGAGACACAATGGAAATTTGCGCCAACGATTTCTCCGCAAGGATTCAGAGCATATCTTGATAATCTGTGGGCGATTTCTTCAGGTGGAAATTCATTAAAGCGATCGCGCAACCATGCTCTTGCTTGTTCTTTACCTTGGGAATAAGCTTGGATAAATTCGGTTTTGAGTTCAGGAGTTGTTAAGATATCTGCGTTAGCACGGGCGATCGCTTCGGGTGCATATTGAATTGCCCCTTCGCCTGAATAATATTGATTGCGTACGGCATCAACACATTCATCTAAAGTTGGTTGACGATGAAACACGCGAGTATGATTTGCCATTCGTAGCGCATCGCGTTCGGGATCGATTCGCCAGTTACCATTCTCATCTTGTTGCCATAGATTACCTTTGGCATTGGCAAATAATTCATCGTCGCTGTCACCTTGACGCATTCCAGCTGAACGCCTGACATTGCCTGCGACAACGACAACAGCAGCTTCATCAATCAGTAAACAGCATTCAACTGAATTGAGTTGGCGTCCTACCGCTTTGTTGAGAATTGCTGCACAGCGTTGATATAGTTCGGGTAACTTAATCGGGTTAGCAACACCGCCGAAGCCTTTGAGGAGTTCACCTGCAGGGCGGACATTACGAAGATCGACACGGACATTGACTTCTCCAGCAAACTGTTTATCACTGGATAGTTCGAGGAGAGTTTGATATGATTTCACCCAACCTTGACGACTATCACCGACGTAGATTGTGATATCGTTACCAGAAATCTGAATTTCAGTATTTTCTTTCCTACGAATAGCTGGTGTTATCCCAATTTCTCCAGCAATTGTCACGTTTAAGCGATTGCGAATTAGTGGAAGTTGATTGATGTATTGCGGTTCGAGAACAGCACCAGTGCCACAACCCATCATTGCCAGATCCATCATCAAGCCAAACGCCCGCCAGTCGGTAACGTTGGTACTCGTGCAGTTATAGGCTCCAGAAAAATTTTCTTGCTTTTCGATCCATTCTGTGCCACCAACCCATAACCAACGTCCACTAGGAAGCGCCTTCATCTGCTGCTGCATTTTAGCAAGGATAGCAACTTCAGTGTCGGTGAGTTTACCCAACTTAACTAAACCCTTGAGCGTGCGATCGCAGACTTCTTCCCAGCTTTCACGTTTGCCGTTCGGCTGGCGACGGCTATAAGTTCTGAAAAATACGGGATTAGCAGCAGGCGCAGTTTCGGGGAACTGGCTAGTTTGATTAGTACGCTCAAGCTCTCGAACCATAGATGAGGAAATTTATCGTCGTGTTGGTTTGGGATAGATTAAGACTATACGTCATTTGTATATAGTGGTAAAGACGTTGAAATTTTTGAAGATTTGCGCTAGCAGTAGTGGGTAATTCTACTTTGCATGTAGATTTGTACGTAACTCAAAGCCGTTATCCACCAAGCTACAATCGTTGATGCAAGTACGTTTTTCTCAACATTTTTGCAGAGGCGGTTATGGTACAGTACGACCCACGGCAATTGCCCACATCTGCTGAACTGCCTGATTCTGACGACACGCCGGTGGACAGATTCCCAATCTTTTAGCAGCAATATTAGCGTTGATCTGGGCAAATCGCAGCGATTGGTTCTTTGGTGTTGATATGGGAATTTACTACAACCCAGGAGAACCACCAATTGTCCCTGATGGGTTCTTGAGTTTGGGTGTCGATTGCTTTGTTGGCGAAGCAGGGCGTTTAAGCTATGTTTTGTGGGAAGAAGACAACAAAGTACCAGTTTTAGCTTTAGAAGTCGTTTCCAAAACCTACAGCGGCGAGTACGAACAGAAAAAAATTGATTATGCTCCCTTAGGGATTTTGTACTATGTTAGTTATGCTCCAGAGAGAGGCAAACGCCACAAACGGAAAGCTTTGGAGGGTTATCGCTTGGTTGATGGTCAGTACGTGCTACAAACTGATGAACTGTGTTGGATACCAGAAATTGGCTTAGGGATAGGGCGAGAACAAGGCACACATCAAGGCTGGAGGCGAGAATGGCTTTATTGGTACGATGAGGCAGGAAAGCGATTACTTACCCCAGAAGAAGTAGCACAGCAAGAAAGAGATCGCGCAAATTTAGCTGAACAACGCGTGCAACGATTAGTAGCACGTCTACTAGAAATGGGAATTGATCCTGATAGTCTTTAAAATACGTTATTACTTGTTTGTTAGGGCATGATGGCATTAGATAAACGTATTTGGAGATAAAATTGTGGCTCCTTGGCGATCGCCTCTAGCGCGTGCTTTGCATAAAAATCCGCAACCGTCTCGCTACTTACAACTTGCAACGGTGCGCTTGGATAATCGCCCTGCGAATCGTACTGTTGTCTTTCGCGGTTTTCTTGAAGATACCGATCAATTAAAATTTATCGTCGATGCACGTACGCAAAAACCCGAACAAATAGCACATCAACCTTGGGCGGAAGCTTGTTGGTACTTTGTTGATACCCGCGAACAATTTCGCATTGGTGGTTACTTGAATTTAATCGGCGAAGATCACCCCGACACAACTCTACAACAAGCACGTCAAGATACCTGGCGTGAAATTAGCGACGCAGCGCGATTACTCTTTGCATTTCCTCATCCTGGGAAACCAAGAGCAAACACAGGATTTGATGTTCCACCACCAGATGCAACGCAACCTCTACCGCATTTTTGTTTGTTACTACTCGAACCTATCGAGGTAGATCACCTAAAACTACGTGGTGAACCACAGAATAGATATCTTTATACTCGCAGTAGCGATTGCATTTGGTCTACTCAAGAAATCAATCCTTAAAGTTTAAATTCCAGCACCGTCTAAAAACTCTTGAATTGCTTTGTTTTTTAATTGACAAGCTGCACCTTGAGTTGTTGGTATCTTGTTATGTTCGTTTTCGGTTGCGTCACTGACATCTTCTGTAGCAATCGAGATATGATACACAGGTGCAGGAGCTTGCTTGTGCTGTAATTGCTCTACTTGTTGCTCTAAAGATTCTATCCGATCAACCAAAGCACGAATGACTTCTGCTTCTGAATCTGGTAAACTACCATGTTCTAGAGGATCGACACGGACTCCAGAGCGATAGATAACACGTCCTGGCACACCCACAACTGTGCAATTAGAAGGGACATTACGTAGTACTACTGAACCTGCGCCAATTCGCACATTGTTGCCAATTTCAATATTACCTAAAACTTTAGCACCAGCACCAACTACCACATTATCACCTACTGTAGGGTGTCTCTTGCCGCTTTCTTTACCTGTACCACCAAGCGTAACACCTTGGTAGAGCAAAACATCATTGCCAATAATTGCGGTTTCTCCGATCACAACTCCCATGCCATGATCGATAAAAAACCCTTGTCCAATGACTGCACCTGGGTGAATCTCAATTCCTGTGATGAATCGTGCTATAAAAGAGATCAAACGAGGAATAAAGGGAATACCTATTTTATAGAGCTTGTGTGCTATCCGGTGTAATAAGATTGCTTGTAAGCCAGGATAGAAGAATAACACCTCCAGCCAGTTACGTGCTGCTGGATCGCGCTCGAAAATAATTTGAAAGTCAGCAAGCAGGGTAGAGAACACCTTAAAATACCCATCGTAGGCAAAACATTTCACAATTTATCTTAGCGTTTTCTGTAGCTTGGTAATTAAAAATTTAAAATGAGAAGAGCAGCAATAGCCCTGTCTGACTTGTGACAATTCTTGTTTAACGTAGGTAGGCTACCACGAAGATACAGAGCAAAGAGATAAGGAGAGGTCTTCGCAAATAATTTAGGATTACAACTGGGTGCGATGGCGAAACGCCCGTGCCTTCGGCAGATCGCTGCTGTGGAAAAATGTTGCTTGCCAAAATATATAACTTTTATGCCGCCATTTTTATTAATCCTGTTTTTGCTTCTTACTTCAAGTTGGATAACTGAAATCTTTGTTTTAACTCCGCTAACTTTTATTAGAGAGTTGCATTTACCTAATATGCTGATTTGGGGTACGGTAGCACTGGTGTTGTTTTGGTGCTTTGGAGAATGAAGAGTGAGCTTGGATGCCAGTGACTAGATATGAATCTTTGAGCTATAAAAAATGGTATCATTTTTAATTCAGAAATAAGGAAGTTGCATATGGCGCGTTTGGCACTGCTGAGTGTATCTAATAAAACTGGGTTGGTTGATTTTGCGCGGAGTTTAGCTGCAGAATTTGGCTTTGACCTGATCAGCAGTGGTGGTACAGCTCAAGTATTGAAAGATGCAGGATTACCAGTAACAAAAGTGGCTGAATACACTGGTTCACCTGAAATTTTGGGTGGAAGAGTCAAAACGTTACATCCACGAATTCATGGCGGTATTTTGGCGCGTCGTGATGTTCCACAAGATCTAACAGATTTAGAAAATAATCAGATTCGCCCGATCAATTTAGTTGTTGTTAACTTGTACCCTTTTGAACAGACGATCGCTAAACCTGATGTCACCTTAGCAGATGCCGTTGAACAAATTGATATTGGCGGTCCTGCTATGCTCAGAGCAGCAGCAAAGAATTATGCTTACCTCACAGTATTGTGTGACCCCGCAAGCTACGATGCTTATTTACAAGAATTACGTCAACACAATGGCGAAGCATCTCTAGAGTTTCGCCAAGAATGTGCAATTAAGACATTTTCTCATACATCGGGGTATGACCAGGCGATCGCATCTTATTTGAGAGGTCAGGAATTATCACAACACTATACACTTGAGGGGACACAAGTGCAGGCTTTGCGGTATGGGGAGAATCCGCATCAGGAGGCAGTTTGGTATCAAAGTGGTGCTATTGCAAGTGGATGGGCGGCAGCTACGAAACTTCAGGGAAAGGAACTGAGTTACAACAACTTAGTCGATTTAGAAGCAGCGCGGCGAATTACTACTGAATTTACAGATACACCAGCAGCAACGATTATTAAGCACACAAATCCTTGTGGTGTTGCCTTGGGAGATTCTCTTGTAGAAGCTTATACTAAAGCTTTTAATGCTGATTCAGTTTCGGCTTTCGGTGGAATTGTTGCTCTAAATCACTCAATTGATGCTGCAACAGCAACAGAGTTAACGAAGACATTTTTAGAGTGTGTGGTTGCACCTGGTTGTGATGCAGACGCCCAGGAGATATTAGCAGCTAAATCTAAAGTGCGTGTTTTGATTTTACCAAACTTGAGTGCAGGACCAAAAGAAACAGTCAAAGTTATTGCAGGTGGATTTTTGGTACAAGCAGCAGATGATGTTGTTGCTGATACTCATAAGTGGCAAGTTGTAACACAAAAGCAACCGACACCAGAACAATTAGCAGAATTATTGTTTGCCTGGAAAGTTTGCAAGCACGTCAAGTCGAATGCAATTGTTGTTACGCGCGATCGCACGACTGCGGGAGTTGGTGCAGGGCAAATGAATCGTGTTGGTTCAGTGCAAATTGCTTTAGATCAAGCCGGAGAAAAAGCTAAGGGTGGATTCTTAGCAAGTGATGGTTTCTTTCCGTTTGATGACTCGGTAAAAACTGCTGCTGCTGCGGGAATCTCTGCGATTGTGCAACCTGGTGGTAGTATGCGCGATCAAGATTCAATTAATGCGGCGAATGATTTAGGCTTAGTGATGGTATTTACAGGAATACGCCACTTTTTGCACTAAAACTGCGTACGCATTGCCGGAATTCATAATAATACTGTGTAGTATATGTAGTATAAACTGAATACTACTAAAGGGATTATCGGCTAAACTATGAATCAACAATACTTTCAACAGTCCTTTTCTTGCGATCCCACTTTATACAAACGATTGTTTACATTGCTAGAAACCGTATTTTCTAGTTTTGGTTTTGATATCAGCAACTTAGTCGAATCTGCAAGAAAACTGGGCGCACCTTGGGAGACTGCTTCTACTCCGTTTATGCGGGTTCACGATGACATCGCGGTTTCACACGTCGGCGTTTTAGAAATTCCACTCAACATTATGGGCGAAAGTGTGACGGCAGGAGGAATTCACGCTGTTGCAACGCATCCTGAATATCGTCGGCGGGGATATTATCGGGAAATTATGACGGAAGTGCTGGATTATTGCGATCGCCGTTATGAAACATTAGTCCTCACAACATCACAACCTGAATTATATGAAACTTTTGGCTTTCGTGTCGTGGAAGAACACAAGTTTGTGACGCAGTGTGATTCAATAGGAAGTAGCGATCGTCTGCGACTATTAAATTTTTCCAACTCAAACGATGTCAAACTACTGCATCGACTTTTAGAAACTCGTACCCCTGTCTCAAATATTGTCGGAGTTTTACCACAGCAGGAGAAAGCTTTATTTTGTGTCAATGAAGCAACTCGTCCTCTGTACTATGCAGAAGATTTAGATGTGATGATTTGTATGGAAATTGAAGATACTCAACTCAAGCTTTTTGATTTGGTAGGAACGAATATTCCCACATTAGATGCAATTTTGGCAAGAATTTCCCAACCTATTAAGGAAATTATAGTATACTTTAGTCCCGATCGCCTAAATGCAAATTTTCAAGCTGTTCCCCACGTACTAGACGAGGCATTTTTGATGGTACGCGGTGAGTTTGCAGCTGAAGGTAAGGAATTTATGTTACCGCGTTCTGCGCGTTGTTGAAGTGCGATCGTCGCTAATATTGCTCTCGCAGAATGTTTTCAAATTCTCTTAAGGCAACACTAGAACCTGCATTCCAAGCACGTTCTACATATATGGGAATCAGTTCTTTGACAGGAATCGTTGGAAATAGTGAACTTTTTAAGCTTTCTCGATACTGCTGCCCATCAAAAAGATAAATATTCAGTGTTTGATTGCGGTAGATCCAAAGTTCCGGAACACCAATAGCCGTGTAATCTTCAAACTTTGTAAATGATGTCAAATCTATTTCAAGTGCTAAATCAGGAGGCGGATCGCTTTCTAAATCAATTCTTTCTTTTCCTAAGATTGCTTCACGATTTTGAATATAAAAGCAAGCATCTGGTTCTACTCCTTTCTTTTCAAACCGTTTTAGTGTAATTGAATCAAAGCTTTCCCAATCTTTTCTTAGGTGACGCAAAAGACTCTTTACTAAATCTGAAAGAGTATCAGATTTCTTACCATGTTCGGGCAAAGGTGCTATGATGCGAATCTCGTGCGTTGTTGCGTCAAAATAGATTTTAATTGCTGCTTTATCTTGACGACTTGTTAATAACTCTTGGTAGTCTATCCAAGATTGGTGACGTAAGATTACTTCTGCACCTAGTGGCAAGTCAATGTTGTCTTTAGTAATTGTCAAATACATTGATAAACCAAAGTAATCTACGCTTAAGTATATACATTAAGAATCAGTTTTCTTTCTGAAATTAATCATAGTTTGCAGATAAGCATCAGGCATTCCTGTATCAAAACAATGTCCCTCAACAATGTAGCCTGTCATTCCTTCGGCTTCTCGTAGTTGATCGAGTGCAGATGTTAATTGAAATTCGCCGCGATCGCGCATGTCATTCCTAATATTTTCTTCTAAAAAGTCAAACAACTTTGGTGATAATGCGTATAAACCAAAGATACACAAGAATTCGTCTTCCGGTATTCCCTCTACACGTAAGTGCTGACGCGCATATTCAATTGAGGGTTTCTCATAAACTTGCGTAACAATAAGAATTGACTCGTGTTGCCAATTACCTGCAATACAACCAGCTTTATGAATCATTTCTGCTGGCATTATTGTTAAGCCGATTGTACTTTGATTAACTTGGTTATAAATATCTAAAACTTGTGCAGTACAAGATTTTTCAGTGTTAGAGTCATAGATATGATCGCCTAACATTAATAGAAAAGGTTCGTTATTTACCCATTCTTTAGCACAAAATACTGCATGACCATAGCCTTCTTGTGTATCCTGCGTCAGGATTGTTATTTTACTACCTAAATCTTGGAGATACTCGCTATATTTTTGATTTTGTGGTGATAATTTTTGCAGAAGTTCGTGTTTAGGTGGGGATTTAAAGAAATCTTCAAAAAGAGAGCGATCGCTTGTTTGTATAACGATACCAACTTCTTCAATTCCGGCGTTGACCGCTTCTTCTACAATAAGTTGAATCACAGGTTTTGCTCTTCCATCTTTATCAATAATCGGAAAGAGTTCTTTTTTAATAGCTTTGGTTGCTGGGAATAAACGAGTTCCGAACCCTGCTGCGGGAATTACTGCTTTGCGAATTTTTTTGGGATAATTTATCTGCATATTTTCAAGCATTCATTAACGCTTACTAGCGTGTAAAATAGTTAAACCAATGATTTCTTCATGCTTGTTGTAGCGAATAATAATATCATCATTTGTAAGTTCACTGTCATCAGCAGTTGCAGCAGGGTTTTGGAAATTAATATATACTACATCTGCTTCAGCATCGTAAGATAGATAAAAATCTTGGGAAGGAAGATGTTTAATATTAGTCACTAATTTTATGTATAGATTAACATCAATACTAGCTAAGGCCATATTTGTCTCCTGCGAGTTAAGTATTGACGACGGCACGTCAAAAATGCTGTAATGACAAATCCATCGTTAATGAGTTCTCGGTAAGCGACTACTAACCACTTTCCTGGCTGAATTTCTTGCATAGCTAACAGTTCGCCTTCTCTACCTTCTAGAATACATTTAGGTTGAGAAATCACTTCAAGAAGTTTTGTTTTGCTGTCAACAAGTTCGGGATGTTCTTCAAGAATGTGTTGCCACCGCTCGTCTGGTAGTCGAATTGGGATATTATTTTTGGAGTGGGCGATCGCAACCATCAAGATCAAATGCACAATTGGTAAAAAAGAGGCAGAGCATAAAAACTCTGCACTTATATCAGCTTACTTAGTTCATCACTCTACGCTGAAAATATCTTATCCAACGACGAAGTTGACAAGTTTTCCAGGTACAACAATGACCTTTTTTACGTCTTTACCTTCGATGTAACGCTGCGCAGCTTCAGATTCGCGGGCAAACTTTTCAAGTTCAGCTTTGTCAGCTTGCGCGGGTACTTGTAAGTCACCGCGTTTTTTACCGTTGATTTGAACTACTAACGTGATTTCGTCAGCGACTAAGGCTGATTCATCGTATTTCAACCAAGGTTGGATGTGAATTGATTCGGTGTTACCTAAACTGTGCCACAATTCCTCAGCAATATGAGGTGCAAAAGGTGCTAGCAATATTAGTAAACTTTGAATACCTTCAGCATAAATTGCCGAGTCTTTACACGGTGCATCAGCAAGTGCGTTACTTAATTTCATTAACTCAGAAACGGCGGTATTAAATTGATATTCGCCTTCTAAGTCTTCACTCACAGCTTTAATTGCAGTGTGAATCGCCCGTCGCAGTTCTTTTTCTGGTTTGGTTAATGCTTGCTGACTCGCAACTGCTGGTTGATTGCTGTAATCGGTGACTAAACGCCAAACGCGATTTAAAAAGCGGAATTGTCCTTCAACATCGGCGTCTTCCCACTCTAAGTCTTTTTCTGGAGGTGCTTTAAACAAAATAAACATCCGTGCAGTATCCACACCGTACTTAGCTAAGACTTCTTCAGGATCAATGCCGTTGTATTTAGATTTAGACATCTTCTCATAGAAGACTTGCAACAGTTCGCCAGTTTCGGGATCTTTAGGATCGTTAGGATCAACTTGTGCGGGTGCAATGTATTTACCAGTTACAGGGTTTTTGTAGGTTATTCCTTGCACCATTCCTTGAGTTAATAGACGCTGGAAAGGTTCGTCGAAGTTTAATAAGCCGCGATCGCGCAACACTTTAGTAAAGAATCGCGAGTACAACAAGTGCAAAATTGCGTGTTCAATACCACCTACATATTGATCGACTGGCATCCAGTCATTCGTTTTTGCTGGATCAAACGCCTGTTGATCGTTTCTTGCATCAGGATAACGCAAGTAATACCACGACGAATCAATAAATGTATCCATCGTGTCAGCTTCCCGCTTGGCTGGTGTTCCACAAGTTGGACAAGGCACATTTACCCAGTCTAATTGCGTTAAAGGCGAACCACCACGACCTGTAAATTCAACTTCTTCTGGCAACTCTACAGGTAAATCTTCATCGGGAACTGGGACTATGCCACAGTTAGGGCAATGAATTACTGGAATGGGTGCGCCCCAATATCGCTGTCGAGAAATCAACCAATCGCGCAGGCGATACTGAATTCGTGCATTACCAAAACCATGTTTCTCGGCGTGTTTGACGATCGCTTCTTTCGCATTCGTAGAAATCATGCCATCAAATTCACCCGAATTTACCACAATTCCTGGTTCTGTATATGCTGCTAGTGTTGATGCATCTCCGTTTTCAGGAACAATCACAACTTTGATTGGTAAACTCTTTTCTTGGGCAAATTTGAAATCACGCACATCGTGGGCGGGAACTCCCATCACTGCACCAGTACCGTATTCATACAAAACATAATCCGCAATCCAAATTGGAATTTCTTCGTCAGTGAAAGGATGAATTGCTTTACCACCTGTGGGAATTCCCCGCTTCGGTTTATCTTCGGCGGTACGTTCTAATTCACTTTGGTTTGCAACTTCTTGCACGAATGCTTCTACTGAGGCTTGCTGTTCGGGCGTGGTGACGCGCTTTGTTAAAGGATGTTCGGGTGCTAAGACAACATACGTGACGCCATAAACAGTATCAGGGCGTGTTGTGTAAACGCCGATTTTTTCATCCGAATCGACAAGGGGAAATTCCAAGTACGCACCGATTGATTTACCAATCCAGTTCGCTTGCATTAACTTGACGCGATCGGGCCATCCTGGCAACTTATCTAAATCATTCAACAATTCTTCGGCGTAGTCAGTAATTTTCAAGAACCATTGACGCAATAATTTGCGTTCAACTTTCGCACCACTGCGCCACGATCGCCCTTCGCTGTCTACTTGTTCGTTGGCGAGAACAGTTTGATCGATCGGATCCCAATTGACTGCGGCTTCTTTTTGATATGCAAGTCCTGCTTTGAGAAATTGTAAAAAAATCCACTGCGTCCACTTGTAATACTCAGGCGAACAGGTGGCGACTTCGCGATCCCAGTCAATTGATAAGCCTAGGCGTTGCAATTGCGATCGCATCTGGACAATATTTTGATACGTCCACTTTGCAGGCGGTATTCCGCGATCAATCGCTGCATTTTCTGCTGGTAAACCAAAAGCGTCCCAACCCATGGGGTGTAATACCCGATATCCTTGCATCCGTTTTTGTCGGGCAATAACATCCGTAATCACATAGTTACGAACGTGACCCATATGCAGGCTACCCGATGGATAGGGAAACATTGATAGCGCATAAAATTTTTGCTTAGCACTATCTGTCTGAGTTTTATCTAAACCAAGATCAGCCCAAATTTGTTGCCACTTTTCCTCGATTGCTGCGGGGTTGTAACGCGACTCCACGAAAGTCACTCCTGTTATTGTCTCTGTCCCCATATTTTAGATGGTTCTCGGTGCAAATAAAGGTCTTTGCCAGAACCAAAAGTTACTTAGTTAGTATATATGTATAGATCTATACGATAAAATACTGAGTATTTATACAATTTCGTCTTGTGTCACTAACACTTTACTGACTTTATTTCTGACCTTTTCTCACTTTTTCGCACTCCCTATTTTTCTTAATTTTTTTTAAAATCTTAAATGGTTGATATAACAAGCATAAAGATTTGACAAAAGTATAGTCTTTTGAGTGATACTATTTTTTTATGGGTGATAATACGTAGGTAATATAATTAAATTTATTACTTACTGTTCAGAAGCGATCTCCTAGTTTAATGATTAATAAATATGGATGAAGAGACTGTTTTTCTACAAACAATGAGACAAGACGATAGGTGAAATACCAAGCACTTATGAATAACTAAGAATGCCACATGATATGAAATATACGCAAGCAATTTCAAATAAAATTATAAACAACAGTAAAAATTGTGACTTTAAAATTAAAACTAGGGTAAATGCAAATACATTTTATGAGTACTAAAGGCTACATATTTGAGATTGAGCACATAGCGTTACCATGCACTCTTCAATCCTGACTGTTGGCGGACAAGATTTTTTTGACAAGCTGCCATACCAGATTCGGCATGGAAAAGACTTTACTGTAGAATTTGCTATTAATGTCAACGAAGCGCAAAATTGGATTGAGGTTAGACCACCAGATATTCTTCTGGTACAGGCTGGCTTAGAGCAAAGTTTAGATCTTTGCCAATGGCTGAAACAGCAAGCACCCTTATCGTGGATATATTGCATTCTCGTCGAGGATCGCGCACAACTTATCGAAGAAAGAAAGCGTGCAAATTGGGATTGGGAATTTGATGCAACTGCTACAGCATTAGAAGAAGCTGCTGATGCTTATGTATGGCTACCAGATGATTTGAATTTAGATAAACAGTTGCAACCAATTACACGTTTGTTACTTGCCCATATTCAAGTTGGTTTACGTAAGGTAAAAAAATACCGCGACCTGATTCAAAAAAATGATGTTCTATCAATGATCGCATATATAGATGCCTTGACAGAACTCAATAATAGACGCGCTTTAGAAAGTAATTTAGTTCGCCAAATTAGAACTAGCCGAAACTACAAAATTCCTTTAAGTATTTTGATGCTAGATGTCGATTATTTTAAAGTTGTCAATGATACTTACGGACATTTGATTGGCGATCGCATTCTCAAATTACTGAGTTCGCGCTTACGCTATAACTTGCGATCAAACGACATTCCCTTTCGCTACGGTGGTGAGGAATTTGTGATTTTGCTGCATAATACTAACTGTCAAGACGCATCAGTCGTTGCTCGTCGATTGCAACGCGTTGTGAGTGAGCAACCATTTGTCATTGACAATAATTTGGCAATTCCTATTACAATCAGTATCGGGACAAGTTGTCTTAGAGCCTCAGACGATCCTGAAGGCGTACAGATGTTAGCCCGCGCTGACGAATATTTGTTGCAAGCTAAAGCTGCTGGCAGAGACTGTATTGTTGATTGCACAGACTAACTACATTGTTAATGGCTAGAATGCTGGGCGAATGAATTCGCACACTATAAACAAAGTCCACCTTCGTGGACTGACTGCTAAAAGTCTTATTCTAATGTAAGAAGGTACACTTTGCTTGGATAGCCCCGACTTCAGTCGTAGGACATCTTCTATTCATGCTGGAGGTCTATTGAATATTCACTCCTCACTGACTACTTAAATAAGTATTTAACCAACTAAATTTGATTGTGGTGTTAATGAATCAATTAAATCACTACACTCAGCAACATTAGTCCGTTTTTGCATTGCAGTAACTAAAGCTTCATACGTTGCCCAATTTTGTTTTAGTAAGGTACACGCTTGTAAGCTACAAAATCGCTGCTTCAGTTCTACACTCGCAGCAGAAAATCCCAACGATGAAAGCACACTATGAAGATGTTGCCGGTCGTCAGCACCACCTTCGGCGCGATTGTATACTAAGGTTTCTGCAGCGATTCCTGCCATCCAGATGGTACAGTAACGATCTAACAATTGAGCTGAGATTGTGCCTTGTGCAAGTTGAGATGCGACTTCGGTATCATCAAAGCTTACCCCACCTTGTCCTGGTTGTTTTTGTTTTAAAGCTTCCCAAGCACTTAAAGCATAGCCTGTAACCGGAATGCCTAAAAGATGCGCGACAAGAAAGTGTCCAGCTTCATGGCGAATAATGCGATCGCGATGTTGGGGAGAAAAACTTGCTAACCAGTCTAATATTAAAGTACCACCCTTACCTTGTAAGCTGAAACTATCTAAGGTGGCAAGCCCTAAGAGGCTAAAAGTTGCGATCGCTGGTAGCGTAGGAGATACATTGAATATTGGTCCTAGCAAAGTCGTCATTGTCGTTAAAAATATGGCGATCGCCGTTAAATTAAGCGCAGTTTGACTCATGGTGTGATTTTATTTCTAATTGTAACGATTCTTAATTATTAGATTATCTTGCAGAGGTTTGGCGTTCAAGAACACAGCGATAGAGAAAGGCTCTATTGAAGTAACATATTTAATATTCGACAATACTGGAACATTACAGCGATGGTTAATCCACCTCCAGTCTTAAACACCGTTCCTACTGACACCTGGGTAGCAGCAGCTTGGGAAGATTTTCTAACGTTTGCGGACGATCCGACTTTGGTAAGTGGGAGATTTTACTACGATGAAGGCTGCATGAGGATTGAAATGTCGCCATTAGGTTCTGCGCATGGTCAAGATAATTCAATTGTTTCTACAGTGATTGTTTTGTATGCAGCAATCAAGAACATTGCAACTAAAGAATTGACAAACACCAGTTTTAGAAAAGCTGGATTGCAAGAAGCCCAGCCGGATATCGCATACTATGTTGGAAAAAACTTGAGATTTCCGCCACGCAACAATGCACCTGTAAACTTAAATGAACTCGATCCACCGACACTTGTGGTTGAAGTTGCGGCTTCTTCCCTAGAAGACGATAGCAATCGTAAACAAAAGCTTTATCAACGCATGGGCGTACAAGAATACTGGGTTGTTGATGTCAATGCAGGTAAAGTGATTGCAAGTTGTTTAACACCAACGCAAAGTCATTTCATTCGCGAATCACAAGTGTTACCAAAACTAGATATTGATTTAGTAGAAGAAGCTTTAAAGCGTTCTCAAACTGAAGACGACGGGGCAATTAGTCGGTGGTTGATTGCGACGCTAAATCAACAATAAGGTTAACGCAACCTCACAATTTCCTCAAGTTGTTTTCCTATAACTAAAGATGTAGGAATGAGAAGTAAATCGCGAGTTCTCCACAAAAGCTTCTCACGAAAACTAACTAATGCTAAGAGGAAGTTGATTGATGTTGCATACGGTTGCTCAAACTGCTGGTAAGCAAGATTTCGTGTTGGAACTAGATACAGTTAGCTTAGCTGATCTTGCCTTGGTGGGTGGTAAAAATGCTTCCCTAGGAGAAATGATCCAGCAACTATCCAACCAAGGAGTTAACGTTCCCAGTGGTTTTGCTACCACCGCAACGGCTTATCGCTACTTTATGCAGTCGGCTGGATTGGAAGCAGAATTAGGTAAATTGTTTGCAGATTTAGATATTGAAGATGTCAACCAACTACGACAAAAAGGTAGACAAGCACGTTCCTTAATTTTGCAAACCTCATTTCCCACAGAACTAGAAGAAGCGATCGCCACTGCTTACAATCATTTGTGTCAGCGTTACGGTTTTGATACCGATGTTGCGGTGCGTTCTAGCGCTACTGCTGAAGATTTACCCGATGCAAGTTTTGCCGGACAACAGGAAACCTATCTCAATGTCCACGGATTAGCCGCAGTTCTCGACGCTTGTCACCGATGTTTCGCCTCCTTGTTTACAGATCGGGCAATTTCCTATCGCCAAATCAAAGGATTTGATCATTTAGATGTTGCACTTTCTGTCGGCGTGCAGAAAATGGTGCGATCGGA
Source organism: Gloeocapsopsis crepidinum LEGE 06123 (assembly GCF_015207655.1). Classification (GTDB taxonomy): domain Bacteria; phylum Cyanobacteriota; class Cyanobacteriia; order Cyanobacteriales; family Chroococcidiopsidaceae; genus Gloeocapsopsis; species Gloeocapsopsis crepidinum. Next base: position 8,024 of record NZ_JADEWN010000035.1, on the reverse strand, counting down.
TATGGCTGCTTCGGGAGTGATGTTTTCGATTGATACTGAATCTGGTTTTAAAGACGCAGTGTTGATTACTGCTGCTTACGGGTTAGGGGAAAATGTCGTCCAAGGAATGGTTAACCCTGATGAATACTTGGTGTTTAAACCAACCTTAAAAGCTGGCTTCCGCCCGATTTTAGAAAAGCGCATTGGGACAAAAGAACTGAAACTTGTTTACGATGTTGGTGGTTCTAAACAAACAAAAAACGTCCCTGTACCCCTTGACGATCGCACGCAGTTCGCCCTTAACGACGAGGAAGTTTTGCAACTGGCGCGTTGGGCTTGCTTGATTGAAAATCACTATTCCCAAGTGCGAAGAACTTTCACACCAATGGATATTGAGTGGGCGAAAGACGGGATGACAGGAGAAATGTTTATTGTCCAAGCGCGTCCTGAAACGGTGCAGTCACAAAAACATCAGAATGTACTGCGAAGTTACTCGCTGCAAAAACGCAGTCAAGTCCTCGTGACAGGACGCAGCATTGGCGAAGCAATCGGTCAAGGAAAAGTCCGCGTGATTCTAGACGTTCACAAACTCGATCAGTTTAAAGCGGGAGAAGTTTTGGTGACGTATAAAACCGATCCTGACTGGGAACCGATCATGAAAAAAGCAAGTGCGATTGTCACCAACCAAGGCGGACGGACGTGTCATGCTGCAATCATTGCCCGCGAGTTAGGAATTCCGGCGATCGTTGGTAGTGGTAATGCAATTAGTTTGTTGAAAACTGGTCAAGAAGTCACAGTTTCTTGTGCTGAAGGTGAAGAAGGTAAAGTTTATCAAGGCATATTACCTTATAAAGTTCAAGAAGTAACGCTGGAAAATTTACCGCGCACCCGCACGCAAATCATGATTAACTTGGGTAATCCGCAAGAAGCGTTTGGTGTGGCTGCAATTCCTAATGATGGTGTCGGATTAGCACGGTTGGAGTTTATTATCGCTAACCATATTAAGGTGCATCCGTTGGCATTGATTCACTTTAATGAACTTCCAGAAGATGCCATTAAAGATGAAATTGCCACATTAACTTCGCAATATGAACATAAACCGCAATACTTTGTGAATAAGTTAGCGCAAGGTGTAGCAACAATTGCGGCAGCTTTTTACCCAAAACCTGTAGTCGTCAGGCTATCAGATTTTAAGAGCAATGAATATGCCAATCTCTTGGGTGGACGCGATTTTGAACCGCAAGAAGAAAACCCTATGATTGGCTGGCGGGGCGCATCCCGATATTATAGCGATCGCTACCGTGAAGGCTTTGCTTTAGAGTGTCAGGCTATCAAAAAAGTCCGTGAAGAAATGGGCTTGACAAATGTCATCTTGATGGTTCCGTTTTGTCGCACTCCAAACGAAGGACGTCGAGTCTTAGCGGAGATGGTAAAACACGGCTTGGTACAAGGTGAAAACAGTTTACAAGTTTATGTCATGTGTGAACTACCTAGCAATGTCCTGTTAGCCGAGGAATTCAGCCAAGTTTTTGATGGCTTTTCGATTGGTTCTAATGATTTGACCCAACTTGCATTGGGCTTAGACCGCGATTCAGCAATGGTTGCAGATTTATTTGATGAACGCAATGATGCCGTGAAAAAATTAGTTCAAATGGCGATCGCAACTGCGAAACAACACAATCGCAAAATTGGTATTTGCGGTCAAGCACCCAGCGATTATCCCGAATTTGCCCGTTTCTTAGTTGAGCAAGGAATTGATTCAATTAGCCTCAATCCTGATTCTGTACTTAAAAATCTACTACAAATTGCCGCAGTGGAAGGAATAGAAGTCAAATCATAAAATTCCAATAACTGGTTAACTCTGATCTTTGACATCTGACCTCTATTACACTACTACAAAATTTCATTGAGGAGCGTTTCTATGTATACCAGAATTCTCGTTGCACTCGATCGTTCTCCTATGGGCGAACAAGTTTTTCAACAAGCAATTGATGTGGCTAAAGCAACGAATGCCAATGTCATGTTGTTGCACGTTCTTTCTCCAGAGGAACAAGGAAGTCCAGATACTTCTTTGATGAGAGAAGAATACTATCCTGGTTTAAGCAGTGAAATTGCCGAGTTGCATCGTCAGCAATGGCGGGAGTTTGAACAACAAGGAATTGAGATGCTACGCGATCGCAGCGAACAAGCCTCTCGTGTAGGTGTTAAAGCTGCTTTTGAGCAGGTTTTTGGTACTCCTAGTCGCGCGATTTGTGACTATGCACGTAAATGGAATGCTGATTTAATTATCCTAGGAAGGCGCGGTCATTCTGGTCTAAAAGAGTTGTTTCTTGGTAGTGTGAGTAATTATGTTCTTCATCACGCTTCTGCTTCAGTTTTGACGATTCAATCTGTTAGTAAAGAAAGTCCTCAAGACAGTCAGAAGCAACAAGTAGAAGCATTATCTTAGTTCTCAATTTCAAAACTGCTGCTAGTTCCCTACTAGCGCAGTTACTTATGTTTGAACTACAGAGGCACAGAGTAAAGAATAACTAATTTCTTATCGGATATAAATGCGAGGCAAAATCTGCAAACTATATTAACAGTATTGGAGAAAAACAATGGTTCGTTTGAGAAGAAAACGAAGGTCATTGTACCAAAATATTTTACAAACTGTGCTTTGGCTGTTATTACTAGGAATATGGACAATAATTATATTCTTAGGTATAGGAACTTTTATATCACAGCCAGTACTTGCAATTGTGAATCAAATTGAAGCACCAGGAGAAATACTTTATCGTTCTCAGCAAAGATTAACAGATTCTTCAGGAAATTCTTGGCAGGTCATTTTATTTAAACAAGTGCAATCTGGGCAAGCAGCTTTAATTAATTTGAGGCTAGTAGGATTTCCAGGAGTTGCAGAGTTAGTTCATCCACAACCACTCCAAATTACAACGCCTACAGGCGACATTTTAACCGCAAATGATGTGTTTTTAGACGAAGCGCCTGCACCAACAATCGCTCAATATGATTTCAAAGATGTTTTGCCAAACTTACCTACAGAATCCCTACAACTGAGTTTACCTTTAGTTGGCGATCGCTTCATTCGTATTTCTGTTCCACGATTTGTCGTGCAGGAATGGCAAGAAGTTGCTGTTAAAGCATAGGTGCATTAGTAAAATCACTGGAGAAATTAATTATGAGGCATAAATGGCGTACTGCTATCACAGGATTTCTCTGCACTTTACTACTGCTACTCTTTCTTGTTACCCCAGTTTGGTCGTTAGCAAGTCGCAGCAAAGATCAAGTGATTATTGGTGCGAATGAAGTGATTGCCAACGATCTCTATGTTGCTGGTAGGACAATTACAATTAATGGCACTGTCAACGGCGATCTTGTAGCGGCTGGTCGTTTAATTACCATCAATGGTACAGTTCAAGGCGATCTCTTAGCTGCAGGTCAAGCAGTTGTCATCAATGGCGCTGTCAATGACGATCTCCGAGTCGTTAGTCAAGTTACACAGTTGAGTTCAAATGCACGTATTGGAGATGATGTTGTCGCTGCGGGTTGGAGTTTTGAAAGTGTTGCTGGTAGTACAGTAGCAAGCGATTTAGCTTTTACAGGATGGCAAGCACTGTTAGCGGGGAGTGTCGGGCGAAATGTCATCGGAAGTATGGCAGCATTAGAACTGCGTAGTAGTATTGGTAGTAATGTCAATGTCACAATGGGTGCAGAAGGCGATGCACCTGAAGCTTATCCGCCTTTTTTTCCTCAACCACCAGTTCCAACGCCCCAATTACGCGCTGGCTTAACGGTAGCAGATTCAGTGCAAATTGGTAGCAATTTAACATATCGTTCTCCTGATGTCGCGAATATTAGTCAGCAAGCACAAATTGCTGGGGGTGTTATCCGCGAAGCATTACCAGAAGCAGAAACAGTAGCACCAAATCCGGTAGCAATCATTGTTCAGCAGTTGCAGTACTTACTTGCTTTAGTATTGGTAGGATGGCTATTACTCAAATTTGTACCATCTTGGATTCAACGCTTAGCAGCGATCGCATCTTCTAAACCTCTACCAAGTGTAGGGTGGGGAATTGTGAGTCTTCTTTTAGTAGGAATCATAGCGTTCGCGATCGCTGTTGTGACGTTTGTTCTTACAGCCTTATCAGCTGTCACTTTACCTATTCTCATTATTCCAATTATGGGTTTAGGAACACTCGCTAACCTTGCCTTATTCGTTAGTTTCTTTTTATTTGCTACCTTTGTGCCTCAAATTATCGTCAGTTTGCTAAGTGGATATTGGCTGATGCAGAAACTGCAACCAAACACATCATCAAGGCGTTTCGTTTCTCTTATCGTGGGTTTATTCGTATTTGTGATTTTGACTGCAATCCCCCTCATAGGTGGCTTACTCCATTTAGCGACAATCTTTCTTGGCTTGGGTGCATTGTGGATTTGGATACGCAACAAACGCGATCGCACGCCAAAGGAAGATCAATTAATAGCAGTATAAATTACAACCTCATCTGAATCTGATGTAGAATACTTTTATCTTTGATTTTGTCATCATTTGCCAGTAGTAAAATCTTACTGATAACCTCGCTGATCTTTGAATCGCCACCATCGCTAAAAGGCAAAAAAAGTTTCTGTCGTTTTCCCAGCGATCTGGAACAATACAAAGATAATGACCTGGTTTAATGTGAATTGCTGCACTAGCAAGATGTACTTGATAGCAAGCTAATTTTCCTTGTACCTGCGCAAAATGTCCTGCAACAGTGACATTTGCTAAACCCAAATCAGCTATTAGTGTTCTAATTAAATCCCCGTGTCGTTGATAAGTCTCTTGAGATAAATGTGTTTCTCCTTCGCGTTGTGCTACCGTAACGACTAAATCAGCATCACGCATCACTTCAGAAAAAATGATTGGAGGGATATCAATTAACGGTAACAAAGTTCCATCAATAAATTGATCGGCTTGAAAGTAAATGCGATCGCTTGTAATCTCCTCTGATGCAGATAAATAGTAACTCGCATCTTGAAACTCAAAATAGGCAACTAAATCTAATTCTGGAAAGACTTTAAACGGTATAGGATATTCACCATAACCAAGCTGCCAACCCCGCGATTGTAATAGCCTTGCAACAACCCGTGATTCTAATTTATGTCCTGCAAAGCGATATGAATAATTATAAGTTTCTTGTTCCGCAGGTGTCACCAAATAAAGTTCGCGAAATACTTGTTTAAAAGGCTGTACAAGGCGTTGACGAAAAATTTCTTGTTGCCATGCCGCTAATTCACCTTTGTGAAAAAAATGATACGGATGAGCAATATAACTTTGATTTTGTAATGGTATCAATTTGCCATCTAAACCTTGTACTGCTAAAGCATCAGTCACAAACAAGCCACAGCTTTGTTCCGTCAATAAAACAAGTTGATTCAACATTTTCCGTGCGATCGGGATTTGGCTAAAGACAGTTAGTTCCTCATAGCTTAACGGCTGTCCTGTTGCCATTATTTCCTCAAAATGACGGCGAAAACGCGTCATCTGATTGCGCAGTTGCTGCACTGTTGCTTTAATTTCGGTATAGATTTGACTTTGGCGAACAACAGTAGGCACAGACTTAAGTAACTGATCGCCTCGGCGTACGCTAAGTTGCACATCAGCTTGCTTTAAAGCGATTGTTACTTGATATTCACCAATTGACCAATGACACGTTTCTGGTGCTATCTTTTGGTTAAAATGCGCCTCCATCATCGACTCTAAGCGTTGCGCGTTGGGATAGCCAGCGACTTGTGCCAAATAAGCTAAAGCTTGTTGGACTGCTATTTGTTCATTTGCCTGTTTTTCTGCACCAAATTTTTTGCTTTCTTTGAGAAACTGCTGTAGAAATAAATAACGTTCTAGAACTTCTTCTTGTCCTCCTTCTAGAGGTAATAAACCATAAGCTTTAATAGCAAGTTGTTTACGTTGGGCTAGCGCCTGTTCAATTTCTGTACGATTCCAACCTGCGATCGCCTCAATTAAAAACACAGTATTCTTATCAAAAACTTTAGCTTCACGCCATAGCGTCCAAATTTCGCGTCCTAAATCCCCAGCTTTTACAAAAGCACTTCTCAGCGTAGCAACTGTTTTCAAATCAAGTTCTACTTTAAATGTATCGGTAATGTTGTGTTTAACAATTTTCAGTATATTTATCAGAGGTAATGCCTCATCCCAACCCAAAGCTACACACAATACATTCTGGCTATTTTGAGCAATCGGTAGTAAATATTTTAATGAAGTAAAAGGTAATCTTTGCAACTGAGCAATAAGTACTTGACGATCTGTGGGTAATTCTGGTTCAGTATCGGCTGCCTGTGCCAAGTTAATAACAGCCCTAGTAATTCCATCTTGCCATTTAATTTTGTTCGGATTCCTAAAATACTTGTTCGCGTGAGGATACACAAGTTTGCCAATTTGATAAATGCTATGTTGCCTAACAGCTTCTAATAAATAATGACTGCCTTGAAGTTTCTTAATTCGCGTCAAGATGTAGTAGTTTTCTTTTGAAAGGTTTTGGGCTGTTTCCCCTACTAATTTGTCACAGTATTCTAAAATTACTCGGCTAAATTGATCGCTAAGTTGCGCGTGAAAAGGAGTAACAACTCCATCAGCCATCAATTCACAAGCATCGTGAAAAATTAGCGGTAGATGTTGTACAGCTTGACAAAATTCTGTATAGCCGAAACGTCCATATTCATGCAAACGATTCATCAAGTGTGGAAAGTAATAGCAAAGTCCTTTGTTTGATTGCGTGTAGAAACCACGTCCATAAATTTGATATGCCCGAATTGATTTACAACTGTCAAAATCATATGGGTATGCATATGCATCAAAGTTGAATTGCCATTGCTGCTGTTGAGACTTGGCATCATCGTTGTAACAAGGAAAACCTTGAGGAGTATAGTACATTTTCCCAAAGTAGCCAGAAGGATCGAAAGGTCCAAAATCCCATTTTCCAAGCACAAGTTGTTCAACTAGATGTATATTTTGCGAAGATGGCGGTAGCTTTAGTAGTAACGCTAAGCAATCCTCTAGAGTTGGTGTTAGATACAAATCAGGAACATAGCAAATCCTCTGACGCTGTTTAATTTCGACTTCGTTGGTATAAAAGGGATTTGCCAGGATTTGTGTCAATCTATTTGCTAAGCGATCGCACATATCAAATGGAGTAAATTCAATCAAGCAGGCAGTTAAGATTTCTACCACAGCTTGATACTGTGGTACATTGATTATGTAGCAACTCTGCCAAAGCATCGGATTAAAATACGTATCAGCTGCCAAGTTACCTAATTCAGTTATTGGCAAGTGTGTTGCTAATTGCTCTAAACTTCTTTGTACTAATATAGATAATTGCCCAAAATTGTGAGGCACACTCCAACCAAAAACTATCTGCCCACTAGGAATATTCATTATTTCCGCATTTCTCAATGTTGCCATTTCATCCCTAAATAGCAACTCGTAGATTCCTTGTTGAGTAGACAAATGCTGGTAATTTTTAATCTGATCTATTTGCCATACATCTACAAATAGACGAGAAATTTCTCGTTCAAATAATGTTACTCTTTCTTGCAGCGAGGTCGGTATTTCCATAGTTTATACCTTTAAAGCTTCTTCAGACTTTCTTCAATCCACAATCGTATTAACCACCTACCAATGGCATTAACCGCAAGAACGTAACTTTTGTTTCTTGACTCAACGTTATTTTTGCTTCTAAGCTTTCTACTTGCTGACCATTTACTAAAATAATGAATACTCCATTATTAAACGCATGTAGCGCTTTTTTTACTTCTGTTCCGGTATCAATTTGAAGTGTATTACATGGCTTTGAGGGAAAGCGTATTGCTCCTTGTTCCGCTTGCTTAGTAATTTCTGATACGGTTAAATACTGACGCTCTAAGAGGATGTCTGAAAAGTCAAAGACTATACCAATCGTCTCAACATAAGACGAATCATCGCAACTTGAATCATCGCCTCAGAAGTGGCAGGTAAAACCTCATAATCTTTGCTCAGTCTCCGACACCAG
>NZ_JADEWN010000138.1 GCF_015207655.1 Gloeocapsopsis crepidinum LEGE 06123 | reverse complement strand
AGTTAGGAATCTACATCATCGGCGACGATCATGTCTTTCCCTGGCGGTGGAAGATTCGTCCGGCGGATTTCAATAACTTGCAGATTCTGCCGCACTTGCTACGCGGTGTTAAGGTCGCTGATATTGTTGTTATTCTTGGCAGTATAGATATTATTATGGGTTCAGTTGATCGGTAATACCATTTTGAATTGCGAAAGAATCATTACATATTGAGTGTTAATAACTAAACTATGGTTCTGATTGGTAATTGTTTTGTCTAGTCACTAGTCACTAGTCACTCCACATCGCGGGTCAATCAACTGAACTTGATATTAAGACTCAAGTCGCAGAATATCAAATTTTAAGAGGTAGACGAGGGTACGTAAGAGTTTTGCAGTATTTTGCTCAGAAAATTGACTGAGAATTTGTGCTACTGATAAAGAACCATTTTGGGCGATCGCCGTTACAATTGCATCAATCGTCGCAACGGCAATTCTTTTTTCTGCCCCAAAGTTGGTTATCCATATTTGTTGGATGGCATTTAACTGTTGTGGTGTTGCCATTGCACCAATTCCTAAAACTGAGTCTTGGTTTAGCGTTGCTGTTGGATAGTGCGCAAAAACTCGCAACGGATCGTCACACAAAGGATAAGGTGGTGCGTCTGGTGTTAGTGGTGCAGATATTGCACTTTTAGTCCGAATTTCAGCTAACTCTTGCCAGAGATTTTCGTAGGCAGCGATCGCAACTTGCCAATCATACAGTTTCCTGGCGCGTTCTCTGCCGTTATTTCCTAAGCGTTGTCGCAGTTCGCTGTCAGTGATGAGTTTTGTTAAAGCTGTTGCACATGCATCAACATCTACCGCAGCCATCATTGCTGTATGCGCAATATAGGCGCTGTAATTAAGGTTATCGCTGAGATAATTGAAAGCTAAATCAATACCTGTAGGTGGTGGTATGACTGTTGGAATTTTAAAACCATCAATTTCATCACGTACCGATTCTTGATAACCATCCCAATCAGAAACAACAACGGGTAATCCAGCCGCCATTGCTTCAATTGGTGTCAATCCAAAAGTTTCTTGAATGTTATCGACGAGTGAAACAAAAATATCTGCAACAAACCAAATACTAGAACGAACTTCGGGTTTGCGTCCATCAACAAAAATCGTGTTTACCGAAGGACAAAAAACTTTAGCACTTTCTTTAAACGCTGCCTCTTCTTTTTGATCTTCAAACCAGCCTGCTTGAATCAAATGTACTCTTACATTGCTTGCTTGTACTGCCCTTTCAATAGCTAAATACATCGGTACAGGATGCGCTTTAGCATAAAAGCACAATCTACCAACGAATAGAATCACAATGTCATCAAGGGCGATACCGAGTTGTTGGCGAACACTGTGACGAATTTGTATTTTATTACTGGGTGAAAATGAATTGCAGTCTACTCCCAAGGGAATGATTGGTAGCTGCACGTCAATTGTTGGTTTACTGCCGATGCGTTGTGCTAAATATTCAGCCCAGGTATCAACCAGACGTTGAATTGCTGTTTTAACCGCAATTGAGGTACATATCAGCGCGTCCCAAGGTTGCATCGGTGCAATGAGTAGTTCGCCAATGCTTTGCATAACACTAAGACTGGCAATTGTATGTGTTACTCCACAAATACTGTAAGCTTGTTGATCAGTAAAATGACGCTGCCAAGCTAATTGAGCGATCGTGGGGGCAGGATAATAAATTGTACCTGGTTGGACTGGACTATAAGGATTGCTAGTTGGTAGCCACTCGACTTGGCGCGGTTGTTTCATCCAAGGCTGAATGCGCTGGCAAAAATCAACAAACTCTGCACGGCTGGTTGCATAACAATACAAAGTGTCTGCACGACTAAACTCAATCCAACCTTTAAGAAAACCCTCACCCGCAGCTTGACGACCTAAAAGTCGGTTACTACTGGTATCGTAACCATCTCGTTTGTAAAAAATCGCTGCATTGGAATTCATACTAAACCGCGTTCTAAAGAACAATTCTCAGATGAGGGAAGTAGGTCATGGAAGACAGCTTTGCAGGAGCTAGCATTAACTCCTGCAAGCCTTGGCAAAGGACATCTGTAACAGCATCAAGTGAGTCGAA
>NZ_JADEWN010000034.1 GCF_015207655.1 Gloeocapsopsis crepidinum LEGE 06123 | reverse complement strand
CTGATTGAGGTGTCACCTTGTGTGTATGCCTTAACTATTTTTTCTCGCAAGTCGAGCGAGTACGGTTTCATTAGACTTCATTTGTGTACTCCTCTTACTGTACCTCATAAACTTGCAATAGGCTGTATATATTTGTGGATCATAAAGAAAAATTATTGTAACCATAGAAAAAATATATAGAAAGAAAAGTACTAAAAGCTTAGTGAATGACGCTGTAGTTGAATTAGAGTCATACAGTAGCTCAAAAAAATAAATATTATGTGTGGAGTAATCATCTTGTCTACCCACATCAGCAGCTAAGCAGGTGGGTGTCATCATTGATCGCACCTTTTATTCTGGTTAATTATTAATTGTTGCTCCACTGACCATTAACCATCGACCGATAACAGCCCTTAAGTTACGATTATTTTCACCCGCTTACTTATTTCACACTTAATGTAAGTTGACAGACTAAATTGTTATTGCCATTTATTGATTGCTTTGATAGATTTTGTCTGTGAAATAGCTTTAATGTATATCAGCGATGATTAAACCCTTGACTGCGACGCGATCGCATCCAAATGCGTAATTCACCGTTTTTCCCGCCAGCAGCAAGTTGCTGACCTTGGGGATGCCAAGCAAGACAGGAAAAGCCTTGAGGTGCGCCTTCTAAAATTTGGGCGATGTGTTTAGCTTTATGCCATAAACAAACTAAACCGTCTTCAGCAGCAGATGCTAAGAGTAAGCTTTGGGGTTGGAATGCGATCGCCTGTATAACGCCGACATGACGCTGTAGTACTCTGCTTTCCCATCCAACAAGATCGTCAGGATGCTTAGACCACACAACGATACCTTCAACACTAGCTGCTGCAAACAAAGGAGTATTTTGCTGGCTGTTTGCGTTTGACCAAGCAATTTGACGAATTTTTCCAGGAAAACCCCGCATCACCCAAGGGTTAGGGTTATTCCATTCAAAAACAGCGATCGTGCGATCCATATTGCCAATTGCAAAAAATTTACCATCACCAGACCACGCCACCGCAAGAGTCGCTGTCGGAAGATCGAAAATATAAGGGTCTTCGTTCCAATCTTGGCTTTCCCAAATTTTGACACCTTGATATCCTGCGATCGCTAAATACTGACCATCAAAGCTCCAATCTAATCCTAGTACTGAAGAAGCATCAAAATTGAGTGTGATAGTTGCTTCTGGTGCTGTTTCATCCCACACCAGAACATTACGCCCCAAACTTAAAGCAAGTTGATTGCATAAAGGATTCCAAGCGAGTCGATCAACCCAATTTGGGGGATGCGCTATGTTAAGGAGTTGCCACTGATTCACCTCAGCATCTTGATGCAGCTGCCAAACTCTAATTCCTGCTTGACCGCCAGCTGCTAGAAAGTAACCATCACTAGAAAAAGCAAGACAGTCTACTGATTGAGTCTGACTTGTTTGCAGTGATAGTCGTTGCCATTCTTCTTGGCTATCAGGTGTATGCTGCCACAGGATAACTTCCCCAGCCGCAGAACAAACAGCCAAAATGTTACCTTGAGGCGACCACGCGATCGCCGTGACGTAATCCTCAAGCATTTCGGAAAAGTACAAATCGAATTGCTGATGATTAACTGTTTGAGATTTCATGATTTTAACTTAAAGAAACATAGAACTTATTTAGCGGGGAGCAAGTGATTAGTGGCTAGTGCGTGAGTTTTGAATCCTCAAGAGTTTTGAGTTTTGAATTGTTCGCGCAGCGTACTGGAGGTAATTATTTTGAATTTTGAATGAGTGAATTTTCTTAACTCAACACTTCACGACTTTCTGTCTCTCTTGCTTCCTCTGCTTCCGACTACGCTATACACGCTAAGAAATTTTCGCGTAACTCAGCTTCATTAAGATTGCGACCGATAAACACGAGCTCATTTTTACGGGTTTCATTGGGTTTCCAATGGCGATCGCGCTTACCTTCAAAGAGCATGTGTACACCTTGAAAAACAAAGCGACGATCTTCTCCAGCAACGTTTAGAATACCCTTCATGCGGAAAATATCAGGTCCGCGAGTTTGTAACAAATAGCTCATCCATTCATTCAACCTGTCCATATTTAAAGCACCATATTCGACCAAAGCAATCGAACCGACAGTTTCATCATGTTCGTGGGCGTTTTCTTGCAAAAAATTTGGGTCAATTTCTAATGCACGACTCAAGTCAAACGCATTCACGCCTAATAATGTGTCCATTTCCAACTCAGCATTGCGAGTCCGGTAGATTTTGGCGATCGCATTCATGCTGCGGATTCGTCGTTCTAACTCCTCCAATACATCTTCTGACACCAAATCAACTTTATTGAGCAAAATGACATCAGCAAACGCAATTTGCTCTTGAGCCTCATCTGCTTCCCAGTGCTGCCAAATGTGCTTAGCATCTACCACAGTCACAACTGCATCTAAACTCAATTGAGTCTGCATATCTTCGTCAACAAAAAACGTTTGTATGACCGGTGCAGGATCAGCTAGTCCTGTTGTTTCAATAACTAAATGATCAAACTTATCGCGCCGCCGCATCAAATTCCCTATAATCCGAATCAGATCGCCACGGACAGTACAACAGATACAACCATTATTCATTTCAAAGATTTCTTCGTCTGTATCAATAACCAATTGGTTATCAATACCCACTTCCCCAAACTCATTCACAATCACAGCGACCTTTTTTCCGTGTTCGTGAGTGAGAATGCGATTGAGTAAAGTTGTTTTACCAGCTCCTAGATAGCCCGTAAGAACTGTAACGGGGACAACGTCAGTTGTTGTAGTTACCATGTGTCCATTCCTTCGTACTATAAGTAATGATAACCATTATCAAATATATAACGGTTTATTCTCTATCTTGAGTCAAGAATCAGAGATTTTGTCAAAGTATTAAGTAAATTCTAGATTAATTGTTCGCTGAGACGCGCAAAATTTTCCAAAATTGGTTAATTTGAGATAATTCAGTTTAGAAATTCACTCAACAAAAATGCATAAATAACCTGCAGTAAATCTTTTAAAAATTGAGCTATAATTGAATTATTAGAAATATAATTGAAAGTTTCACTAGTTAATGTTATGCAGTATTAGTTTAAGTAAAGCTATAAAGTTTAAACTATGAAGTTTTCAAAATTTATTAAAACACATTTTTAAGGGCAATTTTAAAATTGCCCTTAAGTTCTATCTTAATTAAAATCTAGATTTTTCAAAACAGATTCAAAAATATTTAAGCTTTGATGTCAGAAAATCATTTAGTACAGCACTTTCGAGAGGTATCATGTTGCTTTTTGAGGAGCTTTCTGACGTGTGCTCCTGTGAGTTGAATGCCTGTAGATTGTGCAAGATAGTTTGCTAGTCGTTCTCCACTCCAAGCATCAAAATTTAATCCAAACTCACTAGGTTTTTTTTGTACGACTTCCATCAACAAATCAATGTATTCTGTTGTGGCTTTGCGGTAATTACCATTTTGCCTCTGGTCTTTCATACTATCTAAGTTGTCTGGCTCGCTATGCGTGCACCAGTAAGCTACAGTACGATACGAGCAACCAATAAAATCAGCGATTTCTTGATAAGTTTTACCGTCGTTCATTAGGAGTAACATTAGCACCCTTTCCCTGAAGTATGGGCATTGACTTTCGCGCAGCGCTTGCTGCAGTTGTTCTTTTTGGTGAGGTTTGAGGAAATTCTTGACTGGCATGGTTATAAAACTTGCTAATTGTTGCGTTTGTGCAAGTTAGCTGCGCGAGCAGCTGAAAGCATAAGCTCATATTGCAACAAGTGAAACTACGAACCTATGTAGATTTGTCAGTGTTTCAGTCAAGAACTACGCAAATTCGGATCGAACTTTACAGAAACTTTAAGTAAGTGAAAATAAATCAGGACTTACGTAGTTGAGTCAATTCCGTCCCCAGCCCTGTGAATAAATGTTTTTCTTTATCTTCTCCCTCAAAATTAGAGGAGATAAAGAGGGGGCGAGGGAAATTAAATTCAAAGTTCCCGAGAATTGGGTAGCCACTGCGTTGTGGAGCCTGTTGCGTGCGGGGTCCCCCGTTGAGCAAACTGGCGTGGAGTTTCCCCCGTGATAGCAAGTGGCGTGGATTTAGAGGGCAAGTGCGTAAGTTCTACAAATGTAAAATCATTAGCAATTAACCAGCATAAAGCTTGTGATACATCATTACGCCCACCTACTTAAAACACCATAAACTGCCCAAATTGCCATTGGACGGAGGTAGTGACACGCGCGAAATGTACCTTTAGCGGTAATAGCTTCTGGAGTGCGGAACTGCAATCCATTGTCGTAAACTTGCTGTACTACTGCTTGCGTCATGCGCCAGGCTTCAGATTTCATACCCATTTGCATTAGAAACGCCGCGAGTCCAAAGTTAATTCCTGTCCAAACTTCAAGTGGATGGGTTGCATTCGGGTTTTCTGGCGAACCATCAGTTTTTAGACCATTAGCAGCCCCAAATTGACCATCATGAAATTTCAGAAAGCAAGCATCATAGACTGTGTTTAAAGCTTGAGCAGCACACTCATGTGGCACAATGTCAGGTAATCCGAGTAGCCGTGCATAAAATTGCCCGCACAGTTGATCTGCCATCACCACATCAGAACCACTATTGCTATCTAGGCGATAGTATTGACCGTTCCAAAGTTTTTCCTGATAAATAGGACGCGATCGCTCTAACCAAGATTGGAATATATCAATCGTTTCAGGAATTGGTGGATAATCAAGTGCAGAAGTCAGAATTTGACTCACAGGATGATCGTCAGGGTAACTGAGTAAAGTTTTACCAATCGCGATCGCCGCTTCGAGTGCAGCCAACCACAATCCCCCACAGTAAGCACTGACACCTTGCAAGCGCCAGTCATCAAATGTTTGATCTGGTGCGCCTGAATTTTCTGGAATGCCATCTTCATCTAAATCAAACGTCTTTAAATAAGTCAGTGTTTGCACAACGGCTGACCAACAATCCCACAATAACTCCCAATCTGTTGCACCAGTCAGCACAAAGTCGCGGTAAACTTGTAAGACAAAGTCACAAGATAAATCTTTCCACAAGTTGCAATCTTGATAACTTGTATAGTTAGTCGCTTCCCAAGGATGTTCATTCGGTGCGCCTAAGTCGTGGGGTGTCGCACCAGCAACTTTGCGTAAAGCTGTAGGACTTTCTAGCCCTTGGGTATAATAGTAACCAATCACGCGAGTGCGATCGTCGCGTTGCCCAATTGCCCTGGCAAAGGCGCGGATGACTGATTTTTCGAGTTTAGACCAGAGCATTAATAAAGCAAAAGAGCCGTACAATCTGACATCTAAACTTTCATACCAGCGGTAATCAAAACATTCTAAAACTGCAAATTGACCAATAGGATCGCGTTCATCTGCTGCACTCCACAACGTACCACCACTCGTTAAGTCGTACAGTTCGTTAAACAGTGCCATTTTAAAATGACTAGGAACGTCGCGATCTAAAATTGGTTGTTGCCAAGCTTGAATTTGCTGTTGCCAAGTTTGATAGTTTTGCAATGCAGTTTGGGCGATCGCCACTGCACTATCACCACCTCGTCCAAAAAAATCGGTGTAGCGGCGGAAATACTTCACTCCTGACGCAAATTCAGTCACAGGAAAATCCCAAGCGATCGCAAAAGGTATTTCGCGAGTTTCGCCTGGTTGCAGTGTAAATCGCAGAGCGATCGCCGCTGCAATTTGTTCTTGTTCTCCTGCTGGAGTTGTATTTTCAGTATTAGGTAAAGATCCATTATTGGCAAAACTGTGCCAAATCTCTGCACCATCACCGTTAGGATTCCAGCGCGTGTGGTAGAAAAGTTCTACACGGGGTTGTTGCGTAGTTGCGATCGCCCACTGTCCGCTACCGTCGTGTAAATCACTAGCACTGCGTTCTAATAAGCAAGCACAATAATTATCTTCAACAATCAACCGATTAAAATTACCAGCACTATTACCTAAACAAGGTTCATATTCATAAACAGGACTGCCATCATCGCGCATTCTAATTTCAGGATTTTTGATGGCATTTTGAAACCAACCAACTGTATTTTGCCAAGAAAGCATAATACTGAGAGTCAGTGGCTGATTTGTGGGATTATGCGCTGTCCAAACGAAAATGGCAACAGGATAGCTTGTCTCCTGATAATTTTCTGGCAAAATTGGCGAAAACTGCACGCAACTCAGCTGTGCTTGAAAGACATTTTCATAAACAAACCAACTTTGAGGATAAAGCGCGTGATAAACACCATTCTCCTGCCCTGGATACCACTGCCAAGCTGCTAAAGTGTTATCTACCGGAGGCTCAGTACATAAAGCAAAAGCTTGTGACGTTGCTGCTTGCTGCTCAAACACACTAAACTGACACGCCGGAATACTTTTAAAAGTATGTTCGCCACCATCAATGTGCCATAGATTGAAATCGCCCCGCGAAGCGCGACCAATACACCCTGCACCGAAGCCACCTAAAGGCATGCCATGCCAAGGACCATCATCCAAGTTACTAGCCATGCGGACAGTGTAGGGATTGTCCCAACCAAGACCGATGGGACGATTCCAAGTATGAGGAGGAATTGGGAAGTGGTGTTGCTGCTGCTGCTGATTTTCCATTCCCTGATTTTACGCCTTCCTGACTTTTCTGCGACAAACAACGAATGCGGCACTTTTACAAAGCAGGAATTCAACTTCAGCCTTTTACTGCCTCACCCCTCGCTCCTCACATTACAGCCCTGCATACCACTCATAACCTTGATCTTCCCAGTATCCCTTAAAACGCCGCAGTTGATTGACTAATGTGATGCGCGTTACCCATTTACTTTGCTTGTAACCTAGTTTAATTGGCGAAGCGAGACGTAAAGGCGCACCGTTTTCTATAGGTAAAGGTTCTCCATTCTTTTGATCTGCAAGGAGTGTTTGCGGATGAACCGCAGAAGCTAAATCCCAACTTTCGTAATAGCCATCAGCCGATTCAAAATATACATAGCGGACATCTGACTTAGGTTGCGCCAGTGTTACCAAATCGCCAAGGCGGACACCACCCCATTGCACGATCGCCGCCCACCCTTCAACGCAAACATGACGAATTGTCATTGTCTGATGTGGTAACTGCTGAATTTCTGCAATGCTCAAGCTCAAGGGATTATTCACCTCACCGTCGATAATTAATCGAAAAGTTGATGGATCGATAACGGGAGTAAATCTATAGGTATTAACAATAAGTGCTTCTGGCTCAATCTCACTTTCAGGAAATTCTGGTATCAGCTTTTGAGGATTAAATAGTAAAGACTCGACGCTTTGGTTAAGTGGTTCAAATGTTTTACCGACAACACCTTCAACCAAACTCAGGGCACACCCGCCGAGTAATAAACTCAGACTTGAAAGCCCAGATAATTCTAAAAAGCGGCGACGTGACGGAAATTGATGCATTTTTTTATGTGAATTCGACGGGACGCTTGGCGACTAAAGTCGCAGCTATATAAGCGAAGTCCACCTGCGTGGACTAATGGTAACAATCTATCTTTGTAGGAACCTCTGCTTCTTCATCTCATTACCAAAACATTGATTCAACTAAACGCGAACCACCTACTTTAAGACTTAACCAGGAGTGAATCGCGGCATAAATAACTACTAATGGCACTGTTGCAAAATGAACAATTCTCAAAGCTTGCCAACTGCCAAAACAATCGACAATCCAGTGAAATTGAGCAGGTTTATACATCCCTAATCCAGTAAAGATTGCTAGCAGTAATATTGGAACGATCGCCGTGTAAGTAATCCGATGCCAAGCATAGTTGCGTCGCTTTTGGTTTTGAGTGCGCTGTAGTGCTTTGATATCTTTATCACTAACAAATCGATGTCGCCAGCGGCGTGTCACCAGAATATAAATACCGTACCATAGTAAATTGAGTGCAAATAGCCACATGGCGGCAAAATGCCAGTGTCTCCCGCCTGCTAGCCAACCTCCCAGCAAAAATATCGGCGGGAAAGGAATGCCGTTACGTCCGCCAAAAACTGGGTTGGCATTATATATTTGCAATCCGCTGGTAATCATTAATAACAAACTAATGATATTGACCCAATGAAAAATTTTGGCAGAGAGATTTTGTCGCGGGATAACTGAATCAGCAGTCATAGCTTGAGCGTCCTACTCACTATCTATTCCCAGGGTTTACTCTAACGTATAAGCTAAATTAGGAAAAAGCGAGCATCTAGCTTAAAGATCAAGCCCGATCGCAATTTGATAATCAACTCATCTGCATGGCGGTGCTGCAACTATAAGAAAGATTGATGGGCAGGACTTATGACTAGCCCGCTGTTATCAACAAAATTTTATGTTCCGACAATGCGATCGTCCCTCGTGAGGCGCGATCGCTTAATTGAGCAGTTAAATCAGGGTAGGGAGTGTAAGTTAATTCTGATTTCGGCAACTGCTGGCTTTGGTAAGACAACATTATTAAGTGAGTGGTCGCGTCAAACTGAAATGGCAGTCAGCTGGCTATCTTTAGATCAAGGTGATAATCAACCCTTACGCTTCTGGACATATTTTGTTACTGCGCTCAAAGTATTCAAACATGAAATCGGAGAATCGACTCTAGCAATGCTCCACGCGATCGAACCTGCTGGGTTTGAGTCTTTTTTAATTCCACTAATTAATGAAATTGCTAGTCTTCCCGATGAGTATGTTTTAGTTTTGGATGACTATCATGTCATTACTGCGCCTCTAATTCAACAAGCACTCACTTTTTTGCTTGAGCATCTACCACCTCAACTTCACTTGGCGATCGCAAGTCGTGTCGATCCTCCTTTACCTTTAGCAAGAATGCGGGCTTGCGGTCAATTAGTTGAAATCCGCACTCCGGATTTGCGGTTCACTATTGCCGAGGTAGCTGAGTTGGTTAACCAGTCGTCCTTACAACTATCAAAAGAACAGCTAGAGACGATTCAAGCCCGAACAGAAGGATGGGTAGTCGCGTTGCAGTTGGCATTACTGTCGGTACGAAATACTAAAGACTCTGCATTGATTGCGTTGCAAGACCAGCGTTACATCCTAGACTATTTAGTCGAGGAAGTGCTAGAGTGCCAGCCCAAACACATCCAAACTTTTCTCTTGCGAACCTCGATTCTAGAGCGAATGTGTGACTCTCTCTGTGCAGCCGTGGTGGGACACGATGGGCTAAATGTTATTGAATTAGAACAGCTAGAACACCGTAATCTATTTGTTGTGCCGTTAGACCGCGATCGCAACTGGTATCGATATCATCACCTCTTTCGCGAACTACTGTATCATCGGTTGTACCGCGTATCTGAGCAAGTACCAGAGTTTCACCGTCGCGCTGCTTGGTGGTATGCACAGCACAAATTCATATTAGAAGCAATTGGACACGCGATCGCAGCTCAAGATTTTCTGTGGACAGCAGAATTGATTGAACAAGAAGCACAGACGAGTCATCCTCGTTTTGATTCGGTAACGTTGCTCGCTTGGCTAGAAGTACTACCTCAGGAACTCGTAGCAAATCGCCCGTGGTTGTTGCTGGCTGAGGGATGGGCGCGATATTCTTTATCACAATTTGAGGCGGCGTTTGTTGCAGTACAAAACATTGAATATTTGTTAACACAACAACCACAAGAGGAAAGTGCAAATACCCAAAGGCTTTGGGGACTCGTTACAGCAATCAAAGGAATGCAAGCACGACAGCAGGGAGATGGGAATACAGCGATCGCCTTGATGCAACAAGCATTACAACTCCTACCTCAAGATGGTTCCTGGATACGGGCAATGATTGTCTTAAATTTGGGTGTTACCTACTTTGTCATTGACAACTTTACCGCAGCACTCCCAGTCTTGAATGAAGCCACTCGCATTGGTCAAGTTAAAGGTATTGCCGATCCAGCGATCGCGGGCTTGTATTTACAGGCGCAGTTTCAAGCTTTGCGGGGGCGAATGTATCAAGCAGTCACGCTATGTCAACAAGGTGTCGATCTAGCAACCAAACGCGGATGGTTAGCAACCTATGCAGGTGTTTTAGTCCAAGTAGCGATCGCTGAATTCTTACGCGAACAAAATCAACTAGAAGCAGCAGCACAACACTTACACGAGAGCATCGAACGCGGTAGCCAAACACGCCAACCTGGTGTCATGATGGGCTACATTACCTTAGCACGAGTGCGTCAAGCGCAAGGCGATACGCAAGCAGCCTGGGAAGCAATTCAAGCAGCAGAGCAATTACCAACGTGGTTGTGGCCTACAATTCTTTCTGTTGCGACTTGTCGAGTACGATTGCATCTGGCGCAGGGAAATTTGGCAGAAGCGATCGCCTGGGCAGAAAATAGCGATCTAGATGTAGAGGATGAACTGCAATATAGTTCTGAGCTAGATTACCTCACTTTTGCGAGAGTACTTATTGCTCGTGGTACGTCGGCAAATGAATCTAAGTTATATCTCGATAATGCGATGCGACTACTTGCCCGACTTTATGATTTTGCCAAAGCAGGTGGGCGTAAAGCACGAGTAATGGAAGTATTAATATTGCAAGCTTTAGTATTTCAAGCTCGCGGAGATATAGCGCAAGCTTTACACTGCTTAGAAAAAGCACTTTATATCCCCCGTAGTGGAGAATATATTTGGCTGTTTGTCGATGAAGGCAAGCCGATGATTGCGTTGTTGCGTCATGCTGCTACACAAAGAATTCATCCAAAATATGTCAGTTGTTTGTTTGCAGCTTTTGGTCACGTCGTTGTTCCGACTCCAGCCCAGTCTCTAATTGAACCTTTGAGTCATCGCGAACTAGAGGTTTTACATTATCTTGCGAATGGTCTTTCTAATCAGGCGATCGCAGATGAACTGATTGTCAGTCTCCCCACTGTGAAATGGCACGCCCGCAATATCTACAGCAAGCTGAACGCAAGTAACCGCACTCAGGCAGTCATGCGAGCCAGAGAAATTGGGCTTTTGGAGTAGGGGATCGTAAAAAATACTGCCAACCATCCTTTTGGCTAGTGGCTAATTGTCCCGAAAGAATCATATTGGAATTAAAGCAGTCTTGGGGTGAATGCTTACAGAATTAGTTTTTACCCAAGATAGGAGGCGCTGATGAAAGCAATCTTACGCGAACATTTTCAAGCCGAAATAGCTAAAGCACAACTAGCCCTTGAAGCAAAAAAATTTGCAGATGCGTGGACAGCATTGCAAAGAGCACATATTCTTGGTCAGATGTATCCTGTGCCGCATGCGATCGCTCACTGGGAAATGCTGAAGCTAGCTTGGTTACAAAGAGATATTAAGGAGATTCACGGACAATTCTGGCAAACTGTATGGGCAGCACCCTTGACCTTACTATTTGGGCGCAAACGCTCGTTGCGAGATGGCAAAGTGAACCTTGAGAATACACAAAGAATGTCTATTCCAGACGACTTACTTGAGATCCTCAAGCAATAACGTTACACAAAACAATCGCGATCTCTTAGGTTGAGGGAACCGCGGGAGAAAGAAGATGAGATCCTGATTTGTAGCAACCATTCTTTGAATTGGCATAGAAAAACCATCCTTGCACCTATCCTTTTGGACATTGGAAATTGCTGCTGTAAGCGCGACATTGAAACTATAGCAACTTGATGTCGTCAGGAGTTTTTCTCATGCAGTGGGTTATCGGATGGTGGCAAATTTCAATTCAGCGAGTTTGTCCGACAAACGATCAACTGCGCCAAATGTACAATAAGGCTGCTCCACGCTGGCACGCTTACCTTCAACTTTTTGGTTATCACCGTGCCTACGTTAAGTTATTTCGATCGCTACAAAAATCTGGAATGTTAACTCTTAGCGATCGCTCAAGTGTATGCGATTGTGGCATTGGCACAGGTGCCCTGAGTCTCGCTTTAGCCCAAACTGTAGACCATTTAAAGATTGTTGGTGTAGATATTTCTCCAGAAATGTTAGCGAAGGCGCACCAGTTACTCAATCAAGCAGGAGTGAATCATCAAGTCTATCAGGGTAACGTGCGGCTTTTGCCTTTTCATGACAACACTTATGACTTGGTTATGAGTGCGCATATGTTAGAGCATTTGCCTAATCCTGATCGAGGACTCCTAGAAATGGTCAGGGTGTTACGCCCAAAAGCACCACTAATCGTTGTCGTAACGCTTCCAGGACTACTTGGATCTTTGATTCAGTTGCAGTGGGGCAATGCTTGTCTGACACCGGAGATTTTAGTAGAGATGATGACCAAGGCAGGATTGACTGATATTCATTGCTATTCACTGACTAACGGATTTCCTCGTTGGTCAAGTATTGCGTGTCTGGGATTTAAACAGTAATCAATTACGTTCAACCATTCACAACTATGATTAAAAATTTTAAACGCCACAAAGAACTATTTTGGTTCATGGGATTGGTAGCGATCGCCTCCTATTTTTCTTGGGTGTTCTACAACAAACACTCTCTCGACAATGAAGCAAATCGGTTGAGTCATTTATTGAACTTGCAACCTAGTGCAGTTGTTGCAGAAATTGGTGCTGGAAATGGAGATTTAACTGTCCGCATTGCACAGCATATTGGTCCTAGTGGCAAGATCTACTCGACGGAACTCAACCCACAGCAATTAAAAGCGATCCAAAATAACGTAAAAAAGCATAATCTGACAAACGTACAAGTGATTCAAGGAGCAGTCGATCGAACCAACTTACCGCCAGAATGTTGCGATGCAATTTTTATGAGAGGCGTCTATCATCACTTCACGCAACCCGAACGCATGAATGAGAGTTTGCAGCAGTCTTTACAACCTCAAGGATTGCTAGCGATCGCAGACTTTCCTCCTAATTGGTTCTTAAATTTTTGGAAGTTAGAAGGTGTGCCAGAAAACCGAGGCGGTCATGGTATTACAAAAGAACTACTAATTGAAGAAGTGACGCAAGCAGGGTTTGAAGTAGAGCAAGTTGTTGATGATTGGGAAGGCAATCTCTATAATGTTGTCTTTCGCAAAACCAAGCTTGGCGAATAAATTCGCAGCTACATAAACTAAATCCACCAATTCAAAGTTCTGAGTGTTGAGTTTTGAGTGTTGAGTTAGGCAAATTCTTTTAATAAATGCCTCCGGCACGCTACGCGAACAAAACGTGCTAAGGCACCGCTACGCTAACAAAATTCAAAACTTAAAACTTTACTTGGGTAGCCCCGACTTCAGTCGCAGGGCATCTGCAATTCTTACAGGACTATTTAGCCTTCTTTGTTGCTACACCAATAATTTGCGGACTCACAAGTGCTGGTACTGCATCTGCTTGAAAATTCTCATAATCTAGCTTTTCAAAACCTACCTTTTCTAATACACTCCAAGTTTCTCGATTTGGATGACACCCGTCACCCAGAACTTGCCAAAGCGGACTAATCCAATTTTGAATTTTACGCAGCCTTGTATCTTGAGGAGCCGCAACGTGTTCGAGAAAAAAGAACTGACCGCCAGGCTTAAGCACTCGCAAAATCTCCTTTAGTGTTCCTTCCAAATCATTTACTGAACAGAGAACAAGTGTACTAACAACTGCATCCACACTGTTATCCTCCGCATCGAGTCGTTCCGCAGTACCATGACGAATTTCAATATCTAACCCAACACG
This sequence comes from Gloeocapsopsis crepidinum LEGE 06123, assembly GCF_015207655.1. Taxonomy (GTDB): domain Bacteria; phylum Cyanobacteriota; class Cyanobacteriia; order Cyanobacteriales; family Chroococcidiopsidaceae; genus Gloeocapsopsis; species Gloeocapsopsis crepidinum. The sequence continues at coordinate 44,378 of NZ_JADEWN010000034.1, read as the reverse complement.
TTCGGCTTCTTGTTTCAAATAAGAATGCATATACGGATTTGGCTCAACTCCAATCCAGTGCGTATCGTGAGGATAGTAAGACAAGTTAGGTCCTGTTCCTGGTCCAATTTCTAAAACATTGCCATGCACTCCAGCAAATAATTTTTGCTTGCGATCGCGCATCGCTGCCTCATAGTCTGCATTTCCATGTGCCATCATCCAGGCAAAAAAGCGTTGATACCAACCTGGAGTACGTTGTGTTTTTGGTTCCACACCATTGTGCAACATAGTTTACTCTCCTTTTGTTTCAACATACCGACTGTATAGTATGTTAACCTAAAAAAGATTGCTCGCAAAGAGTTGCTACATAATTTAACTATTTGATGTTGGTTGAATTCCTTGCCACAGAAGCCTTGCAAGCTGATCGCTCCAAGCTACAAGGTTAATGCGTTCCGGTTCCACCATTTGTGCGAGCATTAATCCATCAATCAGCGCAGCCCAGAAGACTCCAATCACAAAAGGATCGACATCAGCAGCTAGTTTTCCCTCAGCTTGCAATCGATGCAGCATTTGTACGATCGCAGTTTCACGTTCGCGACAGTTAGGACTAATTAATACGTTTTGCACCTCTGGTTCGCGACTTTGAACCATAAACTCCATGTAAAGACGGCACCAGTTGGGATTAGCTGTAATGTGGTGTAGTTGTCTAGCAAGTACCTTAGCAACTTCTGCTTGTGGATTAGGGTGATTCAAAGTTTGCTGAGCAACTTCTGGCGTGATAGATAGAGGAGACTGCAATTGTTCTTCTAGTAATGCTAAAAATAAGTCACTTTTGCTTTGAAAGTGCCAGTAAACAGCACCTTTCGTTAAACCAATTGCGTTAGCGATCGCATCAAGGGTTGCTCGTTCGTAGCCTTCTTGCGCAAATACTTGCTGCGCTGCTTGTAGAATTCGACTGCGAGTATCCAACGGTGCTGACTGTGGCGATCGCTGTTGCTCATTTGCTAGAAATGCTTGTAGTTGATCTTTACTACCCAAGTAGCGACGAACTGTTGGTTGACTAACACCCGCTTTCTGTGCGATAGCACTCATAGTGATTTTGTCAATGGGGTAATCTTTAGCTAAGTGTCTAGCTGCATCTAGAATGCGATCGCGAATAGTCACAGGCACTATGTTTCAGTATACATACCATCCAGTATGCCAAATCCGAGCTACTCTATTGCTGAATAAAAGCTATAATAAATCTCTAGTTAACTAGAGAGTTGAGCAATGACAGTAGTACTTTAATGTGAATGTCCAATCTTATCAGTCTGGAGGTAGTTAATGTTAACTCAAGATAAAAAAGCACTTTTAATTGGGCAAGTAACAGCACTGAGTGGAATTCCGATTAGAACAATTCGCTATTATGAAAGCTTGGGTTTACTGCAATCAGCAGGACGAACTGAAGGGGGTTTTCGGCAGTTCTCTGTTGACGTGCTAACGCGCTTGTCTTTTATTAAACGCGCCCAAAGTCTTGGACTTAGCCTCGAAGAAATCGGCGAGATTCTCAACGTTCACGATCGCGGCGAACTACCCTGCGGTGAGGTCAAGGAAAAATTAGAGGAAAAAGTTACACAAATTGACCAACAAGTCAAGCAACTATTAACTCTACGTGCTGAATTAAATGGATTACTCTCAGGCTGGGAAGATTTCCCTCATCAACACGAAGACACAATTTGTCCCAATATTCAAAAATAGAAACATTGTCATTGGTAATGGAAAAGCTTCATTAACAATTACCCATTACCCTTATCCAAAGGCTCTAATCAATGACATCAATTTATCGTACTTCCACTACACCGCGAAACATATTCATGCCGCAGGTAAATTGATATTGCCCTGGTTTTGCAGGTGTAAATTCAACAGGAGTGACACGATCTAACTCTAAATCTTGCGCAATATGAAAGTCGGGGAATAACACTTTTTCTAGACAACTACTTGGATCGCGACGCAGAAAGTTAAGTCGCACAGGTTGACCTGCGTTGACTACAATGCGATCGGGTTGATAGCCACCATCGACTGCGATTGTTAACTCTTGAATTCCTTGATGCGCTTGTGCTTGTTGAGATTTAGTTTTACTCAGCAAAAACCACCATAACTCTAGCCCAATCAAAGCAATACCACCTACTGTCACGCCAACTTTTAACCCTAAAGGTTGTTCAATGCGACGAAATTGATTCGTTGGAGCGATTTCACCTGGCATTTCATAAGGCATTTGTGCCAATGCACTACCTGATGTAGTTCCCAACAGCAACCCTAATCCTGCAAGACTTCCCCAAATTTGACTTCGGCTGAACATTCGTTAAACTCCTCCTAAATTATGTAGTTGCTTTGGGCTGAAAGTTACGTAAACGCAGAGCATTAGTAACAACAGATACAGAACTAAATGCCATAGCTGCTCCAGCGATAATCGGATTGAGTAACCAGCCAAAGATAGGAAAGAGAATTCCCGCTGCAATGGGAATACCAGCAACGTTGTAGATAAAGGCGAAGAAAAGGTTCTGACGGATGTTGCGGATCGTGGCATGACTGAGTTGAATTGCTGTAATAATTCCTTGTAGTTCGCCAGAGATTAAAGTAATATCGCTAGCCGCGATCGCCACATCAGTTCCCGTACCAATGGCAATTCCGACATCAGCTTGGGCTAATGCTGGTGCATCGTTGATACCATCACCTACCATTGCAACTGTCTTGGATTTTGAATGTCTACCTCGTTCCCTTTGCAATGATTGAACAATTGCCGCTTTTTGGTCGGGACGCACTTCAGCAAAAACGCGATCAATTCCGACTTGAGTTGCGATCGCTTCTGCGGTTGCACGGTTATCGCCAGTGAGCATGACGACTTCTAATCCTAATCGTTGTAATGCCCTGACAGCTTCTGCCGAAGATGGTTTGAGCGCATCTGCAATACCCATAAGTCCTTGCATTTTGCCATTAACTGCAATCCAAACCGCAGTTTTTCCGGCAACTTCTAATGTTGTTTTCCGTTCTACAAGGGCGCGGGTATCAACGCCTAATTCTTCCATCCAGCGCTGCGTACCAATTTGCACTAAGCGATCGCTCACAATTCCTTGAACGCCACTACCAGCGATCGCCTCAAAATCTTTCACTTGTGCAAGATCGACTTGTTGCGCTTGTGCATACCTCACTACAGCTTCTGCTAGGGGATGTTCTGAGTTACGTTCTACTGATGCTGCTAGCTGGATGAGTTTTAATTCATTACGATTGGCTGTACCGTTGACAGTCACAAAATCTGTCACCGTGGGTTTACCTTCAGTAATTGTCCCCGTTTTGTCTAAAACAATCGTTTGAATTTTGTGCGCGAGTTCTAAACTTTCTGCACCCTTGACTAAAATGCCATTTTCTGCACCTTTACCTGTTCCGACCATAATAGAGGTAGGAGTTGCTAAGCCCAAAGCACAGGGACAGGCAATAATCAACACGCCAATCGTTGTAATTGTTGCGAGTGTTAAGTTGCCTAAGAAGTTAAACCAAATGATAAACGTTGCGATCGCCACCGCAATAACTGCTGGTACGAACCATCCCGTGACGCGATCGGCAAGTTGCTGAATCGGAGCTTTAGAGCCTTGTGCTTGTTGTACAAGCTTCACAATTTGCGCCAGAAAAGTATCTTTACCAACGCGCGTTGCACGAAACTTAAAACTACCAGTTTTGTTAATCGTTGCGCCAATAACTTCGTCCCCTGGTTGCTTCTTCACAGGGACACTTTCACCCGTTACCATCGCTTCATCAACCGTAGAAGCGCCTTCAATCACTTCACCATCAACCGGAATTTTTTCTCCAGGACGCACCAAGATAACATCATCAATCCTGACTTCCTGGATTGGAATATCCATTTGTTGTCCGTCACGAATCACTCTCGCATCTCGCGCTTGTAATCCAATAAGTTTGCGAATTGCTTCTGAAGTTTGACCCTTAGCCCGATTTTCCAGCAACCGCCCTAGCAAAATCAGCGTAATCACAACCGCAGAAATTTCATAATAAACTGCTGGTTCAAGCCCTTGCGCGAGAAAGAAGTTCGGGAAAAACGTCGGAACTAGTGAATAGAAATAAGCTGCACTTGTACCCAGTGCTACTAGCGTATCCATCGTAGCTGTGTGGCGTTTAAACGCTTTCCAAGCTCCTTGGTAAAAGGATTCTCCACTCCAAAATTGAATCGGAGTCGTCAACACAAGTTGAAACCAAGGATTGTGTAGCCATGCAGGAATCCAAGGTATATGTAGCCCCGTCATCATTGGTAATCCACCAATCACGAGGATGATACTGATAACAGCTCCTACCCACAGCTTACGCTTTAGTTTTTTTGATTCGGCTAGCCGTGCGGCTTTTTCTGCATCGTCTTCTCCGTTTACCATTTCTTGGTTTTGGAGTGAGTATGACGAATATCCTGCTTCATCAATCGCAGCTTGAATTTTTTCAATGTTAGTTTTGTCGGGGTTGTATGTGACTGCGGCTTGTTCTGCACCAAAGTTGACGTTACACTCAGTTACCCCTGGAACTGCGCGAATGGCTTCTTCAATGTTGTTAGCACAAGAGGCACAACTCATACCTCTGAGTTTTAGTGTGAGTGTCTCCATGAGAGAATCCTCTAGATTAGATTAAGCAGTGGGATATCCGACAGATGCTAAAGCTTCTTTAACTACGGTTTCTGATGCTTGAGTTTCGACGTTGACAAGTTTAGTTTTTGGCTCGGCTTGAACTGTAGCGTTGGCATCTACTGACTTAATTGCTTTGGTAATTGTATTTACGCAAGCTGAACAAGCCATTTTAGGAACTTTCAGTGTGAGTGTCATAGGTTTAAGGATGCATGAAAAATCTACTGATACCAGGTTTGATACCATTGCTGCATTTGGTTAATTTCAGCGGATTGCGACTGAATAATTGTTTGCGCCAAGTTACGAATTTCTGGACGTTCTGCTCGGTTGGCAACCATTCGCGCCATCATGATTGCTGATCGATGATGCGGAATCATCTGACGAATGAATTCTCGATCGAAGTCAGATGCAGTTCTCAGAGATTCCATATCCATGCTCATCATGGGCGATCGCATCGCCATTCCCTGCATTCTCATGCCAGTCATCGAGGTTGCAGGTACTTCGGTGCCATACCACTTTTTGTACCACGATCGCATCTGCTCAATTTCTCGCGTTTGCTCGGTTTTAATACTTTCAGCCAACTTTCTAATTTCAGGACGTTGAGCTTTTGTCAGTGCTAACTCTGCCATATCTACTGCTTCTTGGTGGTGCGGAATCATCATTTCGATGAAGTGCCCTTGTTGTCTCCCAGCCATCGCGCTATGCATGGTTGTCATATTGCAAGGAGAAGATTGCAGTGCTTGGCTATTTGCTCTACCACTGACGATCAAAGCTGGAATTGCACTACCTGCAAGTACACCTACAAGCCCGTAAAGTATTGATTTTTTGAGCATATTGCTCCTTTCTTTGCCAAAGGCACTATCTGACGGTTTACGGTAGGTCAAACCGTTTTGCTATGACTACATGGTAAACTCTCTACTCAACTAGAGAGTCAAGGGGTATGCGAAAAGTTCTTTTCCGCAATTTGTGTAACATTTTTTCTAAATAACTTTACAAAACTTAAGATATTCTGTTACATTCATTTACATAAAGACAAATGCATTAGGAGAATTTTATGAGCGCACGCCAGTACGTTATTGATGACCGAGGTTTAGCAAACACCTTTGCAATTGAACCCAAGATGTATGTACAAGAAAGCCAAACTGGCTTTACTCCTTATGCTGAAATGCTTAACGGTCGCTTAGCAATGATTGGGTTTGTGTCACTAATAGCGTTGGAAGTATTCACTGGACACGGCTTAATAGGTTTTTTTGCTAACCTCTCCTAGATTTAACGTCTCTAAATATTGCCAGCAAAAACTTAAAAAATACCATTGGAGCTTCCAACCATGACTTATACGCTCGAATCAGCACAAACTATCTTCACCGATACACAAGTACCAAGCCCAATTCCGGCAACGATCGCGCTATTCGAGCAACTTAACGTTGATGATAAATTGGCACTACTCTGGTATGCTTACACCGAGATGGGGCGGACAATTACTCCTGCCGCAGTAGGTGCAGCCCGCTTACAACTCGCAGAGGGTTTGCTCAATCAAGTTAAGCAGATGTCAGCTGCTGATCAGACTCAATTCATGCGCGATTTGGCTAGCCGTGCGAACACGCCATTAAGTCGTTCTTATGGGTTCTTCAGCGTGAATACTAAGCTGGCTTTTTGGTATGAGCTTGGTGAACTGATGAAGCAAGGAGTTGTTGCTCCTATCCCCCCAGACTATCAAATGACTCCTGGTGTCAAAGCAGTACTTGCAGCAATTCAGAAACTCGATCCAGGCGAACAAATTACAGTATTACGTAATGCTGTAGTAGATATGGGATTTGAAGATGCTGTAGCACCTAGTCCCACAGAAACAGCCGATGAGCCGATGTTCCCACGGACTGAACCTGCACCGACAAAACTTAAAGTTGAAGGAATTACAGATTCTACAGTTCTCAACTATTTTGCTGCGCTGAACGCTGATGACTTTGAGGCTGCACTTGCACTGTTTACTCCTGATGGTGCTTTGCAACCACCCTTTCAAAAGCCAATTGTAGGACCAGATGCGATCGCAAAATATATGCGTTCGGAAGCCCAAGGACTAAACCTGATGCCACAACAAGGTATATCAGAGACTTTACCCGATGGTTCTAAGCAATTAAAAGTTACTGGAGTAGTTCAAACGCCTTGGTTTGGTGTCAATGTAGGAATGAATATCGGTTGGCGGTTTTTACTCAATCCCCAAGGCAAGATATTCTTCGTCGCAATTGATATGCTGGCGTCTCCACAGGAACTGCTAAGTTTACGCCCTCGATAAAACTAGAGTGTTGAATCCTAAAGAGTTTTGAGTTTTGTTAGCGTAGCGGTGCCTTAGCACGTTTTGAATTGTTCGCGAACAAAGGTGCGGAGGCAATTATTTTGAGTTTTGAATGAGTGAATTTTCTTAACTCATAACTCAACACTTCACGACTCATAACTCTCTTAAACTCATATAAGTTTGACAAAGAAGTCGTATGGATGCTGATGAACTGAATCGGCGATATGCAGCAGGAGAGAGAGATTTTAGCTTTGCCAATCTGCGGGGAGTTAACTTAAGTGAAGTTAATTTACAAGGTGCAATTCTTTGGGGCGCAGACTTAGCGCGAGCCAACTTGACTGCTGCCAACTTAAGACGAGTAAAGCTGAGTTCCGCAAACTTAGTTGGAGCAATTTTGTGGAGGGCTGACTTAACTCAAGCAACATTAAATAAAGCAAATCTGAGTAAATCAATTTTAATTAAGGCAAACCTCGGTGAAGTAGATTTGAGCGAAGCGCTACTCATTAAAGCAGATTTGCGGCTAGCTCAGTTAACACGTACAAAATTAACCAAAGCCAAGTTAAAAGGGGCTGATCTGCGATATGCAGAACTTAGATTAGTAGATATTAGTGGTGCAGATTTGAGCCAAACCATTCTAAATGGGGCAAACTTAAGTGGAGACTTACTTGCAAATTAGCAGTAAAACTGAGTAAGGATTGATACTATGACTCAAAGTGCTCCAACAACTGAATGCGATCGCCAAATCTTGTGTTGCTACGTCAATCATACTAGTCTGTTGCAGATTACCCGCATTTCTAACATCCCTAGCTGGTACTTTGAACGAACTGTTTTTCCTGGACAAAGACTTTTGTTTACAGCACCACCAGAAGCTGAGTTAGAAATCCACACCAGTAAGCTTGTTAATGCGACTTTATCAGATAAAATTCTTTGTTCGCACTTGCAGGTTCATGAAGGATCTGGAGAGATAATTTAACTTATCCCTCACAATTTGGGCTGAGGGACATTACAGATTAGGTTTTACGTAGATTGGTGATGAGGATTTTGCATTCTCCACTCCAGGAGTTACTTCAAGCCCGACCTGACTTACACCCTCAAAGGTATTTTAAGTCTTCCTTAACGGCGCTATCGCATGCGATCGAAGATTTAGTACTCAATGGGAAAGATAGACCGTTAGTCATCGCCAATTTTCAACGCGAACGCTTTTATCGCACCGAAACAAGACGCTATCAGCAAATTGCACAACGCACAGATCATGTCTATGTTTTGGCTACACCAGAGTCTAACTTTGCATCTGCAGCCGAACCTTACGAAACAATTCCTTTTGATCATCGCGATCAGCTAGTGAATGAGTGGCATTTAGTTGTTGTTGGGCAAGAATACACTGCTTGCTTAATTTGTCAAGAGCATTTTACTCCAGACGCACCTCCAGTCATCGATCAGGCACGACAGTTTGAGGGAATTTGGACGTTTGATCGCCAAGTTAGCTGTCAAGTCGCCCATCTGTTACTTGCGAGAATTTTAGTTTATCGACCAGAGTTAGCCCAGAAAATACAACAAGCGCGAATAAGGTTTGGTTTAAATGCAATTGGGCTGATGACCTCAGTGGGACGAGGAAGTATCGACGCTGTAACATTTACTGAACGCTTAGTGACTCATTTGCAAGCAAGTCAGTATCGCTTGTTGAAAGCTTATCGCACGATCGCAACGCAAGAACGCCAAGAACGCCTCGTTAACTCAATCACTACTGCAATTCGCCGTTCGTTGAATTTACACGAGATTCTGACGACAGCTGTACAGGAACTAGGGCGAACTTTTGAGCATTGTCGCTGTCTACTTTATCGTTGCGATCGCATTTATCAAGATGTCACGATTGAGTACGAAGCGCTAGCGCCTGGAATGACGGCGTTGAAAGGAGAAACTTGGCTTTTAGTCGATAATCCCTTGTTTCAAGCTGCTGTAGCAACTGAAAAAGCGATCGCTGTTACAGACGTAACCAAACTTCCTAGCTTACAAGCTAATCCGGCTTTAACAACTCTACTATCACGTTCTAGGATTCGCTCGTGGTTACTCGTTCCTGTAATTTACCAAGAAACGCTACTTGGGATGTTGGAAATTCATCACACAGGTGCAGAACCTTATATTTGGCAAGAGCAAGATATTGCTTTAGTAGAAGCGATCGCAAATCAAGTCGGTGTTGCTTTAATTCAAGCGCAAGCATATATCCGCCTCGAAGAACTTAATAATCAATTAGCCGCATTAGAACGCACTCGCAGTAACTTAATTGCGATTGTTGGTCATGAATTGCGTACTCCTTTGTCTACAATCCAAATTTGTTTGGAAACTTTAGCAACTGAGCCGGAAATGACTTTAGAAATGCAGCAAGTCATGCTGCAAACTGCTTTGGCTGATGCTGAGCGTTTGCGGAAGCTCACTCAAGATTTTATTACACTTTCTCGCTTAGAAAGTGGACAGATTCACTGGCAATTAGAACCAATTTCCTTACAGGAATGTCTTAATTTAGCGCTGAATAGTCTCAAGGCTTGGTGGTCGCCACAAGATTTGGCTCGTATAGCTGTCAATCTACCATCAAAATTACCTCTTGTTTTGGCAGATGGTGAAGGACTGGTTCAAGTTTTGACTAAATTAATTGATAATGCTTTGAAGTTTGCACCTGATGGTAAAGTCACAATCAAGGCGCGATCGCTAAAAAATAAGCTAGCATCTAAGCGCACTTCTATGATTGAGGTTTGTATTGCTGACACCGGACGAGGTATTGAACCAAGTCAGTTAGAAGCCATATTCACGCGTTTCTCGCAAGAAGAAGAATATCTCCGACGCATCTCCAGTGGAACAGGGCTAGGACTCGCAATTTGTCGCCAGATTGTTCAAGGTTTGGGAGGACAAATTTGGGCTGAGTCCGCAGGTAAAAATCAGGGAAGTCAGTTTTATTTTACAATTCCGGTTAGTCAGTCATGAGTTGGGAAAGACGAGGAGTCGTGAAGTGTTGAGCTTAAGAGAGTTATGAGTTATTGTCTTCAATTCAAAACGTGCTAACGCACCGCTACGCTAACAAAACTGAGAACTCAAATCTCTTGAGGATTCAAAACTCACGCCCTAGTCACTAGCCACTCTTTACTTAATTCCTTGAATCGCAATTTCATCTTTATTTCATTTTTACAGAGCAAACTAAGTGGGGTATAGTGCGATCGCGCAAAGCGCCTCTGTCCTTGACTCTCTAGTTGACTAGAGATTATAAGATGAAAATGTTTGTTTTGAGGAGTGAAAATTCAAAGATGCTTTTAAAAAAGCGTTTTGCGTTAAATATTATGGCGATCGCCGCAACAAGTGGATTAGTTGTATCGTGTGCAGCTGTTCCGCCAACTCAAACGCAAGTATCAAATACACCAGCCTCAAATACTCATGAGATGGAGGGAATGACACATAATGGCATGAACCATGCTATAGCAATAAATTTAGGTCCTGCGGATGAGAACTACGATTTGCGGTTTATTGATGCGATGATTCCCCACCATCAAGGTGCTGTAGAAATGGCGCAAGAAGCTTTAGAAAAATCTCAACGCGCAGAAATTAGAGAGCTAGCAACAGAGATTATTGAAGCGCAACAACAGGAAATTGCACAGGTACAGCAATGGCGACAAGCTTGGTATCCGCAAGCCAGTGACGCCCCAGTTGCTTACGATCCTCAAACAGGCGAAACTGTACCAATGTCTCAACAGCAGATGCACAACATGATGATGCATGGCGATCTAGGGGTTGCTAATGACGAATTTGACCTACGTCTCATTAATGCGATGATTCCCCATCACGAAGGTGCTGTAGTCATGGCGCAAGATGCTTTAGAGAAATCTCAGCGACCTGAAATTAGGAATTTGGCTCAAGAAATTATCAATTCACAAGAAGCAGAAATCGAGCAGATGCAACAGTGGCAACAAGCTTGGTATAACCAATAGAATTCCTTGATAAATTCGCTACTAAAAAAAGTTTAACAACGTGGAATTACTGATAAAAATTCTGTTTCAGTAGCGCCGACTTCAGTCGGAGGAAGAGTGCAATTTTTTCATGGCACCGTGGAGATTTAGCATGACTGAGACTAAGGTTCGTCAGCAATATAACCAAATGGCAGCGACGTATGACCAACGCTGGAGTAGCTATGTTAGTAGTACATTATTATTTCTCCAATCTTGGGCAGATATTTCACCAACTGCAACTGTACTTGATGTTGCTTGTGGAACAGGAGAGTTCGAACGGCTACTACTAGCTGATAATTCTCAGCAAAAGATTGTTGGGGTCGATATTTCCGAGAAGATGCTCGCGATCGCTCGTGAAAAATGCCACGTTCCTAATGTTTCGTTTTATACTGCTCCTGCATCGGCGTTACCTTTTGCCGATAACAGTTTTGATGCGATCGTGTGTGCTAGTTCGTTTCACTATTTTGATAAACCCAACACAGCTTTGTTGGAAATGAAACGCGTTCTCAAGCCTCATGGTCGCGTGGTCATTTTAGATTGGTGCAAAGATTACTTGCTGTGTAGAATCTGCGACTGGGTGTTACCAATTTTTGATTCTGCTTACAAGCAGTGTTACACGCAAGCAGAGTTTCATTCCTTACTAACATCCGCAGGATATAAAATTTCCCGTACTACAAAAGTTCGCTTTGGGGTTGTATGGGGGTTAATGGTGGCTACAGCTTCTGTAGAGCCTAGCGAATAAATTCGCTAGCTAAACAAACATAGTCCACCTCCGTGGACTATGAAAAATTAGGATCGTAGAAACCTATGAAGATAGGTTTTTGTATGTGTAGCTGCGGTTTCAACCGCTTAGCCCTCTGACGTTTTGACAAATTACCAAGAATAGAATATTTCATCCTAATTTCATTTTTGCATGAGAAGCTAAACATTCAAGGCTTTCATAATCCGCTACTCACCATACATAAAAATGCCGATGCAGGTAACTAAACTTCAACTTGAGCCGTTAAGGGTAGGGGTAAATAATGTGCTTCCTCGCTGCTATATCAAACCAGCAACAATATTGTGTTGTGGAGTAGTATTCAGCTTGATCTTCCTCGCGACTCCCAGTAGAGTTTTACCGCATGGCGGACACGATCATGGATTTGGAGAGGGAAATACAGCAAATCAAGCTCCTGGTGAGATTCAAGTTGATGCAGAAACCGCCAAACGCATCGGTATCAAAGTTGAACCTGTAACGCGTCAGAGGTTAGCAATCGGAATTAAAACGACAGGACAAATTGAAACTTTACCCAACCAAAAAGTTGAGGTGACAGCGCCGCTTAATAGCACGGTAGTAGAATTGCTGGTTAATCCTGGTGATGCGGTTAGAAAAGGGCAAGCAGTTGCTATTATTTCCAGTCCAGAATTAGTCCAACTGCGGGTAGAATCTCAAGAAAAACAAGCCGAGGGGATTGCAGATCTACAGCAAGCGCAAGCCGATTTAAACCTAGCGCAACAAAACTATCAGCAATATGCACAGATCGCAGCAGCAGAAATTGCTCAAGCCCGCAGTCAAGTTAACTTTGCGCAAGAAAAGTACAATCGCGATCGCGAGTTAGTCGCAGCAGGTGCGCTACCACGTCGCAACGCCCTCGAATCGCAAACCGAACTAGTGCAAGCGCAAGCTGAATTAACAAAAGCAACAAGTCGCCGCGATGTATTAGCAGCAGAGACACAACTCAAACGCGCTCAATCAGCAGTTAAAGTCGCGCAGTCGCGCATCAATCTGAGTAATGCGACTTATCAAACAAGACTGCAACAACTTGGTACACAAGCGAATGCTAAAGGATTAGTCACCGTAACTGCTCCTATATCCGGTACAGTTGTCGATCGCGAAGTTACGCTTGGTCAATCGTTTCAAGATGCTGGTGGTAAGCTGATGACGATTATGAATAACAGTCGCGTATTTGCTACGGCAAATATCTATGAAAAAGATTTAGCTCAAATTCAAACAAATCAGCGTGTTAATGCTAAAGTGGCGGCGCTACCTAATCGCACCTTCAGCGGACGAATTACGCGCATTAGCTCAGTTGTAGCAGGAGAAACGCGAGTTCTACCAGTGCAAGCAGAACTTGATAATCTTGAAGGACAACTTAAGCCAGGAATGTTTACTGAGTTAGAAATCCTCACCGATCGCACTGCAACACCTCGATTAGCAATTCCCACTACCGCAGTTGTTGAGGCGAATGGTCAGCCACTCGTTTATGTTCAAAATGGTAGTGCTTATTTGCCCGTTGAAGTGACCTTGGGTGAAACTTTTGGTGACATGGTTGAAGTTGAGAGCGGATTATTTGAGGGAGATTTAGTTGTGACGCAGCGATCGCCACAACTGTATGCCCAATCTTTACGTGCTGGTAATACGACAACAGCAGATACTTCTGACGAAACCCCAAGTCAACCACAATCGCAAACTCAAAATCCTCTTCCTTGGTGGTTAGTTGGAGTCGGGGGAGGTGCAGTTATTGCTACAGGAGCGTTCATGGCGGGTGTTTGGTCGAGTCGCCGCTCTCAACGTCAGTTACTCGCTGATGCAGCAGCAATAAATAATGACTTGGCTACTTTCAACAACCATCACGAGCCAAATCCTCACGAGCAACTAGAATCTAGCCTCAAGCAACCTTCTGACTTTTGATATGTTAAATGCCATCCTCAAGTGGTCGATTGTTCGACGCTGGCTAGTTGTCTTAGGAGCGATCGCGGTAACTGTGTTAGGAATTTATAACTTGACACAAATGCCATTAGATGTATTTCCAGATTTTGCTCCGCCCCAAGTCGAAATTCAAACAGAAGCCCCAGGACTCGCGCCTGAAGAAGTTGAAGCGCTGATTACACTACCGATTGAAAGTGCAATTAACGGAACTCCTGGAGTGACAACCGTTCGTTCTTCATCTGCTGTGGGTATTTCGGTTGTTAAAGTCATTTTTGGTTGGAGAACTGATGTTTATCAAGCGCGTCAACTCGTGACAGAACGATTGCAGCAAGCACAAAGTAAGCTACCACAGGGCATTGAGCCGCCACAAATTTCTCCGAGCGCTTCGCCCATTGGGACAGTTTTTCAGTATGCTTTGACTGCTGAAACAACACCATTAATGGAGGTACGGCGAATTGTCGATCGCGATATCACAAACCGGATACTAGCAGTTCCTGGTGTTTCGCAGGTCATTGTCTACGGTGGAGATATTCGTCAATATCAAGTTTTAGTTGATTCAGCGCGACTACAAGCATTTAATGTCACGTTAGCTGAAGTGACAGAAGCAGCAGCGGCGGCGAATACAAATGCGGCGGGGGGTTTTCTGGTAACTCCCGATCAAGAGTTATTAATTCGCGGTATTGGTAGAATCACAGCCCTGGAAGACTTGCAGCGATCGGTTGTGACTGCCCGTAATGGTACACCCGTGTTGTTGAGTGATATTGCTGATGTGCAGATTGGTGCTGCACTGCAACGCGGTGATGGTAGTTTGAATGGTCAACGCGCTGTTGTTGTGACGATTAACAAACAGCCACAAGCTGACACGCCTACGGTGACACAGGCGATTGAAAGTGCCATGACAGAAGTTCAGTCGAGTTTACCGCAAGATGTGAGTGTAACTGTTACTTTCCGTCAGGAAAATTTTATCGATGATGCGATCGCTAATGTGCAAGGTGCGTTACGCGACGGCATCATTATTGTCTCAATTATCCTATTGCTGTTTTTGATGAATTGGCGTACTGCGTTAATTACGCTGAGTGCGATTCCGCTTTCTGTACTCGTGGGCATGATGATTCTCAACTTGTTTGGGCAGGGTATTAATACGATGACACTAGGAGGATTAGCTGTTGCGATCGGTTCAGTCGTTGATGACTCGATTGTGGATATGGAAAATGCCTATCGGGGACTGCGCAAAAATCAGTTAGCTGGAAATCCTGTGCATCCGTTTCAAGTTGTGTATGACACGTCTGTGGAAGTACGAGTCAGCGTGTTGTTTTCTACAGTAATTATTGCAGTTGTTTTTGCACCAATTTTTACATTGACAGGAGTTGAAGGACGCATTTTTGCCCCAATGGGGGTGGCGTATTTAGTATCAATTTTTGCTTCTACTTTAGTTGCAATGACGCTTTCACCTGCATTATGCGCAATTCTGCTAGCGCATCAGCAATTACCTGCCGAAGAAACTTGGATTTCTCGCATTGCACAACGACTGTATCGCCCGTTACTCAAGTTTGCGATTAATGTCCCTAGTGTGATTTTGACGGTGGCGATCGCTGCATTTATCGCCGCAATGATTGTTCTCCCCTCCCTAGGACGCGTATTTTTACCAGAGTTTCAAGAGCGATCGCTGGTGAATGCAATGGTGCTTTATCCTGGGACTTCTCTAGAAACGACAAATCAAGCTGGGATGGCAATTCAAGCTGCACTCAAAGACGATCCGCGCTTTGAAACAATTCAACTGCGTGCCGGACGTGCGCCAGGGGATGCAGATGCGGGTGGTGTCAACTTTGGACACGTCGATATCGAAATTAGCGATGAGGGAATGCGAGATCGCGAAGCCACGCTAGAGAAAGTCCGCGCAGAATTTGCCAAATTACCAGGAGTTGCTCCGAGTATTGGCGGATTTATTTCGCATCGCATGGATGAAGTATTATCTGGGGTACGGAGTGCGATCGCGGTAAAAATTTTTGGTTCCCAACTCAATCAATTACGCAGCATTGGTACTGAAGTTGAAGCCGCTATGCGCAATGTTGCAGGCGTCGTAGACTTGCAACTCGAACCACAAGTTCCGATTAAACAACTACAAATTCAGTTTGATCGTGCTGCGGCTGCACGTTACGGTTTATCAGTAGGTCAATTATCAGCAGTGATTGAAACTGCGTTGAATGGGCGCGTTGTTTCGCAAATTTTACAAGAACAACAATTATTTGATTTATTAGTGTGGTTACAAGCCGATGCGCGTAACAATTTAGACACGATTCGTAATTTATTAATTGATACTCCAAATGGACAAAAGATTCCTTTGGCTCAAGTAGCTCAAATTAATTACGGTACTGGTCCAAATACAATTAATCGAGAAAATGTTTCACGCTTAATTGTTGTTTCTGCAAATGTGTCTGGTCGCGATTTAGGGTCGGTAATTGCAGATATTCGGAATAATATTAACGAGCTTCAACTACCTGCTGGCTATTTTATTCAGTACGGCGGACAATTTGAATCTGAACAACGTGCGACACAAAACTTACTCTTCTTTGGTACGTTAGCACTGGTTTTTATTGCTGTACTCATGTATTTTGCTGTTAAATCAATGACAGCAATGTTGATGATTATGATTAATCTTCCCTTAGCTTTAGTCGGCGGAATTTTTGCGGTTGCTTTGAGTGGTAGAGTTCTTTCTATTGCATCTATGGTAGGTTTTATTACGCTGTCTGGTATTGCGACTCGTAATGGATTGTTGCTTGTTGAAAATTATAATGGCAAATTAGCTCAAGGAATGCCAATTAAAAAAGTTTTGTTGACAGGCTCAATGGAACGACTGGTTGCAATTTTAATGACGGCGCTTACCTCGGCTTTAGGTATGGTTCCTCTAGTTATTGGTGGTGGCGCGGGTAAAGAAATACTCCAACCTTTGGCTGTTGTTGTGTTAGGTGGATTGTTTACTTCTACTGCATTGACTTTATTAGTTTTACCTGCTTTATATGCACAGTTTAATAGGTTTTTGGTTCCGCAAAAAGTTGTGTTGCATGAAGAATTTTAATGCGTTTAATAAACCACTTCAGATGCAGAGGGTGCAGAGGAAACAAGTGATTATTTGTAAGTATTTTTAGACTTTTTGTAGTAGATGAGTTTAAGGAAATTATTATGAAGAATTTGAAAACAAAATTTGTTGTTATTGGTAGCTTAGGTCTGATTTTTTTAGGTGCTTGTAACAACAGCAATCAAGTAGCAAATCCTGATAATAGCCCTGCTGCTGTCAACAATTCTGCTGATGCGATGCCACAAGGCGATACTACTCATGCTGCAATACCACAAGCAGGTGGTCAAGTAATTGAATCGGGACCATATCATTTGGAGTTTGTTCATGCAGCAGAACCTAATGGAACGCATTTAGATTTCTATTTGCAAAGCGGCGACAACCATGAACCAATACCCGATGCGAATGTCACTGCTCAGGTGCAACTTCCTGATGGTAATCCGAAAACGCTTAATATGAATTATGATGCTGCGGGTAAGCACTACACAGCAATGCTGCCTGAACAAGCGTCTGGAGAGTATAAAATTGCAATTCTTTCAGAGGTTAATGGTGAAAAAGTTAATGGTCGTTTTGCTTTCAAGCGATAAGGGTTAATTGCAATGAGAGTGTTGCTTGTTGAAGATGAGCCGGATTTGGGAAGGGCGATTAAGCGCACTTTGAATCGAGAAAAGTATATCGTTGACTTGGTTTTGGATGGTGTTGAGGCATGGCACTATTTAGATAATTGGACGCAGTACACGCTAGCGATTTTTGACTGGTTGCTACCAGGAATGTCAGGTATCGAACTATGTCAGCGGCTACGACAGCAACACAATTCTTTGCCAGTGTTGATACTAACAGCTAAAGACCGGATGGAAGATAAAGTTACAGGATTAGATGCTGGTGCTGATGATTATTTGGTTAAGCCGTTTGGTATGGCAGAATTATTGGCACGGTTGCGTGCATTGCAACGGAGAGTACCTCAGATTCAACCGCAACAACTGCAAGTTGGCAATCTTACTCTCGACTATCAAACTCATACAGTTTGTGCGCAGGATAGCTTGGGAACGCAGCAAGTAATTGTGTTAACAGCAAAAGAGTTTCAATTGTTAGAGTATTTCTTGCAGCATCCTAATCAGATTGTAACTAGTGACCAAATTCGGAATCAATTATGGGAAGTTAATGCAGAATCTGTGAGTAATGTAGTCGCTGCACAAATCCGATTGTTACGACGCAAGCTAGCTCAATCGGGTAGCGATCGCTCTATCGAAACTGTACATGGTATTGGGTATCGTTTTAACTCGACCCATGTATCACAATAAACTATTTCAGCGGACTCGTTGGCAATTGGCAGGCTGGTATACGCTTGTTATGGGCTTTATCCTCAGTGTTTGTGGTTTGGGATTGTATGAGGCAGTCGATCATGCACATCAGCAAACGCTCGATCGCGAACTTGAATCTGTTGCCGGAACGCTACACGACAGTATTGAAGCTACACTACAGCAACCTGGACGGTTAAATCTAAGAGCACAACAACTACTACCAGAACCAAGAACAGAACACGTTCTCGGCGTGATTCATCAAGGTGATTACTATATTCGATTACTCGACACTTCAGAACAAGTTGTGGCAATAGCAGGGTTTCAGCCTGAAGGATTACCGCTGACATCAGCGAGAGTAACTTGGCGAACGCTGCAAGATCCGCAGGGAAATCGCTATCACCAAATTTCGTTACCATTACATACCCGAAATAACCTTAATTGGGGGTATATGCAGGTAGGGCGGAGTTTACAAGATATCGATGATTATCTGGCAAATGTCAGGTTCATTTTATTGTTGGGGTTGCCGATCGCCATGATTTTAGTCGGCGGTGCCAGTTGGTGGTTGGCTGGATTAGCTATGCAACCAATTTACCAATCTTATAGTCAAATTCAACAATTTACCGCAGATGCTGCGCATGAATTGCGAACACCCTTAGCTGCGTTGGGAGCAACTGTAGAATCAGTATTGGGAATGCCTACTTTATCCGAATCAGAGGCACGAGATACTTTACGTACTGTTGAGCGTCAGAATCGGCGGTTAACTACTCTAGTCACAGATTTGCTTTTGCTAGCTCGTTTAGAGCGACAGCGCGTATCAGTCCGCCGCGAATGCTGTCTCAATGATATTATCAACGATTTAGTTGAGGAATTAGCCGCTTGGGCGATCGCATCTGAAGTTGAGCTAAATGCTGAACTAAGAGTGCATCAGCAGTTGCAGATTATCGGTGATGAAGAAAAACTGTATCGCTTAATCTCTAATTTAATTGATAATGCAATTCAATACACGCCTGCAGGTGGTGTAATAACTGTGCGTTTAGACCGTAGCGATCGCTATGCTGTAATTCAAGTGCAAGATACCGGAATTGGTATTTCTTGGCAAGCACAACAAAAAATTTTTGACCGCTTTTATCGCGTCAGTAGCGATCGCTCGCGTCATACAGGTGGCTCTGGGTTAGGACTTGCGATCGCGCGGGCAATTGTGCAAGCACACGGAGGTAGCCTACAGGTACAAAGTAAGTTAGGTAAAGGTAGCACATTTGCGGTTTATTTACCTTTGAACATATCTTCAAAGTACAAAAGTCATTGAGCAGATTGCAGAGCATTTGGTATGTATAGAGTAAGGTCATTTATTCTTCATGGAGTGTAATCGGCGATCGTACCGCGTCTTCCTGGATACATACTATTAAGAACTCGGTTGTTAGCGCCTTTGTACGCAAGCGTTTTAGTGTTGGCTATTCTCGTCTGCGTACGAGCAGGCGTAGGGTTTTGGCTAGAATTTCGCCGTCAGGATGCATCGAGTTGGGTGAGGCATACTTTACAAGTTCAAAGTGAAGCTGAACTCTTGCTGAATGCTGCGTTAAATCAAGAAACAGGGATACGTGGGTACTTACTCACGGGTACAAAAACTTCTCTAGAGCCTTATGAATCAGGACAGATTGCCTTTGATAATACACTTGATCGCCTCTACGAGCTAGTGGAAGACCAACCAGAGCAACTTAGTCGCCTGAATGAAATCGTAAAACTCTACAACCGTTGGCAACGAGAATTTGCGCAGCCAGTTGTTCTTGGTGCAGCGCCAGAATCAAGTACCACACTTGCAGGTAAACTCTTATTTGATCCACTGCGATCGCAAGTTACAGCAGTGTTGCAATACGAGCAAGATCTTTTAGATCGACGCAACCAACAACTCTATCGACTCGATCAAACCTTTCGCATTTTCAACTTCCTAGCTCCAGTACTACTGTTAGTTGGTTTTGGCTGGAACCTTTGGTTATTACATCGCCGAGTTGAAGTTCCTTTATATCAACTGACATCTGTGGCAAAAGCTTGGGAAGCTGGGCAGATGCAGCCACGTTTGAACTTTCAAGCTGCGGATGAAATTGGTCAACTAGCGCAAATTCTCGATCGCATGGCTGGCGAAATTGACTCGCGCCAAACTCGCAGTGACGAACGCAATCGCCAACTTGACGATCTCATTGCCTCGCTTTCGCACGATCTACGCACTCCTTTACTGGCAATTCGTGGCACTTTACGCTCAATGTTAAATGGAGCTTTTGGTTCTGTCAGCGATACCTGGCAAGAAGTGCTGCAAGAGTATGATCAAACAAACGAAGATCTCCTCAAACTTGTGGAAGCATTGTTAGAAGTTTCTCGCTATGAAGCGGGTAGTAAACATCTGATTTACGAGCCACTCAACTGGCATAAGATCTTTACCAAAGCAATTCATCAAGAGCGCATTGCCTCAAAAAGCAAGGTAAACTTTGACTTTAAAGTTGCCGAGCAATTACCTACTGTGTATGGCGACGAGTTAGAAATTGGGCGTGTCATTCAAAATCTGCTGAGTAATGCGGTGCGAGTTAGCGAACCAGAAAATCGAGTTTGGTTAGAGGTGACAGCAGAAAACAGTAGCGTAAGAGTAAGTGTCAGCGATCGCGGTTCTGGAATTGCTTCGCAAGAGCGCGAACATCTCTTTCACCGTTTTATACAAGGGCGCGGGCGTCGTGGTGGTGCGGGCTTGGGGCTTTATCTTTGTCGCCAAATTGTGGAAGCGCATCACGGCACAATTGGAGTAGATAGTACCCTAGGAAAAGGCAGTACCTTCTGGTTTACGCTACCTACTATTGCTAACCATTTATAAGCAAGTTATCCATTCGTTGTTTTGAGTAATGTCTGAGACGCAAAAACACTCATTTATTAGCATTCTACTTGTTGAAGATCATGCCTTAATGCGTCGAGGAATGCGATCGCAGTTTGCTTTAGAGCCTGATTTTCTTGTTATTGGCGAGGCTGCTGATGGTATTCAAGCAGTAGAACTAGCAAAGCAACTTAAACCAGATATGGTTTTGATGGATATTGATTTACCTTTAATGGATGGCATTACAGCAACGCAGCAGATTAAAAGTACTTGCCTGACATCTCATGTCCTAGCTTTGACTGCTTTCGATCGAGATTCTCAGGTTATTGCAATGCTAGCAGCCGGTGCTGACGGTTATTGCCTCAAGAGTATGGAGTGGGAGCAGCTCATCGCTGTGATTCGGTTAATTCAAAGTGGTGGAACATATTTAGATACTCAAGTCGCACGTAAGGTATTTCAAATACTCAAACCAACGTCAGAATCAAAGACCTCGGCAGTACAATCGGCATTCCTGAGTCAGCGCGAACGCGAAGTACTCAAACTCATTGCACAGGGATATTCTAATCAAGAAATTGCTCAGCAACTTTATCTATCACTAGGAACAGTAAAATCTTATGTGCGGATGATTTTAAACAAACTTAGTGTTGACGATCGCGTCCAAGCAGCAGCTAAAGCAGTGCGCGAGCGACTTATTTAGGAGTAATACATCCATTTGGTTGACAATTGTTCTAAACAAATTAATAATTCTGCCCGACTGCTAACAGCTTGCAACACCGCAGGGGGGTCTTCCCAAATAATTAAATGGGCATTTGTTGGTAGCTGTAGATTTTCAGGAATTGGTAGACATATTACCCAAATTTGTGGTTCAAACAAGCGAATCTCCTCTTCATTAGGAGTTCCATAATAGGGTAAAACCTCTGCTCCCCACTTTAAGCAATAACCACTGACTTGTTGCACAGTTGTAACATTTGTGCCGACGACCATAATCCGCTGCCTTCTACGGCTATTCGCAGCTAAGCCAATCATAAAGTTAGTAAGACGGGATTTTTGCCAGTGTGGCATAACAGCAACACAAATACTACGCCTCACTGGATAGTCAAGTGGATAATCTACATCGACTTTTAACTATCCCTTGGACTAAGGTTAGGTACAACTATGAACTATCCGTTAGCAAGTGTTAAAGCAGTTTTGATAGTAGCGACACTAGAAAGGCTGTTTAGCTTATCTTGCCTTTTTTATTTTGCACGTATATGGCATCTCAATAAGTTCAGTAATCTCAAGGCGTGTGGATGATAAACAGAGGTTGCACAAGCGTGACTTCTTGCTTTTGCATGTCTTCATGACACACAACTCAATGAATCGGCTCAGTCATCACAGCTTTCAGGAAAAACTGATTTCAACAGATCCTTCTGTATCTTGGCGATCGCTCGAGGAGTTGCGAATCTTAGTTGTAGATGATAACGCAGATGATCGCGAACTTTTGGCATTGATGATCGAGCAAGAAGGAGGAGAAGTTGTTTTAGCAGCATCGGCAAACGAAGCACTCGATTGCTGTCAAAAACTCAGTATTGATGCTTTAGTCAGTGATATTTGTATGCCTGGTGAAGATGGCTATACTCTGATCAAAAAAATCAGGGCACTTTCTCTACCATCACAAAGCCAAATACCAGCGATCGCACTATCAAGTTCTCTTTCAAACAACTACCGCGAACAAGCACTTGCTGCCGGATTTCAAAAATATTTACTCAAGCCAGTTGATTTAGATGAGCTGGTTACTGCCATTACTGAATTAGTGAACTAACTCGATTAAAAGTATGGGAGACTCTGTACGGCACTCATCGATTGCCAATTTAAATTATCAAGTGCTGTTTGAGTTAGTACCAGGTTTATATCTGGTGCTTACTCCTGATCCTACGTTCACCATTGTGGCAGCAAGTGATGCTTATCTTCAAGCAACAATGACTCAACAAGCAGAGATTTTAGGGCGCGGGATCTTTGAAGTTTTCCCAGATAATCCCAACGATCCTGCTGCCACTGGCGTACAAAATTTGCGCTGTTCTCTAGAAGCTGTAGTGCAAAATCGTCAAACTGATGTGATGGC
This sequence comes from Gloeocapsopsis crepidinum LEGE 06123, assembly GCF_015207655.1. Taxonomy (GTDB): domain Bacteria; phylum Cyanobacteriota; class Cyanobacteriia; order Cyanobacteriales; family Chroococcidiopsidaceae; genus Gloeocapsopsis; species Gloeocapsopsis crepidinum. Next base: position 21,447 of record NZ_JADEWN010000034.1, on the reverse strand, counting down.
GGTTCAGAAGTATGATATTTCCTGTCCCGCATCACAAGGCAATGGATTTGAGGAACGTTATTGGAGTGCTGTAAATTCTCCGGTATTTGGTACAGATCAAGCAATTATTTATATCATCCATCGAGTTGAGGATGTGACAGAATTTGTGCGGCTCAAACAACAGCGCAACGAACAATATCAGCAGAATCAAGCGTTACGCGATCGCACTGAACAGATGGAGGCTGAAATCTACCAGCGTGCACAAGAGTTAAACCAAGTCAATCGCCAGTTGCAAGCTGCCAATGAAGCACTTGTCGAGTTAGATCGTGCCAAAACCGTATTGTTTGGCAACATATCACACGAATTCCGCACGCCACTCACGCTCATGCTAAACCCGATTGAAGATATCTGATGCCAGCACATCACCCCAGCAGCGGCAGCAAGCTGAACTTGTGCGGCGCAATGGGTTACGTTTACTTAAGCTTGTAAATACGCTACTCGACTTTTCTCGCATTGAAGCCGATCGCCTGCCAGTGACTTATGAACAGATTTAGCACACTTTACGACTGAACTTGCGAGTGTGTTTCGCTCTGCAATTGAACAGGTAGGTTTGAATTTTATCGTTGATTGTCCTCCTTTAGCTGAACCTGTCTTGGTAGATCGGCAGATGTGGGAAAAAATTGTACTCAATCTCCTCTCGAATGCATTCAAGTTTACTTTTGAGGGGGAAATCATTGTCGAGTTGCAAGCTGTAGGCGACTGCGTTGACCTCACAGTGCAAGATACCGGAGTTGGCATTCCCGCAGAAGAGTTACCGCATCTTTTTGAGCGTTTTTATCGAGTGAATGGTACGCGATCGCGGACGCGTGAAGGTTCAGGAATCGGGCTGGCACGAGTGCCAGAATTAGTTAAACTGCAAAACGTCACAATTGACGTCTTTAGTCAAGTAGAAAGAGGAACTACTTTTACTGTAAGGATTCCCTTGATTTGTCCGCAAGCAGCGCCGGTAAATACTTCGCTATCTCCGCAACGAGTCTAGGTGCAGGACAAGGAGCATCTTTCATGGTGCAGCTACCAGTTCTAAATGGCAACAAGCAGGATACAAGCAACTTCGGCAATACGCATCCCCTGCAGCTTGAAGGTATTAAGGTGCTGGTAGTAGACGAGATGGATAACCGCGAGCTAATTATGATTATACTTGAACAGGTAGAAGCTAATGTTGTCACAGCCGTATCTGCTGAAAAAGCATTACAAGTACTCTCCCGCAAAGATTTTGACGCAGTCTTATGCGATATTGAGATGCCTAATATTGATGGATATACACTGCTACGTCAGCTCAAATCCCAACTTGGCAAGCAGATTACAGCAATTGCCTTAACAGCTTATGCAGGTACAATCAATCAGCAACAGGCTAGCAGCGCAGGATTTGGGCAGTATCTTGCTAAACCAATCGACCCCACAACATTAGTTAATGCAATTATCAACGCTGTAAAGCGCTAGTGTGCGCAAAATGCCAGTTAGCGTTGTCGTAACTGCTGTGGTAGACTTCTGAACCACAACCTAAGAGGAAATTGATAAAATTCAATCACTAACCAAACAATGATGCCTAAATGTGCTAAAAAGCCTAGTCCAGCCCATACGTAAGGTAGCCAAAATAAAGGCGTATGAGCAACAGGAGGATGAATCCAAATAACTAACCCAATCAATGTGGGTGGAAGTATTACCAGAGCGATTGCTGCAAGTATATAGCCCCAGCCAAGTTCTACACCTTCAAGTTGTGCGTCTTGCCAATGTTTACCATTCCAGTTCCACAATAAGGGTGGTTGTCGAGCGGGCATTTTAATTTGTTGCTTTTCTAAGTCAACAGTAAAAATCTGCGAGCAAAAGTCACAAGCCATCGCGTCCATTAAAGGTAAAGGTGTTGTGTTCCCTATGCGACAGACAGGACAAGGATAAGAGTCGTGTAAATTTAAAGGATTCATTAAAAGCGATAAATGAATTATTGGCTAATGAAATCAGAACCAAAAATTTACAGTTTCGACGATCTCAAGCGCGATCGCGAAACTGTTTGGGATGGAGTGCGCAACTATCAAGCGCGTAACTTTCTGCGACAAATGCAAGTTGGGGACTTAGCTTTTTTCTACCATTCCAACATAGCTTTTCCTGGTTTGGTCGGCTTAGTGCGTGTCGTTGCTACACTTGCCGATCCGACTCAGTTTGACCCTAATAGTCGTTACTACGAACCTAAATCGACTCCTGAATGTCCGCGCTGGCAAACAGTGCGCGTCGAATTTGTAGAAACTTTTCCATTAATATCGCGAGAAACGCTCAAGCAAGAATTTAGTACAGAAGAACTTATCGTCCTTAGACAGGGCAATCGTCTGTCGGTGATGCCTGTAGTAGAAAAAGTTGCCCTCCAAATTTTAGCACTGGCTAATTCTAAAATAGCTCAAAGTTGAGTAGTCCTTAGTTTAACTCATGTTTAGAGGTTACAGTGACTCGTAAACGTTTAATTATTGAAATGGGGATGGGAGTAGATCAGCACGGGCAAGAGCCAACAGTTGCTGCAGCAAGGGCAGTGCGAAATGCGATCGCGCATAATGCTTTACCTGGGGTTTGGGAAGTTGCGGGCTTAGACGATCCTAATCAGATGATTGTCGAAGTAAAGGTCGCTGTCCCCTATCCCGAACAAGTTCGCGCAGCCGAAGTCCTGGCAGTATTGCCTTTTGGTCAAAAAACTCTGACTGTTGAATCAGGCGGCATGAGCGTTCAGGGCAAAGCAATTCCTGCTTTGAACGATAAAAATGATGAGATGTTGATTGCCGTTGCTGCTGTAACAGTTTGGATTGAGTAAATTTCAGCCTACAGGTTAAGGTTAGACCTTCTGTATGAATCACAGATGCCTTTTGACTTGTTTCGAGGTTACTCTAAGCAAAGTTTTGAGTTTTAAGTTTTGTTAGCGTAGCGGTGCGTTAGCACGTTTTGAATTGAAGAACTTTCTCATAACTCTCTTAAACTCAACACTTCACGACTCTAAATTGGTGGACTTTGTTTATTGAGCAATATAGCGATTATCTAACTATCAAGGTTTTCATCGAACTTGGACCAACCGAAGCGCGATCGCACGCTTTCTTCGATTGAAACGACGACAACATAGAGTACGGGTATAACAAATAACGACAAAAATGTTGCCACTAACATTCCACCAAAAACCGCAGTTCCTAATGACTGACGGCTACCTGCGCCTGCACCTGTGGCAATAACCAAAGGAAAAATACCCACTAAGGTAGAAATTGCTGTCATCAAAATTGGACGCAAGCGTTCCCGTGCCGCTTCAATCGCAGCCTTCACTAGTGGTAATCCTTCAGCACGCAGTTGGTTCGCAAACTCGACAATGAGAATCGAGTTTTTACTTGCTAAACCAATCAACATCACTAACCCTACCTGACAGTACACATCGTTGATCAGCCCGCGTAGTGACTGTGCGATTAACGCACCCAAGATCGCGAGTGGTACTGCCAGCATAATAATGAAAGGGTCGATAAAGTTTTCGTATTGTGCCGCCAACACTAAAAAGACAAAGACTAATCCTAAACCAAAGATGATTGGGGCTTGTCCTCCAGATTCGATTTCTTCCAATGATGTTCCTGACCATTGATAGTCTAATCCAGGCGGCAAGACATCAGCCGCGACCTCTTCCATCGCTTGAATTGCATCACCTGAACTAAAGCCAGGTGCGGCTGAACCAGTAATTTCAATTGAGCGGAACAGATTAAAGTGGTTAATTGTTTGAGCACCAGTTTCAGGAGTCAGTGAGACAAGATTGCTGAGTGGAATCATTTCTCCCGCTGCCGATCGCACATACAGACGACTAATATCTCCTGGTTCAGAACGAAATCGCTGGTCAGCTTGTACGTAAACTCGATAGTTGCGCTGTCCCAAGGTAAAGTCGTTGACATATTGCGAAGCGATCGCAGTTTGTATTGTATTTAAAATATCATCAACCGAAACCTGAAGTGCCTTAGCAGTATCGCGGTCAATATCAATTGACAGTTTAGGCGTACTTGCGGCAAAGGTTGTAAATACTTGCTGCAAACCAGGAGTTTGATTCGCTTGTCCCATAATTTGTCCAGCAGCTTGCACGAGTGAATTGAGGTCATTCACACCACGGCGATCTTGTAACTGAAAGCTGAATCCGCCAAAGGTTCCTAATCCTTGAATTGCTGGCGGATTGAGTGGTAAAATCCTCGCTTCGGTAATGGCTGCAAATCGACCAAACAATTGACCAATAATTGCATCTACCGATTGTCCTGCTTCGCGGCGTTCTTCCCAAGGTCTGAGATTAGAAAATATAATACCGTTGTTGGCACTACTACCAGTGAAGCTAAATCCTGCAACGGCAAAGCTAGCCGCAATTTCTGGAACTTGTTTTAGTTCCTGTTCAACCTGGGCAATCACATCGCTCGTGTAGTTGAGGGAAACACCTTCGGGCGCTTGCACGAGTGTAATAAAGTAGCCTTGATCTTCATCAGGTAAAAAGCCTGAGGGGACGCGAGCAAACATCCAAGCTGTCAAGCCCAAAGCTAAGACAAAGACACCCAGCACGATCATTTTAAACCGCATCAGCGTGCGCAGCGATCGCGCATAGCCGCGTTGCGAATTATCCAAAAAATGATTGAAGCGATTGAAAAACCATGCTAGCCACCGTGGGGGGTGCTGTCCTTGTCGCAATAACTTTGCCGACATTGATGGCGTAAACGTCAGCGCGAGAAAGGTTGATACAGTAATTGAAAATGCGATTGTCAAGGCAAATTGGCGATACAGTGCGCCTGTAGAACCAGGGAAAAACGCCACCGGAACAAATACCGCCATCAATACAAGCGAAGTTGCAATAACAGCACTTGTTAACTCGCGCATCGACTCAATCGCCGCTGATCGCGGGTTCATTTCCTTATCTTGAATCAGGCGGGAAATATTTTCGACAACGATAATTGCATCATCGACGACCATCCCTGTAGCAAGCGTTAATCCGAACAGTGTCAAAGTATTGATCGAAAACCCAAAAACTTGCACAAATATAAACGTACCGATCAGCGAAGCTGGAATCGTAATTGCCGGAATGAGGGTAGTGCGCCAGTCTTGCAGAAAGATGAAAATGATTAAGACAACAAGTGCGATCGCCTGAATCAAGGTAGTGACAACTTCAGTGAGTGATTGTTGCACAAATGCCGTTGTATCAAATGCAATCTGATATGCCATCCCTGGTGGAAACCGCTGCCCAAGTCGTTCTAATTCGGCTTTTACCGCTGCGGCAACTTCGAGCGCATTACTTCCAGGTAGTTGAGAAATTCCTAATCCTGTTGCTTCAATACCGCGAAACCGCAAAATAGTACTATAGTCTTGTGCGCCGAGTTCAACCCGACCAACATCGCGAAACCGCACGAGTGAGCCATTTTCTTCAGTTCTTAAAATCAAATCCTCGAACTGAGATGCATCGTTGAACTGCGTGCGTGCCTCTAAATCTAATTGATACTGTTGTTCGTTGGGAATTGGTGGTTGTCCGAGTTGCCCTGCTCCAACTTGGATATTTTGCTCATTTAGGGCATCTACTACATCTTGCATCGTTAATGCCCGACTTGCAAGCTGTTCAGGATCGACCCACAACCGCATCGCATAGCGACGTTCTCCAAATACTTGCACCTCACTGACGCCTTGAATTCTTCTGAGGGCATCGACAATATAGAGGTCAGCGTAGTTACTCAAGAAGGTATTTGTGTACTGACCGTTCTCAGAGTACAGCCCGATCGCCATCAAAAATCCTGTTGACTGCTTCAGAACAGTGACTCCTGTGCGCTGGACACTTTCTGGCAGTTGTGGTTGAACAGTAGCAACACGGTTTTGCACGTCTACAGCAGCAAGATCAATATTGCGTCCAGTTTCAAACGTGAGATTAATCGAGCTATTGCCGTTGTTACTACTCGATGAAGAAATGTAGCGAACGCCTTCTGCCCCGTTGACTGCTTGCTCTAAAATGTTTGTCACCGTGTTTTCAACGACTTCGGCACTTGCTCCGATGTAGTTAGCTGTGACTGTCACCTGCGGCGGTGCAATCTCTGGATATTGCGCAATTGGTAAATTAGGAATACTCGCTGCGCCTATCAGGACAATAATGATGGCGCAGACAATCGAGACAACAGGGCGTTTGATAAACAGTTCGACAAACATAAAATCAGGGAGTAGGGGTGCAGAGGAGAACTTACTTTGTCGCTCTTATCTAAGATGAATTAGTATAGTTTGCTAAAATTACACGAGGTCTTTTATTGAACTCTAGAATCTAAAAGAAATATCCTTGTTTTAGTCAAGCGACGGTAATACAAACGCTGTGTTACTGTGGTACGTTAGCTCCTACCGGCTGAGACATTGCGGTATCCGGTACAATGGGCGCACCATCCATAAGATTGAGAATTCCAGAAACAACAACTTGCTCTCCTGGTTCTACACCCGAAAGTACTTGATAATTATTACCTTGAAGACTACCAAGCTCCACAGGGCGCTGTCGTGCGATCAGTTTAGGTGTGGGGGCACCTTCCGGCGCGGCTGATGGTGCATCACTTCCTGGTTGTGGGGTTTCAGCAACAAAGATGAAAGGTTCTCCGGCTAATCGCGTAATTGCAGTTGTCGGAATCAAAATTCCTGGTTGTTCCGACCAAATCACCCTGGCGCGGACGAATTGACCATCGCGGAGTCGTTCTTCTTGGTTACTGAAAGTTGCCTTTGCCAAAATGCTTTGTGCGTTAGGGTCTACTCGCGGTGCAATAAAGCTGATTTGTCCAGTAGTAATGATGTTTCCTTGGGTGTCAGTTAATTCTACTTGTTGACCTTGGCGTAAATCTGGTGCGCGTTCTAAAGGAATTGATAGCCGCAGTTCTAGCGGACTGTTTTGAGTAACTGTGGTAAGTGTATCGCTATTTGTTACAACATCGCCAAGACGTACTGGGATATCGCCCACAATACCGCTAAAGGGTGCTGTAATGGTGGTTTCCTGAAGTTCGGCAGTAGCTAGTTGAGCATTCGCTTGTGCTTGCTGTAGTCCAGCCTCTGCTTCTTGCAAGCTTGCCCGTGCCGCTTGAATCCGACGATTAATCGCGTTGAGGTTTGCTTGGGCAGTGCGGCGATCGCGGACAACACTATCTAACTGCTGTCGTGGTAATGCACCTTGATTCACTAATGTCGAAATTCGCCGAAATTCTTCTTCTTGCAGCTCAACTTCTGCCTGTTGGGCGATGCGCTCGGCTTCTAATGCTTCTATTTGTGACTGGGCGTTAGCACGAATTGCTCGCGCTGAATTAACGCTTGCTTGGACACTTGCCAGGTTTGCTTGCTGCTGATCGGGTCGCAGTTGAATAAGTGATGTCCCAGCACTAACGCGATCGCCTGAATCTACTAAAATGCGACTGACTCGCCCTGTGACTTCGGGACGAAGTGTGACGGCGCGTTGCGATTCTAGTGAGCCAATAAAATCAGTGGTGTTTTCCACTGTTGTCGTCTCTAAAGTTTCTAATTTGACAGGAATTCCCTGCATTTGTCCGGCTGCAGGACCCTCAGCACCGCTACGACTGCTGACCCACCACCGCCAACCAAACCCCAAACCAGTCAACAAAACAACTGCACTAATAATTGCAATCCAACGATTACGACGTTTTGATCTCGACCGAGATTTTCTCCTTGGTGATGACTCATCAAGAGTTTGCTCAGGTGCTTTTGGGTAATCGGAATTAGATTGCGCCATACCTTGTGCTCTATCCCTCATTTTTAGAATCAAAGTCTTCCCATGAACGCAATATTGCGTTACTTATTGGTTAATCAATACACAATCACTGCTAAGTAGAAATCCCCAACACCTGTGGCAGTAGCGGTAACTAAACTTTAAAAAACTTTTAAAATTATAATACGATACGGCATCGTATTACAATAAAAATGTTCACAGAGAATTAGCCGACGATTGCAAAGCAGTGAAAACCTGTTTGATAAGATAACTTTATAAGGGGATATCCTTGAGCGACCTACGATACGAATACTTACTATTATGATCAGTCAAACAACAAAAAGCTCGCCAGGAAGACCCCGAAGTACCGAAGTTAATCAAGCAATTTTACAAGCAACGCTCGATTTGTTGGCAGAAGTAGGATATCAAGGATTAAGCATTGAAGCGATCGCAGCGCGTGCAGGTGTAGGAAAAACAACAATTTACCGTCGTTATCATTCTAAAGAAGAGTTGATTGCTGAAGCGATAGAACACAATCGACCGCAACTAGTCATACCAGACACGGGAAGTTTGTGGGCAGATTTAGAAGAAGTACATAAACAAGCTGCCGAGATTGACCTTTCCCCATTAGGTCGTCAAACGATAGCAATGATTATCAGCCTTGCTTCAACAGTTCCCCATTTTGCTGAAATTTATTGGAAAAAATATGTGATACCCCGACGTAAAGTCGCATCTGTCATTTTTGAACGAGCAAAAGCAAGAGGTGAATTATCTCCAGAGGTTGATGCTGACTTGATTTGCGACCTAATGACAGGCTTATTATTCAAGTCGATCCTGTTCCAACCTGAAACTGAGCAAATCGAAAGTTATATGCGTCGTGCCTTGGATTTTCTCCTAAAAGGCGTTACCTCAAAATCGTTGTAGTTACAGTATAGTCTCAAGTTACAGTTAATTAATTGCTTAATCTTGAGAAAATCAGCAATTTACCTAAATTAAATATTAAATAAAATTCAGGGAAAATTTTTAACTTAATCTCCTTTGTAAAATTTATGATTGTAGTGAATAAATCATTTTAATTAACTAATGACTACAGAAATAAAGACTTCCTTAACAGATCTAGAGTATATTTCTTATATTGACGCAAACGGTCAACTACCTGAAGGCTTGCAAAGTCAAGTTGGTGTTTATGCTATTTTTGACAGCGATCGCGTATTACAGTTTGTTGGGTATTCGCGCGATGTGGTTCTCAGCCTCAAGCAACACTTAGTACGTCAGCCTGAAAAATGTCAGTGGCTGAAAGTGCAAACAATTAGTCGTCCTAGTCGCACAATTTTAGAATCAATCAAAGAAGCTTGGATAGCAGAAAATGGCTCAATTCCTCCAGGAAATGCTACTGCTACAACACAGTGGACTGAACCGATTGATGCCAAATTAGCAATGACAGCAGATGAGCAAATTAGTTATCAAGCAAGTGACGAACTAACACAAATCAAGTTACTAAAAAGTGTAGCTCGTAGAGTCGAAGCAACAATAATATCAAATTTAGAATCGCGTGGTATCCGAGTTGCAATTCGCTTTAATCCAAAACTGAAGGAAAAAGGCATTTTAGACTTAACATAAATCAATTAACTACTTAAGTTAACAGCCGATCGCTAGTTGTTTGAAGCATAAGTTTTCCTAGAGCTGTTCTAATAGATATAGCAACTTTCTAGCAAAACTGTTTGCTGTATTGTGGAAGGTGGAAGATAAATCTGATACCGTAAGAACTACGGAAAAGCTAGGCGATCGCAATCAAAATTGAGCGTACAGCTTTAAAAGATGTGATGACAACGCTGTTAAACAACCGCTATCAAATTATTCAACTGTTGGGTTCTGGAGGGTTTGGCGAAACCTTTCTAGCAGAAGATACTTATATGCCTTCACGCCGCCGCTGTGTCATTAAGCAACTCAAACCAGTGGTGAACGATCCAAGTATGTATCAGTTAATTCAACAGCGATTTCAACGGGAAGCAGCAACTTTGGAAGCTTTAGGCGAAGGAAGCACCCAAATTCCTAAGCTGTATGCCTATTTTTCAGAACAAGGTCAGTTTTTTCTAGTGCAAGAGTGGATTCATGGTCAAACGCTAGCAAGTAAAGTAGCAACCACAGGAGTGCTGAGTGAAAACGCCGTACGAGAAATTCTAGTTAGCTTGCTGCAAGTGCTAGATTACGTACACACTCAAGGAATAATTTATCGCGACATTAAACCTGATAATATCATTCTGCGTGAGTCCAACAATCAGCCCGTGCTCATTGATTTTGGTGCAGTCAAACAAACAATGGCAACGGCAATTAATTCTCAAGGTAAACTCACTCAAACCATGGTCATTGGAACTCCTGGGTTTATGTCTCCAGAGCAAGCAGCAGGAAGACCAGTTTATGCTAGTGATATCTACGGCTTAGGTTTGACAGCAATTTATTTACTGACCGGAAAACTGCCTCAAGAACTAGAAACATCACAGCATGAAGAAATTCTCTGGCAGCAATATATCCCTCAGATTAGCCCAAAATTTGCAGCAGTTATTAATAAAGCAATTCAATATCATCCACGCGATCGCTACACCACGGCAATCAAAATGTTAGAAGATTTGCAGTATACCAGTCTTACTGCAACTACACATGAAAAAACAACACTATCAATTTCAGGATCTCGTCAGCGAACTACTGCACAGCGAACTCAATCTCCTGTAATTACAACTCCATACCGCAAAAACCACAATTGGCAATTTTTAGCGATCGCTGGTTTGCTTGCAGGAGGGGTAGCAATAGGTGTTTTAGCTAATTTTCGTCAAGCGCCACAACCATCAATATCAAACAGCACGACATCACCAGAAGTCACCCCTGAACCTTCTATTGAAGCAAGCCCGACAGTAATATCACCATCACCAATAGCACCTGTCGCATCACCAACACTGCCACCTGTGGAATCTCCTGCACCACCACCTTTGTTTCCTCAGTTAGAAGAATCACCCCCACAAACTCAGGAAGAGGAATCATCACTCGTACAGGAATCACCAAGCCCAAACCAAGAACCAGCAACAATAGAAACGTCTCCGGTACCTTCGCCTACTGCACCACCACAAGATAATGTACCAGCACAAGTAGAGAACGTTCCTGCGTTTCCTACAGGTACATCAGAAAGCCAAGTAAGAGCAACACTGGGTAATCCGACAACAACATCCAGAGGTATTTGGGGCAATACTCGTGCGGCAATTTATGATATAAAGCCTAACCAAGTTACCTTAGGCTACTTATTTGATCGTAGTTCTGGACGTCTACAGCAAACTGAAGTATCGTTTGCGCAATCTGTCGATCCTCAAATTATGCAGAGTACTTTGAAGCAATTGTTGGATGGTAACGCCTCTGCAGAAGTTAATCAAGGATTGCAGCAAGTTTATCAGCGCCGTAGCGATCGCTACTCATTTACTACAGGTGAATTAAAAGGAGTTATTGAGCGGAATAATCGCGATCGCATTTATATAGGAGTGTGGGAAGCTGACTTGCACTAAGGGAGGGGTGAGGGGTGAGTGATTAGCTTTGAGTTTTGAATTAAAGAGTTTTCTTAACTCAACACTCAACACATTCATAACTCTGTTAGTCTCCCCGCCTACCCCGCTTCCCAGCTCAACAATGACTACTTGACAGTAACTTTAGCGCCGGCTTCTTCAAGCTGCTTTTTCATATCTTCAGCAGCATCTTTGGCAACAGCTTCTTTAACTGGCTTAGGTGTAGACTCTACGAGATCTTTAGCTTCTTTCAAACCTAACCCAGTCAATGTACGTACCACTTTAAGAACAGCAATTTTCTTATCAGCAGGTACTTCATCTAAGATGACATCAAACTCAGTTTGTTCTTCGACTTCCTCAGCAGGTGCAGCCGCAGCGCCACCAGGAGCAGCCATCATCATCATCCCACCAGCAGGTGCAGCCGCACTGACACCAAAGGCTTCTTCAATTTGCTTGACTAGCTCTGCAGCTTCTAGCAGAGTTAAAGACTTGAGTTGTTCTAAAATTTGTTCGGTTGCAGCAGACATTGATTAACTCCTGTAATGTGTTAGTTGTTTCTACAAATGCAAGTTAGCTACTAAGCAGCATCGCTACTTTCAGCAGCACCATTGCTTTGATCTTTTTCTGAAATTGCTTGAATACTGCGACCCAAAGAAGCAGGAACTTCGTTGATCCCTACAGCAATCTTGGTTGCTAAAGCATTGAGCGCTCCAGCAATTTGAGCAATTAGTTGTTCTTTCGATGGTAGATCTGCAAGTGCTTTAATATCAGGCTCTTTCAGTACCCGACCTTCCATCACGCCGCCACGCAATTGAGTTTTTTTACTGGCTTTTTGGAAGTCTTGGTAAGCTTTGATCGCACCGCTGATGTCCTCTTTAACAAGTAAAAAGGCAGAAGAACCTTGAAGGAATTCTGACATCGGTTGCCAGTTCTCCTGACCATCAATGGCAATACCCATAAAGGTATTCTTTGTCACTTTGCAAATCGTGCCAGTAGGACGCAGTCGTCGCCGCAGATCAGAAATCTCTGCAACAGTAAGTCCTTGGTATTCAATGACAAGCGCTAAGTGCGATTGACTCAAACTCTCCTTAAGTTCAGCAACAATTTCTTGCTTGTTTTCTAGCGTTCTACCCATCTGTGTCTCACCTCCTTAACTTATATGTACCAATACTCAAAGCAAAAACCCCAGCTTTATCAGCCAGGGTTAGCAGGTTATACCTCTACAGTCATGCCACTTTGTTGGTGGCATTTCAGCATTTGAGTTACAAACCTCGGCAGGGTATTAAGCTTCAAAAGCTCCTGCTGTCTCTGGCTTTGTCTATTTGATTGTGGAGGGGTCAGGGGTCAGGTTTCTAAGAGTAGAAGAAGTTAAGACAAGAAATGAGATAAATTTCTCTACTTGCTAGCCACTAGCCACTAACCTCTGACCTCTCATCAAGCAGCTTCAGATTTCATGTCGCGCAGGGCATTGACATCAACTTGGATTGATGGTCCCATTGTTGCTGACACAAACATTGTCCGCCAATAACGACCTTTTGCACCTGAAGGACGATTGCGGTCAATAGTCTCTTGTAAAGCCTTAAGATTTACTAATAAATCTTCTGGTGAGAAAGACACCTTACCAAACATAACATGAACAATGCCTGTGCGATCGGCACGAAATTCTAGTTTACCAGCTTTAAAATCGGCGATCGCTTGGGTAATATCAAACGTGACTGTCCCACCTTTTGGTGAAGGCATCAAACCGCGTGGTCCTAGAAGTCGTCCGAGTTTTGCTACCTGTGGCATGACATCTGGTGTCGCGATTAATCGATCGAAGTCCATGCGACCTTGTTGAATTTCATCAATCAATTCTTCTGAACCAACAACATCAGCACCAGCATTTGTTGCTTCAGTCACTTTTTCTCCTCTAGCAATAACTGCTACCCGTACAATTTGTCCAGTACCTTTAGGTAGCGCTACTGTTGTTCGTAACTGTTGGTCAGTATATTTAGGGTCAATTCCTAGGCGAATGTGAGCTTCTGCAGCTTCAGGAAACTTAGCTGTTGCTGTTTCTTTGAGTAAGCTCAGTGCCTCTATTGGTTGGTAAGGTTTATCTTCAACCTTTTTTCGCAGTTCTTGCATCCGGCGAGATTCTTTTTTCGCCATTTTTTTTCTCCTTTGGGGTTACTTAACGAAGCTCTGCTTCTCCCCCGCTATATGTATACGCTAAAAGCTTTAATGTCTACTGCTAGAAAATCCTAGCAATTAATCAACGACTGTCACGCCCATATTGCGAGCAGTTCCAGCCACAATTTTCATTGCTGCCTCAATATCATTTGCATTGAGGTCTGGCATTTTTGTTTGGGCGATCTCTTGCAGTTGTGCTCGGCTGATCTGCCCAATTTTCTTTTTGTTCGGTTCGTTGGAACCGCGCTCGATTCCAGCTGCCTTACAAATCAATACTGAAGCTGGTGGAGTCTTGAGTACAAATGTGAAACTGCGGTCTTCAAAAACCGAGATTTCTACTGGAATTACCGTTCCGGCTTGGTCTGCTGTTCTGGCGTTATATTCTTTGCAGAACATCATAATATTGACGCCATGCTGACCGAGCGCTGGACCCACTGGAGGTGCTGGGTTTGCTTTTCCTGCGGTCAGAGCCAACTTAATGACCGCAACAACTTTTTTTGCCATTCTCTATTAGCCTTGTTTCTGAACCTGATTAAATTCCAATTCAACGGGCGTGTCGCGTCCAAAGATTGAGAGTAACGCTTTGAGCTTGCTCCGTTCTGGACTGACTTCTACCACTTCACCTTCAAAGTCTTTAAATGGACCCGAAAGTACAACAATTTTATCGCCAGCTGCCATATCAATTTTGACGACTGGCTCTTGCTCAGCTGTCTGTTTGAAGATCCGTTCGACCTCTGTATGACTCAGTGCAACTGGTTTTACGTGACCGCGCCCTCTGCCAACTCCTTTTTTTTGCTCGGCTCCCACAAAGTTGATGACATGAGGCGTGTTTTTGACAACTTGCCAGGTATCATCATCCATTGACATTTTTACAAGCACATAGCCAGGGAACACTTTTTCTTCTGTGTGCTGTCTACTGCCGTCTTTACGAATTTTTACAGCAGGAGTCTGCGGGATTTCAACTTGAGCAATCCGCTCGGCAACGTCAAAGGTCTGTGCCCGCCGCTCTATATCTGCTTTGACTCGTTTTTCACATCCAGATGCTACTTGAACTGCATACCAACGCGGAGTTAGAGCAGGAGTAGTTGTCTCTCCTGCATTCTGTGATTGATTGGGATTACGTGATTCGTCTTCAAAAATCATCGAAACACCTGTCCTGCTGCCCAAGCAAAGAAGCCATTAACCAGATAGATAAAGGTTGCCGAAAGCACTACCATCGACAATACAGCAGCTGACTCACTTACAAGTTGCTGTCTGCTTGGCCAGACAACTTTGTCAAATTCTTCTTTGGTTCCTTGGAAGAAGCTACCAATATTACCCCCATTCTTGGGTTCTTGGATTTCAACTTCATTCTTCTTATTCACGAGCAATCGTCTCCCCAATCACAATGCAGCTATGACACGAATTTCTGCACTCGCAGACACTCAAACTTGCCTACTTTGCGAGACGGTCTTAGTCATACTTACACAAATAATTTTACCCGAAAGTTTCACATCTTGATGCCGCTTGAACGCTTCATACTGCTTTCGGGTATGCTTATGGTAAATTTGCTACAAGCAGACCTATAGTCTGCACAGCGCGCCCTGGAGGACTTGAACCCCCGACATCAGGTTTTGGAGACCTGCGTTCTACCAACTGAACTAAGAGCGCACAACTTTCTGTAGCTGTAGCCACTGAATTGTAGTGTAACGCAATTTGAGAGCGAATGCGTTAAATTCAGCTTGATTTAACTGAATATATTCTACAAAGCGCGGTCAAAGCGTTGTTTCACGCGGGTAGCTTTACCTACACGATCGCGCAAATAGTATAACTTAGCGCGGCGGACTTTACCACGACGCAGTACTTTTATACTAGCAACGCGGGGTGAGTGTAGTAGAAAAACTCGCTCTACGCCTACTCCTTGAAAGATTCTTCTTACTGTAATTGTCTCATTTATTCCGCCATTGCGTTTGGCAATGACTACTCCTTCATAAGGTTGGGTACGTTCTTTGCCACCTTCTTGAATAATGACTCCTACCCTAACTGTATCTCCGACATAGATATCGGGTAAATTTGACTTTAATTGCTCCGCTTCTATCGAGCGGATAATCTCTTGCGCGTTCATAGCCTTATGAAAAACTCACAATCATTCATATTAACTTGATACTTGGCTTTGAGTCTAGGGGTAAAGCAGTTAGCTTTCGGCTAAACTCCATCAATCGATAGAGACTTGCATAAAGAACTATTGCGCTCAACGCCTTTCATAGAGCTTGGTAGACCAACTGAATAAAAAAATTCATTGTCTATTCAGTTTTGAAGATTAAAATCTCGGTTGACTTACATGAGTTACTCTACAGACTGATTTTGGTAAAACAGTGACACATTTTTATTTTTTGTCGCTATGATTGTATGTATAATTTACTGTATTAAAAATAGTAACAAGGTATTGCATTTAATCCTAAAATACCCTTGATTAATAAACTTTCCATGAGGCTTGCTGATAGTGACATCACCGCAACAACTGACCTACACAAGAGAAGCTTCGCTGCTAGCTGCAGAATTTTTCAAACACTCCGCTGGTAAATGGCGCTCAGAAAGGCGATACTATACCTTGCCAGCTGGAGAAACAAAGGAAATGGTTAGCATTATTACCATTCAGTTTTTAGAACCAGGGTGTGCAGAACTAGAACAACTCGCTCAATTACACCAACTTGATGATGCTACAGTTCTCACTTGTGGTGCTCAAGTAAGCTGGGAAAGCACAAATTCGGTGTCAGGAAAGAAAGAATCGAAAGGCACCACACTTTTCGGTGTAGGTGGAACAACGTTGTATCGCGATCGCGGTTTTGCGACAACAAAGCCAGTCACAGCCGAGTATTATTTCTCCAATCCTCAAACAATGTGTTTGCGTACAGAGTATAAAGGCTCTGTCTTTGAAGAAGAATTGAAGCTAATAGGTAGCAATTACCGCACTCGCCAAACAATTATCTCCCGTGCAGGCGAACAGCAGATGATTGGTCAGTATTTGGAGAAAAGACTGTAGGAGGGGCGAGTGGGAGTGTAAGAGTGTGGGAGAGACGAAAATGCTATTTTTCCCTCATACCCTCATACCCTACTACCCTTCAACTCTACTACCCTACTACCCGCCTTTTAATAGTGGTTTCCTGACTTACGGTGGTGAACGGCGGTAACTCCATCGGAATCTAGAACTTTGCCATTATCCACTGCTGCATAGACAATCCAGTGATCGCCACCTTCCATGCGATTTTGAATAGAGCACTCTAGATAAGCAAGAGCGTCAGAGAGAACAGGACAGCCATTATCTGCGCTTTGAGTGACTACACCGCTGAAGCGATCTTCTCCAGGAGTAAAAGGTTTCAGAAAGTGCTTCATTAGGCTGATATAGTTGTCTTCTGGAAGGATATTGAGGACAAACTTGCTACCAGTGTGCATGAGTGATTCGATCGCGCGGTCTTTAGCAACTGCTACGGTTAATCCTGGAGGGTTAAAAGTTGCCTGAGAAACCCACGAAGCTAGCATTGCACTAGAAACATCTCCTTGCTTAGTCGTCACCACACTTAATGAGCCAACAACGCGACCAACTGCTTGTTCAACATTAGTAGCTGGTTGTCGCGGGGCGCGGACTTTTTTAGCTTTTTTCAGGCTTTGAGCAAAGTCAGTGCCAGCTTCTTCGCACAGTTGCAGGGTGACGTCATTAGGTTTGAACTTGACGCGCATAGTGTCAAACCCAAATCTATAACCAGCATCTTTGAGTTTATTTTCGATTAAATCAATTGCTTCACCACTCCAACCATAGGAACCAAATACTCCTGCAAGTTTGTTGTTAGTTGCAGTTGATAGTACAATGCCTAACGCTGTTTGAATGGGAGTAGGTGCGTGTCCGCCGAGTGTGGGTGAACCAATAATAAATCCAGTTGATTTTTCGACAGCAGTACGAATTTCGTCTGGAGCAGCAATTTCACAATTAATCGATTCGACACCAACACCTGCTTTAGTAATACCACGCGCGATCGCTTGTGCCAATGTTGCTGTATTGCCATAAGCTGAAGCATAAATCAAAGCAACAGTTGTATCTTGAGATGTTTGCTGTTGGCTCCATTGACGGTATGCTTCAGTGAGTTGTAGTAATCCGTAACGCACCAAGGGACCATGCGCTGTGGCATACATTCTGATAGGAAGATCGGAAAGTTTGTCTAGTGCTGTTTCTACTTGACGCGCATGGGGAGCCATCAAACAATCAAAGTAGTAGCGCCGATCTTCTTGAAAACTTTCCCAACCTTCATCAAATACCTGATCGCCGCAAATATGCGCTCCAAAGAACTTATCTGTATAGAGAATTTCTGTGAGGGGATCGTAGGTGCAAAGATGATCGGGATAGCGTGGATTAGGAGTAGGGATAAATTGCAAATCATGACCTTTCCCTAAATCCAGCGTTTCCTCGCCACGCATGACTTTGACATGTAAATTGGGGTTTTCCATTGTGCCACGGAGATTGATCGCACCTGGATTAGAGCTGACAAAGGTAATTTGCGGGGCAATTTCTAGTAGAGCTTTTAACGTTGCAGCACGATTAGGATTGACGTGTCCGAGAATGACATAATCTAGCTTTTGTAAATCGATGCGCTGCTGTAAAGCTGCTAAATAAATTTGGGTGAAAGTTTCTCCAGGAGGATCGATAATTGCAAGGCGATCGCCTTGAATGACATAGCAATTAGCCGTAGTCCCGCGAGCCAAGGCATATTCAATTTCAAATCTTAACCGCGTCCAACTGCGCGATCGCAATACTGATGTATCGATCCCAATGGGAAAAAACTGTACGTCGCGTGGTTTTGATTCCATAAGTCAGATGAGGGGTCAGAGGTTGGAGGTCAGGGAGACAAAGAGTTACTTGTTAAGAATGTCAAGTGTTGAGTTAAGCAAATTCTTTTAACTCAACACTTGCTAAGGCACTGCTACGCTAACAAAACTCAAAATTCAAAACTAGTCGCTAGTAATGATTGCCGACTTTGCGATGGTGAACTGCGGTAAGGGCTTCGGGATTACTTACTCTACCTGTTTCTACAGTGGCATAAACGATATGGTGATCGCTCACTTCCATCCGGCTTGTCACTTCGCATTCCATGTAAGCTAAAGCATCAGTAAGAATTGGCGCACCGTTTTGGGAAGGTTGAGTTTTGACGTCCTCGAAACGATCTGCACCAGGAGAGAAACGCTTGAGGAAGTGTTTCATTAAGTGTAGGTGGTTGCCTTCTTCTAAGACGTTTAGTACAAAGCGATCGCCGACTTGCATTAATGATTCAATTGCACGATCTTTGGCAACTGCGATTGTCACTCCCAGGGGTTTAAAACTTGCTTGTGTCACCCACGATGCCAGCATGGCACTGGATGCATCGCCTTTTTTAGCAGTAATGATGTAGAGTCCGCCGCTAATTCTGCCTAAAGCTTTATCAAGATCTGCATCTAAAGATTTCATGACTTTGATGCTGCGATCGCGCGTTAGCCATTGCCCTAAGTCGGTTCCTGCTTCTTCACATCGCTGATAGGTTGCTCCTGTGGGGGCTTCTTTAATTTGAATTGCAGGAAAAGCGACTGAAAGACCTAAGTCGCGGAATTTGTTCAATAGTGGGTAAACTGGTTCATCATCACCACCACCAGCCTCAAAAATTCCGATAGATTGCTTTGCTTTAGCAGCAGCTAGTACTGTACTGAGCACCGTCTGGGCAGTTTCTGCTATGTCTCCTGATGCAGGGGGCATTCCAATAACGATTCCTGATACTCGGCTAATGAGTTCCTGAACTTCTTGGAGATCTGCCGATCGCACGTCAACTGTTTCTACAGCAACACCTGTTTTAGTGATACCTTGAGCAATTGCTTGGGCAAGGTGATCGCTATAGCCATAATCAGAAGTGTAAAAAACTGCAACTGTTGTTTCTGCTTTAGCTTGTGATTGACTCCAAACGCGATAACGGCGAGTCAATTCTGCCACGTTGTGATAGAGGAGTGGTCCATGACCTGTTGCGATCGTGGTGACTTCTCCTAATTCACCCATGCGTTTCATCGCAGATAACACCGAACGCGCATTAGGAGCCATCAAGCAGTCGTAGTAAAAACGGAAATCAGCTTCGATCGCGCCGAGATCCTCATCAAATGTATTGTCATCACAATAATGCAATCCAAAAGCATCACAAGTATAAAGAACTTGCGTTTTGCGATCGTAGGTGAACATCGTATCAGGCCAGTGTAAATTTGGGGCGCTGATGAACTCTAATTCATGTCCATTACCTAAATCTAAGCGATCGCCGTTTTTAACAATTTGCCGCTTAAACGGTTGATGCACCATGTCTTCTAGAAACTGAAGTGCAACTTTTGACCCCACGACAGTTGCTTCGGGAACTAGTTGTAATATGTCTTTGACTAAGCCGCTATGATCCGGTTCAGTATGGCTGATAACGATATAGTCAATTTCTGCGGGATCAATCACTTGATGCAGCGTGTCTAAATAAAGTTGACGAAATTTTTCATGAGAGGTGTCAACTAAGGCAGTCTGCTCACCACGAATAATAAATGAGTTGTATGTAGTGCCATTTTGCAATCCAAATTCGATATCAAAGCGATCGCGATCCCAATCCAAAGAGCGAACCGCTGTTGTGTTTGGAGCAATATCAGCAATTTGCATTGTCAGCCGGTTCTGGACTTTATCGGTGAGCGCTACCATCAGTCAGCCTCCTTAGCAACTTATAATTTTTTTTTATCTACCTTTATTTTCTCATGCTTTCTTTGTAAAGCTTTATTAATAAATTTATGTTTCAGTTTAAAAAACTAAAAGTGTGTGAGGAGGGGTGAGGGGTGTTAGCGCAGCGGGACGAAGTCCGGAGTGAGGGGTGAGTTAAGAATAATGAGTGGTTGGTAGTTAGAAGATTAAAAATAGCGGTTGATTTATGAGTGAATCGCACTGGCTAGCTTTGATGATTGGTAATTCGCGGTTGCACTGGGCGTGGTTTGTTGAAGAGGCACTGCAATTTGCATGGGATACTGAGTATTTACCAGTATCGGTAGTACAAAATCTTGCTAGCTGCCAAAACATTGCCGATTTTTCTAGAGAAATTCTAGCTCCTGGGACGATTAATATGAGATCGCTACCGCCTATTTACTTAGCTTCAGTCATTCCCCAAGCGACAACAATTTGGCAAACATATCCCAATATTCATGAAATTACATTAGACCAAGTTCCACTTCAAGGAGTTTATGCCACGTTGGGAATTGATCGCGCATTAGCTTTGTGGGGTGCGGGCGCAATATGGAGTTTTCCTGCTCTTGTCATTGATGCTGGAACCGCGCTTACTTTCACGGGTGCAAAGTGCGATCGCACTTTGGTTGGTGGCGCGATTCTTCCTGGTGTTCGCTTACAATTACAATCGTTGGGCGAGAGAACTGCTGCATTACCCTTGGTTGATACTCCAGAATCATTCCCATCTCGCTGGGCATTGAATACGCCAGAATCGATTCTCAGTGGGGTAATTTACACGTTGATGGCTGGGATAAAAGACTTTGTTGATGCTTGGTGGCAAGAATTTCCTGAAAGTTGTGTTGCGATGACAGGAGGCGATCGCGCCTTGCTTCTCAATTATTTTCAGGTACAATACCCAAATATCGCTACTAAGATAACTTCTGCTCCACACCTAATCTTTCAAGGAATGTGCTGTTACTGGGCAAGTCGATGGAAATAAAAGCTAGGGAAGTTAGGGCAGCTTCTTGTGCAGAGGAAGCAGAGGAAGAATACTGTTTTCTATATAACTCACTCACACACTCAAAACTCATCACTCAAAACTCAAAACTACCCACTAATCACTTGTCCCTTCCTAAGAGGATGTCTGAAAAGTCAAAGACTATACCAATCGTCTCAACATAAGACGAATCATCGCAACTTGAATCATCGCCTCAGAAGTGGCAGGTAAAACCTCATAATCTTTGCTCAGTCTCCGACACCAG
>NZ_JADEWN010000137.1 GCF_015207655.1 Gloeocapsopsis crepidinum LEGE 06123 | reverse complement strand
GCCAGCTTCTGCTTAACTTCTTCAACGCTCTGGTGGGCTACAACTCGACTGACTCTTGCCATAACAGTGCTCGTTTCTCGGTTAACTGCACCCTACCCTAATTGTTCTTTAGAACGCAAGTTCGTATAACAAGCTCACGGTCAATCTTGCTCCTATACTTTGTGTTTCCAAGTTGCTGATCGTGGTGTAATCAAATGACTTTTTTATTTTGTTGTTGAGATTGATAAATGAATTGGTGATTTAGTGACATTACAATTTTTCCTCTATTCTTTAAGGTTTAGAAGGTGTAGATTAATTTATTGAGGGTGTTTTAGATTTCTTTAGGATTCAGTACGTGTAGTTCAGCCAAATTAGTACTATTGAGCTACAGTTGATAATGTGCAATATCCTCTAGCAAAGACAATGCAGCTTGTGGTTGCCAACCGAGTTGTATCGCTTTGTTTGCAGTTGTTTGATTATTAATTGAAAAGAAAGCTGCAATTCCACGTCCCCATTGTTGAGTTGCTTGTTCTAAAGAAATTCCTTCGATTTTGCAACTCACAATATCACTTATCGCTTGGGCGATCGCTTTTTCAGAAATTCCTGATTGAGTCGCTGCATGATAGATTGAACCCGCAGGTGCTTTTTCCAAAGCCAACACATACAATTGGGCAACATCATCGACATCTACCGCAGATACTTGATGTTCGCCTGGTGCAATATAATAAGCAACACCACTTTCTTGGGCTGCTTGCACTCGCATCGGAATGTAACTCGTACCACCTCCACGCCCGTAAATGTAAAGTGGTAGCCGTAAGACAACACTACGAATATTTTGCTTGCTGGCGTGGATGACTGCAGCTTCAGCTTTGGCGCGTTCTGCAAGAAAAAAGTTAGAAGCGATCGCATCGCCTTCATCGGCAATGTCTGCACCCGTGTCACCGAGTACGCTTGTATCAGATGTGGCAATTAAAGGTTTACCCGCACCTGCTAAAGCACAAGTAAAAGCCGCGATAACTCGACAATCAGTTTGCACCGCCCCTGCCCAATCATCAAAATTATGGATGAATGCGGTATGAATCACACCATCTGTTTGTCTTGCAGCATCAATTAGCGGTTCAGGATTTTGTAAATCTCCAATAAAAGGCTTGATATCTCGCTTTGCGAGTTTTTCGGCAGTCGCTTCATTTCTAGCTAATCCGACAATGGTGTGTCCTGCGGCTTGGAGTTTTTCGGCAACAACACTGCCAATGTAACCTGTTGCACCTGTCAGAAATACATTCATCGTGAATTCTCCTACTGTATTTCTACTAATTCAATGTTTGGTGTGCGATCAATTTACGAAATCGCCAAGTGAATAATCCTGCAACAGTTGCGATCGCCATAGATTGTCCAATCCACAATCCAATACTGCCCAAGTTGAACCAAAAGCCGAGTATATAACCCACAGATAAACCGACACCCCAATAGCCCAGTACATTGAGTAACATCGGAATCTGCGTATCTTGAAGTCCTTGCAGCGAACCATACACCGCTTTTTGAAAACCATCTAAGACTTGGGCGATCGCAGCAATTATTAGTAGTGGTAAAGCAATGGCAACAATCGCAGCATTCTCAGGATTGTGTACATCTAAATAAATGCCAACGATCTGTTTTGGGAACAACAAAAAGGCGATTGAAACACCTACCATAAACACTGTGGTGATGCTCATACTCACCCAAGCAGCTTGTTGAATTCCGATGCGCGATCTCTGCCCTAACCATTGCCCAACGCGCACTGTGGTTGCGTAAGAAATTCCTAAAGGAACCATAAACACTACAACAATCGTTTGAAACACAACCTGATGTGCTGCCAACACTTCTGTACCTAATGTTCCCATCCAGAAAGTAATCACCAGAAAAAATCCGATTTCTAAACCAGAAAATAATCCAATAGGCACACCTACCCAAATTAATTCCCAGAGGATGCGCAGTCTCACGCGGTGAAGTTCTTGGAAAATACGATAACGTCAGTTCGGGATAAAAAAAGGAGGGGGCAAGTAAGCTGAAATTAAGTTAAACCATTCAGCGCCCCGTCCTATGTCTAGTTTAGAAGCATTGTTTTGTGAGGTCGATGATTTTTGCACATATTTTGAACCTCAGTGGCATAGG
>NZ_JADEWN010000033.1 GCF_015207655.1 Gloeocapsopsis crepidinum LEGE 06123 | reverse complement strand
AAATTATACTTATCTTGCATAAGTATATTAGATGAGTATTAATAGTTTTCGCGATCTTAAAGTTTGGTGAAGCAGTGCGGTCTTGGGCTTTGCCTAAGTGGAGCAACTGCTGAACCCGTAAGGGCAATCTGGTATAGATTTGGCTGAAGAGGTATATCGATTGACCCAAAGTTTTCCTAAACAGGAAATGTATGGATTAAGTAGCCAAATGCAGCGTGCTGCTGTATCTATTCCTAGTAACATTGCAGAAGGTCATGGCAGGGATTCGACTAAAGAATTTTTGCATTTTCTTTCAGTAGCTCTAGGTTCTTTGTTTGAACTAGAAACACAATTAACTTTGGCAGGAAGATTAGGATATCTAGATAAGGGAGAGTTAGAAAATGTTTTGTCCAGGATGGATGAAATTAGCAGAATGATGCGCGGACTTCAAAAATCACTGAGATCTAAACTTTCTTAGCTCACCCCTCACTCCTCACCCCTCAACCCTAATACTGAGATTTTTAGCAGTTTCAAAAAAGAACGCGACGTTTTCTTCGGGTGTTTCTGGTAAGACACCGTGACCGAGATTAAGAATATGTCCTCGGTTTCCGGCTTTGCGTACAGTATCGTAAATGCGATCGCGAATGAATTCTTTAGAGCCGAATAATACGCCAGGATCGAGATTTCCCTGCACTTTCATGTTTCCCAGTCGCGCCCTAGCATCTGCCATATCGACAGTCCAATCTACAGAGATCATATCCGCGCCTGATCTTGCCATTCGTTCTAGTAAGCCTGCACTACCACTGACTAACAAAATTAAGGGCGTATCAGGATGTGTTTGCTTGACTTGTTGGAAGACGCGCTGTTGATAGGGTAAAGCGAATGTTTCGTAGTCTTGAGGACTCAGTTCACCCGCCCACGAATCAAACATTTGGACAACTTGCGCCCCGCAGTCGATTTGATAGCATACGTAAGTGGCGATCGCATCAGATAATTTCGTCAACAGTTGATGCAATACTGTTGGATCGGCAAACGCCATTCCTTTAATTTTGGAATAAGTTTTAGAACCTTTACCTTCTACCATGTATGCAGCGAGTGTCCACGGCGCACCTACAAAACCTAAAACCGCAGCTTTATTACCAACTTCTTGGCGTAACGCTTGTAAAATTGTTTTAATAAATGGCAATGATTCTTCAGGTTCAAGAGGACGTAACTGATCGACTTGTGCAGAAGAGCGAATTGGTGAGGCAATAATTGGACCTTTCCCCTCAGCAATATCCATGTCTACACCCAAGCCTGGTAAGGGTGTCACAATATCGGAAAATAAAATCACTCCATCGGGTTGAAATGCCCTCCAGGGTTGCAAGGAAACTTCAATAGCAACTTCAGGGATTTCAGAACGTTCGCGAAATGAAGGATATTTCTCCCGTAGTTCCCGATAGGCTTTCATATAGCGACCTGCTTGCCGCATCATCCACACTGGCGGACGTAAGAGCGTTTCACCATATGCTGCTCTTAGTAAATAGGGAACCTGGGTAGCAACGGTCATTTATCTTTTCACCTAAAGAATGTTTTTTATCCATTGTTCATTGTATCAGTGGTAATTTACTCAGCTCTTTGACTCATTCATTAAATTAACAGTGCAGGGGTATGAAACTAAATGCTAATACACCTTGTTGCTACCAACATTTAGCTGATCGTTCTTTGAAAGTACTTGTTTTTGCTTGATTTAGACAAAACCCTCCGCTTTGCAGAGAAAAGATGTGAACCCATCCTGGCACGATCAGTCATAGATGGAGATTTTTTGGGGTGTTATTTATGCAGTTAAATGAATTTGCACAACAAGAAAAATGCCCTACGTCGCTTCCCCCAGCGTTACAAGCATTGTGGTATGCCAAAACAGGTAATTGGCATAAAGCGCATGAAATTGTCCAAGAGGCAGATGATATTGATAGTGCTTGGGTTCATGCCTACTTACATCGTCAAGAGGGAGATTTGAGTAATGCACGTTATTGGTATCGTCGTAGCAGGCAACCAGAGTTTACAGCATCTTTGAGCCAGGAGTGGGAATACATTACGCAGGAACTACTCAAAAAGTTTACACAAATTAACGTTTAACGTGTTTAGGCGCAAAACAAGCAGATCAGGGGCTTAAAATTAAGTGATTGATGGCTCGAAGCTTAAGATCCCTTTGTCTGCATTCAGCTGGACTGGGATTCCTACAGGTAAGGCGGCGTTAGTACCATCATGACCAAAAGGAAGATCGGAAACAATTGGGATATTAAGATCGCCAAGGCGATCGCGTAATACTTCTTCGATGGTTAAGCTAGGAATAGTTGGTGGTGGTTCGCAGCGGCTGAAACGTCCTAATGCAATACCGCGTACTTTGTTAAACGCACCGTTTAAGCGCCATTGTGTGAGTAGTCGATCGATGCGGTAAGGCGCTTCTGTAACATCTTCTATGGCAAGAATGACACTATCTAAATTTGGTTGTATTGGTGTCCCCAGTAGATGTGTAGCAACAGTAAGATTTGCGGGTAACAAAATACCACTCGCACTACCACCTCCCCAGCCTGTTCCTGTAAGCGAAGTTATTTTGTGACTTTCAACTAAATCAAACAAACGCTGAACTGACCAATCGGGTTCTTTAGCTAGGGTAGTGAGTACAGGCGCATGAACGCCAGAAATCCCAACTGTACTAAGACTCCACAGTAATGCAGTAATGTCTGAAAACCCAATTAACCATTTAGTGAGGGGTGAGGGATGAGGGGTGAGGGATGAGGGTTTCTTTTGATTTTTTGCTAACTCGTATACTTGCCACGTCCAATCTTCCAAAATTCTGGCACTACCGTAACCACCTCTAGCACAGAGGATACCCCGACATGCGGGATCTTTCCAGGCGTTGAGTAACTGAATACGGCGATCGCCATCTTTACCTGCTAAGTAACCCCAACGGTTATCGATGTCAGCACTGATTTCTATCCGATAGCCACGCTTTCGCCAAATTTCTACTCCTTGATGAAATGCTTCTAATTCTCTTAATGCCCCACTAGGTGCAATGACTCGTAGCAAGTCTCCTGGTTTTAATAATGGTGGTAGTTGGCAAATTTTCATATTAAAGATATTGAGTAAGTTTGACAAAGTCTTTGATTAATCAGTATTTAATAATCAATCAAAAGATATAATAGTTATTCTTTGCTTATCAGTATTTGTTCTACAAATTCAACAAAAGTTTTAAGTTTTACATGATTTTATTTCATGTCTTCTGTGCGATAACGCAATTCTATCAATTTGTTTTATGATGTCAGAATTAGTCCTTCTTTGTTTATTTTCTTTTTTGGCTGGGTTAATTGATTCAATTGTTGGTGGAGGAGGTTTAATTCAGCTTCCGGCACTTTTAATTGTTTTACCTAATACAGATTTACCATTATTATTAGGAACAAATAAACTTGCTTCAATTGCTGGAACATCTGTGGCGGCAATTCGCTTTTACCTGTATCTAAAATTAGATTTTTCAATTGTTATTATGGCAGCGATCGCTGCTTTTATTTTCTCTTTTGTTGGCGCTAGCACTGTTAGTGTTATCAATCCTAATATTTTACGTCCTTCAATTCTTGTATTATTGACTGTTGTTGCTATCTACACTTTTCTTAAGAAAGATCTTGGTTCGCAACACTTGTTTGAGACAGCGCGTGCAAGGCAAATTATTCTTGCTCCAATTATTGGAGGTATAATCGGTTTTTATGATGGCTTTCTAGGACCTGGAACTGGCAGTTTTTTAATATTTGCCTTTGTTGGAATTATTGGCTTTGATTTCTTAAGAGCTTCTGCCGCTGCTAAAATCGTAAATTTTTGCACTAATCTAGCTGCTTTAGTATATTTCATACCTAATCATAATGTTATTTACTCCTTTGCTTTACCAATGGCTGTATGTAATATTGTTGGAGCTATGATTGGAACTAAATTAGCCATTTTTAAAGGAAATGCTTTTATTCGCAATTTGTTTTTAATAATAGTTTGTGTTTTAATCATAAAGCTTACTCATGACATATTTTTTAGTTAACCCTATTACACTTATCTCATAGATAAATGATGACCCTAGAATTTATAAAAATTCTTCTCTATCTCTTTTTTTGCGTTCTTTGTGTTTCATTAGACTTCCTGCGTGAAGAGAATCGCGAATAAATTCGCACCTAAATAAACAAAGTCCACCTCCGTGGACTTACTGCTAAAAGTCTTATTTTAGTGTACGAAGGTACACTCCGCTTGGATACCCCGACTTTAGTCGTCGGGCATCTGTGATTTATGCAGGAGGTCTATTTAAAAAATCAAGTTATTTACTTCAATTTTTTAAAGCTATTGGATTAGTTGCAAATACATACTTAGAAAGAACCTAATAGTTTATCAGATAAAGATTTTGACTCAATTTTTACCACAGATAAGCCGACTATCTTTGCTTTCCACAGCTATCCTTGGCTAATTCATCGTCTGACATACCGCCGTATCAATCATAAAAATCTCCATGTACGCGGATACCAAGAACAGACAACAACACCGTTTGATATGTTAGTAATGAATAATTTAGATCGTTTTCATCTTGTAGGAGACGTCATTGACCGCGTTCCTGGGCTACAAAACGTCGGTGCGCACGTTAAACAAATGATTCGCAATAAACTGATCGAACATAAGCAATATATCAACAAGTACGGCGACGATCTGCCGGAAGTACGCGATTGGACTTGGCATTACTAGAGATTAGAAAGTATGTAATGATACCTTAGCCTACTAAGTGGGCTGAGGTTTTGTTTGTTATTTTTATTTTTCTGTAATGAGCTATATTTTTTCGCAAACAAAGCGTGAGTACTATAGTTGATGTTTCATGTTGATTTGTAAATGGATTTAACGCTATAACAACCCTTGTGCGCGTTTTGAATCATAAAAAGGATGTAAGCATAAACACAGATAGAATATGAATTCCTGATCGTTCGGACAAGTGGCTGTATGTCCTCAAGTGTTTGAAACACAATGAATCTCTGACTTCTCAATTCCCAACTTCTCAACCCTGCTTATGCCTGTGATGGTAACAAATACAGCAATAATTACCTCAGAAGAATGGTAGCAAGGCAAGAAGACACTACATCTATGCTTGAAATTTAAGTAAAAAAGGAACAAATAATGCAAACTGTGCCGAATCATCAGGTAGACAACCTACAGATAGAAGACGACCGGACAGGATTAAGTGTTGAATGCCTAAAGCGAGCCTTTTTAGATAATTTGTTCTACGTTCAAGGCAAGTTTCCTAAAATTGCGACAAAAAATGATTACTATATGGCGTTGGCGTATACAGTACGCGATCGCTTACTACAACGTTGGATTAATACTGCGGTAATTTATACCGAAAGAGCTTCGCGGACAGTATCATATCTTTCGGCTGAGTTTCTGATGGGACCACATCTTGGTAATAATCTAGTAAATTTGGGAATCTATGACCAAGTAAAGCAAGCTGTTAGTGAATTAGGACTAGACCTAGAAGATTTACTCGAACAAGAAGAAGAACCAGGACTTGGTAACGGTGGTTTGGGACGCTTAGCAGCTTGCTATCTCGATTCGATGGCAACTCTAGAGATTCCCTCATTAGGATACGGGATTCGCTACGAATTCGGTATCTTCGACCAAGATATTCGCGATGGCTGGCAAGTTGAAATTACTGACAAATGGCTACACTGCGGTAATCCTTGGGAAATTGCGCGTCCTGAGTGGGAAGTCTACGTCAGACTAGGCGGACATACTGAAGCATACACCGATGAACATGGACGCTATCGAGTCCGATGGATTCCTTTCCAAGTGATCAAAGGTGTTCCGCACGATACCCCAATTCTTGGCTATAAAACAAATACTGCAAATACTTTGCGCCTCTGGACAGCCGAAGCCCCAGAATCGTTTGACTTTGCTGCCTTTAACTCTGGCGACTACTTGGGTGCAGTACAAGAGAAAATGGTTTCGGAAAACCTCTCAAAGGTACTTTATCCCAACGATGACTCTTCACAGGGTAAGCGCCTGCGTCTAGCACAGCAAATCTTCTTTGTGTCTTGTTCGCTGCAAGACATGATTCGGATTGTCTTTCGCCAAAATGTCCCGTTAGAAAAGTTCCACGAAAAGTTTGTCGTGCAACTCAATGATACTCACCCAGCGATCGCTGTTGCTGAGTTGATGCGACTCCTCATCGATGAACATGATATGGGCTGGGATCAAGCATGGCAGATCACCCAAAAATCGCTTGCCTATACAAACCATACATTACTACCAGAAGCACTCGAACGCTGGCCCATCAGCTTGTTTAGAGAATTACTACCTCGGCACTTAGAAATTATCTATGAAATCAACTATCACTTTTTAGAGGAAGTCAAAGCCAAGTTTCCTGGAGACAGCGATCGCTTGCGCCGGATGTCGTTAATCGACGAATCAGGAGAAAAATATGTGCGCATGGCACATCTGGCGTGTGTTGGTAGCCATTCAATTAATGGTGTTGCGGCTTTACACACCAAACTGTTGCAACAGGATGTGTTACGCGACTTCTATCAAATGTACCCTGAGAAGTTCAATAACAAAACCAACGGCGTTACTCCCCGACGGTTTATAGTATTGAGTAATCCACGACTGACCAACTTAATTTCTAGTAAAATTGGTGATAACTGGATTAAGCACTTAGAAGATCTCAAACATTTAGAAGCGTTTGTAGACGATCCTGAGTTTTGTAGTCAGTGGAGATCGATCAAGTCTGCTATTAAGCAAGACTTAGTGGCATATATCGCACAACAAAATGGCATTACTGTCAATCCTGACTCGATCTTTGATATCCAAGCAAAACGCTTTCACGAGTACAAGCGCCAGCATCTCAACGCACTGCATATCATCACGCTGTATAACCGGATCAAAGCAAATCCTGATATCGACATTACGCCACGTACGTTTATTTTTGGTGGTAAAGCTGCCCCTGGCTACTACATGGCAAAGTTGATTATTAAATTACTCAACTCGATTGGCGATGTTGTCAATAACGATCCTGATGTGCGCGATCGCCTTAAAGTTGTCTTTTTGAAAGATTACAGCGTTAAGTTTGCCCAACGCGTTTATCCTGCTGCGGATTTATCCGAACAAATTTCGATGGCGGGTAAAGAAGCTTCTGGTACAGGTAACATGAAATTTGCCTTGAATGGAGCGCTAACAATTGGTACGCTGGATGGAGCAAATGTAGAAATCCGCGAAGAAGTCGGAGAAGACAACTTCTTTATCTTTGGACTCACCGCACCTGAAGTTTACGCACTAAAAGCAAGAGGCTACCGTCCGCTAGATTACTACCATAGCAATCGCGAACTCAAAGCTGTGATTGATCGCATTGCATCAGGTCATTTTTCGCATGGTGATACTAAGCTGTTCAAACCCTTGTTAGATTCTCTACTGTATCGCGACGAATACTTATTGTTTGCCGACTATCAAGCCTATATTGATTGTCAGGATCGTGTCAGTCAAGTGTACCGCGATCGCGATCGGTGGACGCGGATGTCAATTTTAAACGCTGCGCGGATGGGCAAGTTTTCCTCTGATCGTTCGATTCGCGACTACTGTCAAGATATCTGGAATATCAAACCTGTACCCATTGAATTAGGAGAATGTATTCAAGCTAAGGAGAATATGCAACCGATTAGTATTTAAAGAGAGGTCAGAGGAGTTATGAGTCAAGAGTGTTGAGACAATTCTTTTAATTCAAAACTCAAAACGTGCTAAGGCACCGCTACGCTAACAAAATTCAAAACTCTTGAGGATTCAAAACTCAAAACAATCCCCTCACCCCTAGTTCAAGATATCTCCAAACCACTTTTCAAAGCGATCGCCCAATGCTTCTAGTGAAAATTCTATTTCGGCTTGTTGACGACAAGTGTAACGGTCAATTTCATCAAGACGGGCGATCGCATTTACTAACCCCGTGACACTATCGGGTTCTATCAAAAACCCTGTTTTCCCATCTTGCACAATTTCTGCTGGACCACCACGACGGTAAGATATTACTGGTACGCCACACGCTAGCGCTTCAATTGCAACATTTCCAAAAGCTTCTACCCAACGCGGAGTCATTAATAGTACTTGACATTGACGGACTTGCTGTTGCATTTCTGATGTTGAGAGAAAGCCTAAATATTCCACTGGTGCATCAGGATAAGCTGCAACGATTTGTTGCCAGTAAGTTTCATCCTGCATTTTCCCCATAATCTTTAAGGGAATTTGCGTTATTTTTGCCGCAGCGACAGCATCTTCTAACCCTTTTTCTGGGGCAATTCTGCCTAACCAGGCTAAACATTTTTGTGGTTGAGCGCAAAATTCATATAGTGATAAATTGATACCACTTCCTAAATACGGACATTTGTCATCAAGCGCAAACGTTTGTGCTTGCGATGCGGTGTAAAAGCCAAGCGTACCTGGAAAGCGATCTGCTGTTTGTTTGATCGTACGATCCATCGCCTCATAAAGCGATCCCATACTGACGAAGTGAGCGATCGGACAACTGAAAAACGGCGTCAGGTAAAAAGGCAACCAATCGTAAGCAAAATTTACAATTAAGTCATACTCAGTTTGTACTTGCCGTGCATACTCCCACATATTTGCCAAAACCGAGTCACCAGGCATCACAATTGAAGCGTTGCGTTCCTGACTTTGGGCAATCATTTGTAACTCGCCAGGAATCTGCACAATATTAGGTAATGATTCAAAATAAGAACCATTTGGCGCGACAATTTGCACCTCATGTCCGCGCCGCCGCATTTCTTGGGCAATATTGTATAAACTTAATTCCACTCCGCCACCAAGTCCAGTACCTAGTGGTCCCACCGAAGTAGAAACAAATAATAGTTTTAGCAATTCGTGCGTAGAATTTTATTTTGATGAAGAACAGCTGATTCGGTTGAAACCGTAGCTACACAGGCAAAACCTGTCTTCACAGGTTTCAAAAACTCTTATTTTCGCGTTAGTCTACAAAGGTGGACTTCGTTTGCTTAGCTGCGACTTTAGTCGCCAAGCTTCTCAGAGTCTTGAATTGATAAAGAAACAGGTATTCTACTAGTTTCTAACTCTTCTGTCACAGCAGAAATTTTACCACCAATTCCCAAAACTTCCCGCTGATTAATCAGGTAAATGCTCATCAAAGTTAAGCTAACACCTGCCCATTGTAGAGGGCTAAGGACTTCAGCAAGTAAGAGATTGCCAAACAATAAAGCAAAGACGGGAGTCAGAAAAGTTAACGAACTCAAGCTGGTGAGGTTTCCGCTAGAGGCGAAGTAAAAGAATAAACCATAAGCGATCGCACTACCAAAGATTGTGGAGTATGTTAGTGCCATCCAGCCAGATAAATCAATATTTACCCACTGCTGCGACTCTACACTCGCACTCAATGCAAATAATGGCAATCCTCCCAAAATCATATGCCATCCAGTTGCAACAACGGGATCGGCATAGCGACAAACATAGCGAATAATCACCGTTCCCACTGCCATTGAAAGCGCAGCTAGTAGCATCAACCACTCACCACTTTCAAATAAAGCAGTGAAAGTGAAATCAACATGACTTGCTGTCCCCAAAAACCATTCATCTGGCAAGCCAATCAAACTGATTCCCACAATACCAATACATAACCCTAGCCAGCCCCACAACCCAATTCTTTCACCAAATAGCCAACAAGATAGCAAAGCCACTGCAATAGGCTGCGAATCAATCATCACTGAACCCAAACCCGCACCAGTTCGCACTAATCCTTCAGCTAGGAAACCTTGAAACAGCGTGCCATCTATCAGGGCAAAAATGCTAATCCACAACCACGCTTGCCAACTGTGAGGCTGCGGTTTACGCAAGATTGCACCAGCTGCCAAAACTAAAACTCCTGCCGGAACTAAACGCACCCCTGCCATAAATAGCGGTGTCGTATGCGGGATAACTCCTTTCATTGCCACCATTGCAGTTCCCCACAAGAAAAATGGCGCAATTAATAAAAGCGACGCGAAGGGAAGTCGAGATTCAGTTAGTTTGTGCATGCAATTGCTAACCGCTGGGATAAATCAATACTTCTGATTGTAATCAATTATGTATTTTCATGAAGACACCCCAGGCACGGGTAAAAAAAATTAAGATGGGTGTAGATTTCTAAGTACTAGTAGGCAAGTGAACACAAAGCAATTAGCAATTAGCCGATTCTTTGTTGCTTTACCTAGTGCTACTTGATATTAATTTACTCAAATCAGTTTAGACTGCTCATGGTGTGGCCTTTTAAGCCGTCGTTTCGGAAACAAATTGCGCGAATTGAAATTACAGGTGCGATCGCTAGTGCAACTCGTAAGCGAGTCCTCGACGCCCTCAAAACAGTAGAAGAAAAACGTTTTCCTGCTTTACTTCTACGCATCGATAGCCCTGGGGGAACAGTTGGAGACTCCCAAGAAATTTACAGTGCCTTAAAGCGACTGCGCGACAAAGTGAAAATAGTTGCCAGCTTTGGCAATATTTCAGCTTCTGGTGGTGTTTACATTGGCATGGGTGCGCAGCATATCATGGCAAACCCTGGTACAATCACCGGAAGTATTGGCGTGATTCTCCGAGGTAATAATCTCGAACGCTTACTACAAAAAGTTGGTGTGTCTTTTAAGGTCGTGAAGTCAGGTCCTTATAAAGATATTTTGGCGTTTGACCGCGAATTAACTCAACCTGAAGAAAACATCCTACAAGAATTAATCGATACAAGTTATATCCAATTTGTGCAAACCGTTGCCGAGGGACGAAATCTAGCATTAGAGACAGTGAAAAGTTTTGCTGATGGTCGGATCTTTACGGGACAGCAGGCATTAGAATTAGGCGTGGTAGACCGTCTTGGTACTGAGGAAGACGCCCGTCGTTGGGCAGCAGAACTTGTAGGGCTAGATCCAGAGAAAACT
The DNA here is from genome assembly GCF_015207655.1 of Gloeocapsopsis crepidinum LEGE 06123. Taxonomy (GTDB): domain Bacteria; phylum Cyanobacteriota; class Cyanobacteriia; order Cyanobacteriales; family Chroococcidiopsidaceae; genus Gloeocapsopsis; species Gloeocapsopsis crepidinum. The sequence goes on along the minus strand of NZ_JADEWN010000033.1, from coordinate 47,612 downwards.
TTGTGTTACACCTTGGAAGAACGCAAACCATTGCTAGCGCGGCTAATTTCAGGAGATAGTCAGATTTCATCCTGTTTATCGTCTGGAATCGATTGGGTAGAATTTGATCTTTCTACTAATGGTCTACCTTTATGGTTGTATAGACCATAATATTGGGCAATGACGATCGCGCTACAGCAGCGACAAGCTAGTGTAAAAGGAGATAAAGCGTGGAGTGGCAAGTTCGAGCAATTCGCGGTGCAACAACGGTTTCAGAAAATTCTTACGAAGCAATTCGAGAAGCCGTATTAGAACTACTAGCAGAAATTGAGGCGCGAAATCAACTCGAACCTACTGCAATTATAAGTGCCACGTTCTCAGTGACACGAGATCTCGATGTTGTCTTTCCCGCAGCGATCGCCCGCGAACGCCCGTGTTGGGACAGTGTTCCCATGCTAGATGTACAGCAAATGCACGTCGAGCGCAGTTTACAACGATGCATCCGTTTGTTACTTCACGTTAATCTACCTGTTTCACATACTCAGATTTATCACACTTATCTTCGCGGTGCTAAATCTCTACGTCCTGACTGGAACTTACCGCAGAAGAGGGGCGAGGGGCGAGTTTCTTCGAGAGGCGAGGGGATATTGAATTTTTAACGCACCCAGAAGTAAACGATAGATAGCGTTAACACAGTTAGGGGTAAGCCAAAACGAAAATGTTCCCAAAATGTTAGTTCATAACCTAATCTTGCGGCTGCTTCTGCTGTAATCAAATTAGCGACAGCACCAAATAACGATAAATTTCCAGCTAAAGTTGCACCTGCTGCTAGCATTAGCCACGATCGCGTATCTTCTTGCGAAATCAACGGTTCAATTAAAAGTACGGCAGGAACATTAGAAATCAGATTAGATAAAATTGCGGTAACTCCAATTAGTCCTGCGGGATCGCCTACCCAAGCGGTAAACGGGGCTAACAAATTCAGTTTTTGCGTACCCTGCGTCAAAATAAATAAGCCGGAAAACATCACGAGTAAATTCCAGTCTATTTCGCGAAGAACGCGTTCGGGTTTTAACCGGCGCGTAATCAACAATAAAGCAGCAGCAACCAATGCAGCCTCAGCAAGAGGAACACCTAAGACGAAACTTGTTAATAGCGCTAAGGTAATAGCAACACTTTTGATAAACAGTGGTCGATAGATGCGGTAACTAACTAGCGTTGCTTCTCCAGAAACCGCTTGCAGCGATGCCGCCTCTGGCGGCTTGCCCCTGAGGGATCGCACTTCAGGGTAATACCACCATAACAACGCGATTTGTATACATAACCCTACCACCGCCACAGGTGCGAGAACGCGGGCAAATTCAACATAACCGATCCCAGAAAACGAACCGATCAAGATATTCTGTGGATTACCACTAATTGTGGCAACAGAACCAATATTTGTTGCAGCAGCTAAAGCTAAAAGATAGGGAATTGGATTGAGTTTAAGGGTTTGTGTTAGTGAAAGTGTTAAGGGTGTAAACACCAGTGCTAACGTATCGTTGAGGAGAAATGCCGAAAGAAATCCGCTGCCAAACGTCAGTACAATTAATAAACCAAAAGGACTGCGAGTAAGACGCAAAAGAAACGCCAGCGCGACTTGAAAGAAACCTGCATAAGCAAGATTAGCGTTAACCACCATCATACTGAGCAGAAAAACAATCGTTTTCGGGTCAATCGCCTGCCATGCTTCTGAAAGACTTAATACTCCCAGGGCAATCAAAATAGCAGAACCTACAAGCGCAATCGTCGCCCGATTCATGCGTAATCCAGGAAAATACCCCAAGCCTAAGCCTAAGTAAGTTAAGGCGATCGCACCGATGCTGGCGTATTGCAAAAAATCCACCACAGATTAAAAGTAGCTATGCAGCATGTAATTAGTCGTGATTGGCAGTTAGCTATTAGCTTTTTTCAGCTAACTACCAAATGCTTCTCTATTGCTTACTTTCTAATTGAGAACTGATAACTTCTGGTGGCTCAGTTTTATGATGGTGCAAGCGAATACCCACAAACACGTCATAAATAAAATTCCAGAAATCCTTTTTTCCTTGTAGAATTCCTAAAGTTTGCGGAGAACCCTTCGCATCAAGTAGAGGTTTAGTAGCATAGTAAGCGGGTTGATAGTTATACCAAGGAATTGAAGGCCATAGATGGTGAATTAAGTGATAATTTTGCCCCATGATGAGTAAATTCAAGATGCGATTAGGATAAACACGGGCATTTTTCCAGCGATCGCGTGCTTGATGAGGACGGTGGGGAAAATAATCAAAGAATAATCCTAAAGCGAGTCCTACAATTGCGGAAGGAATAAACCAGAAATTTAGGATATAACCTAAGAAATGGTACTGAATCGAAACCCAAAAAATGGCGACAACAATCAAACGACCAATAAACCATTCTAATAATTCATAATTGCGCCACAGTTGCCGTTTGAAGAAAAATACCTCGTGATAAAAAAATCGAGCATTAATCAACCATAACGGACCTGCGGTAGAAACAACATAATCAGGATCGTTGTCGGGATCGTTGACATGGGCGTGATGCTGCAAATGCACCCGCGTAAAAACGGGAAAGGAAAACGCTAACATCAACGCACTACTATGCCCTAAAATCGCGTTAATTATGCGATTGCGATGGGCAGATTGATGACAGGCATCGTGAATTACTGTACCTGCAATATGTAAAGCCAGCACATTCGTTGTAAAGCAGCACCAGTGCGGCCATTCCCACAGCCAGTAGCCCAAGTTAGACAGCACCAGCATGACGACTGCGGCTAGAAACATTGTGACTGTAATATTTAGACCCCCTGGGGCAATTAAAAACTCCTTGGGGACTGTCATTGGCTTTTTTGCCTCTGACATGAGCATCTGTTAACTCCTTTTGCAGAAGGGATTGAGTATTGTATGATACGGCTATCTCAATATTAAAGTTTTGTATAGCAGAAGTCATAGAATTTTAGAGTTTGGAATGAAAAAAAGCTAATTAGTAAAGCTGCTAGGCGATCGCAGGCAACAAGCATTAGATAATGCTCAACGAGATTGACTTAAACATTGTAGAGATTGCAGGATGGGCATCTTGGTTGTCCACTCAGCAAAATTGCAGAAAAACTGGTCGCAGCTTTTACAGCAGTAACAGGGGCAAGATAAGATTTGATTATCAAAATTAACTGTGTCATTCCAAAGTACTTTTTAGCGTTAAATTAATTTCTCAGCTAATAACGGAAAGCGCTCTTCTAACTAATCAGGAATAGGCTCAATGCAACTACCAGGTTCCTCCTTCCCACGTCGGACGAAAATTGTCGCCACCATTGGTCCAGCCACTAGCCAACCCGAAGTGCTACGTGCCTTGATTGAAGCAGGCGCAACAACACTGCGACTTAATTTTTCTCATGGGAGTCATGCCGATCACCAACGTAGTGTTCGTCTGATCCGCCAAATTGCTTTTGAACTCGATCAACCGGTAGCCATTCTTCAAGATCTACAGGGACCAAAAATTCGTTTAGGAAGGTTTGAAACTGGCTCTGTTGTCGTGTGTAAAGGTGATGTTTTCACGCTGACTAGCAAACCAGTAGTTGGAACTCAGCACCTTAGCTGCGTGACCTACGATAATTTGGCTCAAGAAGTTCCTGTGGGAGCAACAATTCTACTTGACGATGGTCGAGTTGAGATGGTCGTCAAAGAAGTTGATCGTACTGCTCAAGAGTTACATTGTCAGGTTGTTGTAGGCGGAGTGCTTTCCAACAATAAAGGAGTCAATTTTCCAGGAGTTTATTTATCAATCAAAGCACTGACGGAAAAAGACCGTGAAGACTTAATTTTCGGTCTCGATCAAGGAGTAGACTGGGTAGCACTCTCCTTTGTGCGCAACCCCCAAGATGTCTTGGAAATCAAAGATCTGATTTCTAGTGCAGGAAAGCAAGTGCCAGTCATTGCCAAAATTGAGAAACACGAAGCAATTGAACAAATGGAAGCAATTCTTGCTTTGTGTGATGGTGTAATGGTAGCAAGAGGAGATCTTGGTGTAGAACTTCCCGCTGAAGATGTTCCAATCTTACAGAAGCGCTTAATTACAACTGCAAACCGCTTAGGTATTCCAATCATTACAGCAACGCAGATGTTAGACAGCATGGTACACAGTCCGCGTCCCACTCGTGCAGAAGTTTCTGATGTTGCCAATGCTATTTTGGATGGAACAGATGCCGTCATGCTTTCTAATGAAACTGCGGTAGGTAAGTATCCGGTGGAAGCTGTAGCCACAATGGCACGAATTGCAGTGCGAATTGAGCAAGAACAAGCTCTAGCAGCAAATCCTCACACAGTGAGAGATACCTACCATTCAATTCCGAATGCAATTAGTCAAGCTGTAGGTCAGATTGCAGAACAATTAGCAGCAGCAGCAATTATGACGCTGACAAAAACAGGTTCAACAGCGCGTAACGTTTCTAAGTTTCGTCCAACAATACCAATACTTGCGATTACCCCACACGTTGATATCGCTCGACAATTGCAACTTGTATGGGGAGTCAAACCTCTGTTACTTCTAGATTTAGCTTCCACAACTCAGACATTCCAAGCTGCATTAAATGTCGCTCAAGAAAAACAGTTACTCAAACAGGGCGATCTCGTTGTCATGACGGCTGGTACCCTGCAAGGAGTTTCGGGTTCTACAGATCTCATCAAAGTTGAGGTAGTTAAAGCAATTCTTGGTCGCGGTCATGGAATTGGACAAGGTTCTGTCAGCGGACGAGCACGAGTAGCTTACGAACCTATGGATGTTGGTAAGTTTAATCCTGGAGAGATTCTAGTTGCATCCAATACTAATGCTGATTATGTCGAAGCAATTCGCAAAGCAGCAGCGATCATTATTGAGGAAGAAAGTTCAACCTGTCATGCTGCTGTGATTGGTCAATGCTTAAATGTACCAGTGATTGTTGGCGTTAAACAAGCTACAGAAGTGATTCGCGACGGGGCAATTTTGACGTTAGATGTCCATCGGGGGTTGATTTATTCAGGAGTTGTTTAACTCGATTGATACAAAGCAAAATAAAAACCACACTTTCCGGCTGAAGAATGGCAAGATCAAAAAGCTTAGCGACTAAAGTCGCGGCTTAACAAACAACGTCCACCTTTGTGGACTGTATACCAAAATAAGCTTCGGAGAACCTGTAAAGACAGGTTTTGCCTGTGTAGCTGCGGCTTCAACTGCTAAAGTCTTTTCCGTCGAACTGACGTTAAACTTCTATGCCGGAACATCAAGATTCAATTGCTCAGCATTACCACGATCGCACGAAATATCACCCTGAGACGATCGCTGCTAAAAGTCAAGGACTGGATTGGAGTAAGCAACCAGTACCGTTTAAAGAATATAAAATTGGCACAAGCTACGATTTAAAACCATATATCCAAGAGGAAAATCTTGCTTTTTCGGATGAACCTGTTGCCTTGTGGTGGCGACGGTTATCGCGGCTATTATTTTGCAGCTACGGGCTAACAGCGAAAGTGCCTAGTATGATGAATCCAATTTATCTTCGGGCTGCACCTTCAGCAGGTGGTTTATATCCAGCAGAGGTTTATTTAGTTTCACGTGGTACACCGCTACTTCCTGCAGGATTGTATAACTACCAACCGCAAACACATTCTTTAGTTCATTTTTGGGAAAATGATGTTTGGCACTCTTTGCAAAGTGCCTGTTTTGGACACTCAGCACTAGAAAAGACAGACTTGGCAATCGTCACGACAGCAGTTTTTTATCGTTCTGCATGGCGATATCAAGATCGTGCCTATCGTCGTATTTTCCTTGATACAGGTCACTTGTTAGGAAATATTGAGTTAGCCTGTGCTTTAAATGAATATCGGGCACATTTGATCGGTGGTTTTGCCGATGAAACGGTAAACCAATTACTCTACCTCGATGCAGAACAAGAAGGTGCGATCGCAATTGTCGCCTTGGCTGACTTGCTTGATGTCCAACAAAATTTTCCTATAGGAATTGCTGTCTTACCTTCTACGACTCAAACAAATTACCCCTATATCCCTGATGGTGAACTTTTAAGTTTCTGTCACCGTGCAACTCAAATTGAACCTGATGCTGATATTCACGAGGTTCCTACCGCAACGTCAAATACCTCACTGGAAGATAAGTACAACTTTCCCTTCTGTCTTAAAGTTCCTACCGCAACAACACCAATCGATTGGGGCTTAAATCTAGAAGGACTAGAGAGAACTGTGCTGCGGCGACGTTCCACTCGTGCTTACAGTGGTGCAGATTTAAATTTAGATGAACTCAAAGCATTACTCGATTTTACTTACCAACCACAACATTACATCGAACAAGGCTTAGACGATGCTCCTGATTATTTTGACTTGAATTTGATTGAAACTTTTATTGCTGTATCAGGAGTAACTGGCTTAGAGGAAGGCTGTTACTACTACGCACCTCTTGCTCAAGAATTGCGGCAAATTCGCTTTAAAAACTTTCGTCGCGAGTTGCACTATCTCTGTCTAGGTCAAGAACTGGGTAGAGATGCATCAGCCGTGCTATTTCATACAGCAGATTTAAAGTCAGCAATAGCTCGATATGGCGATCGCGTTTATCGTTATTTACATATGGATGCCGGACATTTAGCTCAAAGACTCAACTTAGCAGCAATTTATCTTCATTTGGGTGTTAGTGGCATCGCTGGCTTTTTCGATGACCAAGTTAATGAAGTATTAGGGATTCCTACGGATGAAGCAGTTATTTATATCACTACTATTGGTAGAGCAAGATAAGTATTTGTCCTGAGATAAATTTATTATTTGTTGCTACAGCCAGTTGTGTCATGACTAGAAAACAACTGGCACTTCATTATCTGCTCATTCAGGTAGAGTTAAGACTACTACTTTAAACCTGATAAGAACCTTTGGAGGGAATATCTTCCGTAACTTTTTTCTGGGTAACTTCTACAGTTGTTTGCGACGCATCAGTGCGGCTAGGATCTCTATCTTGACCGGCAGCAATTTCGTGTGCTGCTTCTTGTGCAGAGGAACGTACTGCACTTAAAGCCGTTTTAATCACAACTGCAGTTGGTACTGCAACAATTACGCCTAATAAGCCACCAATTCTTGCTCCGGTTAAGACGGAAACTAGCACCCAAACAGGATTTAAACCAGTGACGCTTCCTAAAATGCGCGGTGCGACTAAATTATCCAGAATTTGCTGCACAATGACAGCCGCAATCAGAACCCGCGATCCTAGCCAAAAATCTTGCAATGCAACAAGCAAGGTAGTACCAGCAATACCTACAGTACCTCCAAAGGGAACTAGCGCCATGATGCCAATAGTGATACCAAACAGCAAGCCAAAGGGTACCTTTAACCATAAGAAGATTGCTGTGAGCGAGGAACCCATGCATAACCCAAAAATAAGCTGTCCAATAAAGAAATTTTGGAAGCTGAGGCGTAAAGTTTGAGAAAAAGGACCGCGAAGTTTCGTTGGTAGCCACTGAACTAAACTTTGCCAGAGATCGTCGCCATGCTGCAACAAGTAAAAGGCTAGCACCATCGTAAGTAGGAAATCCAAAAGGCTAGTCAGTGTAACAACCGCGAGGTTTAACACTTGTACTGCGATCGCTTGCAGCTGTCCTTTGACGCGATCGTTGATTTGGACAACTAAAGCATCAAGATTCAATGGTAAACCTTGATTTTCTGCCCACTCATTTAACAACATCAGCTGATGTCGTCCAGAATCGATCAACTCTGGCAACCGCGCCACGAGTTGCTGTGCTTGCATCAATACTAGAGGTACTAAAGTTACCCCCACAGCCAGCAAGATCGATAACGTCAGCAAAAAGACCAAAATAGCAACTTGCTGTCGTTTTGCTCCTTGGCGTTCCATCCAACTGACTGGATAATTCAACAAAAAGGCTAACAGCGATGCTCCAACTAAAATCACAATCAACGAGTGGAAGTAATCAAAAATCGTTGAAATCGCCAAACCATTTAAGACTAGCAGGGGAGCGAACAGCGCGATCGCTAATAGCCGCCCAGAAGGCGTCATCACCTGCCACCAATTTAGGAGTTTGCGTGTTTGCATTTACCAACTGCCAGATAGAACAAACTCAATTTCCATGCAGGATATTATCTCTAACTCTATCGCTTTACCTCATCCATCTACTTCAGGATTCTGGAAACTGATATGAATCATCCGCTAAATCGTCTAATAAAGACGAATAACCACATCTTCTCGCCAAATGATCGTTCTCCTGATTTTATTTGTAGTACTGCCCTAATGTCTGATGCCAGTCTCAATCCTACTAACCGTCTATCTCTATTTGTATATCTCATTCCTATTATTGGCTTTTTCCCAGCCCTTTGGACTTTGTATCGCCGTCAGTGCAGCAAAGAAGAAAAAGCAGTTTGCCGCTTAGCAGTCTCTTTAGCAGGAACTTGGTTATTAGGTTATCTGTTAATGGGTTTTGGGGCAGAAACTTTTGAGTTTTTAGCACTGCGTTTATTAATACTGAACAGCTTTTTAACTTCTAGTTATTTTTTAGTCAGTCTTTGGCTGATGTTTTTAATTGTCAAAGGTAAGCCTGCACGCTTGCCAGGATTCAGCCAGTGGGCACAGCGTTTGGATATGCGGTAGGGATAGGTCGGCAGGCATGCCTAGCTCACATCTAAATAGTTAGATTTAGTTTGAAGAGTAACTAAATTAGTTGTTAACTTAATCGCACTTATCTTTTAAGCTTGATAGCTGACCTTAGCTTACTTCTACGTGACAACTCAAAAGTAAAACAGGACTAGAGATTAGAAGTAGGTAATCTGAGAAATATAGCACATCTTTTGATAGGTGCTATGCAAATCCTTAACACAAAATATTTTTTCATATTTATGGAGGAATTTAGTGGTTAATTCCAACAAATCCAGCTAAACTCCAAACAGCAAAAAATCAAATTTGGAGTGAAAGTTCTCATATCCTGCAATGTGTGTCATAGTTATTGCTATTTATGACCCTCTACAGCCGATAATTGAGAGCTAGCTTAATTTAGGTTCGTCTTTTGTCTCGTTCTTAAGTGAAGTGTAATTGAGTATGTGTGAGGAAGTCTGTGCCATTTCATAATAAAATTTCTACTCAAAATCCCTCTGTTACTGGGACTCCCAGACTAGTCAACACCAAATATTCCTCAGCTAAATCAGGTCGTTGGTTATGGTTCTGGGTGGCGATGACTGGTATAGCAATGTTGTCTGCGACAGCTGGAGCACTGCTTGCTGTTTCTTTATCAAGTACTCCTTTAATGCAATCTCAGCTTAGCCCAGAAGAAGAGGCAGTATTTGGTCGCGGCGATCGCATTTCTAAAACGGGTTTACGGCTGTCTGAATTGACTCGCCCTGTCAATATTCTTGTTTTAGGTGTCAAAGTTCTCTCTTCTGATGTAGACGATCCTGATGTCAGATCAGAAGACTTGGGCTACCACGCACTGGTTAATTCCTTTGAAGGTCTTTCTGATACAATGCTGCTGCTGCGGTTTGACCCAGAAGCAGAAAAACTAGCTGTATTGTCGATTCCTAGAGATACTCGTACAGAAGTCGAAGGACTCGGAACCACAAAAATCAATACGGCAAATGCTCAAGGTGGTCCAGCACTGAGTGCGAAAGCGACGAGCGATCTTCTCAACGGTGTTCCGATTGACCGCTACATCCGGATCAACGTTCAAGGTGTAGAAAAATTAGTTGATGCTTTGGGTGGTGTTACTGTTTATGTCCCCAAAGACATGAAATATCAAGATGATAGCCAACATTTGTATATCAATTTAAAAGCAGGAAGGCATCACTTAGATGGCGATCAAGCGTTGCAATTACTCCGCTTTCGCTACGATGAATACGGTGATATTGGTCGCATTCAACGACAGCAAATGTTGATGCGGGCTTTGATGGAACAAGCCTTAAACCCAGCAACCTTAGCACGAGTGCCTCAAATCATGTCGGTCATTCAAACCAATATTGACACCAACCTAACGGTTGAAGAATTAATGGCGCTAGTGGGTTTTGGCGTCCAAACAGAACGCTCGGATGTTGAAATGTTGCTTGTCCCTGGTACTTTTAGCACGCCAGACCAGTATGTAGCAAGTTACTGGCTGCCTGATCGCGATCGCATAGCCATGATGATGGCAAAGCACTTTAATGTTCCGACAGATTCTAATTTTAGCGACCTCAATCCGGCAAAGCTGAGAATCGCTATTCAAGATAGTACAGGCAGCGATCGCGCTATTCAATCGCTCGCTAACATGCTTGAAACATCGGGATATCGTCAAGTTTATGTTGCTACGCCTTGGAATGAACCACTCGATGTGACTCGGATTGTGGCTCAACAAGGTGATATTGACAACGCCCGCGCAATTCGCGATGCGTTAGGAGTTGGCGAAATTCGTGTCGAAAGTACCGGAAATCTTCGTTCGGACGTCACAATTCAACTCGGTCAAGATTGGCTGCGAACACAAGAGTACTAACTCTAAAGTTGTTGTGCAATCCACGCTTGTAAAATCGGATTGACTTTTTCCGGTGCTTCATCTTGGGGACAATGTCCGACGCCTTCAATGGGAATAAACTCTTTCACTTGTGGGTAATTAGCAAGTTGTTGACCTAACTCGAATGGTTCCCACGGATCGGCTGTTCCCCACAACATAATTGCTGGACATGGTAGCTGCGGTAGTAAATCTTCTGGCAACGGTCCTGAAGAATAAGCGGTAAATGCTAAAAATACAGCAACAGCACCAGGATCTTTTGCCGGTGCCATTAAAAGATCCACTAGTTCGTCAGTCACAACCTCAGAATTAGCATACGCTTGCAGCAGAATCTTGCGTACAGTTTTTGGTTTAGCAATTTGATTGAAGAAAAAGCTGCCTATTGGCTTAACTGAGAGTAGGCGTTGTACCATTGGCGCACCAAAGCGGCGATACCAAGGTAATGCCCCACGTTTGCGATCGTGCAGCAGTCGCAGCGAACAGTTTAGGAGTGCAATACTTCTCGCAATTTCTGGACGATCTACCACAGCTTGCATCACTGCAATACAACCAATTGAGTTTCCCACTAAAAAAGCAGGTTCCTCCCCTACAACTTCCTGGCAAAAATCGGCAATTTGTTGTCCCCAAGTCTCAAAGGTGTAATGCATTTCTGTGGTTGGTTCGGGTTTGGCAGAACCACCAAAGCCAATTAAATCTATCGCATACACGCGGCAAGTTTCTGCTAATACAGGAATATTTTTGCGCCAATGCCACCAAGAAGCACCAAAGCCATGAATCAGCACAATGGCAGGTCCTGTCGTGCCTTGGCTTTGATAGCAAATTGGAAAACCTTGCCAAGTCCAAGTTTTAGTTGTGGTGAATGATGCAGTAGAAATCATGAAATTCATTAGTGGGCGATCGCTCTAACTATATTGTGACAATTCTTTACAAAAAACGGCAGTTTATTTATTTCCATTAAACTAGAATTATGGAAAGTACGAACACTGCAAAGTATGCAGATTTATTTGCAGCACTTGGGTCAGAGCCTCGATTAGAAATTATGCGATTGCTGTTTGCCGCATACCCGCAAGGAATGATCGTTGGTGATATTCAAGCGAAATTACAAATCCCAAATTCAACACTGTCTCATCATCTAGAGAAACTGCGACAAGAGCACCTCATTAGTTCAAGAAAAGAGAAGCAATATATCTGGTACTCAGTCAATACCAAGACAACGGAAGATTTATTAGCTTTTCTCTTCAACGGCTGTGCAATCGGCAACCCTCGCACTAAAGACAAGCTAGACCCTGTTCAAAATCCATTCACGGAGGCAGGATTTATGTTTGAAGGATTCTTAAGATCTATAGAAAGCCTATTTGGTAATGTATTTGACCGAATGGTTCTTCCCAGAGGATTTGAAAGATTTAGCCAAAAAGCAACACAAGTCATTGCGTTAGCGCAAGAAGAGTCACGCCGTTTGGGACATCAATATGTCGGCACAGAACAACTTTTATTAGGATTAATTGGAGAAGGAACAGGAACTGCAGCACAGATTCTTTCAGCAGAAGGACTCAACTTAGAAAATATGCGAGTAGAAGTTGAGAAGCGCATTGGACATGGTAAGGGAACACCGCTGGATATTCCTTTCACCCCAAGAGCAAAAAGAGTATTAGAGCTTTCTGTCGAACAGTCGCAGCGACTAGGCAATCAATACATTGGTACTGAGCACTTACTACTAGGAATTGTGCGCGAACGTGGTGGCATGGCAGTGCGAGTACTCGAACACTTAGGAGTTAACCTGTATAGCCTAGAACAGCGCATCTTACAGTTGAATAAATCTGATTAGTCATGCAGCGATCGCTCTTTGTATGCCAGGATTGTTCGTGTTGTATTCATATTAAATAATTCATTTGTCATGCTGGCACAAACTTCTACAGAGGTTATACCCTTCCTAGGCGCAGACGTTGCGGCGAGTTATGACGCGGCGCAGGTCGCGATTTTACCAATTCCCTACGAAGCAACAACAACCTATCGTCGTGGCTGTGAGACTGGTCCCGATGCTATTCTTGCAGCATCGCATCAAGTGGAATACTACGATGAGGAACTTGACTGGGAAACAGGACTAGATGTTGGTATCTACACCCATTCTTCAATTGCTGATACCCGTAGCAAAACTGTCACCTCCGAGGAAATGTTGCAAGTTACTAGAGAAACTGTTCTGAAACTTGTGCAAGATGGCAAGTTTGTCATTTCTTTGGGAGGCGAACACAGCATAACCACTGGCATTGTGGAAGCATACCATCAGGCATATCCTGATGAATTGTTTACTGTTGTGCAAATTGATGCGCATGGAGACTTACGCCACGAGTATGAAGGTTCAATTCATAACCATGCTTGCGTGATGCGGCGTATTGTTGATATGGGATTACCTACTGTTCAAATCGGCATTCGTGCAATTTGTAAAGAAGAAGCTGATTTAATCAAAGAAAAAAACCTTACTGTCTTTCGCGCGCGGGAAATTGCAGCACAACCGAATTGGATCGAAAATGCGATCGCGGCAATTCCCACACATAAGGTATTTATCACGATTGACTTAGATGGCATCGATCCTACACTTATTCCTGGTGTGGGAACTCCTGAACCAGGTGGCTTGAATTGGTATGCACTTACAACATTTCTTCGTGGTGTGTTCAACAAGCACCATGTTATTGGCTGCGACGTGATGGAACTAGCCCCTGTGACTGATTCTGTCGTCTCTGAATTTACTGCCGCTAAGCTCGTTTATAAACTCATTGGCTATCAAGCAGTTGCTCAGGGTTGGGGAAAGAATTAAGTAGTTGAGTTGAAGAGAGTTCTGAGTTTTGAGTTTTGTTCGCTGAAAAGGTACCGGAGGCAATTATTGAAGAAAATAACTCACCCCTCGCTCCGGACTGCGTCCCGCTAAACGCTAGACGCTACACTTCGTGAACGCTAACGCTCCTCATCCCTCTTAAAGTCACTAGAGACACAGAACCCCTCTACTGCTATCTTAAATTGGAGGCAATTGCAATAACATTTATCCTAACTACATGGGAAAACCTTACCGGCGGATTTTACTCAAACTGAGCGGTGAAGCTTTGATGGGCGATCTGGGCTATGGCATCGACCCAGCCATTGTTCAAGAAATTGCGGCAGAAGTCGCAGAAGTAGTAAATAGTGGCGTTCAAGTAGCTATTGTAGTAGGTGGTGGCAATATCTTTCGTGGCGTCAAGGCGTCAGCTGCTGGAATGGATCGGGCAACTGCCGACTACATTGGTATGATTGCAACTGTGATGAATGCACTCACGCTTCAAGATGCCTTGGAACGAATAGAAGTGCAAACACGCGTGCAAACTGCGATCGCCATGCAAGAAGTAGCGGAACCTTATATCCGGCGTCGAGCAATTCGCCATCTCGAAAAAGGACGGGTGGTGATTTTTGGCGCGGGTTCTGGGAATCCGTTTTTCACCACTGATACCACAGCAGCTTTAAGAGCTGCTGAAATTGATGCCGAGGTGATTTTTAAAGCCACCAAGGTAGACGGAGTTTACGATTCCGATCCTCATAAGAATCCTGATGCCAAACGCTATCAAACACTCAATTATGTCCACGTTTTGACTCAGGATCTGCGAGTGATGGATAGTACTGCGATCGCTTTATGTAAAGAAAACAATATTCCGATTCTTGTCTTTGACCTCTCGGTACGGGGTAACATCCGCCGAGCAGTGACAGGAGAATCAATCGGAACCCTTGTGGGAGGTTTTTGTGAAGTTAGCTGAAGCTGAGAGTACGATGCAAAAAGCCGTTGATGCAACGCAACGAGCTTTTAATACAATCCGCACTGGTCGCGCTAATGCGAGTTTACTTGATCGTGTCATGGTGGAATACTACGGTACGCCAACATCGCTTAAATCACTGGCAAATATCAGTACCCCTGATGCCACAACAATTACTATTCAACCTTATGACCGGAGCAGTTTAAATCTGATTGAAAAGGCGATTTCCATGTCGGATGTCGGACTAACTCCGAACAACGACGGCTCAATGATTCGCCTCAATATTCCTCCACTGACAAGCGATCGCCGTAAAGAACTGGTGAAACTTGCTGCTAAGTACGCTGAGGAAGGGCGTGTTTCAATTCGTAATATTCGCCGCGATGCTCTTGATACAATCCGCAAACAAGAGAAAAACAGTGAAGTCTCAGAAGACGAAGCGCAAGATCTCCAAGATCAACTGCAAAAATTAACGAACAAATATACCAGTAAAATAGATGACTTATTAGCAGAAAAAGAGAAAGACATTACAACTGTTTGACCGCTAACTCAATTGACCAAATTTGGTACAAAAAAATTCATGCTAGATTTATAGCATAACTGCACACTTATTACTGCAACAGTTTAGCTAATGAATAGTCAGTTGATGTTTGACATAACAACGTGTACCTAAGCCTGTAATCGTGCTTGATAAGTGTAAAACTACTAATAATGAACCCGTTTTTCAATCAGAAGCGGGTTTTTTCTTCTTAAAGTTCACAACATATAGCAGTAAAAAGGCAGCTTAATTTATCACTTGCTATACTGCCCCATTTTGGCAATATGTAATACATTGTCTCTTTATAAATAACCTTTAATTGCTTAAAAATCAAAGAAAAAAAGGGATAAATAGATGCTAATACAGATTTTTTCTATCTTATAAAAAGCTAATCATATAGAGACAATAAGCTTCTTTTACCTTGATTTGCCATGTTGTTACGGATAAACAGAAGTACCTTACAACATAGAACTTCCTCAGGGTTATGAGACTAAAATGGGCAACAGAGGAGTTCGGCTATCAGGAGGACACAGCGACAGCACCTGCTTTAGCGCGTGCCATCATTTCTACCCTGAAATCTTGATTCTTGATGAGGCTACTAACGCACTTGATAATATTTCAGAACATCTCATTCAAGAGGTATTGCATTTTGGTCAAAACCGCACTGTAATTGTTACTGCGTACCGTTCGTCTACTATTCAGCAAGCCGATCAAATCATCGTGATGGCAAGAGTTAGGGAACAAGGTAATATTCAGTCTCTGTTTCGACTGAACGATCTTTTTGCCAAGCTTTATCACTTGCAATACGATACTGTTCAGACTTGAGTCTATTCACAGCTTCAGTAACCTAGGCAAATATAGTTGTATGTTATAAAGCAATCAATCAGTAGTTTTTTCGCAAAATATGTGATTTTTGTAAAAACACCTTACTGGCATTTTGATCTCACTAGTAAGAGTGCAAAATAGTTTAAAGCCTTTGTGCCCTCATAGTCGTAGAATTTAGGAGCAAAACTGTAGCTTTATGTATGATTGCATAATTGTCGGTGCTGGACCTGCTGGCGGTACAGCAGCTTATCATCTAGCAAAACGGGGTCATTCTGTATTAGTGCTGGAAAAAGAATCACTCCCACGGTACAAGCCCTGTGGAGGTGGAGTTTCACCCGCGATCGCTAAATGGTTTGACTTTGATTTTTCTCCAGCTATTTCCACAAAGGTAAATACCATTCGCTACACCTGGAAAATGGGCGATCCAGTGCAAGCTAAATTACAAACACCCGAACCGATGTGGATGGTACGGCGCGATGTCTTTGACCACTTCCTAGTGCAGCAAGCACAAAAACAAGGAGCAGAACTGCGCGACAACACCGAAGTTAAAGGAATTCAGTTCAAAAGCGATCATTGGCAAGTTGATACCGCTAACGGTTCGGTTACAGGTCGCTATATCATTGCTGCAGACGGTGCTAAGGGACCAATGGCAAAGTGGTTAGGCTTCAAAGACCGCAAACGCCGCTTGGCAGGAGCATTAGAAGCTGAAGCCCCTGCGAAGGTAGAAGATGGTCACATTGCCCACTTCGAGTTTGGCTTAGTCAAAAATGGCTACATTTGGAACTTTCCTAAAGCCGACGGCTACTCAATCGGTGTCGGAACATTTATTGGCGGTGAACCTCAAGATTTCAAAGGAATTTTGAACGAGTATGGTAATTTATTTGGCTTAGACATTAAAACCTGCAAGCAATACGGTCACGCGCTGTGCTTGTGGAATGGCAATCAAAAACTACATACTCAAAATGCTGTATTAGCGGGAGAAGCTGCTTGTGTTGTCGATCCACTAACTGCTGAAGGAATTCGCCCATCGATCTTTAGTGGTGTCAAAGCTGCTGAAGCAATTAATCGGGCGATCGCTGGAGATATTAATGCCCTGGAGCAGTATTCGCAAGCAATCTGCGACGAGTGGGGTGCTGATATGGCATGGGCACAAAAACTAGCCGGAGTTTTCTACCGCGTTCCTGGTATTGGCTACAAAGTTGGCGTCAAACGTCCTACAGCTACACAGCGCATGGGTCAAATCCTTTGTGGTGAAATGAGTTACGGCGATGTTGCTGGTCGTGCTCTCAAGCGTCTCAGTGGTAGCTTGATTCCAGGCATGGGAGGATAGTGATTAGTTTTGAGTTTTGAGTTTTGAGTTTTGAATTGGAGAATTTTCTTAACTCAACACTCAACACTCAACATTCATAACTCTTCTAAACCTCTATACTTGTCCATTACCTTTAGCGTGAGAGGCTGCTGAACCTTTGTAGATACGCTGTTGTTGTTCAGGAGTTAACCACGCTGAGCGGGATAATCGACTTTCTGGCGATACAAACTGACGTCGTACAGGATCATATTCTAGGACTTCTCCTGTTTCGATATGATAAACCCAACCATGCAGGTGCATTTGACCACTGTGCAATTTGGAATGAATCACAGGGTAAGTACGTAAGTTCTCTAATTGACTGAGGATATTCTCTTCAACAGTTGCTTGAAGTAGTTTTTCGCCCTCATAATCTTGGTAATTCTCCTTCATCATCCGGCGAGTTGCTTCAGCGTGTTTGAGCCATTGATAAACTGATGGCATTTCTTCTTCTAACTTGTCTAGCTTTAGCAATCCTTTCATCGCGCCACAGTGCGAGTGACCGCACACAATGACTTCTTTAATACCTAAAGCATGAACTGCATACTCAACCGCAGCACACTCGCCACCATTAGTTGCACCGTAGGGCGGAATAATATTACCAGCATTGCGAATGATAAACATTTCTCCTGGCTCGGCTTGCGTGATTAAGTTTGGATCAATCCGAGAATCAGAGCAAGTAATAAACAAAATTCGCGGATGCTGACCTTGCGACAGCAACTCGAACATCTCGCGGTGGGTACTCACATAATTGGTTTGAAACGAATGAATACCCTGAATTAGCTTTTTCATACATATTCCCCTAACGGTGCTTTGCTCAACACCTTCCTACTTAACTTAAGTTTATGAAATAATAGCCCCTGAAACACTAAAGATAGATTTTTTCTTGCAATAGCTCACATTAAAAGAGAAAATCACACCAAAAAATATAGTGATTTCCTGACGCTGAGATTGTTCAGAAATCCAGAAAACTCCGAATATCTTTACTGATTCCTAAAATAAATCACTCAAATAAGTATATGTTCCCCTAAAATAGGGAGCGAGTAAGCGTAAAGAATTATTATTTATGCGAGTAGTAGCCCTAGTCCCTGGCGGCATCGGCGATCAAATCCTATTTTTTCCCACCCTTGATGACTTAAAGCAGAATTATCCTAATGCTCAGATTGATGTCGTAGTAGAACCACGCGCCAAAGAAGCATATCGCATCTGTAAGGCCGTAACCAATGTTCTGCTATTCGATTATCAAGACCGGAACAGCGCTGCAGATTGGGTCAATTTAGTCGGTATTCTGCGCGATCGCGAGTATGATGTAGCGATTTCCTTAGGGCAACGCTGGTTTGTTGGTTTATTGCTATGGTTAACCGGAATTCCTACCCGTATTGGCTACAAAGGCGCAGGTAATATGTTTTTGACTAACTCTGTGCCCATCAAGTCACAGCAATATGCTGCAGCAATGTACCATGACTTGTTACAAGGGTTAGGAATTCGTTCTTCCTGCCCAGAAATAAATGTTAATTTACCATCCTCGGATCTTCACTGGGCAGAAGAGGAAAAGAAACGATTGGGGATTCAAAGTAGTGGCTATGTTTTGCTGTGTGATGGTTATGAGCAATTAATGCCAGATCAATGCTACCCAGTTGATAGTTGGCAAAAGATTATCCAGGACTTTCAACAAAAACAGCCAGAACTTCCTTTAGTCGCACTTCAAAATCCAGATAACGGACAGTTGGCACAACTACAATCTAATGCTGATGTTAAACTCACATCGCCACCCGATGTTGGTAAGTTAGCTGCTATGATTGCGGGAGCCGATTTGTTGCTATCTACTGGAGGTGTGTCGCTACAGTTAGCAGTTGCCGTGCAAACGTATACTATTGCCCTGTTTGGACTCACAGAACCAGCAAAAGTATTGCCAAAAAGCGATCGCTACATTGCGATTAAATCTCCTAGTGGACGAATTGCGGATATTCCTCCGCAGACTGTTTTGGAACGAATTTGGCGTGGCTAAAAGAGTTTTGAATTTTGAGTTATATAAAATTTTCTTAAACTCCCTCGCCCCTCGCTCCTCACTCCTCACACCTTAAAACATTTCAAAGAATGTATCCTCTAAGTCATAGCCGAACATTTGTCCCATAGACTTCAGGCGTGATTGACTGGGGATACCTTGTTGTTGCATCCAATCGTGCAAGATAAAAATTTTGTGCATCAAGAAAATTTCCAAAGCTTCAGGGTTAAATTGGATGCCTTCTTTTGAGCTAAATTGATGCGGCACTAGCATAGCAGTATAGCGGGCAAGTTCCCCTGCTTTCCAATCGAGTAAAAATGGCAACCAAGGATACTGAGCATCTAAACGAATAAACCATAGCCGAATCTCTGGGATTTCTGATAATTCCCGAGGGTCGTCGGGTTCACGAGGATAGTCTATATCAAAGCGTATCTGTTGCTCATGGGCATTGATTGTTCCTGCTTGTAGTAGGTTTTCAATCGTCGTTTGCACCGAAGACAAGTCTAAGGCATTGAGTTGATTGAAATTAAGTGCGATCGCCAACGTCATGGAATCATCAAATCAAGGTACATTTATTGTTGCACTAAGGGCGATGAGGTTGTAGGTTGCTTATGAACTGACTTTTGGCTCACCTTGATTCTGTTAAAAAATATGTATATTTTTCTGAAATTAGCATAAATCTACTGAGTGTGATCTTGAACACAATTTCAAGGTGCATAGCAGTGATGAAAACACCAAAGTTGGCAGAACTAATTGGTATATCTCATTCCCCAGAAAAATCTGAAGCAGCACTACGGTTCCACAATTTGATTAATCAAGTTGACAGTACTGAGCTTCACTTGGTTATGCACAGGCATCACCCAATTAACCATGAGATCATTTTAAAATCAAATGTTGAGCAGGTAAGCTGTTATGCGGATTACCACAAAACAAAGTCGAACAACGACATTCATCTTAGTCCACGAGAACAAGCGATCGCTCAATTAGTAGCCGAAGGTTTGCCTAATAAAGTTATTGCCCACCAACTGCAAATTAGTCAGTGGACAGTTGCTACTCACCTACGTCGGTTGTTTCTCAAAATAGGTGTCTCTTCAAGAACTGCGATGATTGCTAAGCTTTTGTCCCAAGATTTGTTATAACATCCTAACCATATTAACTATTGTCATATTTTTAATGTGACGAATTAGGCAATTAGGTACATAGAATTCACTATTACGCACACGCAAACGAAGTTTAGATGACGTGTATAATTAATAAAATAACCCGCCTGCGCGGGTTTATTCTGTACTACAATTTTAATTCTTAAGGTTAAATCAATTCCTATTAATTATGCTCAACTTCCTACATTTCTATAAGCATTCATCGGCTTTAATTTAGGCGTCCATTCTTTATCTACTAACTTATTGTATAAAGCTGTACGCGGCAAGACTCGTAGAACTTCTTCCACAGTCGTTAAGCCATTTGTTACTTTCTCAACAGCAGCAGTACGGAACGAAGCGAAATGAATTTCTCTAAGATGTCGATGTAGTTGTGTCAGTGTACCTTCATAAATAATTTCCCGCACAGTATCATCAACATCTAATAACTCAACAATTGCTTCACGTCCTAAGAAACCAGAATTGAAACAAATGCCACAACCTTTACCCTTGCGCCATTTTTCAGAATGAACATGTTGCGAGTCAATTCCAAGTACTCGTAAATCTGCTTCAGCAGGGGTGTAAGGCTCACTACAGTGCGGACACACTCGGCGGACGAGTCGCTGTGCCACAATTCCTAATAACGCATCGCTGAGTAATCCAGGATCGGGACCAATATCTCGCAATCGAGGAATCGCACCTACTGCGTCATTGGTGTGCAGTGTTGTAAATACCAAGTGTCCTGTCAGTGCAGCACGTACTGCTGTTTCTGCGGTTTCGTGGTCGCGGATTTCTCCAACCATGATAATGTCAGGGTCTTGACGTAGAATGGCGCGTAAGCCTGCAGCAAAGGTCATTCCCGCTGCTTCATTAACCTGTGTTTGTGTAATCCGTGGCAAAATGTACTCTACAGGATCTTCGACGGTAACAACGTTGACATTTTCAGTCGCTACAGCTTGCAAACTTGTATAGAGAGTACTTGTCTTACCTGAACCTGTGGGACCTGTCAAGATAATCATCCCCTGCGGTTGTTGCAGCCAAGATTTATACACTTGAAGTGTTTGTTGCGTAAAGCCCAAATTTTCAAGTTGTGAGAATGGATTTTCACGTGGTAGTAAGCGGATAACTGCCTTCTCTCCGTTAACGCAAGGAAGGGTACTCACACGCATATCCATTCCCATTTCCGCGTGTTCCCCAGTTGTGTATTTCTCTTCGATCCTTCCATCTTGGGGGCGGCGGCTTTCAGAGATGTCCATTTTAGACATAACTTTGATTGCCACAATCACGCGACGGCTTAACTCTTGAGGTAGCATTGTGATATCACGCAGCACTCCATCAATGCGATAGCGCACGCGCAAACCTTCAGTCGTAGGTTCGAGGTGAATGTCACTCGCTCGATTTCGCAACGCTCCAGAAAGCAGGGTTTTAATGCGTTCAATTTGGTCAGCAGAGCGTGATAAATAAATTTGGGTTGTTTCTGTAATGTTTTCGGCTTCTTGCTCACCAGTGATAGGATTGACGAACGGTGTAGCAGTGATCCGATTTGTGTTGAGATTTTGTGTATGAAACCAGGTACGGTAACTGTTGTCGGATATGGGAATTATCTTGATGCTGCTACCAGTGCGTTCAGTTAAAAAAGCGATCGCTTCAGAATCAATATTGACTGGACTTCCTAAATAGTAACAACCACGCCACAATAACAACGGAATTACAGGAGGAACACTGCTCTTATCAGGAAAGTGACGTAAAAATCTGGAGTTCACATCGCGATCGAGTAGTTCAGTATTAACTCTTCCTTGCTCGTCTACAAGCAGCTTCAGGGCTTGGGCACAGCTGATTTCTTGATTTTTGAGTCTTTGCCAAGCAGAGGAGGGTACAGATTGCATAATTAATCAGAATTAATAAGTTTGAACCAGCCTTATATAATTAACTTCTTATTGAAGTTACCAGATTACGTAATAGTACTTCTTCTTTACTTATACCTTACTTAAGCTTTTGTGGAAAATATAGCCATTTTTTTTGAGTAACTTCATTTTTTGAAAAATGGTTGTTACTAAGTTTAATAAAAAACCGAATTGCCATTTGCAGTGACAACTCAGCTTTCAATTAGGTAATTTTTTTAATGTGTTAGCAAACACAAATAATTAACCTAAAGTCAACCTAATTTTAAAGATGCTATCTACTGTTAGGACCTTCTCTAGGTGGTGTTCCGATCGATTCAGTACTAGGCTTGATGATTGATTGTTGACTAAATGTCGTTAAAGGTGTCGTAGGTGCGGAGCAGTTGACATTACCTGAAGGATAACGTCCATAATTCAACGTAAAATCGGCATTAGCAGCAGTGCCATTATAGCGAGCAATTTGAAGCGTGTACCAACCACGCACATCTGTATTAGCCTTGATCAAAGGACGCAAACTGCCACCACCATCATCATCTTTCCAAACTGCACCGCTGGGTGACACTAAAACTGCTTCTAGGTCGGTTCCTTGCGAAATCACAGCTAAACGCACACATTCACTGCCGGTACTAAAAACCTGCAAAACGAAAGGATCTGCATTATTAGTTGAACTCGTTTGATAACTTCCATTAATACTTGCAGCAGAACAATTAATTGTTGTACAAACATTTCTGCTGTCAAAAACCGCTGGTCCTGCCCAAGCTGGGTTTAATGAGAGAACTAATCCTAGAATAGGAGTTGACCACAACAAAATCTTTGTAGTTCTCGCAATCTTTTTCATACTATCTCCATAAAAAACTAATTTTTTATGTTTTAAGCTACTTAAGTAGTTTTACAAAAGCTTTATACTTATATCTAATTTTTTCTTTAACTATGTGTCAATTCGCATAATCATGTTAACTAGAATGTGTTAACTCAAATGTGCTAATAACTAATAGATAAAAAAATGATTTTTGGGAAAATAGATAGATTTAAAGTCCATCTAAGACGAACGAGTATATTAGAGAAATGTTGTGCATACAACGCGATCGCTACAAGCAAAAATCAACTAGAAGCTTGGGCACTATAGTCTTGTAGACATTCTGTACAGTTTTAAGCTAAAGTGGTAATGAGTTTATTTACCAAATCCGGTGTGCCATCAAATTGCTTGAACTAGCAAAAAAGCACTAGGAGGTTTGCAAGCATCACTGAGTGTGCTGGCTGAAGTTCCCCTAGCTGTAGTGCAACTCCCAGTAACTCAAATGTCATAGTTAGTTCGGTAAAATAATAAACAAGAGGTAGATTCACTACCTAATCGCAAAAGAAGTTTCAGCCATGCAAAAAGAAGCGGCAGCTACAAAACCAATTCGCTCACTTGAAGATGCTGTTGCTCAGTGTCAAGCACTGGGTATGCGCTTGAGTCGCCAGCGTCGCTTCATCTTGGAGCTACTTTGGCAAGCTCAAGAACACCTGTCAGCCAGAGAAATTTACGATCGCCTTAATCAACAAGGAAAAGAGATCGGACATACATCGGTGTATCAAAACTTAGAAGCACTTTCTAGTCAAGGTATCATTGAGTGCGTTGAACGCTCGGATGGACGCCTCTACGGAAATATCAGCGATTCACACAGTCATGTGAATTGCTTAGATACAAACCAAATTTTAGATGTAGAGGTAGAACTCCCCAAAGATTTGTTAGAGGAAGTAGAAAGAAGAACCGGAGTCAAAATTACTGACTATAGTATTAACTTTTACGGATATCGGCGGGCAGAAGTGTAAGATGTGCGCGTACGCTGAATGTGAAGGCACGATCAAGCATAATGAGCGATCGCACAACCAAGCTATTGTTAATTGAGCCTGACCCAATTTTTCGGATGGGATTTTCACGGCTCATCAATGAATCGTATCCCGACATCCAAATCGTTGCAGAAGCTGAGACTGGTGCAACTGCAAGGAAGATCTTGGCAGACTTCGCTAGAGAAAATGCGACAGCATTTTCAAGTGGTTTACCATCAGACACAGCAGTCAATTTAGTTGTTTTAGAGCTACAGCTAGGGCTAGAGCTTTGCCAGCAGCTCAAATCTCATTATCCTGACCTACCGATACTCATTCTCAGTTCATTGCAGGAACCAGCCCTATTAGCCTCAGCAAAGGCTGTAGGAATCGAAGGCTACTGTCCCAAAGGGACTTCTATTTTGGAGGTCGTAGCAGCGATCCGCCAAGTAGCTTTAGGGAAAAATTACTGGATTGAAGCAGAATCACTACAAAATCCATTAGCTGCACCTAGCATTCTTGCCTTAGTCCGAAATCACCTGCGATGGACAGGATTACAGCAAATTGATACAACTTTAGCCGCAGTAAATGCTCGATTACAAGTTCCTGGCTTACCGTTACTAGATCGAGCATTTTTAGCCGGACAGCGTAGAGAACTTCTCGCATCACGTTGGCTAGTGACTCACTTGTTACCTCTACCAGAAGGCAAAAGCCGTACAGGTACAGAGGATACATCAAGGCTTAGAAATGGTGTTGAGAATGTCACTCAATTGTCCCAGACGCAAACTAGAGAAGAGGTTGAGTTGTCATCTCAAATCAATGTCTCTTCTGGAGCGCTTGTGCGATTAGACGCTAGCTTGAGTCGCCAAGTAGGAGTATACGAAATCTTAGAGATCGTTGCAGCAAAACTTGAGTCGAGCTTGCAAAACCTAACAACTGTAACTTTAGAAACTGATATTTTGCGGGAAGGTAAAAAGCGAGAACTATTTAAGATTATTCTCCAAAAAGTAGTAGAAGTTTTAGAAGATTTACGTTTTGCCCAAATACAACCGCATCAATTAGGAGAAATGCAGTATTTAATTCTGCGAGACTTGTGGCAAGGAACAACTGTCGATTTTTTTGGTAGATACGCTGTCTTACAAGTAGAAAATCGTAACTTAGAGATTGTTAATCTTTTGCTACAAGATGTAGAAACTGTTCAAATTGAGATTTTGAATAAAATTCCTCTAGTCAGTGAGCTATTTTCTTATTTATTATTTCAAACACCTTTAGTCATTGATAATTTCCCCTATAAAGTTGATACACCAGAAGCTAAAGCAAGAGCAGAAATTATCTTACATAACCTTTTAATTCATGTCGCCAATGCCGTAGCACAACCACTGTTAAATAGACTTGCTGATGTAGAAGTTATTAAACAATATTTTTATGATAGTCGATTAATTTCAACACGAGAAATCGAACGTTTTAGAAATAATCTTTCGTGGAAATATCGCTGGCAGAAATATTATGTGGAACCTAAAGCAATCTTTGAAAGTCGTTACGAATTATTTCTGTTCATTGATAGAGGAATTGTCAAAACTTCAGTTTATGCACCACGAGGTCAAGAATTACAGCAACTTTCTGGTATTCCTCAATTAGTAACATTAGCCTTAGAACTACGCGATGCGATCGCACCACGATTCCGCGCAGTCATTGCGTTTTTAGGAAGTGGTGTTGTTTATGTACTCACACAAGTTATTGGTCGTGCGATTGGTTTAGTTGGTCGTGGTATTCTGCAAGGAATTGGTAGTTCAGCATCAGCAGGCAGAAAAAAGAAATTTTAACGCGGTTGCAAGCGTCTCGCTTGTATTCATGCAATGTCAATTCCACAAAGCTAGAAACCGATCCAAAATTGAAGGACGAATCAGCTGTGTTTGATACGCCAAGATAGCGATTTGAGCAAAAATTTCCGAAAAACTTGGATAAACTGGAGCAAGCTGAGCGATTTTATCAATTTTGATCCGTTGGGCGATCGCCAAGCCAAAAACGTGAATCAATTCTGCGGCGTAGGAGCCTACAATAGTAGCACCTAAGATTTCTCCAGTCGGTGCGAGGACTACCTTACAAACTCCAGTTGTTGTCATTTCCAAGTGAGCAGCTGCTACGCTTTTAAAGTATTGTCGCAACACCACTACATTACTGTAACTGCATCGGGCTTGTGTTTCCGATAATCCTACGCGTGCCAACTGAGGATCGCAAAAAACTGCCCAAGGGATGCTGCTGTAGTCTACTCGGTGGCGTGGGAAAAACAAACCATTTTTAAGGGCGATCGCCGCTTCATAATTAGCAATGTTCAGAAACGAATAACCGCCAATTGCATCACCACAAGCATAGATTCGAGGGTGTGTTGTTTGCAGTTTTGCGTTTAACACCAGACGATTACAGTGCGATCGCACACCTGCTGCTTTCAAGTTAAGATGTGCTAAATCTGGCTGTTGTCCAGCACACAATAAAATCTCATCGGTTTCAATTGCTTGATTTCCGGCTTGCACCCATTTTTTACCTTGAATCTGCTTGATTTGACTCACAGGTGTTGCTGTCAGGATGCGGACACCTTCAGCTTCCAATGCAGCTTGAATCAATTGCGTAATTTCTGGATCTTCTTGAGGAAGAATGCGCGAATGTCTGACGATTAAAGTCACATCTAAACCAAAGCGCGTGAAGATTTGCGCCATTTGAATTCCAGATGGATTGCCGCCCATAATAACCCATCGAGTTGGTGGATTGGGGGAAGTCAGTACAGATAAAACTTCTGGGAGTGTATAGTAAGCTGTTGCTTGTAGTCCTTCAATATTTGGGATAACAGGACGAGAGCCAGTTGCAAGTAGAAACTTGCGCGATCGCAATTGACGCTGATTCACACTAAAAGTAAGTGAAGGAGTGCGTTCAAACTGCCCTATACCAGAAATAACATCAACTCCCAACGCAGCTAAAATAACGGGGGAATATAACTCTTCTATATTAGTGACAACCCCCTTAGCTTTTTGCATCACTTCTGCCCACTGTACAGTATTGGGATGAACTGCATCTGATGCTATTTCACTATACTGCTGCCGTAATTTCCCCAAAGAAGTTAAAGCATATGGTGTCAAAAGATAAGGAAACTCTTGCTGTGGAGGTTCTACCAGCGCAACTTTAGCCTCAAATTGAGTTGCAATCGTGGCTGCATAGCGTCCCGTAAGACTGCCACCAATAATTACGACATCGTAGTCAATCATAATATTCAGCTAATTGCTAATTGCTGAAGCAATGCTTGCAATAAACAATTGTTTTCTGTATTTGAGCGTACTGCTATGCGGAAAAAGCGATCGCCTAATGTGGGAAAACTCAGACAATCGCGAATTAAAATTTGGTAATGCTGTAGTAACTTTTCTTGCAAGGTAGAACTTGAGTGTTCAGTCTGCACGAGTAAGAAGTTAGCACTACTTTGATATGGTCGCAAGCCTGATATTTGAGATAAACCCTTAAACAGTTCTATTCTTGCAGATGGAAGCCATTTCCAGGTTCGCTGTTGAAACTCGCGGTCTTGAATTACCGCAACAGCCGCCGCCGCCGCAAGCGTATTAATCGACCACGGATCGCGTCGTTGCTGCCAGTTTTGTAAACGATCTGGGTGGGCGATCGCATATCCCAGGCGCAGCCCAGGTAAACTATAAAATTTAGTCAGCGATCGTAAAATCACCAAATTCGGATATTCTTGTACCACACAAATCAAGCTTTGTTCTTGTTCTGGTGGCAGAAAATCCATAAATGCTTCATCCACGACAACCAAAGCAAATTGCTCAAGATAAGGCAGAATTGTTTCCCGTAAAAACATCTGCCCTGTAGGATTGTGAGGATTATTCAAAAGTAAACCGCACTCTAAAGAATTAGAAAAAGTGGGGCAGGCATCTTGCCTGTCCTCTAGTTTCTCCAACTCCAAAGGACATTCCTGTACTTTCGCACCAAAAGCCTTCAAAGCGCGGTAGTAATCAGCAAAGGCTGGGGTAGAGAAGAAAGTTTTAGTAAGTTGTGCCAAATCCCAGCCCGCCCAGGTAAGTAATTCTGCCGAGCCATTCCCCGGCAGAATCCATTCGGGTGGTAATTGATGCCATTGACCTAACGCGGTGCGGAGTTCCCAATAATTGGGGTCTGGATAAGCGCCTAGTTCGCCTAGATGTGCTTGAATAGCCGCGATCGCACTCCTTGGTGGTCCCAGGGGGTTAATACTCGCAGAAAAATCCAGAATCTCGCTAGGGGAACAGCCAGCAACGGCTGCTGCCCAGACTAAATTTCCCCCGTGAGTAGGTCGCATCAAATATGTGTGTTGTAGCCTTACTAGTCTTTGTCCGGCGAAACTTTTTCTCTGAAAAGCTTCCCAGCCGAAAATGCAGGCACTTTTGTTGCTGGGATATCCATTTTATCACCCGTTTTTGGGTTACGACCTTCACGGGCTTTACGCTCGCGTGGCTCAAATGAACCGAAACCTACCAGAGTTACTTTATCGCCAGAAGAAACAGCTTCGATGATTGTTTCTAAAGCTGCGGTTAAGACCGCATCAGCTTGCTTTTTGGTGACGCTTGCCTTGTCTGCGATCGCATCTACTAATTCGCCTTTGTTCATGTGGATCTCCTTAGAGTACAAATGAGATTTAACGAAACTGCCGAGTCTCAGGGTTTTGGGATACTCAGCTCGTAGCCGAGAAAGAGGTTTCGTTTGAAGACAATCGCTGAAACCTCCTAGGCTCGATATTTCAATGCCCTATTCTAAGGCGTGCTAGCTCAATCTGGATCGGTGAAACCTTTAAGTTATATAGATTTCAACATTTTTTAGGTATTTTTCCCCATAAAAAGTTGAAAAATTAACCAGTAATCACAAAAATGCGATCGCATTTCGTTGTTTTTACGTTCTTAAAATCTCCAGTTGACTAGACTCATCAGGCATAAAGTTCCGCATTTTTTCTGGGTGTATAGCAGTCAAAGCATAAGTTAGGACATTATACTCACAGAACTTCCACCCCAACTTGCTTATAACCCTGACCCCTGACCTCTGATCCCTGCTATAAGTCACATTTCATTGAGACTGAAAACCTTGACGTTCTAGCATCTGTCGTGCCTCTGGGCTTGGAGTATAGTTGTAACCTGCTGTAGCATTCTGTGAGTCGTCCAAGACTTGAGGCGTGAGTAATACAATCACCTCTTGACGTTGATTAATCTTATTGGTTCTTCTAAACAGCGCCCCTAGCAGGGGAATATCACCCAAAATAGGAACTTTGCGTACTTCGGCTCGATCTATTTCCTGAATGATGCCAGAAATAACGAGAGTTTGGCGATCGCGTAGCCGAATTTGACCTGAAGAAAAGCTTCTTGTACTCAAGAAAGTGACAAGTCCACCATCTCCGGTGTCTATTGTGTTAGTTGGTGCAGAAATACTCGGTGCCACAGACAAGTTCACAAAACCATTGTCATCAATCCGAGTAATTTGAATAGCAAGAGATAAACCAGCCTCTCTGATATCTACTGTTCGCACAGGAATGGCAGGAGCGCCTTCAGTAGGAGAAATAAACTGTACTTGAATACCTCCAGGTACTTCTGTTGTTAAGTTTACTTGTGCCGTTTGTCCTTCCTGTACAGTAAGAGTTGGATCGGTCAAGATTTTGGCATTGCCATTTTCAACAGAGGTTTCCAACTGAGCTAAAAATCTGCTAGTAAAATTTCGTAACTGGTTGGCATTAAAACCTGCTGGTGAATTGTTTCTACCAAAGTTAACAATCGCGTTCCCCGTATTATTGAATTGAAAGAAATTATCGCCAAGTCCGAAAGAAAAACTAGTATTGAACAGATTAGCATCTGATAAATTAACATCAACAATCTTGACGTTGACAGCCACTTGACGGCGACGCGAATCAACTTGAACTAACTGGGCAGTAGCAATTTCAACTTGGCGAGGAGTACCGATTAAGCTTACAGAGTTGGTGCGTTCATCTCCGACTACCTGTAAACCACGTAAAAGTGGTATTGAATCTTGAAAGTCAATCCGCTGAGTTTCGACTCTGGTTTCTGTACTCGTTTGTGTTTGGGTAACAGGTGTTGCCGAACCACCTACAGGAACAGCATTCACGCTAGTAATAACTCTTTCGCGGCTGACAGCGCTTTCTGCACCCATTGCAACTAAAAAGTTCAAGGCACTGCTCACATTAATTTGATTGAGGCGCAAGCTGCGGACAATCACGTTACGTGCTTCATTTGTTAGCCTTGGGGCAACAAAAATTGTTCGTCCAGTGCGGTTAGCTTGCAGTCCACTAATGCGTAGGACGTAGTTAAAAACGTCTTGTACCGACTCGTTTTCAATATCCAAAGAAATTCTCGGTCCATCTTCACCACCAGGGGTAGGCTCAGCTTGTGCTTGTTGTGTTCCAGGTGCGGGGGCTGCACTAAATGCGAGGTTAAGCCCAGCGGCACGAGCAAGAAGGGCTAAGACTTCTCTGACAGGGGCTTCGCGCAGTACTAAGCGCGGTACGCGTTCGGCAGTTTCTAAATCAATTGTCGAGGCAGAGGAATCTACATTAGAAACGGCAATATCGCCTACAGGTGGAGCAACGGCTCGTGGTAAGAAAGGCGGTGGCGTTTGTGTTCCTGGCTGTGGTGCGCCTTGAATTTGGACATCAGGATTAGGGACAAGAACTCCTGGAGTTTGATTTGCAGGTGTTTGTTGTGGTTGCTGTGGTGCGGGAGTTTGATTTGTAGGAGGTTGCTGTGCTATAGGTACACCCGATGCAGGGCTAATGCTGAAGGTAATTCCTTGAGCAGTTTTAGCCGCAGGTTGGCTGCTAGGAGCGTTAGTAGTTCCTGTAACAACTAACCTGACGCTATTTTGGTCAAGCTGAGTGACGCTGATTGAGCTAATTCCTGGTGCTGGGTTATCTTGACGAAAATTGTTACCTTGTGGCGTGCGTAACTGCGTGTTGATGATATCCGCAACCAAGGCGTTACCTCGGCTACTTGTGAATATTTGCGGGCGATCGCCTGCAGCAGTCTCTAAGAGGATATTCAACCCCTGATTTGTCGGACTCAAGCGCACTGCTGTGACTTGTGTTGCTGCTGCCCACACTGGCTGTGCTGACAGCAACGTTATTGTTGCTCCAGCGAATATCACTCCACTACCTGCAAGCTGTCTCACTGTTCTCTCCTCAGCCTTTGAATCTGTAGCATTTGCGGCTCAACTATTTGCACTTCAATTTGTGTAGAAAATGTAATATATTCCTTTTCGGGAAAAAACAGAAATCATATTAAATTGATTGATGATTGCGATCGGTAGACTGCTGCAAAGATTATCTGATGAATCTTTCAATATCCAAAGCTCAATAACTGCTAGCGCAATAATCATTTTCAGCTAGTTTCAGATCACAAAATATAAAAAACTTAACGCTACTTATACTTTGTCTCCAAGAGCAATTTTACCGACAGCACACAATAATTTTATGCATTCAAATTTTAGATTTCTGTAAAAATACGGTAGCTAAATTTATAACAAGAAGTTGTGCAAAGATTACGCAACAGTGTAAATAAAATTAAGTGTTGTCTCTACCTTCGAGTGACTGTTGCTCAGGATTACTTGCAGCTGATGCTGCTTCAGCAGGGCTAGCTGGCATTAATGCCTCTAACTGAAAGGATGTTGTAATGACCGGTCCTCCTGGCTGGATAACACCAGCTTGCTGATCGCCACTTTGTGCCAAGGATGATTGATAATCTTTGACAATTAATAAAGGCTGTAACCGCTCAATATTGCGAATAATGGCTTGGGTTTGCTCAAAAGTCCCTTCTAACTCAATGTTGACAGCTTGGCGTTTCAGTTTGCCATTGACAGCAGATCCCAAGCTGCCATCAGAGACAATTTCTGGTGACTGATTGATGGGAACAAAACGCTTGAGTCTAGCTCTAGGTGCATTCTGTGGTAGTTGGGCATTACCCGATTCAACAACACGATTAAGATCTAACAACAAAGTATCTAGTGTTCGCTCGTCAGCAAATAGAGTAAGAACCTGAGCATTTTGCTGTCTTACTTGGGCTAACTCAGCTCGTACTTGTTCAGTTTGTTGAATTGCGAGTTGTTTTTGTGCCACAAGGGCATTTTTCTCATCTCGACTTGCTTGCAATTCTTGGTGTCTTTGCCAAGTTGGCATCAACAAATTAACAACCAAGTAAACACCACCTGCTAGCCCTAGTAGTGCAATGAGTACACCACTTACGCCAGGAGTGAGGGTGACACCAAATGCCTTAGGATAACTTGGTGCTACAGGTTGAAAGTCTATAGTTTCTTCCGGAATAAAGTCTTCAGCGATCGTCATTGTTGAATCACACCTTTTTGTTGCAGTGTGCGAATGCGAGTTACCAATCCTAATGTACCCTTGCGCTCTAGTTCTCTTAACAAGTCAGAGGCAGGAACATCGCTCAGTGTTGATTGAATTGTGTACCTTACCGCTTGAGGAGTCGCAACTGCAGAAGCATTCGCTTGCGGCATAGCCACTGTACCAGGTTCACCAATATTTACTAACTCAGCAGTAACAATTCTAGTATCTGTAGGTTTGAGAAATGCAGATTGTTGCAGTGTCAGCAAGAAATCGTTGACATCGTTAAAAGATCTGGCTACTCCAGTAATTTCGATACTACCTGCAGGAATTTGAGCAGGTTGCTGGTTCTGTTGTTCAGCATTTTGTTGTTCTTGTTGTCCTTGCTGTTGATTGTTAGTATCATTTGCAGCTTGCGGTTCTTGTTGAGGCGTTGCAGCGGCAGTTTGCCGGAGGGTTTCAATTTGTACGGCACGAGGAATGCGATCGCGCATATCCTGTAACATCGCAGACCAAGGACGAATTTGATTGAACACGGTGGCTAAGGCTTGAGTTTCGGTGCGGACTTGATTGATTTGCGCTTGTGTCGTTTGAATTTCTTGTTCTTGAAGTCCCAAGCGGCTTAATTCAGCATCAAGTTGAGCATTTTCGTTCTCTAGTTGTCCATTACGAGTTTGCAGAACTAACCATGCGCCGCCGATCATCGCTGGTAAAATCACTCCAATCGCGATTCCCAAATAAAGTGGTGCAGTCTCACCGCCCAGCATTTTTAGTTTTCTGGCACTTGTTCCTGTCTTTAGTAGATAATCTGGGCGATCCTGAATAAAGTTAATGTCTAAGCTGTACATAAAATTTAAGGACTCATCATGATTGAAAGTAATGTATGGGTAAGACACCAGCGCTGACTTCGGTTAAATTAAATTTCACGCATTCCTAAACCTAAAACGATACCTAGCCCTGGTCGTTGTCCAGGCGAAATTTTTTTCTCATCAACTTCTAAAGACAAAGCTGCCACAGGATCGATTTGTACGGTGGGAATATTTACTCGTTGTTGGAAAAACTCATCTAAGTTTACTAATCCACCACCAGGTCCTGCCAAGAGTATTTGTGCAACTTCTAGATTTTCACTTTGACTAAGATAAAAATCGAGCGATCGCCGTAATTCATCAATTAACTCTCCCATCACTCGCAGCATTGCAGCAGTACCAGGATCGACACTAATACCGACTACTGCTCCCATATCATCCGTTGTCGTGCTGGGAAGAACGACTGACTGTAGCATGACTTGCGTGTCTCTAGACATTGGTAAATGCAGTGCCCGCAACAGCGCACCTTGCAAATGAAATGTACCAATCGGAACAGTCCGCGAGAACTGTGGTATTCCATCTACAATAATTGCAATTTCTGTGTTGTCAAATTCAATATCAACTAAGACTACAGCTTCCTGTGAAGGAAACTCGCGCAATTTCTCGCGAATTGTACGCAGTAGGGCAAAACTATTAATTTCTAAAACATCAACTTGTAGCCCAGCTTGTTGAAATGTATCTATATAGAGGTCTGTGACTTCTTTACGGGTAGCAACGAGCAAAACTTGTACCTTTTCAATGCCGTCTTCATCCACAAAGTACCCTAATTTTTGATAATCAACATCCGCTTCTTCACGAGGATAGGGCAAATACAAACCTGCTTCGTGATTTAAGACCATTTCACGTAATTCTTGGTCATCTAACTCAGCAGGTAAAGGAATCAAACGCACTAGTGAGTCTCTTCCAGGAACAGCGCTAGCAACTCGCTTCGCTTTAATTTTGCTCTGAGCCATAGCTGATTGGATAATTTCTGCTAGCGCTGGTGGATCAATTATCTGCCCGTCTTGAAAAATTCCTTCAGGTACGGGAACTGAGGAAAACGCTGCCAGTCTTATTCCCTGTCCTTGTTTACGTAGCTGCGCTATATTAATGCGTTCGGGAGCAAGTTCAATACCAACTCCCTTGGTACGTTTCGGTAGTATCTGGAAGCGGTTAGGTGGTATTTGGAAGCGGTTAAACACAGTTTTGCTGGTTGTCTAGAGGGTAAAAAGAAACTACAGTGAGATACTAAAAAGTGAATGTCTGCTACTTTAGCTTAGAATTACTTCGCTCGTATAATAAGCAAATTACGTTTGAAAAATGTCAATAGTCTCAGTATTTTCTAGCAAAATCAGGGGTTGGAAACGCCTCGGAATTTTTGCTTTATTAGGCTTAATCCTGAGTTGGGTTGTTAGTTGTGGTACTGGTAACGTCAATAATAGTACCCAGCAATCGGCATCAGGTAACAGCAATGTGGAATTCTGGACAATGCAACTCCAGCCCCAATTCACAGAGTTCTTTAACAATCTGATCAGTTCTTTTGAGGCAGAAAACCCTGACATTCAAGTTAACTGGGTAGATGTTCCCTGGTCAGCAATGGAAAGCAAAATCCTCACTGCAATGTCTGCACGCACAGCACCAGATGTTGTGAATCTCAACCCTAGTTTTGCTTCCCAGCTTGCAACACGCAATGCTTGGTTAGATTTAGATTCTAAGGTGAATGCGGATGTGCGCCAAACTTATCTACCCAATATTTGGAAAGCAAGCACAATCAACGGTAAAAGTTTTGGTTTGCCTTGGTACCTCACAACACGTCTGACAATTTATAACACTGATTTGTTAAACCAAGCAGGAGTGAGTCAACCGCCAACAACCTATGCAGAATTAGCAACAGTGGCTCGGCAAGTTAAAGAAAAAACTGGAAAGTATGCTTTTTTTACCACCTTTGTTCCCGAAGATTCTGCTGAAGTTTTGGAATCTTTCGTGCAAATGGGAGTTAATTTGGTAGACGCGAAAGGCAAAGCCGCGTTTAATACTCCTGAAGGTCGTTCTGTATTTCAGTATTGGGTGGATTTGTATCGCAATGAACTGATTCCGCCTGAAGCATTGACTCAAGGGCATAGATATGGTATAGAGCAGTATCAAGCTGGACAAACGGCTTTATTGGCATCAGGTCCAGAGTTTTTAAGGACGATCGCCAAAAATGCCCCAGCGATCGCCCAAGTTTCGGCAACTGCACCACAAATTACAGGTCCGACAGGCAAGAAAAACGTTGCAGTCATGAACTTAGTCATTCCTAATAATACAGACCAACCTGATGCGGCTTTAAAATTTGCGCTATACGTCACAAATAATCAAAATCAACTTGCCTTTGCCAAAGCAGCAAATGTCTTACCCTCAACTGTAGCAGCGCTCTCAGACGACTACTTTAAGGTAATACCAGCAGATGCACCAACTGTCGAAAAAGCCCGCGTTGTGAGTGCAAGTCAATTGCAGCAAGCTGAAGTATTGGTTCCCGCAATGGAAAATCTCAACGTCTTACAAAGAACGATTTACGATAATCTTCAAGCCGCAATGTTGGGCGAAAAAACTGTAGATCAAGCCGTTGCTGATGCTGCTGCTGAGTGGGATCAAAGAAGTTAGAGGTCGGAGGACGCACTTTTCTCAGACCTACGGTTCGGGGATTATGGTTTTTTCGGAGCAGAGGAAGCAGAGGAGTTATAAGTTCTCAGGGTTGAATGTTGAGTTGAGAAAACTTCTTATAATTCAAAACTCAAAACTATTCACTAGCCACTAACTACTAACCAAAGCGCGACTCTTTCACTCGCTCCTCTCTCCTATTCCCTCTTAGAATGGAATATCGTCAATATCCTGGTCTTCGCTGGGTGGTAACGGCGCTGATGGTCTTAGAGGTGGTTCGTAAGTCGCAAAGTCAGCAATTACGTCAGTTCTACTAGCTGTAGCTGTAGAAGTTGTTGCAGTTGAAGTGCTCGTGTCTAAATTAGCTTTGGGGGCTTTTTCAGAACGCGAACTGACAGAATCTGGTGCAGTTTTGGGGTTGGCTTTTGTAGCTGTTGTATCTACAGTTTTATCAATTGCGTGAATGCGCTGTACTGTCAACTCGGCACGTTTTTCTTTGAATCCCTCAGAACGCTCAAAAGTATTCATACTCAAGCGACCTTCAATAATGACGCGATCGCCTTGCTGATAATTTTGTTCAATCTCTTGCGCCAAATTACCCCACCCAACAGCTTTTAGTGTTGCAGGGGAATCTTCTGCCCGTAAACCAGGAAACTGAACCAGCATTTCTGCTAACGCCATGTTGTCAGACGTATAACGCAGTTGTGGCGCTTGCACAATTTCTGCCATCAAAATACAGCTATTCATTTGCTTCTCCTAAATGAGGGGTGAGGGGTGAGGAATGAGGGGTGAGGGTAAGCGGGTAGTTGGGTACACGGGTGGTTGCGTAGGAGGGAAAAATAGCAATTAAATCTCTCAACCTCTACAACTCGCCAACTCTACAACGCTCCCACTCTCCCACTCTCCTAACTCACAATCGACTGCTGAGGGCTGTTGCTGTAAGCTTCCACTCCCTGTTGTTGTTCAATAAATGACTGAACGCGGGTGCGGTATTCCCTTAGCGATTCATCTACCCAATTACGATCATTACCGTTAGCGAACAAATGTACCAGTGGTTCACCCGCATCGGGCAAAATTAGTATCCAATTGTCATCTTCAAAGCGGATTTTCACGCCATCAATCAACTCCAGACTGTCCTCTTTGTGCGTTTCAACTAGATAGCGCATCAATGCTCCTTTGACCGTCCAAGGACAGCGAACAGTGTAGCTTCTGTGACTGACTTGCGGTAAGTCATTATCACGAATTGACGCAAGCGATCGCTCTTGCACCGTCAACATCTCAATCACCTTCGCAATACAGAACATCGCATCAAATCCAGGATGCAGCTGCGGGAAGATAAATCCCATATCTCCACTTCCAGCAAGGACTACATTTGGGTTGACTTCCGGTAATGAAGCTTCCATCAATGCAGTAGGACTTGCCTTCGTGCGAATTACCTTACCATCATGACGACGAGCAATTTGTTCCACCGCACTTGAGGCATGAATTGGCACAACAACAGTTCCTCGCGGATGTGCTGTCAGGATCATATTAACCATAAGTGCGGTCAACATCTCACCGCGAATCGGTGTTCCCAACTTATCCATCAGAATCAACTGTTCTCCGTTAGCTGATACCTGTACGCCGAAGGTAGCTCGCAATGCTTCTACAACATGACCAAGTTGCTGTAACAGTGCTTCCTTCTCTACTGAAGAAACCGCTGTTTGTTTCAAACTGGCATTTAATACAACAGCATCGCAACCAAATTTAGCTAAAAGTTGCGGTAACACTGCACCAGAAACAGCATAAGTATAGTCAATGACAACTTTTGAGTTACTGTGGCGAATTGCTTCTACATTTAAATTCTTCTCAAACGCATTGCAGTAAGTGTCGATCATCTGGATCGGATAGACAACATTACCAATCTCATGAATTTGCACGCGCCGGAGATCTTCTTTAAAGTAAGCACCCTCGATTTTCTTTTCTAGTGCTTTTGAAATATTGACACCTTTGCTATCAATAAACTCAATTAACA
Source organism: Gloeocapsopsis crepidinum LEGE 06123 (assembly GCF_015207655.1). Classification (GTDB taxonomy): domain Bacteria; phylum Cyanobacteriota; class Cyanobacteriia; order Cyanobacteriales; family Chroococcidiopsidaceae; genus Gloeocapsopsis; species Gloeocapsopsis crepidinum. The sequence continues at coordinate 9,900 of NZ_JADEWN010000033.1, read as the reverse complement.
GGTAATCGGGGCGATCTGGATGCAGCCGTACGTGAATTCCTCCAGCAACTCCAAAGGTAGAGACAACTGTTCGCGACATTGGTATTGCTGTAGCATCAAGGTTCTGAATATTGACACCCACAGACATTAAACCGGCAATCAGCGATCGCGTTACCATCCGAGAAATGCTGCGCTGATCGCGGGACATCATCACTTGCGAACCAGGTTTTAAAGTTGAGCCGTACGCGGCACCCAACTTCACAGCAAATTCGGGTGTGATGTCAATATTAGCTAATCCAGTCACACCACGCTGACCAAATAAATTGCGTTGTGCGGTTTGTCCCCAAATTAAATTAATATTTAATATCGCGCCCGACTCAATTTGTTTGCTGGGCCAGACACGAACATTTGGAGTGATTTGAGCTTCTTCTCCTACTGTAGAAAGTGAGCCGACCACAGCACCCTCTAACACTTGGGCACGGCGATCTACTCTTGTCCCACGCCCAATAACGCATGCTCGAAGTTCTGCATCTTCGCCCACTATTGCACCGTTCCAGATGATCGGTCGTTTTAAGTCAGCGTCAGCACCAATTGTGACATTATCTCCAATCACAGTTCCAGCATCAATTCGCACTCGCGGTCCAATTCGACAATTACTACCAATCAGTGCTGGGGCACAAATCTCAACACTTGGATCAATAAAAGTGTTTTGACCTTCCCATATCCCTGGCTTTGTCTCTGTGTAGGCAAAGTCAAGTTTTACCTTACCAAACAAACCATCATACTGACTTTCGCGGTACGCATCCAGATGTCCGACATCACACCAGTATCCCTGAGCAATATAGCCATACATTGGCTCGCCTTTTTCCAACAGCAATGGAAATAAATCTTTAGAAAAGTCAGATTCTTGATTTGCTGGTAAATAGTCCAAAACAGACGGTTCTAGAATGTAGATACCAGTGTTGACTGTATCGGAGAAAATCTCACTGGTGGAAGGCTTTTCTAAAAATCTCCGAATGTGATAGTTTTCGTCGGTAATGACTACCCCAAACTCAATTGGGTTGGGAACGCGGGTCAGCACTAATGTCGCTTTTGCTTGTTTGCGTTTATGAAACTCAATGGCTGCTGTGAGATCGAAGTCTGTAACGCTATCGCCGCTAATCACTAAAAACGTTTCATCGAGAAATTCCGCGATATTTTTGACGCAGCCTGCGGTACCTAGCGGTTGATCTTCTTCAACGGCATAGGTCATTTGCACGCCAAAGTCACTACCATCTTGAAAATAATCGCGAATGACGTCAGGTAAATAATGAAGCGTGGCAATAACCTCAGTTATTTGGTGCCGTTTGAGAAGGTTAGTGATATGTTCCGCAATTGGTCTGTTTAAAATAGGTACCATCGGTTTAGGAAGGTCACAAGTCAGCGGTCTTAACCGCGTTCCAGACCCTCCAGCCATCAGCACTGCACGCATAATTCCTCCTTAATTGATTTGCACTCGTCACTGACACACAGCCAATGACTCTGGCAAAAAAGCAAGTCTTGTTCTAGTTTCCTATGTATGTTGAAACTTAAGGTACTTCCACAAGATACATCCGTTAAGCGTAAACTTCATTAGGCACATATGTCAGTGTAGGGGTGTACAACTACGCGCCTATACTCGACGATGAGTGGCAAGTTACTATGCTTTTGAGCTACAACTAACTCAAAGCTACTTACGCGATCGCTGTAACGATTTCTGTAAGCTACTCTACACTAAAGATAGTGGAAGAGGACATTTGTCACCGCTGAAGATACCAGCTTTTACTTAATCAATGAGTTGTACAGGTGGTTGCTGAGAATGAACTTCATTTATTGGTTAGTTGTTATTGCATATGCAATAGGTGCTTGGAAATTCTGGAATGGGTTTCATCGCACTACCTTCTCGCGTAGTTTTTCTAATCGATTATCTCTATCACTATTATGGCCAGCATTGTTAATTTCTAATAAATCTTATCGACAAAATTTCAGGAAAGCACTCAAGGGCTAGTACGCGTATGTCTGCCGCTTTCAATCAGTCACTGCAAGTTTGTCATCATGGGAAGTTGTGGCTGATTGGCGGAACTCAAGAAAGCATCAAAATTACTCAGGCGATCGCACCAGAAAATGTCTGTTGTATTGTTTCTGTAACAACTGAATCTGCGCGATCGCTTTATCGTCCTGCACCGTGTTTAACAATCTGGGTAGGGCGTTTAACTTTAGCTCAAATTTCAGAATTTATTCACCAACAACAAATTAAGGCGATTGTTGATGCCTCTCATCCCTATGCTGTGGAAGTTTCGCATAATGCGATCGCAGCGGCGCAACAACTACAGATACCTTACCTCCGCTATGAACGCCCAGTATTGCTATCTAGCACAGGAAGTGCGAGCGAGAATTTCGATAGTTTTGAAGCTTTACTAACAACAAACTACTTACAGAATAAGCGAGTATTGTTAACTGTGGGATATCGACCGCTACAGATGTTTCAAGCTTGGCACAATCGCGCAACATTATTTGCCCGAATTCTCCCTTCAGCGATCGCCATGACAGCAGCAGCGCAAGCTGGGTTTACCCCAGATCGATTAATTTGTCTGCGTCCTCCCATTTCCGCTGATTTAGAACTCGCACTTTGGCGTCAATGGCAAATTCAACTCGTGATTACCAAAGCTTCAGGAAAACCAGGGGGTGAAGATATTAAACGTCTTGTCGCTACTCAACTAGGTGTTCCCTTAATCACAATAAGTAGACCAATAGTTAATTATCCACAACAAACTAGCGATTTATCTGTTGTATTAGATTTTTGTCGTCAGCACCTCAACCTAAGCCTTTACAGTTAATTGATATTAACCTTAGCTAGCTTGCCAAATAAATTCGCAGATCAATCAACAAAATCCACGGAGGCGAATTTACCAACAAAACTCAAACTTAAGAGTGTGCCTCCGCACAATTCGTCTAGGGTAGCTCCGAAGAAAGTGGCAGGGCACCTGCGATTGATGTCAATCGACTCTACTTAAAAAGCTTGAATCCACTCCTTAATGTAGTACTCAGTCCAAACTCCATTTTTCCAATAAGGATCGGCTTCAACAAGTTGATGGACTGTTGCTTCATCCTCAGCTTCGTAAATGCCAAAAACCTTTATTAAATCCTTTGTTGGACCGATTGTAATCAACACCCCAGATTCTTTTTGTGCAGCCAGCCCGTCGAGATGAGCCTGTCGATAAGGAGCGCGTTTTTCTAGTACATTATCACAGTAACTTCCCCACATTACGTACTTAGGCATAGTCTTCCAGTAATTTACAAACTCAACTGCGTAGATTCACGCCAAATTTTTCTACCAGAGATTCTCGCACTTTTTGGTGTAGAGGTTCGATGTCCTCATCTGTTAGAGTACGGTTTTGGGCGCGATATACTAGGCGAAATGCTAAACTTCTTTGTCCTTGTGGGACGTGTTCGCCGCGATATTCATCAAACAATTCCACCGATTCGAGTAATTCTCCGGCTGCAAGGGCGATCGCGCGTTTTATTTCCGCAACAGAGACTTCTAGATGAGCGAAAAATGCTATATCTCTAGGTGAAGCTGGATAAGTAGAATACGGACGGAATCTTGGGACTAAAACTTCGTCGCGATCCCAATAATCTAAAATCACATCTAAATCAAGCTGAAATACATAAACCGCATCTGGTAAGCCTTTTTCTTGACGTAATTGAGGATGGACTTGTCCAAAATCACCTAATCGATTACCCTGCAACCATAACGATGCAGTACGTCCTGGATGCAAGCGAGAGTCTTGATGACTGGGTTGAAATTCCACCTTCAAGCCCAAGCGTTGAAAGACACTTTCTAGAACGCCCTTAGCTTCAAACCAAGTCAAAGGATGTTCTTTTCCACCTGACGTCCACTTACCTTGAGTGGCATCTCCACCTAAAATCCCACCTAAAGCCTCAGCTTCAAGCAAGCCATCTTCTTCTTGCCAGAAAATGCGCCCAATTTCAAAACCATTCAAGCTGCCATTACCTTGCTCTAGGTTGTACTGAAAAGCATCAATCAAGCCAGAAATTAAGTTTGTGCGCAGTGCTGAATATTCGACGAAGATAGGGTTAGTCAGCACGATTTGTCTTTCTTGTCCTGGTTTACCTAACGAATAATGGATCAGTTCTGTTAGTCCAGCAGCGCGGAAAGCTTCGCGGAGTTGGCGAGTGAGTTGCTGTTCTAGGGAAAGATAGCCAGGCTCTGTTTTTTCAGGTAAAGTGTCGCAAAAGCGATCATAACCATACAACCGTGAAATTTCCTCGATCAAGTCAATTTCGCGCTCTAAATCGCGATGACGATACGGCGGAACTGTAACAGTCAAAACTTTTTGCCGTTCAGGTAATTGTTTGACTTGACAACCGAGTGCGGTAAGAATTTGCTGAATATCTTCTGATTGTAATTCGCCTGTCGTATCTCCTAAGTCAATTGGTCCTAAAACTTGGTTGACGCGATTAAGACGTAGTTCAATCGAACGTGACAGCGCACCAACTTCGGGACGTGCATCAGCAAACTGCTGTTGTACGACAACACCTCCAGCTAATTCACGAATAAGCATTAACGCTCGATGACAGGCTAGCTCTAATTCAGCAGCATTGATGCCACGCTCATATCTTGCTGAAGCTTCTGTACGTAAACCTTGGCTCCGCGCAGAACGACGAATTGCTACAGGATCGAATAGTGCGGCTTCTAGAACAAGGTTTTGAGTAGCTTCATGCACTTCTGTTGCTTCGCCTCCCATAACCCCTGCTAAAGCAACTGGTTTGTCGTGCGCGGTAATCAGTAAAGCTTGATTGGAAAGCGTGCGCGTTTGACCGTCCAGCGTTTTTAGTGTTTCGCCAGGTTGTGCGAATCGGACACCGATCGTTAATTCTGATTGAGTTCCACTAACAGCTAAAAGGCGATCGCGATCAAAAGCATGTAGCGGTTGACCCCATTCCAGCACAATGTAGTTTGTAATATCTACAACATTATTAATTGGGCGAATTCCTGCGGCTTGCAATCGCTGTTGTAACCATGCTGGTGAAGGAGCAATTTTTAGGGATTCAATCGCCGTACCCATGTAAGCAGGGCAAGCTTGTGATTCTACGATATTAATAGTTAAATTCTTCTTACCATCTGAGATTGAGCTTTCCTGTGCTGCTGGTAATCGCACTGTTTTACCTGTAATTGCGGCGACCTCTCGTGCTACACCAACCATACTTAATGCATCAGCACGATTTGCCGTTGCCGTCAAGTCAAGAATGACATCATCTAAGCCAAGCAATGGACGAACATCACTGCCTAATGGCACTTTCTGCTCAAAAATATGAATTCCCGCAGATTCTTTAGCTAATCCCAACTCAGCTAAAGAACAAATCATGCCTTCAGAGCGTACTCCGCGTAGTTTTGCTGCTTTGATTTTGACGTCAATTTTGGGCAGATAAGTGCCAACTAACGCGACCGGCACATAAATTCCCGCCCGCACATTAGACGCACCGCAGACTATATTTAATAGTTCTGAAGAAGCAGTTCCCACATCTACTGTCGTGACACTCAGTTTATCAGCATTGGGATGGCGTTGACACTCCAGTACTTTTCCGACAACCACTCCCTCTGCCCAAGTACGACGATCTTCAATTTCTTCTACTTCAAATCCTGCCATTGTTAACGTTTCCGCCAATTCTTCTGGAGAAAGCGTCAACTCAACCAGTTCTTGCAGCCAATTCAGAGAAATACGCATGGAGTATGCTTGCTTAAACTTCAGCCAGACTATCTTATCAAATTGCAAAGCTTCGAATACATTGCCGTGCCAGCGAAACCATTTGATGTACTCCAATTAATGTAGCCGAACGCAAATAAGAATCTTTGCTACCTGATTCATCACAGCGAGCCGCATGATAATAGGAACCTGTCAAGCAAATATTCAGCCTGTCTGCTTAAACTTAAAGAAGTAGAGATAGCTGCCATCGAGTTTAACCATCTAGGGCATTTCAGGCAGTGACAATTCATTATTACTGAGTTCTCCTGCAAACCGTTGGGCAACTCGTTGCAAGTTATTTCGCGCAATAATAGTGTTGATAGGCTACGACCAGCAGCGGAACACTAAACAGGAATAAAGGACTGTTGTAAGTACAACTACCCGTTTCGCCAAGGGTACATATCCTTAAACCAGTTTTCTGTTCCGATACTTATTACTACCCTAGCTAAAGTATTTAATCAGGGCAAAAAAGATTTTCTAGATAATCTTGGCTAAACTGTCTCACGCCAACTTAACTTAACAATATCTGTTAATGTTTTTTTGCCTGAAAGGTTTGCTTCTACACATCAGTTCTCTGATCGCGAATTTCTACCGGAATAACTTTCTCTTCAGGGAAGTCTGCTTCACTAGAAGCACCTAGCGTTTCGGTGTCTGTAGTTATTCTGGGTAGCTCAACTTGCTTTTTCTCTACTGAGGATGGTTTGACCTCTTCAGTTGCACGTTTAGCTGAGTCTGCAACACTTTTTGTTGCATCCGTGGCCGAGTTTGCAGCACTCTGTACGGCTGGTTTAACATCCTCAACTGCACCTTTTACAGATTCTGAGACACTTCTGACAGCTGGCTTAGCCTCCTCGGATGCAGACTTAACAGCTTCTACAACAGAGGGTTTGGACTCCTGCACTGTTTCCTTGACTGCTTCTGCTGTGTCAACTATAGAGGGTCTTGCCTCCTCAATTGTCTTTTTGGTTGAGTCTACTGCACCTTTTACAGATTCTGAGACACTTCTGACAGCTGGCTTAGCCTCCTTGGATTCAGACTTAACAGCTTCTACAACAGAGGGTTTGCACTCCTGCACTGTTTCCTTGACTGCTTCTGCTGTGTCAACTATAGAGGGTCTTGCCTCCTCAATTGTCTTTTTGGTTGAGTCTACTGCACCTTTTACAGATTCTGAGACACTTCTGACAGCTGGCTTAGCCTCCTCGGATGCAGACTTAACAGCTTCTACAACAGAGGGTTTGGACTCCTGCACTGTTTCCTTGACTGCTTCTGCTGTGTCAACTATAGAGGGTCTTGCCTCCTCAACTGTCTCTTTGACTGAATCTACTGCGCCCTTTACAGAAGGCTTAACATAATCAGCTGTATCTTTTACTGCTTCGCCTACACCTTCTACAGTTTCGTTCACATTGTCGGCTACACTCTCTACAGCGTCTACTACACCTTCTACAGTCTTATTGACAGCCTCAGCTGTACCCCTACCAGCCATTGCCCCTGCTGCTGCACCTGCTACAGCACCAATGATTCCTCCAGTACGACCGCCAAGTATAGCACCAACAGCAGCTCCAGCTGCCGCTGCGCCAACACCTGAGCTGCTTGGTTGATCCTCATGTTGCTGGCTATTGGGTTCAGTATTCTCGTCAGACTTATCAACTGGTTGCTTGTTCTCAGTCATCTCTTTTTCCTTTAAGTAAAGTATTTACCAACAATTTATGGCAAGTTAACTAGTGCCAATTTAACTATTGCAAAAAAGGATTTACACCTAACTGAGGGAGGACAACGCCAAATACACAGTTAATCTAAAGTTAGAAGTTTTAGAGCGAGGAGCGAGTGAAAGAGTGATTAGTTTTGAGTTTTGAGTTTTGGAAAGCGCAGCGAAGGGAGGCAACTATTTTAAGTTTTGAATGAGTGAGTTTTGGAAAGCGAACAAAGGTGCCGGAGGCAATTATTTTGAATTTTCTTAAACTCAACACTCAAAACTGAGAACTCATAACTCTCTTGAACTCAACACTTCACGACTCATAACTCCCAGTCTTCCCTAGATTCCTCTGCCCCTCTGCTCCAAAAAAACCTGACCTTTGATCCTCGACCTTATGATCCCCAATTTCCGTATAAATCAGGTGGTGATTGGTCGTTTTTCTTTGAATAATTGAAGCAGGGTGCGATCGCTCCCAGTATTACCTGAAGCAGCGAGTAACGCTCATATGAGCTATTGCCTAAATCCTGATTGTTCCCATCCGCAAAACTCAAGTTCCCGCCAGACATGTGCAACCTGTGGCGCTCAATTATTATTACGCGATCGCTATCGGGCACTGCAAGCTTTAGCCCAAGGTGGGTTTGGAGCAACGTTTTTAGCCCAAGATGTAACGTTACCTGGCGAACCGAAGTGCGTCATCAAGCAATTACGACCTTCAGCAACATCGTCAGAAGCCTTAGACATGGCGCGAAAACTGTTTGCTAGGGAAGCTAAAACTTTAGGCAAGATTGGTAGTCATCCTCAAGTACCAAGGCTACTCGACTACTTTGAAGACACCGAACAGTTTTATTTAATTCAAGAGTACATTAATGGCTTAACACTGCAACAGGAAATCAAACGCTCTGGTCCTTTTAGTGAAGCTGGAGTCAAGCAATTTTTGAGCGAACTTCTGCCAACGTTGCAATATCTCCACAGCCAACAGGTTATTCACCGAGATATCAAACCAGCAAACATTATTCGACGTCATGAGGATTGTAAACTCGTTTTGATTGATTTTGGAGCTGTGAAAGACCAAGTCAGTCAAACAACGAGTATGTCAGAACATACAGCTTTAACAGCTTTTGCGGTTGGAACTCCAGGTTTTGCACCTCCCGAACAACTCGCGATGCGCCCCGTTTATGCAAGTGACGTTTATGCTTTGGGAGTGACTTGTATTTATCTGCTTACGGGCAAATCTCCTAAAGATCTTGACTACAATTCCTCAACTGGAGAAATGCTTTGGCAAAACAAAGTACAAATTAGCGATCGCTTCCGCGAAGTTTTACAAAAAATGCTAGAAGGTGCTGTACGACATCGTTACCAATCTCCTAATGATGTCTTAACGGCACTAGAACTAGAACCATACATGGATAGTTTAGCCAACAGTATGGCGGCTCAACCTTCTGCGGTTCACAAACCTAGATTACCCAGAATGGTGAAGCAAGCGACATCTACTACAGCACCAGTGACTACTGCAACAAGTACGTATGGTAATAGTGCGGCTCAATCGAGGGCACAAATGGCAGATGCAATTCGTGCAAGAAGAGCAAATCTTACCGAGGTGCCAAATAAACTTAAACAATCAGCAAGCGTTACTTCTGCGCCTTCAGCAATTGGACAAAAACCCAAAGTTGCACCACCAAGAAAGCTAGATGCGGACAATTTAGTTTTGTCTTATATCAAAGGAAGAAGAGATTTTGCTTCTTACGATCTCAGCTCACTTGACTTGCAGCGAGTAGATCTATCAGAAGTGAACTTTCGGGCAGCGAAATTAGATCGTACAAATTTTTTTAAATGCATTTTGTCAGGTAATGATTTTAGCCACGCTAACCTCAAGCGAACTAATTTTAGAGAAACCATTTTAACAAAGGCTTACTTTCATTCTGCTGATTTAGAAGGAGCCGATTTTCGCGGTGCTAATTTGAGCTATGCTGACTTGAGTGATGCTAATTTACGAAATGTTAATTTGTGTGGGGCTAATCTCACTGGAGCAAAAGTTTCGGATGAGCAGTTAGCTCACGCTAAAGTAAATTGGATGACAGTACGCCCTAATGGCAAGCGCGGCTGGCTTTAGAAATTATAAATATCAGATATTAAATTTACTAGAATTTCATCATTTTTAGCTTAAGTAAGAGTAATTTCTTAACACTTTTTCTAGACTAGTGAAATATATTTAATATAGAACTAATTTATGTAGTTGCAGATAATTCAGCCGCAACAGCAAATTAGTAAAAAAATATTTTTGAGTTTTTCTATATATCTAAATAGAGAAGCAAATTTACAGCCTATTGCAAGTTTATGAGGTACAGTAAGAGGAGTACACAAATGAAGTCTAATGAAACCGTACTCGCTCGACTTGCGAGAAAAAATAGTTAAGGCATACACACAAGGTGACACCTCAATCAG
>NZ_JADEWN010000032.1 GCF_015207655.1 Gloeocapsopsis crepidinum LEGE 06123 | reverse complement strand
CAGTAATTCCCATTGTTCATCTGTGAGATCGGTACGATATGATTGACCCATGACTCTCGTTCTCTGTCATTTTTTGCTATTGACAGGTTATTGTAACGAGAGCTTTTTTACTTTTCAGACCTCCTCTCAGCTAAAAAATGTAACTCATGCTGCTCTGAGGTAGATACTGTTATTAGTACTCGCACTAGTAAGCATCACAATGATGAAATCTGCTACCACCTTAGGGGAGTTGATACATTACACATGGTAGGTTTCTATACTGTACTACGCTGGTTAGCTGTATTGTTCTTAGTGATTGCTAGTGTAGTGATATTTATTATGTACTTTCGGGGAACGTTTCGCGATCGCATCGAGTACAAAATCAAAAATGTCCCTGCACCACGCGATCCGCGTTTTCCGTTAGCACTTGCTAGTCTCTCAAATTCGGTAACAACTAGCGGACGGTTAACAGGTTTCTGGATAGAAGCTGAAGCCATTAATGCGGCTAGAATCGCTGCAATTTGTAGCGCTGAGCATACAATTCATTTTGAGACTTTTTTCATGACTCCAGGGCGTCGAGTCAATGACTTAGCTGACGCACTGATCGAACGAGCACAAGCAGGTGTTGAAGTTGAAATTGTAGTCGATCAATATGGTGCCAAAGAGTTATCGCAGCGCTATTGGCAACGATTACGCGCCGCAGGAATTAATATCCATTTCTACAACGATTTTAACTGGAAGGCTCCTGTCGATTACTTTGCTCGTACTCACCGTAAATTGTTACTCATTGACGGCAAGGTATGTTTAATTGGTGGTGCAGGAATTTCTGATTACTGGGATGGATTAGACAATATCAAAGATACTGGTCCTTGGTACGATTTTGAAATGCGCTGGGAAGGTGAAGTTGTTGCTGTACTTGAAGGAGTATTTATGCAGCACTGGACTTATGTCCGCGGTACTGCGGACTTAGATCCGCGTGTTTTTCATCCTTCACCAAACAATGATGCAATTGTTTTAGTTACCGCAGGCGACGATCCTTCCTATCGCGCCTCTAGTGTCAGAGCATTATTTCAAGTCAGTATCTCTTCAGCAAAACGGCGGATTTGGATTGCTAGTCCTTACTTTTTACCCGACAAAAACTTGAAACGAGAGCTTATTATTGCAAAAAATAATGGAATTGATGTACGCATTCTCACTAATGGCAGTCAGTGTGATAAAAAATTTGTTTATTACGCCTCGTGTGAACTGTATGGCGATTTGCTCAAAGCTGGCGTGCAAATTTACGAATATCAGCCTAGTATGATGCACGCCAAAGCCTTGCTGCTAGATAACTACTGGGTAAGTAGTGGTAGTGCTAATTTTGATCCGCGCAGTTTCTTTCATAATGACGAGCTTGATATATCCTCTGCAGATGAGCAGCTTGTGCGCAATATTGAGCAGATGTTTCTTAAAGGATTTGCTAAAAGTGAAAAGCTCGATCAAACTCAGTGGCGTAAGCGTTCTATTTGGCAACGAGTTCTAGGTAGAGTTGTCTTGTTCTTTCAGTCTCAACTCTAGCGATGTTGAGGGAAGGTGTGATTTTTTCTTAATGTTAAACTTTCAATGTTAAATTCGATCCAATAATCAATAGTGCAAATACAGTAGGACACACTCAATGCCAGTTGCTGGAAACGCAATCAAATTTGGAACAGACGGTTGGCGAGGAATTATTGGTGATGAATTCACCTATGACAATCTCTCGCTAGTTGCGCCGCTTGCTGCAAAAGTTTTATCGCAAACCTATGGCGATACTGCAAGTAGCAATACTGTGATCGTAGGCTATGACCGTCGTTTTATGGCAGAAGTATTTGCTCAAAGAGCTGCACAAGCCGTTACTGAGGCTGGTTTTGATGTTTTGCTTTCAAAAAACTACGCTCCTACTCCAGCTTTTAGCTTAGCGGCAAAACAACATAATGCGTTAGGTGCATTAGTCATTACGGCAAGTCATAATCCTGGTAGCTATTTAGGATTAAAAGTCAAGGGTGCTTTTGGTGGTTCGGTTCCTCCAGAAGTGACACAAAAAATTGAAATATTGCTGAGTGAAGCATCACATACTCAGACAAAAAGTGGTGGAATAGTGTGCTTTAATCCCTGGGAAAATTACTGTGAAGCACTGCGAGCTAAAGTAGACATTGAACAAATTCGCGCTTGTATAACTCAAGGCAAACTTACAGTATTCGCCGACGTCATGCATGGTGCTGCAGCTGGGGGACTATCACAGTTACTAGGAGTTTCTGTACAAGAAATTAATAGCGATCGCGATCCCCTATTTGGTGGAGGTGCGCCAGAACCTTTACCACGCTACTTATCACGTCTATTTCGTTTGATGCGAACTCATCGTAGAACTGCTACAGAAGCTTTGGCTGTTGGTTTAGTTTTTGATGGCGATGCCGATCGCATTGCCGCAGTCGATGGACAAGGTAATTTTTTAAGTTCACAAGTGCTGATCCCAATCTTAATTGAACATTTAGCTGTCAAACGTGCTTTGAAAGGCGAAATTGTCAAAACAGTAAGTGGTTCCGATTTAATTCCCAAAGTTGCCGCATTACATCAGTTGTCAGTACATGAAACTCCTGTCGGGTACAAATATATTGCCGATCGCATGTTAGAAGCCCAAGTGTTATTGGGTGGTGAGGAATCAGGCGGAATTGGTTATGGAACGCATATCCCTGAACGCGATGCTTTATTATCGGCGTTGTATGTTTTAGAAGCGATCGCAACATCGAACATGGATCTTGGCGATCTCTATCGAGACTTACAACAGCAAACCGAATTTACTTCTGCCTACGATCGCATTGATTTACCCCTAGCAAGTATGGAAGTGCGATCGCGTCTTTTAAATCAGTTACAAAATCAACCACTGACAGAGATTGCTGGACAAACTGTCATAGATTGCCTCAGCATTGATGGTTATAAATTCCGTTTAGCAGATAGCAGTTGGCTGATGATTCGTTTTAGTGGTACTGAGCCAGTTTTACGCCTATATTGTGAAGCGCCTACAATGCAGCAAGTTCAGCACACTTTGGCTTGGGCGCATCAGTGGGCGTCGTAAGAAGCAAGGAAGCTTTATAGCTCTCATTTGTTGAGATGATTTAAAGTTTAAAACAATATGAAGAAACACGATCCAAAATTACTTGTGGTTGCGACAAGCAATCCTGGTAAACTGCGAGAAATGCAACTGTTTTTAATTGACTCTGGTTGGGAACTAACTCTCAAACCTGATGATTTAGATGTTGAGGAGACAGGTACAACTTTCAGTGAAAATGCTTGTCTTAAAGCATCTGTTGTTGCAAAAGTAACTAATCAATGGGCGATCGCGGATGATTCCGGTTTAGCAGTTGATGCCCTCAATGGTGCTCCTGGCGTATACTCTGCACGTTATGGTAAAACTGACACCGATCGCATTCAGCGAGTTTTGCGAGAACTACAAGACACATCAAATCGCCAAGCACAGTTTGTTTGTGCAATTGCGATCGCTCGTCCTAACGGAGAAATTGCTCTGCAAACTCAAGGAATTTGTCGAGGTGAAATTCTCTTAGCTCCTCGTGGAAATAGAGGTTTTGGCTACGATCCCATTTTCTACGTACCAACTCACCAAATGACTTTTGCCCAAATGCCTCCAGACCTCAAGCAGCAAGTCAGCCATCGCGGTCAAGCCTTTAAAGCTTTACTTCCCCAACTGACACAACTTTGAGCTGAACTTGCAATATTCTATTTATAGAGCAGAGGAGTTATGAGTTATGAGTGTTGAGTTATGAGTTAAGCAAGTTCTTTTAATAAATGCCTCCGGCACCTTTCTTCGCTTTCCAAAACTCAAAACTAATTACTCACCCCTCACCCCTCGCCCTTCATTACACAGCTTCTAGATTCTTTTCTCCAGTACGAATCCGAATCACTTGCTCTACAGGGGAAATAAAGATTTTGCCATCTCCAATTTCACCTGTTCGGGCAGCAGCAATGACTTTGTCTACCACCATATCAACTTGACTATCTTCAACAACAATCTCAACTTTAAGTTTTTGGAGAAATTCTACAGTGTACTCAGAACCGCGATAGCGTTCTGTTTGTCCTTTTTGGCGTCCAAAACCACGAACTTCCGAAACGGTCATACCGACGATCCCAGCATTGACCAAAGCGATCTTTACTTCATCGAGTTTGAAGGGTCGGATAATTGCTTCAACTTTTTTCAATTTTCTGCACTCCTTATTTTAAGTTCTTTTAGCATCAAAATAAACGCTACCACCACATAAGCTCTAAAACAAAGTCAATTATAGGACGATGTTACATTCAGTCAATCTATTCTTTAGCATCTACGGTATAACTAGCTTCAATACCCACAACTTCCCTATGAGACATGAACTTTTAAATAGCATTCAATAGTCTTGGTATTTAGTAACAAATAATACATTCGGCGAGCAACTCACGACTGCTTAACGTTGTTTTGTTTCTTTTAGTCAGATGCTAACGATTAGAGCGCAATGGTCCCACAATTAAATAGCCTGCACCGAACGCTGATATGATAATAAGTAAAATAGCGATCGCTAAACCCCAACCATTGACTTCTGATGCAGTAGCAGATACACGGCGGCGATATCTACCGTCTTCTTGTTCAGTGTGTAAACGGGGTGTACTAGATTGCTTTAGCGGTAAATCAATAACAGGCGTTTTGATTGTTTTTTTGCGGCGATGCATTGCCCGCGCTGAGGAAGGTTGATTAGTCTGATGAGATCTACGATTGTACGGCACAGTACTCTCAACAATTTGCTGCAGTCTAATCACAGACTGTACAGCTTTTTCGATTTCTTGTCGCAGTTGATGGTTTTGCTTGGCTAATGCATAGTTTTCTGCATTGAGCGAATTAAGCTTGGCTTGTGTTGCTTGCAGTTGTGCAGCAAGTTCCTTATATACCGAAATCGGTACTGAAGGAGAGTAATAATGCTTTCCAGAAGAGGAATTATGGCTAGATGTTGTAGTTGATCGCATCGATGGCTGGGCATAAAGAACGAACTTCATCAGTTTAGCCAGATCTGTATTAATCAGCTATCAGATTTAGCCATCCTGTAAGGTTATGCACAAGAATAGTCGATTTTGCACTCCTTTTCTAGCTACTTAGACAAAAGTAAAATAATTGGCTTCGCTATGATTTGGCTAACAAAGGAAAAAAATGTCCTATAGGTCCTTGTCCTTTACCAATATCTAAAGCATATTGCAAGGCAGTAGTGACATACTCTTTAGCTTGACGTACAGCAGTCAATACATCACAATCTAGTGCTAAATTAGCTGCGATCGCTGCTGCCAAAGTACAACCAGTACCGTGTGTGTTGTCTGTATCTACCTGTGTGGTTGTCAAAGTCTCCCAACGTTGTCCATCAAACCAAACATCGACACCGCGCAAATTACCACTCATTGCGCCGCCTTTAATTAAAACTGCTTTAGCGCCAAGTCGATAAATTTGCCCAGCAGCAGCCCGCATATCGTCTATATTATGAATTTCTAAACTGCTGAGTAGTTGTGCTTCGTATTTATTTGGTGTGACAACAGTCGCTAAGGGAATCAAGAGTTCTCGTAAACTCGCAACTGCTGTCTCATCAATCAGTTGCGCGCCTGTACGCGATACCATAACAGGATCGACAACTACATTCTGAATATTTAACTGTTTTATCTGCTGTGCAACAACAGCAATGATTTCTTGATTCAGCAGCATTCCTGTCTTAGCCGCTTGAACACCAATGTCTTCAACTACTGCTTGGATCTGCGCCATAACAGCGGCTGCAGGTAAAGCATCAACACGCTTGACTCCTAATGTGTTCTGTGCCGTTACACAGGTTATTGCACTCGTGCCGTGAACGCAATGAAAAGCAAAAGTGCGTAAGTCTGCTTGAATTCCTGCACCGCCACCACTATCTGAACCAGCAATAGTTAAAGCAGCAGGTATGCTTGATTTAGTCACAGTTGTAGTTTGAGTTATGTCCTAGCAAGTTATTATAAATAACAATTAATTTTTGAGTGCTGCTCCTTGACGTTGATACACACCTGGCAACATCCACCAAGGTACATTGGGGTACTCGTGATGCTCTTGGTGATAACCAAAATGGTAACAGGTAATAAATGACCAAAAGATAGGTAATGGGTTACTCTGAGCGTTGTGAATGTTTTTATAACCCCCTATTGGCTCTTTATGTGGCAAGAAAGTACCAAAATAAAATAGCTGTACTGAGCTTAAAATTGATGGCAATATCCAAAATAATGTTAAGTTTCTCTCAGGTAAATGAACGACATAGCTAGCCAAATAAAAGATACTAATTAACCCTAATAATCTCCACCAGCTCCAGTATTTTTTCATAAACTGGAAATACCAGCCTAAGAAGCTTGTTTGTTTGCCATTATGAAAATCTGGATCTAACTCCGTTGCAGGGTTTTGATGATGCTGCCAGTGAGTTTTTAGGAGTTTCTTGTATGAGAAAAGAGCGTATAATCCTACGGCTAGCCCCCCAACAAAGTTATTAATTTTCATATTTTTAGGGAAAACTACACCGTGCATTGCGTCATGCGCAGTAATAAATAGCCCTGTATATAAGAATGTTTGTACAAGTATTAATGGTAATAATTGAATGATAGGAGTACTTGAGATATCTATAGAAATTAAATAGCTTAGACAAGCTGCCCAACAGCATATGACTAAAGTAGCAATTAATAAGCACCGCAATGCATACTTGTTTGCTGTATTCTGTGTAGAAAAGTTTGGCTGTATAGCAGCAGATTGAATCATTTTATGTATTGTAAACAGTATTTTTGATGAGTATTAAATATTCAAGTTTAGGAGATAAATAATGTGTCTATTAAATCTAAAACAGTAGAGCAAGTTGTAAAAGTGAAGCTAATATTAAACATTGACTGCATAAAAGGATTGTGTACTCTTTATCTCTTGCTAACTTCGTTTTGCAGATTTTATCTATAGGCTATCAAATTAATAGGTTTAATATCATATTCTTGCAAGCAGCATTTTGTTTGCTTGAGATAAGACAATTCACTATTGTTTAAGCTTTTGAAAGTGATGAACAAGTTACACTAATTACAATTTTCTTGAGCAAAATTTTCTTCTGTATCTGATGCAACTAAGCATAACTAACTGAAGCTTTCAAGGATATAACCTATAAGCTTTGTTGCCTGCTATTGATATGGTAAAAATACCTCGATTATGGCTGTTTATCTCTTAAGTGTCCTTGTTATAGTAACTTTACATTTCTTATCATAGCATCAAAAAAAACTTTGAAGTCTTTCTTTGGTAATAAAAAAAGCTAAATCAAAAAAATGACTTGTATCGTAAAAAATAGTTTCTTACACTAGCTCAAGATTTTTGTCAAGAATTAGAAACAACAAGAATTGTCAGAGCGTTGAAGAAGCGATCGCTTGCACTTTTACTAACATCAAATAACGCAAAAACTTAAGATATTACCTGAATGACTAAACAAAATGACGTGCAATAAGATAGATAATTCTATCAACAGAGAGAGGTACAGTGACAACAGAATCTGACTAATAGATATGTGAGTACAGCATCAAAATTGCACAATTATGGCTGCTACAGTTTTAATTACAGGTGCCTCGCAAGGTATCGGTAAAGCAACGGCACTATTGTTTGCTCGCAAAGGTTATGATTTGGTATTAGCGGCAAGACAACTAGAACCGCTACAAGCAACAGCAGAAGAAATTCAAAAACTTGGTCGTCAGGCGATCGCAATTCCTACTGATGTCCGAGATCCAGAGCAGGTAAAATCACTTGTCAGTAAAGCAATCGAGCATTACAGTACAATTGAAGTGCTAGTTAACAATGCCGGAATTTATATCTCTGGTCCTGTAGAAGAATTTTCCCTAGAAGACTGGCATCAGACCATTGATACTAACCTATGGGGATATATTCACACAATTCATGCACTACTGCCCCACTTCCTCGCACAAGGGTCTGGCACAATTATCAATATAAGTTCTATTGGTGGTAAAGTCCCGATTCCTTATCTTGTCCCTTACACGACAAGCAAGTATGCCATCACAGGGTTAACTGAAGCCTTGCATTCTGAACTCAAACCCAAGGGAATTCACGTTGGTGGCATCTATCCTAGTATCATTAAAAGCAACTTTGTCGAACGCGCAATACTTCGGGGTAAAGATCAACAAGATGCACAAGCGCGTCTTGACCAACTCAACCAAGTGCTGAATACTCCAGTGATAGAAAAACCGGAAGATGTTGCTGAAGCTGTTTGGGAAGCAGTCAAACATCAGCGGGAAGAAGTTTTAGTTGGTTCTGCTAATCTTTCAAAAGCTGCATATGGACTATTTCCTGGATTAATGCAGTCAGTTTTCCGTAGAGGGCTAAAGCAACAGAAAGACTAGTGTTAACAATTATTCGCCAATCTCATCGAGGTGTTCAGCGACAGAGTGGTAAAGATTGAGTACGTGACTATCTTGAAGGTTGTAGAAAACGTTGCGTCCCTGCTTGCGGTAGCTGACTAGGCGCATTGTTCTTAAAGTGCGCAATTGATGTGAAACTGCTGACTCACTCATATCTAGAGTTGCAGCTAAGTCACAGACACAAAGTTCCTTTTCTGCCAGAAGTGAGAGGATTCGCAATCGGTTGGGATCTCCTAGTAAACTAAAAAACTCTGCCATGCGTTGAGCTTTTTCAGTGTTGAGGCTTTTGAGTTGCAAGTGGTGTACGCTATCTACATCAACAGGATGTGGTGGATTGCATTTAAGTCCTTTCTCCTGGGTAGAAGTTGTTAAACCAGAATTAGTAATACTAGTTGGTGACATTTGGCAATCAAGTATTTGGTCTGAACTATTCTAAGTATAGCTTGGGCTACTAATAAGACTTTTTTCAACTAATACATCAAAGTTAGCTGTCATTTTGTCGTATGAATAGTTGCGATCGCCCAAAAAGTAAAATATTGATTCCCAAAATCTGGCGATCGCAACTCTAGTAAACAAATTGTCTGACTGAGGTTTAAACTTTATAGTTTAGTTGACCTAATACTTACGCGCTCTTTTTGAGCATCTAACAAAATGGATTGGTTCTTTTACGGGATAGAACAACTAGCCTTTATAGGAAATAATGATTTATGGAATTTACTGCAATTTCCATTTATGCAGCGTGCGATCGCTGGTAGTTTATTAATGGGGTTACTCGGTGGTTTACTTGGTAGTTTCGTAACTCTGCGACAATTGTCTTTTTTTAGTCATGCTGTAGGTCATGCTGCTTTAGTCGGTGTGACTTTAGGGGTAATATTACAATTGAATCCTACTTGGATGTTATTGCCTTTTACCTTAGTGTTTGGCTTGGTTGTCCTATACTTGATCGATCAAACCGACTTGGCAAGTGATAGTGTTTTAAGTATTGTCTTATCCGGTGCTCTGGCGATTGGTGTCATTCTTAGTAGCTTAATACAGGGATATCGCGGTAACTTGATGTCAGTGTTGTTCGGCGATATTTTAGCCATTGGGACAACCGACTTGGTATTAACACTGCTAGTACTTGTCGGTAGCAGCACTTTTCTACTGCTGACACTACGACAACAAATTCTTTTGACTCTTAACCCTGCAGTTGCTCAAGTTCAAGGTATTCCAGTTCAGTTGTATCGTTATGCTTTTGTTGTGCTGCTTTCTTTTGCTGTTGCAGTTGCGATTAAAGCTGTTGGTGTTTTGCTAGTTAACGCTTTTCTCGTCATTCCCGCAGCGACGGCTAAACTGACAAGCGATCGCTTTATGCGGTTTCTTTTGACTTCTGTATTGCTTGGTGCCATCAGTAGCATTGTAGGCATGCTTGTATCAGGGATCTTTAATTTTGCTTCAGGTCCTAGCATTGTGATCGTGCAATTTTTCCTCTTTGTCAGCGTTTTCTGTTGGACAAAGTTATCCCTCAAAGTTGCCTAGTTCTAAAAATGCACTTGCCAACACAATACGAATTTGCTACATTAGTTAAGCGCAAAAAGTCAACCTGCCGGGATAGCTCAGTTGGTAGAGCAGAGGACTGAAAATCCTCGTGTCGGCGGTTCAAGTCCGCCTCCTGGCATCCGCTAGATGACTGTTTTTACACTCCACCACTCATCTACGGACCAGACATTTATCTAATTGAATAAAAATTAAGCGCAGCTTAAGCTTCACTGCAAATGCTCAGTGTAGGGTCATCATAGATATTTTCTGATGCAAACTGCTCAAAGCATCGCGGTTGCGTCATTCCACAATCAGTTAGTCCAAATTTAGTCCAAATGAATTTTGACCGACAACTTAATCAAGCTAACGGCAGACTCAAAGCTGCTAATGTCGGCGTTGCGATCGAAGCACGAGGCACACGATTGTGTTTGCGTGCTAATCTACCTCCTAAGCCTGGTTCAAACAACAAAAGCTATTACCAGCAGCGAATAACGCTGAGTGTTCGCGTTAATCCTGCTGGTATTTCTTTAGCTGAAATCGAAGCTCGTAAAGTTGGTGCGCTACTCGATGCGGGAGAATTTTCCTGGCAACCGTACATCAAAACCTCACAAGCCACTACACTACCAGTAGTACAAACGTTCTCAATTAGCGACTGGATTACACTATTTGAAACCGATTACTTCCACCGCCGCGCCCGAACTCCTAAATCAATAACAACTTGGGAAGGCGATTACTGGGAAGTCTTTCGCCGCTTGCCACAAAATGAAGCCCTTACGCCCGAAATCATCACAGCCGCCATCCGTGCCACTGCACCGGATACCAAAAACCGCAAACGCCACTGTATGGCACTGCAAGCGCTCGCTAACTTCGCTCAAATCACCTACGACACTAAACCACTCGCAGGCAACTACAACCCGAAGCGCGTCCGACCGCGTGACTTACCCGATGACCAAATCATCACCGACTGGTACAACCGTATTAGTAACCCCGCGTGGCAATGGGCATACGGCATTATCGCCACCTTTGGCATTCGACCGCACGAAGTCTTTCACCTCGATTCGCAAGCTCTCGTGGCTGGACACTCATACATAGATATTTTGGACGGCAAAACAGGCGCTAGAAGAGTATGGGCGTACTACCCTGAGTGGATTGATATCTTTAATCTCAGATCGCCGCTTGTACCCGCCGTAAATGGCAAAAACAACAGCGAATTAGGCGAACGCTGCACCCAATACTTCCGCCGCAATGCCGAGCTACCATTCAAGCCCTACGATCTGCGTCACTGCTGGGCAGTCCGCACGTTGCAATTTGGTTTAGATATTACGCTAGCAGCGCAGCAAATGGGGCATAGCGTCAAAACCCACACCGAGCTATATCACCACTGGATTACTGACCGCCATCATCAACGCGCTTTCGATGCGCTCACGGTGAAAGGCGATCGACCAGTTGCGCCAAAAGCTTCTTGACACACTCCTCGCACTTATAGGGCGAGGAGTGTGTCAAAGGTGGTAAAGGTGATAATTGGGCTAATCGTTCGTTTTTGCTGGCGGCATATCGCGAGCTTAGATCATTCGCAATTAGTGAAGGAATATACGATCCAAGTGAAGGAATATACGATCCAGAGGAAGAGCCTTAATTTTTTGCAAGGTAGGAGCGATCGCCATTCTTCTAAATATCGAATATCTTAGACTAGAAGATTTGAGATATTCCAAAATTGCCAGAACCAACATTACAACAAGTATTCGGTGCAGGTGCTACACAAACTGCAACCACACTCACAATTGAGAAAGCAGACTTAACAGCAGTAGGGCTGACAGCAAGCGCTACGAATACAGCAGAATCGCTATTTGTAGGACTTTTACTACTCGCTAAAGCTGTACTTACAGCAGCAGGATTAGAAAGTAATCCAGATCAATCAATATCAATTGAAGATAGTTTCGATTCACTAGTTACTAGAAATAATCAAACATTTAGGCAAAAAACGTACTCTATTAACCTACAAAAGCTTGATACTGGCGCAACTATTGATCCGGACGATTATTAATTATGCCAGTAGCTACTAGAGTTGATAGCTTTGTTGCTCCTACTATCACGCAAACAACTTTAATCAATGGGATTAGACAGGCTTTTGTTAATGCTGGCTATCCTACACCGTTTGATGATTTCACGAGTGGTACTGATAGAATTCTTGTTTATCAAATAGTACTAGATGCAGCAAGAACAAGCGGTACAGCATTTTTAAGGATTAGGCTGACTTCTACTTTAGTAATTGGTCAGCAAGTTTTATCAAGTTGGAACACTTCAACTAAAGCAGGAACTAACGGAAGTACAGAGGTTACTTTTACAGCAGTTGCAACAGGCAGTCAGGTTAATTTTGTTTCACTCAATGCTACACCAGAGTTAGCACTAATCATGCTTACTCAAGGTACGCTTGCAATTCCGCTTGGTTTTTTTGCTCCTATTAATAGACCTAGTTGGTGGAATTTAGATGCGTGGAATTATTGCTTTGTGCCAACTGGTAATACATTTGCAGCATTCCGATCAACTACCAATAATCCCTATGCGAATATTACCTATGACACAAGCTTAAACGTTAACAGAATGGGAACTGCAAATAGCCAGACAAACAGGCGCGATATATTGCCTGGAGTCATACTTTATACTCAATCAAACCAAGGCATAGCAGGGAGATCCTCAGACGATTTAATCATGGTTGCAGCTTCTGGAAGTACGCGCTTTGATACCTTACAAATTCCAGGTGATACAAAAGAGTATTTGATTTTAGATCCTTCCGTAGGCGGATTAGCCGTGAGGATTGCTTAATGGCAATCTTGTTTGCATCTGTAATTACTGGTTTTAGTTTTCCTACACAAGTTTTACTCAGAACGATTGCCGCGCCATCTTTTAAATTTAATGAATCGGTTCAAGTTGATTTATTTGCTAATTATTCTAATGAAGTAAGTCAGGGTTACTTTCAAGATTACTTATCGAATTTTGCTCGTTTTTTTGGATTTAATGCGAAGCAAGATGCAAATTATCTATATATTCAAAAAAATGATCTAGCTGAATTAACACCACTTGAAAACAACACTGCTGAATCTTTATTAGCAGCAGCTATACTTTATGTCATGCAACATGAATCTAATTCACTTATTTCAAACATTGTTATTAGCTATTGGAATACTGAGTTCTTAATCAAGAGTAATTCAATAAGATATCAAACAATACAGTTTCTTATCCATCTTTATCCAGAAACAATTGATTCTGGTTTATCTGAAATTGAAATGAACAGGCAAATCTCATCTAGCTGGTTTTAATTATGCGCTGTATTGGAGCTAAAAAAGCAAAAGTAACATATAGATTTAATGAGCAATCGCTAGGGGAGATTATTACTAATAACTGTCCTATAGATATAGAGGTTAAGTTAATTCAAACACCAGTTATTAATAATACTACGTGGTATAAAATTCGCGTTCTCATGGATAGTTACAAGGAAAGTACACAGCAATATGATAGTGCAGAAACAACTTTAACACTAGACGTACTAAATGACCCTAATAATCAATTTCGTAGCAAGTTTTATGTTGGAACCTCAGGTAATGCTTCTTTTGTTCTTGGCGTTCGTTTGCCTGTTCAGTTTTTAGGCTTAGTTCAAGGAGGTGATACGGGTTTTCCTCAGGTATGCAGGAAGTGGAGATATCGCTATGAGCTTTCAGCAATTGATAGAGATGGAATCAAGAGAATTCTTTTTTGGAGTCGAGATGGTACTTTCCTTGGTAATAATCCTGCTGGTTGCCCTCAAACTTACATTATTAGAAGTTGGGAATTAGTGCCTATTGATAGTGATAGCTACGAAAACAGCTATCAATTAACTGTTACTGATAGTCAAGGAATTAAGTACAAAGTAACAGGTAAGGAAAAACCAACTTACAATGTAGCGTGTGATGGTGATTGCCCAGAAGGTACTATTCGGTGTAAATCCAAAGGATATCCAGGTTACTGTTGCATTCCCTGCAAAGAAGTAGCAAATAGAATTAATAATTTAGCAGCGAGGATCTAGTATGGCTGAATGTGCAGATATCTACGCTGCTTTAGCGCGATTAGAAAGAAAGATTGATAGTATCCCGCGCATTAATGAAGAAGTACTTATTCAGAAAGCTATTGAAAGAGCTAAAAAAATACTTAAACCAGAAATAGCAGCAGCAGCAGCAATAGGATTCGTTGCCCAACAAAAAGCGACTTCAGCATTACAAGAAGCGGGAAAAGCAGCACAGCAGGCTTCACAAGCAAGCAGTGTCGCTAATAATGCTTTAAGTAAAATATTTGGTTTAATTGGTGCTGTTGCAGGTTTATTTGCGCTGTACGGCGTTATTAAAGTATTACCCAATAGGATCGACGCACTAGAAAGATATACAGATTCGGTTTCAAGCGATTTATCGCGATTGTATGGGATTGTTACTGGAGTTAAACGCACGGCACAAGAAGGAGTTAATAAAGGGAATCAAGCTTTAAGAAAAATCTCTGATCTTGAATCAACTGTAGCTAAAGTAGGGCAGACTGCAAGAGAAGCTTTAGAAAAATCTACTAACGCATTAAAAGAAGTATTTAATTTAAAACCAATTATTGCTGCAACAGAAAAAATAGCAAAAGAGGCATTAGATAAAGCAAATAAAGCACTTAGAGATTTTGAAAAATTTAAAGATGACTTAGCTAAATTCAATAAGCGAGTTGATTCAATTGGTAAAGCAGCAAGTGAAGCTCAAAAAGTAGCAAATCAAGCACTGCAACGCCCGTTAATCCCAGGACCAAAAGGAGATCCAGGTTTGCGTGGACTTAGAGGACCTGCAGGATTGCCTGGTGCAGCAGGGCAACAAGGAGAAAGAGGGCAACAAGGAGAAAGAGGGCAACAAGGAGAAAGAGGACTTAGGGGACCTGCAGGATTGCCTGGTGCAGCAGGGCGACAAGGAGAAAGAGGATTACCAGGAGCGCAAGGACTTAGGGGACCTGCAGGACCAAAAGGAGATCCAGGAACTCCTGGCGCTAATCCTCAAGAAATAAACGATATCAAGCGCAGGCTTGGTGACAGCGAAAACATGAACCAAAAAGGATTAGATGAACTAGGAAAAATTGGGACAGCGCTTGCAGCTATTACCGTTTTGTTGCGACAGCTACCAGATACTACTGTTACTAAAATTCAAGGTCCGCTAAGCAATATCGCTAATCAAACCTCACCAGAAGCACTGGCTACCGCAGCCGCGACAGGGACGTGTCGAACTACACAACCAGGAGGCTGTACAACAAAAGCAATTAACGCGGGCAATCAAAATTTACAAGATTGGATGCGAAAAAACCTTAGCAATTTGATCAACGCTGGCGATGCTGGCGTCGGAGTTGATACAAATATGCGAGTGCGCAACATCCAAGATAAATTAGGCACAAATAGATATCCTTTAATGCTGCCTGAATATCTCCTTGATGATTTTCTAGATAAACAAGTGATTATCAACGATCAAGTTGATTTTCAAGTGTGGTCACTCAAACAGTGGGATGCGCTGATCGGCTTATTTCCAATCAAAATTGAGCGCACCGATGAGAACGGCAATAAGCAGATGCTCAAGTTTGAGAATATTGCCGAAGCGATCGCCGAGTTGACCGGACTGCTCGCACAAATTGGCTTTGATGCTGATACTGCTGTTAATGTCTCTACCCGTGCCACTGCTGAAGCTATCGGTGCTAAAACTGCTGCTTTGCAAGCAATTAGCTACCTTAAAGCCATCATTGATTACATGGGCTTTCAAGGTCAGGCAACCAGCATTGACATTCCCATATCTGTTACGCCTGGAGCCGTTGGGCAAGACGGGAAACTACAAGAAAACGAGCTTGCAGACTTTCTCAATCCATCGACACAAAGAGCCATCGGCTTTAAAAATACAGATCCAGTAGACCAAAGATTAATATTGCGCCGCATCTTAGAAGACACTGAAATTAGTAGAGCAGCACTTTATAGACCATTAAAACCAAATCCTGAAGAGAACGCATTAACAGGCGATGCAATTAAAAAAGATAAAGAAGAAGAAATACGCAAGTTAAATGATATTTGGGAAGCATTTAAAGCGCGCTACGAAGGACATATAGCAGGAACAAAAATTGATATTGATGACAAAACCAAATCATCAGACAATACAAACTCTTAACCTTAATTATGCCAACTGTAGTTAATGAAGCCATACTAAGATCTCGTAAAACAAGGATAGCTAATACAGGAGATCCTCAAGGTATCCGCCGAATAGACTTTGCAGGTGGAACAGCATCAAATACGCCGACCAACTGGTTACAACGCAAACTATCGCAATTCGCAGGGTTTGTATTTGGACTGATTACTAAAGCATTTCCTTTTAGTGTCAGTAATATATTTCAAATGCTGGTGCAAGCTTACTTTGCTATCAAAACATTTGATTGGAATACAGCAGATCAGGTTCTTGAACAACAAATCAAAGCTAATAACAAAATAATCAAAGATGGTTTAGCGCCAATTATTGGAACATACTTAGGGTTTGGGACTATTCGATTAGCTAATATGGCGATCGGAAAAACAATTGGTAAACTCGGTCAAAGTTCTAGTGTCGCTGCTGCACACATCCATATTCCCGTGATTTCTGCAAGAGTAGGGCTTGCTTTAGCAGAGGAAGGTAATGAAGAACTACGCGGTCAAGTTATGGGGTATCTGATGACTGTACAAGGGGCAGTACAACGCAACATGATTGCCTCTTTTATTCTTACAGCCCGTAAAAATCGCTGGTTTGGATGGGAACCAGTTACAACACAATTACCAAATGCATCATTTGCAAATCAAATAGAAGAACAGATAGAAAGATTACCCGAAAATTGGCAAAACTTTGTAGAAGAGTTGATAGAAGAATATGAGGATGCCATAATTGAAGCGGGCTATGTCGTTGCCTTTGAAATAGATGATTATTATCTATCATTAAAACGAGCTAACGAAAAACCTGTTGATGACACAATTACAACAATAACCTTAACTCCTAGAAATACCAATGGCTGATAACGAGAACAAAATTGTATTACAAGGCAGTAAAACCGAACTAATGCAAAGAATCCCTGTCATTATGGATTTGTTCGACTTATTAGAAGGTAAAAACGTAGGAGCGTTTTACACAACGCCTGTGACAACTTTTCAAGATACTTATGAGTTTTATCCGCAAGTTAAATTAATGTTTTATCAAACTTATTCTGAAGCTAACGGTAAACCAAGGGCAACTGGAGAAATTAGCTTTAGATTAATGAATGAAACGGAAAAAACTTATAACGAAGCTAAAGCTAGAGTATTAGCAGAGAGAATTAAAACAAAGTTTGCGACAGGACAATTATTCACTTGGCATAAAGGCAAAATAACAGTTAGCTATATAGACAAAAAAAGAGGTTATAAATTTCGGCTTCTCGTAACACATGAAGGAGAAGGTAGAAGGATCATTGAAAATGTCCTAGACATTCAAAATCACAGCCCTGAATGGAGCAATCTAAGAGTATCTGAGAGTCGGGCAGAGTATCCAGATATCCCGCCTAGAGAAGTCATTTATGGTGAATTGCGTAGACTTCCTAGACGCCGACCTGTTGAATTGATGAGGTTTCGGTATGCAGAGTTACACGTCTGGGGAGTACCGCACGCTATCTCGCTTGTTGATGTGACAAGACGTCGTGCAACGCCATTGGTTAGTGTTGCTTAAAATTTTTTTCTAAACTTTGTTGTAGTAGTAACGTATTACTGTGGACTCATTAATGAGTCTTACTAATGCGTATAACACTCTGCAATGCCTCTAAACGTTGCCTAACAAGTGTTTGAGGCTATTGACACTAAGCATTGCTGTAGCTAATATCGAATCAAACGCAACAACAAGTTGCAATAAAGAATTAGCAATTAATATGGCAAATAAGAAGAAGTTTGTTCTTACTATTAGGGGCAATTCATTCATCATGAACTTACCCGCATACTACGACGGAATTAATCAATATTTAGGGATGCGGGAAGCAACAGAGAATGACAATAATTTACCGCCTATGACCACTCAGGGGCTATTACGTTCGGGGCTAGGCGTGCCATTAACTCTTAGCCGTAAAATAGCAACTACTAATAAATATGCTAGGAATACAATTGTTGTCCCTGTTGCGCATCTTGAAACTGCTTTATCACAGTTAGAGGGAAAAAATTTCACAACTTATAAAGGGTCAACTGCTATTACTGGTGAGATTATTAATGCTTACTTTAAGAGTAAACGGCGGTTAGGGTAATACTAATTTACATAGGAATTTACAAATATGGCTCCAATATTAACCGTACATTCAATCACTTATACGATTGAACAGACTAATATTACTTCTTACTTTAGAGCTAATCCTGCAACCTACAAAACACTTGCAGCAGAAACAGGCGTTAAGGAAGAAGAGGAAGGGACAAATCATCCATTAACTACAGTTTCTGAACTCTTAGGAACTGGTGCTGTAATGCGCGTTAATGTTGTCTACAAAGTTGGCACTAAAAGAAAAGTTGCTAAATTAATTATTCCTTCAAGTAGATATCACCAATTCAGACGCACTCAAATGGGTAAGACTTATACTAGTGGTCTTAACAGTGGGGTGATTATTTCAATTCGCACACCGCGTAAAGCAAGTTTCTCTATTTAATAAAGGATTAACCAAAAATGGCTAAAAATGGGTATGTAATTGGTATAGCACCTGACACTAATAGTAACCCTGCAACTTACTGGGGTGGTGTAGATCCAGTTGAAGATATTGAAGATGCTGTTTTTATTGCAACTTTACTAAATGCAAGAGTAGAAGCAGGGAGAATTCAAGTTCTCATGCCTGATTCTCACGTAGAAGCTTATCCAGCTACGCGCACAACTGTACATAATCCTGCACTTACTGGTAGTACTGGCATCTAATTATTAGATGAATTGGGAATTCGGAAATAATTTAAATTGGGATTTAGTAAAGCGTCAAACTTATTATCCAGATGCTTTAACAAAATACAATCTTCCTAAAGCTATTCGGGAATTTCCTATTCCCACAATTACTTTAGTTGTTGATTCTTATATTCTTTTAGTTGGCTGTCGCAATCCACAAGCTAAACCTAATTGGTTTTTAGCTGGGTACTGTGGTGCTAGACTGTTGTTTTCTCCAAGTAGTACGAGTGATTTTATATCAGCAGTAGAATCTTATCCTAGGATTAAGCTGGGACTAAATAGATTAACACTTGTTAGATTTAAGGATTTTAATTTACTTCCTTACTTGTTAGAAATAAATATTGCTAGATGGCATCAAGAAATGTTTATAGAAGTTTGGAAGTATAGCGGTGCAATAGGTGATGAAAATATTAACCAAGCTCCTTAGCGATCGCCCTCTTCT
The DNA here is from genome assembly GCF_015207655.1 of Gloeocapsopsis crepidinum LEGE 06123. GTDB lineage: Bacteria > Cyanobacteriota > Cyanobacteriia > Cyanobacteriales > Chroococcidiopsidaceae > Gloeocapsopsis > Gloeocapsopsis crepidinum. Next base: position 39,352 of record NZ_JADEWN010000032.1, on the reverse strand, counting down.
TTCAAAATCCTATCAACCAATTTGTTTGTTAGCTCTCTTTCTGCCTTCTCGCTCTCTTGGAATTCTTGCCAGATATTTTTTATCAAGAATAGTGCAACGCCAGCAAGTAGGGACCATTCAATTAATCCAGGGGCGTGTGATGGTAATTTCTCAATTGGATAATGAGTATTAGTAGGAATTTCAGTAATAGCGTTATTCATTGATTTAATAGTTAGTTTTATAATTTCTTTCTTATTCTTCAAGTATCTTCTTTCAATTTGGCTAATGGGTAAAGCCAATAAAAATTCTTATATGAATTGATTGACCTAACTACGTGTAAATATCAATGAGTACACTCGGTAGCTATCGCAATTGCTCCACTACTGGCATTGTCAATTTTGATTTACAGCTAATTCACCAGATACAGCGCATTGCTCCTGGCGTTTTGCAAAGAGTTAGCCATCCTCGGATTCAATTTAAGAAAGCCGCACATCCTTATCTACAAGCACCTGCTGCTGCTGCGTTAATTAGGGCAGTAGAGGCTGCACCAGGAACCAAGCCTCTTGAGGTTGAGAGTTGCTACCGCACGTTAGGACAACAGTTTATCTTATACAATCATTTTCTGAATAAACGCTGTGGCATTCCTGCTGCTGCTCGACCAGGAGATAGCAACCACAACGGCGCGTTATCAATTGATGCAAGGGAATACTTTTGGTGGCGACCTTATTTAGAAAGATTTCAGTGGGACTGGCTAGGTAGCTTTGATCCACCGCATTTTGATTTTAAAGGCGCGGGGATTAGGGATATGCGTTGGCTATCAATTAAGGCGTTTCAGCAACTTTACAATTTTAATAATCTCAAAGCGCGAATCGTTGAGGATGGTAAATGGGGAATTCAGACACAGTTGGCTTTACAGGCAGTACCAGAAAATGGATTTAAAAACGTTCCTGGCACAGTTGATGTTGAGCAGGTACCGCGACAGGATTTAGCTCAATATACATCGGTGCGAGAAGGGATGAAAGGCGATTCAATTTGGGCACTTCAAAGACTACTTAAAGAAGAAGGATTTCAATTAGAACTAGATGGGCATTTCGGACCAAAGACTTTGGCAGCTGTAAAGGCATTTCAGAAGAAGAGAGAATTAGTGGCTGATGGTGTAGTAGGAATTCAAACTTGGCAAGCGCTAGAGTCAGTTTAATTCTTGAAGAATCACAGCAATAATTTGATCTAATTCGCGTTGCCATTCGCGCTTAGAACCAATCCAAACGCGATCGCATTTAAATTTTAGCTGGTAAACAGCGTTGACAATACGAACCCGCTTCTGTTTGTAGAACAACGTATCTCTGTAACTAACTGATGCCAAATCAGGATCAACTACGGAGGATCTATATGCTATTTTCGGGTTGGATTCGCGCAAGTAAACGCGTAATTCCCTTTTATTGGCAACACCAAATTTTTGATAAACCTTCTTTAAGTGGTAGTGAATATTGTGGACTGAACAGCCCATCTGCACAGCAATTTCAGCAACATTGTAATCGGCGTAAGTGAGGCGCACTATTCTTCTTTCTATTGAAGATAATGCTGATAGAGTTTCTTCTGTGAGCATTAATCGTAATCAAAATTTTCAGCTATGTATTCTACTAGTTTTTTATCTGATAATTTATTTAATTTTTCATAAGCTCGTCGCCTTATTTCTTTTGCCCAATCAGTCGAGGCAACACCTGTGTGACGTGCAAGTTCTTTGCAGGCGATTGTAAATGCTATGGCTATCCAGATTGTTGTGTAGGATGATTTGAGCTTGGTCATGAGACCATGAGGTTAATGCTTATCAATTAGTTTTAATTGCCTAAGAATTGGTCATCTACAACATCTAACAAGTTTGGTGTAGGATTCATTTGATCAAAGTAATAAAGTAACGCCTTAGCTTCAGGTGAATCTTTATCGAATACGCAACATTCTAAGTAGGTCTCTTCACTACTTCCAACGGCAACGTTAAAGTGAATTGTTACGAATTTGCCATCCATCATATTAATGAATGTAACCTGCTCTAGATTAATAATATTAGTGCCAATGCGGATGAAGTTGCTCATGGCGATCGCCTTTTTCAAAACCTATGGCTATAATAGCGGCGGATCGCTTGTTAAACCTTATTAAATAATTGGTTTGGGGTAGAACCAAGCGATCTGCTAACTGGGTAAAGTAACTTTCACACACTCTCCTAATTAGTCATGGCATGAAGCTATCTCCCCTGCTAATCAGTGGGGGTTTTTATTGGCAATCTAGAAATCAATTTCATCAAAAGCATCTTCAAGAATTCGTGGTACATACACATAGCCAGGATCAAGGATTCTGGGTAACTCAGTAACTTCTGATTGCGTACTATCTTCTTCACCTTCATGTTCATTGACAAAGTACAACACGGCTTTCGCTCTGGTTAGGGCTACATATTTTAGGTTGTATTCTTGCTCTAATTCCCAAGATTGCTGATTCTGCCAAAGAAGTGGTAAATCTTCGGGGCGAAGAATAAATACTCGCTCGTTTTCCAGTCCTTTTGCTCGGTGAACTGTTGACAGAACTACGCTGGAGCGCTGATCGCTGAATAGTTGCTCAATTTCATCACAAAGCTGCTCGACCGTCTGGCACTCGTATGCCTCGTAGCAAATTTGCACGCCTGCAACACGATCGCTCAATGAGTCAATCTGTGATTCTGAAGCTTTACGTTGCCTCAATTTAGCTATCTTCACAGCTTTGTATTCTTCGAGTAGCTTGCCAAATCGAGTAAAGTCAAAGTCTTTCCTCTTGGCAATTTCTTTGACGATCGCAGTTAGAGATTTACCAATATCGCGTCCTCGTACTCGTGCGGGAATACGTTTAGCGATTAACTCAATACACAACTTCACTGCAGGAGCTGTACGACGCGAGATAATCAAATCACCTTCTTTGACCGAGTTATGAAGGTGTTTGTAGGCAATATCTTCAACAATTCCTTCAGGCGCATCAGGTTTTGGTTCAATTGCGGAGACAATTTTTTTAGCTAGTTCAATGTGCTTTTTAGGGCAGCGATAACAGATGCTCAAAGGTAGCGTTATTGCTTTAGTTCGCTTGATAATTTGCTTGATACTATCTGAGCTTGCACCCGCAAAGCCGTAAATCGCTTGCTTTTCATCTCCTACAAATAAAATGCGTCCGCCGCGCCCGCGTAGCTTAAGAACGAGTTCGAGTTGCGCTGGTGATAAATCTTGGCTTTCATCGACAAAGATCCACTCGCACTTACGCGGTGAAAGATTCCACTCGTTAGGCAACCACAACATATCGTCGTAATCGACAGTAAAGTGATTCTCAGCTTCACGCTTGCCATCACGTAATAGCTCAATGAGTGGCTGATGTAGAAGATCAAGCGTAAACACGTCTTCTAAACAATCGAAATGCTGACAAGTTTGTTCTACAGCAGCTCGGTCTGTAACCAGAGTGAGCGTGACGCGGACGAAGTGAGCAAGCGTTTGTAGCTGCTTGGCTACGCGACTAGCGTCAGGTGGCTCTGGCGGTTCGGGTAGTTTTGGCTTTTGTGCTTTCTCTCTGCGCCATTGTTCCATCTGCCTGTAGTGTTCGTGTTGAAGGTTCCTACCAATCTCATCAGCAAATGGTTTTACCAAGTCTCTGTACTTGTCTTCTTGCACTTCAAGTTTTCCCAAATGCGATCGCAGGCAGTTGTAGCCAATTGAATGAATCGTTTTGGCTGCCATCGTTTTACCCAAGCGCTTTTGAAGTTCGGTGGCAACGTGCTTGTTGAAGGCGAGGAATACCGCGTTTTCAGAGCGCAAAAGCGAAGCGGCTTGAACTAGCGTGGTTGTTTTACCACTACCTGCGACGGCTTGAACTACGGCATTACCTCTACCGGATTGTATCCAGTTGAAGATTGCTGTCTGATAATGCGATGGCTCAAAATCTTTCATTGTTAGTTCCAGCTATCAATTATTTCTTCTGCTGCAAATTCTGCTTCTTCTTTGCTTGATAAATGTGTGGTTTGAATGATGCCACTACGTGGTAGCTCGACACAGGCGACGTAATTAAATCGTTGGGATTCTGTGATGTCTATAAAAACTCTAATCCAGAAGCCTTTGTATTGATATCGCCAAAGATTTAGTCTGTTCATTTTTATACAAAAAACTAAATGTTGAGATTTGTAAACACTGGTATTTATTAATACATTGCCATTGTGTTAATTAATACCTATTTTTTGGTAATTACCTAAGTAAAAACCGTACAAAAACGGCTGAAACCCGCGTGGTTGACTGTTTGATCCGTTAATTCTCAATAAGGTTTCTGAAACCCGCGTGGTTGACTGTTTGATCCAAGGGGTTAAGAAATTATTGTCAATAAGATTCTTAATTAATGTCATCTTGATACCGCAAAATGGCTGAAACCCTCATGGTTGACTGTTTGATCCGTAAAAGTCTTGTTTGATCCTTGTTTGATCCGCCTGAAACCCGCGTGGTTGACTGTTTGATCCAATTGATCCTTGTTTGATCCGCAGATGCTCCATAAAAACGGTCAAACGGATCAAACAGTCAACCACGCGGGTTTCAGCGATTGCCAACGGATCAAACAGTCAACCACGCGGGTTTCAGCCATTTTGCAATATCACATCAGTGAGGGCACAAAAATGTACTGAGTTACATAAACTACGATGACATTAAATACAAATATCTAGGTACGCGGTCAAACTGCGAATTCCAATTAGGATTGCGTATTTTGTCGATCGCTCCCTCACGAGCTAAACCTGATAATTCCTTTCTTACGGTTGCCTCTGAGATCTTTACTGTCTGCGCCAAGTCTTGAATACAGAATCTATCGCCCTTGTTTTTGTGCAGGTGATTAACGATCAGCCAGCGAGCGCTGCGGTTTTGAATTGGTTCCCCGTTTTCGTCTTCAGGCTCTAGCAGATTCCACGAAAACTCTTCATCATCAAACTCAAGCTCGTAGCGCTTGGTTGCCCTGGACCGCGATTTCTGGATCGTGAGAATGCGTTTCGGATCCTCTTCGTTTTTTGTGGCGCGGTCGATCTTCCATACCTGGTCCACAGCAGCGCGGATCGCTTTTGAGCCACGCGCTTCGCCTTCGCCGTTCGAGTGATGAATGATAATGAACGAGCAGCCGAACTCTGAGGCAATGTCACGCAACTGGAGGATTGGACGTGCATATTCGGTTTGATTCTCGCTGACAGTTGAGAATCGGCAAGCTGACGAGAGCGAGTCGATGATTACTAACGCTGGTCGCTGTTGCTCGATCCAGCGATAGAGGTAATGCATGAACTCAATTCGCCAATCGCCTTGAAGTTGAATTGGCGCGTCAATCGGGATATCAGCATTCTTGAGCGCTTCTACAGCGGTTGGCAGTGGCGTATCGGTCTGAACGTACAAAACGCCATTTTTACCCTCACGAACCTTGTATTCTTCCCAATCAACGCCCGTGACAATGTGCTTGATTAAGTGATGCGTGTAGAGCGTCTTGCCGATACCGCCGTGACCGTGAAACAGAGTGATCGATCTTTCGGGTATCCAACCGCGTAACAGCCATTTTTGCCCGTCGGGGTTCTTCTCAAGGAATTCTTGCAGGCTGATCGGATCTTCGAGATGCTGTACGAGGAGCGATTTGTAATAGTTGTCGAGCATCTCGCTTTTCGAGCGCCCGTACTTGCGTGCTAGATCGAATAGCTTCCAGTCTTTCTCTCCTGGATCTTCTTTGAGTTCGAGTTCGCGGATCGCTCGAATGCAATCGGTGTAGGCTTGCTTTTGTAAGTCGTAGTCGCCTCCTAATCCCTGTTGCTCGATTAGCGATGTCGCGAAGTGTTCAACTAGGCTGTATTGAAAGCCGTTAAGCGCGGCTACTTGTGTTAGGGCAAGCTTAGGATTTGAGCTAGTGGCGGCTGCAATGATTTCTGATTCAAGTTCCCCTAATGTTTTCTCTCTCGGTTGGCGGGGACGCTTAACGGGTGATGATGATGCGGGTGAAGCGAATGCAGTATTAGGGTCAATTTGCGTGTATTGTGGCGGGTTCATCCGCTCTAGAATCTTTTCTATTTGAAAGTAATGCTCTTCTGCTTGACATCGGCGCGGATCGTTAATTGGAAAGCGCAGGATAAAATCTTTTAGAATTTCAAAGTAAGACTCGATATCGATTAACCTTGCGTCTCCTCGCTGACATTTTGCTAAGAAGTCATTGTCAGGAAAGCTTGACGGTTTCCAGTCTTCGAGCATATTTAATTCTCAGGCGCAGCTACTTCACTCCGTCGAAGTCCAGTAGCTGCGCTATTTTCTACTGTGTTCAATCACCTTCTTATTTGATAGATTGAAGGTGCGACGGTTTAGGCGGTTTACGACGGTTTACGACAGTAAACGTGACGGTTGTGCAGTGATTTAAATCACGACGACGGTTATTTAGTTAATTGCTAAAACTGTTTGCAAATTAGAAAACCAGCTCCCATCTCGATCGTCCAAATCTAAGCTGGTGCTGGTTTTCGGTTTCTTGCCTCCTTTATCTAAACGTAGTTGCAACATCTGTACTATCGAGAATTTACTGAAATTCTCCGATCAACGGATACAACAACTTACGGGAACTAGCGACGACGATCTCGAATGAGGTCGTCGATTGCTTTTTCCCAGTACCAATTTTCAGGTCTTCCAGGCTCAAGCTCTCGAAGTCCTTCAATTAGTCGCAATGCTGTTGCTCGATCCATAGTCATGGAGAATAGTTTGCTTTGCAGTTGGCGATCTGCGCTCTTGTGGTGCAATCGCACTGGCTGCTTTTTGTTGGATCGCTGTCGTGACGATCGCGGTCTTTGATATGTTTGTACTAGTCGCACCGAGGGGCGCATGACTCTTATAGCCGCAATTAATATGCCCACTGCACTTAATGCCAGAATTGACAGGCAGAGGGCTACTAGCAGTAGCTCCATTATGTCTTTGATGAGTTGATCTGGTAGATGGACTCATCAAAGATGCGAGGGTTTACCTGGTAAATACAAGGGTAAATCCTCGCATTTTGATTAATCAGTCTGATTCATCATCTGGTACTCCTTCTACATCAAGTTTCATCGCTTTGGCAAGCGTTTTTAGAGATACTCCTAGCTCACGGGCTAGGGCGATGGCATTATCAAATCGCGGGATTTTCTTACCAGTCTCCCAATCTCCAACTGTCCGAAGGCTCAAATCCAGTCGCCTACCGAGCTTTTCCTGGCTAAGTCCAGTCCTCTCTCGAAGTAACTTCAAAGTCAAATCACCTTCTTGGTCGCTTTCTTGCATAATACCATACTTTTATATCCACACAATAGTTGACATTTGTTTCAGATCACACTAAAGTGTGAGCAGATAGACAACACAAAAGGACAGGCATTTCGTATTAGGAATTCCCTTTACAAATACCTGCCCTTGTAATTAGTTTCGCATCCAGATGTACAGCTTGTAAGTCGTAGTGTCGCTTAGCTATCTGGTATTACAAAAAACTTCACACTATAGGACACAAATATGGATCTTACACAGGTAAAGCGTGAATTAGCTAATAGCAGGATTCACGACCATCTCTGTGATGCAATAAATCACCTCACTGATGCTGCTTTATTAGCAGAAGTTAGTCCTGATTATAGCATTGAAGATATAGCAACACTGCTCGATATGGTCAAAGCTATTAGCGCTATCGGGCATGACTTTCCACGCATCAACTCGAAAGGCAATAACTAATACTTGATATCACGTATATACATGAGTAGCGCTCTCATGTATATACGTGGTATACTAAACACACATAGAACCACATGAATAATAACATATTTCGTGATGCCGTGCGAGACGATAACGGTAAATTCTCAGTAGCCTATGATGCGCCTAAAACCCTTAGATCTATTAGGCTTACCGATACTGCATGGCAAAGTTTAGGCGAACTTGCCGATGCTCATAATACCTCTCGAACTGACATTATCGAACGTTGGGCAAGAGACAAAGAAACACCGCAAGAAACCATTCTCAAAGCTATCGAGCAATTCATCGAAGATAAACGGCAAGAATACGGCAGCAATCCCGCACAAAAGGGAGAATTTAAATATAGTCGCTCGTGGGATTACCTATTGCAGTTCAAGGCACTAATTGAAAATGCACCGTGGGAGTTACTAGGAGAGAAACAAAAACTATGAGTGCAAATACAAGTAAGCTTTACGATACAGATTATGGGCTATGGTTAGCCAGTCAAATTGATAGTCTCAAAAGCCATCAATGGGACGATCTAGACATTGATAATTTAATTGAGGAATTAGAAGGATTGAACCGCAGCAATAAGCGTGAATTAGAGAGTTATTTAGTCGTAATTCTCACGCATTTACTCAAGTGGGAGTATCAACCATCTGCACGTACTGGAAGTTGGAATGGTTCAATCTTTAATGGTAGAAAACGCATTGCTCGACTATTGAAAGAACAACCAAGCCTCAAAACGTACATACCAGAAATCTTGCCAGATGCTTATGCTGATGGTGTTGAAATAGCTTGCCGCGAAACCAGAATGCCATCTGACACTTTCCCTCCAGAGTGTCCTTATTCGATCAGTCAAATTCTTGACCTTGATTTTCTCCCTGGTGATGAGGAGCTACCCGACTAACCTTATATATACATGAGGTTTTAGTCCAAGTTTAGTCCAAAGGGTTTTAGCGCAAGCCGAAACCCTTATTTTTCCGTATAAGACAAGAGGACTGAAAATCCTCGTGTCCCCGGTTCAAGTCCGGGTCCTGGCATTCATATAGATGGGCACTTCTACGTTCACTGCTCATCTCCTAGCAGGATATTTATCCAATTGAATAAAAATTAAGGGCAGCTTAAAGCTATCAATCAATTCATCGAAGATAAGCGCCAAAATTACGGCAATAACCCCGCACAAAAGGGAGAATTTAAGTATAGTCGGTCGTGGGATTATCTATTGCAATTCAAGGCATTGATTGAAAATGCACCGTGGGAATTACTAGGAGAGGATCAAGAACTATGAGTGCAAATACAAGCAATCTTTACGATACAGATTACGGGCTATGGTTAGCAAGCCAAATTGATAGTCTCAAAAGTCATCAATGGGACGATCTAGACATTGATAATTTGATTGAGGAATTAGAGGGATTGAACCGCAGTAATGAACACGCATTAGAGAGTTATTTAGTTGTAATTCTCACGCATTTACTTAAGTGGGAGTATCAACCCGAAGCGCGTAGTCGGAGTTGGCAAGGTTCAATTTTAAATGGTAGAAAACGCATTGCACGGCTATTCAAACAACAACCAAGCCTGAAACCGCGTGTAGCAGAATTAGTACCAGAAGCTTACACCGATGCTACTGAAATAGCGACGCTAGAAACTGGACTGCCAGCTGATGTGTTTCCCACTGAGTGTTCTTACTCAGCAGATCAAATTCTTGACTTTAGATTTCTCCCTGGCGATGAGGAGCTACCCTATTAGTCTCGTATATGCACAATGATTTAAGCCAAATTTAGTCCAAATGAATTTTGACCGACAACTCAATCAAGCTAACGGCAAACTCAAAGCTGCTAATGTCGGCGTTGCTGCGATCAAAGCGCGAGGTATACGGCTGTCTTTACGTGCTATTTACCTGCTAAGAAGCCTGGTTTAAACAACAAAATTGAGTAACCAACACATATAGATTGCTAGTAGTGTTGAGTCTTCAATCTTAAGGTGATTTAAATTTGATTGTACTCTAAATATTTTTGCTGGAGTTCTGGAGGTACGGGAACCGGACGTCTTGTCGTTAGGTCAATAAAACAACCTGTTTGTTCAGCTGTAGCCATAACAATACCATCTACAGCTATTTCAGCATTAACAAACCACTTGAATGCTTTTAGCTTACTAATCCACATTTTACCCATAGGCTTATCTGTCATAGTAATCGATTTTTTATAATCAATTTTAGTTTGGATTAGTAGTGGAGCTATACTATTTTGTAATTGATCTGCAATAGATAAGTGATTAACCAAAATTTCGCAGCGTAAATCTTCTAACCACCGAATAAATACAATATTACTAACAATCCCTGCAAAATCTATATCGTAAGTTCTAACAGCCAACGACAAAGAAGTCTCAAAGGGTAAAAGCTTGTCTTGATTCATAACTTAATATGTTAAATGCAATACAATTTCTTCGCTATATATCAGTATTTTCTGACGAGCAAGTTATGGCTTTTTTAGCTTAAGCTTATTTGTAGGTGATGCGATCGCTATTTCAAACTCTATATTTTTTTCCGCAAAAACTGAAATCAGTAAATAGATACCAAAAATAGAGCTACATCTACTTGATGAAGTCAAAGCAATAGTGAAGAAGTCTAGATGGCACTGGATACGACAAGTTCGCAGTTTTTCTTGGCGCATACTACATGTCAGAGGAACTCCGCGATACATTGCACGAGGTTTAGCTGCTGGCGTATTTGCTGGATTATTTCCCTTATTTGGGCTGCAAACCATCGTGGGAGTAGCATTAGCAACTTTACTAAAGGGTAACAAGCTAATGGCAGCAGCAGGTACCTGGATCAGTAACCCGCTGACTTATGTGCCAATTTTGCTGTTTAATTTTCAGACTGGACGTTGGCTGCTCAATTTTGATTTAACATTTACTACTGAAGCAATAGCAGATTGGCAGACATTTGTAGAGGTAGGTACTGAGTTTATAGTTGCACTATTTACTGGCTGCTTTGTTGTTGGGTTACTCTGTGCGATCGCTTGTTATTTTGTTTCCATACCTCTAATCCGCTATTTACGTCGTCACACAATCAACCAACAGCTGAGACAAAAAATACGTCAAGAGCAATTATCTTTTGGTGCTAAAAGTCTTCCCCTAAAAAAAACTAATCAAAAGCACGTAAATAAATAAATTAACTTAATAGCTATAACAAATTCATTTTATTAGTTACTAATTAAAATAATTTTAATTCTATCAAGTAGAGTAGATTGACTGTATTAGATTGTAAATATGTGGTATGTATCTTGTCTGTTCATTAATTGAGATATATTTACTACATATAGCAAACTTCTATTACTTTTATTACTGTAATTAATCAAGAACGAGGTCTTTAAATTAACTCGATATCGGTTCATTCTGAAAAATCTCTCTGACTACACCAGTTACTACTTCACCTAGTTTTAGATGTTCATTTGCATCAAAATGAATTCCATCTATATTACTTGAAGTGATATATTTTGCTGCATCTAAAAAAGCACATTTGGAGCTTTGAGCAACTGCTTCGTAAAGTCTACCAAACTCTTTTGACTTAGTTTCAGCTCCTCTGAACATTCTACCATAATCTCCTAGTTCCTTTATTGGTGGTGGTGCTATTAATAACACTGTTGGGGCAGTACCATGAGTTCCTGTTTTACTGCGTTGAACAATTTTCACTAAAACTCCAGCACTTTTAGCAATATTCAATGCAGAAGCTGCAAAACGATGTTTCAAATCGTTAGTACCTAGCATAATAATGACTAGAGCAATTGGCTTGTGCGAACTTAAGCAAGGAATCAAATACTCTTTACCACTGGTATAACGCTCAAACATATCTTTGCGGAGAGTGGTTCGTCCGCATAATCCTTCTTCAATCACGTGATATTCGTTACCTAAGTGACATTGCAAAACCCCAGTCCATCTGATATTACGAGGAAAACGTTGCTGTGTAATAGGGTTCCATCCCCAAGTATTCGAGTCGCCAAAACACAAAATAGTCTTCATCCAATTGGTTAAGATTTAGCACGTTTTTGTTATTAGTTCATTTTTAAGTATTGTGATGCCCATAAATTGAACACATATAAATTGCAACCTGCTAGACATACATAAGACATCAACGTTAAATTCTGTAATTCGTCTATTTTTAGACAAAAACTATGTGTGTGTTATTGCTCAAACATACAATTTTAGCAAATAAAGCTCTTGATTTCTCTTACTGTGCACAGTTTTAAAAATCTGTCAAGTTAGGAGATCCTAATTGCTGTTTCCTCTGCTAAATGTTAGATATTGGCAAAAGTCAGCCAAAAACGTACAAAGTTTCTCATTAAATATATCCAAAGGTGGTTGAGGAGTGACTATGAAAACAACTCATGCTCAGCGCGATCCTTCCCAATTGAGAGCAATTTCTTTAGTACCTTTGCTAGCAGGTATGGCTGTAGTTGGAAGTGGTTTCGCTGTCTGCAATGCCGAGACGGTTGATGCGAACACTACTGCTGTTGAACCTGTTGCACATGAAGCATCTGTAGACCAGTCTAAATCTAGCAATGGTTTAGTAGAGAGAATTCAAAGTCAACAAACACGAACGCTGGCTACCCTAACACCAGGAAATGTACCTGCTCCTGGAACAACTGCGACTTCATCTGCTCCTCTAACAGAGTCACCAGTTGCATCTCAGACAACAGAAAGCACGTCTTTAGAAAATTCCAAGGTTGCTCAAATCCTTATTGATCCTGGTCAACCAACAATTGGTGGCTCTAGCTATATAGGTGTTGCTGGTAACATTGGTTTGAGTGATAATGGCAGCACTGCCCTAGGCGGTGGTAATTTTGCAATCATTAGCAAAATTGGTTTAACAAACACTCTATCAACACGTCCTTCTGTTGTGCTAGGGGACAATGCAGTTATTTTAGTTCCTGTTACTTACGACTTCTCATTTCAGCCTGTAGGTGCTTTCACAGATCCCTTGCCGATCGCTCCTTACGTAGGCGGAGGTGTAGCAATTTCCACAGGTGAAGATAGCACTTTTGGAGCTGTGTTAACAGGTGGCGTAGACGTTCCTATTACCTCTCAACTCACAGCAACAGCGGCGCTTAATGTGGCGTTTGTTGATAACACCGATCTTGGACTCTTCATTGGAGTTGGTTATAACTTCGGCGGATTGGGCCTTTAAATAACACAAGGGCGCAGGGGTGCAGAGAAAACGGGGAATTATAAATTATGAGTGTTGAGTTATGAGTTTAAGAGAGTTGAGAATTCTAATACCTCTGGCACGCTGCGTTTTCCAAAACTCAAAACTTTTAGAGTGTTGAGTTAAGAAAATTCTTTTTATTCAAAACTCAAAATTCAAAACTAGTCACTAGTCACTCACCACTCACTATTTCCCCGCCTCTAACTTACTTCGGGTTAACTTTGTCTGTGACTGCTAATTCTCCATCGTCATTGACCGTCCAAACATCATAAACGCCGACGACATCACCATTTTGATCGACATCGACATTACCACTCGCACCTTGGTAGTTAATGTCTTGACCTTCACGGAGTAATCTTAACCCTTCACAAACATCACTAACTTCGGTTCCAGGTGCATTTGCTACTTCACGAATTTTGCTTGCAATTCCTTCACCCGTGTTAGCTTGAGCAGATTGCGCTGCGAGAACGAGGAGTGCAGTAGCGTCCCAAGCTTGAGGAACATACTCTCCAGGAGGTCCACCTTCTTTTGATTGCCATAGCTGCGTAAGCGCTTGTAAAGCTTGACCGTCAGCACCTGGCACTGTGCCGATCGCTCCCGATACAATATATTTGCCATCACTCGATTTACCTACTTTTGTAGGGAAGCCCGCCGACTTCACACCATCAGTCAGCATAACTTGTACTCCCTGACTAACGCCCTGCTGATAAGCTGACTTGAGGAGTAAACTACCCGTTTCTTCATAAAGTACTGCAACTACAGCATCAGGATCGCCATTAAAAGCTGCCGCAGCTTCAGTTTCAAAGGTTGTTGCTTTGGGATCGTAGCGCGTCGGGTTCGCTTCATTCACAACAGTCCCGCCGAGTTGCTTAAAGGCTTGAACAAATGCGCGTTCAAAACCGACGCCATAGTCATTATTAATTACTACAGTAGCAACTCGCTTAAATCCTCTTTGATTTGCCAGTTGGGCTAAGGCTAGCGCTTGGTAGGTATCTGGTGGAGCAGTACGTGCCCAGTAGCCTTGAAACTCACCTTTACTCGCTCGTTCTGTAAATACCGGACTAGTACTACCAGGAGAAATTAACATCACTTTGTTGCGTACTGCAATCGGAACAGCAGCACTCGAAACACTACTAGCGAAAGATCCAACGACACCAGCAACTCGATCAACTTCAGCGAGTTTTGTCATTGCTGCTGCACCAGCACGCGGATCAGTTTGATCGTCTTGTGCAATGAGTGTCACGGGCTTGCCATTAACTCCACCACATGCATTAACAGTTTCGACAACTAAAGGGACAGAATCTACCATCTGCTGTCCAATTGCAGCTAAGTCTCCAGTAGATGGTAATAACGAACCAATCTTGAGTCCATCATTACTGCTAGTTGCAGTTGTGGTTGTCGCTGCTGGAGAAGCGCTATTCGCTCCTGGATTGTTCGCAGGAGGAGTATTTTCACAAGCCGCTAACAAAAAACCAGCACCCAAGGCAGTCAAGGTAATCACTAAGGTACTAGGTTTTATTTGCCATTGAGGTCGATATAGACTTCTCACAGCATCAATTCTTTTCATCTGCTCACTCCTGTGCTTATGCAGTCGTATCTTCTCTACGATTAGGGAATGAGCTTGATTGTACGGCAACCATTGAAATAATTAGAGTGAGAAATTGTTAAGTCTTCACTCAAAATTCGCAGTTTGATAACTTAGATAACGGAGAGGGAGGGATTTGAACCCTCGAAGGATGTTGACATCCTTAACGGATTAGCAATCCGCTATATAAGAGAAAAGTCTTGCTGTATCGTTTATATAGCAAGACTTTTCAGTTAGTACTTGCAAGTATTTATTCCAAAATTATTCCAAATGCTAGAAAAGGATCTGCGATACCCTGCACAAAGAATTAAGCAAAAGCAAGAAGCCGATTTAGTACACCAAGTTATTGCTGAAGAAATAGATCAAGCTAATCAATTTCTAAAAGCGCAAGGCATTAAGGTTCGCCTAATGCGAAATGCCAACAGCATTCAACTGACGGCAACACTACCAGCTCGACCAGGAGACAAACCCACAAGTAAGCGAGGAACAAAGCAATATCGCATCTCTCACCTAAAATGCTTTGCTTCCCTCGAAGGTATCAAAAAAGCCCTTAAGGAAGCGATTCACTTAGATGAGTTAATGCGATCGCATCGCTTTTCCTGGGAAGATTACACCCCACAAAACGAAGCGATTGCCCTACCGCAAACATGGAGGGAATGCGTTGAACTCTTTGAGCAAAATTATTGGACCACTAGATCTAAAAACCGCAAATCTCTGTGTACTTGGGATAAATCCTATGCAGACTTATTTAAGAAGCTAGATTTAGATGCCAAAATTAACGATCAATCAATCCTGACAGCAATCAAAAAGACACAAGCACATACAGTCACCAGAAACAATCTAATTCGAGTACTCAAAGCAGTCTGCAAATCAATTAAATATGAATTCGATTTCACTCCTTATGCTTGTCCTCCTTCTAAAATTAAGCGTAAAGAACGCAAGATTCCTAGTGATGAAGAAATTATCCAAGCTTGGGAAACTATGCCAGATGAGTCTACAAAATGGGTGTTTGGGATGTTAGCAACTTACGGACTCAGGCCAGAAGAAATATTTATTAATCCGCATTTTGAAGAGTATGCGCATTCAAGCAATACACTACATATCTTTCGCGTTGATTCTGATTGCAAAACAGGAGAAAGAAAGGTACTGCCCCTAAAACCTGAATGGGTAGAATTATTTGATTTAAAAAATATCAGTCCTCTCCAAACAAGAGCCAAGAATATTGAAACTATTGTTAGTTGGGTAAACAAAAAGTTCCGCAAATCACCACACTGGAAAAGAGGAGCTTACGACCTAAGACACGGATATGCAATCAGAGGACACAAGTATGGTATCCCGATTGCAGACATGGCCAGATACATGGGGCATGATGTAGAAACTCATGTTAAGGAATACCAACGCTGGATAGGCATTGACACAATGATCGAAGTTTATTTAGAAGCAACACACGCCAATCACAAATCAAGAAAGGCATTGATTACTGAGAATGCCTTGCTAACAGTTGAAAACAAAAGGCTAAGAGAACAAATAACTAAATTAGAACAAGATATTAAGTTTACAGAAATACAGCCTTAATTGCAAAAAAATGATTATAATATTATTAAGCAGATACAGGTATTGTAACAAGTAACTAGACTCTTATAACTCCTTGTAAGAGTCTTTTTTTATTTAAGGAGGAAAGATGTACACATTAAACAATGGATTGCCACCGTACTGGATGCAAGAAAGTAGCGGCAAGTTAGCAGGAGCGATAGAAACATATATTAATCATCGATCAGAACCTGATCAGCCTGCACCAACTTTTAATCAAATCATACTGATTCAGTATTATTTAAAATTGTGGATAAATGCCCCTTGCTATTTAAATTCTCCAGGATTTGAATCAGAAAAAGCAGCACTTAGAAGGTCAGTAGATGAAATTGATTCGGTTGCAGATATCAATAAATGGTTGGATGCTGCATTAGAGATAGGTATCGATCCACTTTAGAGGATGCAATAAAAAACCCCACTATTACAGTGAGGCAGTAGCTCCATGCTTGACTAAAAAGGAGAGTGTGTGAAAGTCGTCGCTTCTATAACCCAGTTAGTAGATCGCTCGGTCTACCCCAAACCGAACCAACTATTTAATAAGGTTTAACGAGCGATCCGCCGCTATTATAGCCATAGGTTTTGAAAAAGGCGATCGCTATGTCATATACCGATGA
This sequence comes from Gloeocapsopsis crepidinum LEGE 06123, assembly GCF_015207655.1. Lineage (GTDB taxonomy): Bacteria > Cyanobacteriota > Cyanobacteriia > Cyanobacteriales > Chroococcidiopsidaceae > Gloeocapsopsis > Gloeocapsopsis crepidinum. The sequence continues at coordinate 22,648 of NZ_JADEWN010000032.1, read as the reverse complement.
TTACATCACAGCAGAAGACTGCACCAATACAGCTAGATCGCTTTTTGATCAACAGAATACAAAAGATGCTGTGTTGTGTTTGATAGTTGCACTTGAAAAAGAAGGCAAACAAGTTAATGCGATATCTGTTTACCAAAAATGTTTAGACCTTAAAATTGAGGTTAAGTTTGGAAAAATCGTTAACGCATTTTTTGAATTAATTGAAAACAACGAAATTGCTCAATTAAAGTGGTGACAAACTCAAATCATGACAGCTGTAGATTTTGGAAATGGCGATCGCTGCAAATGAAAATCACTAAAATAGATCGACTCATGACAGGGATAGCTGTAATTCGTGGATACGATCCGAATGCGGAATTATCAGCACACATTGATGTAATTCATTTTGGAACTTACAGCACTATTAAAGATGAAATGACAACCTTTGATAAGCTTCGTTTAGAAACATACGGATGGTGCATAATTGACGACCGCTGGACACTATTTGTATGACCAAGCTCAAAGAATCCTATACAACAATCTGGATAGCCATAGCATTTACAATCGCTTGCAAAGAACTCGCTCGACATACTGGCGTCGCTGCTACAGAATGGGCAAAAGAAATAAGGCGACGAGCTTATGAAAAATTAAATAAATTATCAGATAAAAAACTAGTAGAATACATAACTGAAAATTTTGACTACGATTGATGCTTACAGAAGAAACGCTAGAGGCATTATCTTTAATAGAACGAAGAATAGTGCGCCTCATTTACGCTGATTACAATGCTGCTGAAATTGCTGTAAAAATGGGCTATTCAGTGCCTAATATTCACTACCACTTAAAAAAGGTTTACCGTAAATTCGGTGTCAGTAATAAAAGAGAATTACGCGCTTACTTACACGATCAACCCAAGCCAAAACAAAAAAGCTATCAGTCTTGCGTAGTTAACGCTGCTTTAGCACCAGACCATTACAGAGATACATTGTTTTACAAGCAAAAGCGAGTGCGTATTTGCAACGCTGTCTATCAACTCAAATTTAGATGCGATAGTGTCTGGATTAGCTCAAAACGCGAATGGCAAAAAGAACTAGATAATATCATTGCTGTAGTTCTTCAAGAATTAAGCTAAAAAGTTGTTTTTAGGCAGCTTCTTTTGCCTTCATAGGTGCTGTATAAACTACACTCAACGGTACTTGCTGTATTTTTTGATGTGCTAAATCTGCCATCCATTTACGAAACACATCCCAGTGATCTTGTATTGGCAGCACAATACAACCAGCACTGCCTGGCACATTCGCATCAAAATGTATGCCAAAATCGCCCCTCGTAGTTTTTTCGTCCACACGTACGCTAAAAGGTGCGATCGCGTAAAAACTTCCCTCCACGCCTTTAACGTGTGGTAGCCAAAGCCTTTGAGTCGATACGCTCCAAGTAGTAGGCTCAATTGCTTTACTTGGAGGCAATGGACCACGCCCTTTCAACTTCCAAGAACCAGAATACTGAAACCCAGAACAGCCGCTTGTCGCTTGTAATCTGATACCCGCTCTACTGGAATTGGATTTAAGTAATAAAAAACCTTTAGCGAGTGCTTTAGTGCTAGCTAAAGGTAAAGATAAGTGAAATTCAATGGATGGATTCATTATCGTTTATCAGTAAGTACAGCGCCAAGTTTCTGAGCAATTGGATCTGTATTTATTCCTAATGCTCCTGCGATTAAAAGCATTGATGGTAGTAGTAAAGCTAGAGGCACATCTCTAGTTTTAAGCTCTAATCCGTTACCTTTTGTATATTGAAGATCTACAGATTGCCAAGCGAGTAATGCAGTAATTGAAATAGAAAATAAAAAGCAATATCCTTTACTTAATTTCGTCATGCGATTTGGGCAATTCATTGGGCAAGAAAAGTCTTTATTTATATCCATAAGATTAGCCTGAATTTAAAGTATCTATTTTGCTTTCGATTCTTGCTAATCCTGCTTCTAGATCGCCAATAGATCCGGAGTATTTCCAAACCTCTAAATACATCTGTTTATGCCACCGAGCAAGATTAATTTCAATTAATACTTGCGAAGTATTGTAATTGTTAAAACGAAACAAATTGAGACGATTCAATCCAATGCGTTTCCTACTGTTTTCTACAACTGATACGAATTCAGTAGTAGAGCTAGGCGTAATGAGCAACTGAGATGATACACTTCCTGCTAAGTACCAACTCGGTTTAGCCAAGCTATTTTTAGCCCCGATCATGATTATCGAGCTATCAACGACAGTAGTAATTGGTGGAATAGGGATAAATTGATCGCCATCTGCTGTTGCGGGTTGTGCGTTGTAGGTTCTTCTTAAAACTGGGTCCCAGTTTAGAGTATTGGTGAAATCCCACATTCACGCGCCCAAATATCTAAAGTTTGTATCTAATATTTCTCGATAATCATCAACATCAGCACCGTAATATTCAGCTATTTGGAAAGTTTCATCTAAGCTAATAATGCCATCGCAAAAATCCAAAACAGCACCATTAGCTTGAGTCACTTTTTGAATTAAATCATTATTTTCATCTTGGGATTCCTGGCCAACAGGAATCCATAAAAGCATAGATTCCTTTAAGTCCATAATTAAGCTCTGTACTTTTCGGGAGTGAAAGTGATCAAAGCTGGTTTAGGGGTGGGAAATGCAGCAAAAATTGCTTCCTGTTTCGCCCCTTCAGTGTCGGTCGATGCAGTTTTTCCAAATGGCGCTAAAAAGCCTTCATCTCCTGCTGTAAAAGCACTTTTATACTTTCTGCCCGTAATCCGGCTAGTTCTAGGATCTGAAGTTTCTGAAGCTCCTGTTCGCCAATAAACATAAGCTGGCTTGTAACTTCTAAATCTATATCCGCTTTTAGAACCTAATACTTCATGACCACACGCAGTTTTTACATTTGCAGGTAAAGCTGCAGCTGTACGTCGTGTCATTTGTACTTTAGCCAATACATCAGTTGCTAAAATTACAGCGAAAGGAAGTAAATAAACCGGATCTTTTTTTCTCCCAGTTGTTCTAGTTGATGTTGCTGGTAAATCATGCGCACTACTACTAGGATTTATCTTCCATTGCCAGTATCTAGCTAATTCTAGATCAGCAGAGTTAGCAGGATTGCCACCACTGGCTAAAATCGCAATTGCACGCTTTTCTAAATCCGAAAATGGTTTTGGCATAAATTGATTTCTATACTACGTGTTAACGAATCAAGTATGGCATTGAAATTCTGCTGGGCTAATGGATGGAAAGTATAGCTTTCCTTGCTTGCTAGTTGACAAGTGAATCTGGAGTGTAGTAACTCCGACTATACAAATAAACAGGAGCGCCCCATTCAGCGATAGTAGCGTAGGCATAGCGAAATCTAACGTTAGTCATTGGACGACGGCGCGGCTTAGGCTTTCTTTTTCCTAATATTGTTTGAGTACCTGGATTGTATGGGAATGCTTCTAATTCATCATCTACTTCTGATACTGATAGAGCTTTACTTTCTAAACTATGACCATTCATTGAAAGTATTTCTCTAATTAAATCTTTTCCAGTCGCTAAATCTCTAGCTAATAATTGAAACTGATAACCCTGTGTTTTTTTCTTGTAGTAAACAAGTTTTCTACCTTTTCTGAAAATATACCCGCCACCTGTGCCGAAATTAGCTTTAATCTTATTAGCAATTGTTGTTAATTCTGTTTTTGTAATCGTCTGATTTGTTTCATTTACTAGCCTCCAACTAGTCTCCATCTCTACGGGTTTATAGCCAGCTTCTACATCATCTAAATCTTCTCTAAAAACTAAAGTAATTTTAGGCTTGTAAGTAACGCTTGCATCAATTTCATCTAGCAAAGATCCAGCAACAATCGGAAATTGATCGCGAGTATAAGTAGTGTACTGACTAAACAATTGATTTCGCGCAATAGTTAACAGTAATGAATCATCTTCTCTATGCAAGCAAGCTTTTAATAGCGCTTGTCGAGGTGTCGTTAGATCTAAATCATTTTCGAGTGAAATAACATCTTTAAAGTATTCACGAATTATCCTATTTGCAACTCTTTTAGTTGTATCTTGTAGCTGTTCTTGAGGTGTAAAGTTATCAGGTTCCGGCATCTTCTGATTCTCCTTCTCCTCTAAATACTGTTTCTATGCCCTCTGGTGCTTTACTGGCTATTTTACCCGCTGCTACAGCTTGCTTAACAGGTTCATTATCTTCTCTATCTTTAGGTGTGAACTCTTTCAAATTATTCTCAAATTGTTGCTTCTGTTCTTGCAATTCTCCGAATTCTGATTGAATATTCTGCACCTCTCCTAATACACCCGTTAGGCTACTTGCAGCATCATCTAATGAATCAATACCTTCACGCATTCTGTCTACTTTCAGCGCCCAAGCATTAGTTGCTGTTACTCGTTCTGGCATCCATTTATAAGCATTCTCCCCAACTACTCGAAAGCGTTTTAATGCGTTGCCAATTTTACCTGTATTTTCAGCTGTCCATTCTAAAATCTCTCTCCCTGAATCAAATAGACTGCGTACTGTCCACATAATTTGAGAAGCGCTAGCAAGGATATTATTAGCTTTAATCCAGCTTGTCTTTATTCCTGCCCAAACTTCCGCCCCAAGAATTGATTCAAAGAATGCATTAGTTTGTTTGCTCAGTATTTCGTTAACATCAATAGTGCCTCCGTTCTCGTCTTTGATTCCAACTACAGTTAAAGCTTGGCTTGTCAAATCACCTAATGTTTGACCAAGATTACGCGATAGCATTGCAGCATTGTGCAAAGAAACGATTAAAGTTAGTGCGTTTAAAACTTTATCTAGGTGAATTGATTTAGCGAATTTCTCCAAGAATGTTTTAATTGCAGCTAGTCTCCCAATAATACTTACTGTATTAGCTAAGATAATTGGAATTAATGGCTGCATAAAAGTCAGGATTGCTAAAGCAGCAATTAAATAGTTAAGAATACTCCTTAATTGATTATTTACATTTTGGATAAAGGTATTTAGCTTGTTAATTAGGTCATTTATTTGATTGATTACAATACTAAATTGATTAACTAAGTTGTTTATTTGACCAACAAAACCATTAATAATTCTTTGGATTCCTTTAATAATATCTTGAATGCTACCCAGCAAAGTAGTTTGTTGATTATTAATGGTAGTAAGATTATCAATCTTTTGGCTAACAGCATCTAACTTTTGATTGCTTACCTCATTCACTTTCTCTTGTGCCTTGATTGTATTTTGCAGTTGTTGAATTGTAGGTGATTGTTGAATTGCTGCATTGACATTTTGTGTAGGTTGTTGAATATTAACTGTATTTTGGATCTGTTGGATTACTGGTGATTGTTGAATAGTTTGATTAACAATTTGAGGTATGACAACTTGCTGTTGTCTAATTTGTTCTGCTCTAGCTTGTTCTGCTGTAATTCCTGTTGACTGCCGAACGGTTGTATTAATGAAGCGTGTTAGCTCTGCTTCGCTTCTTGTTATTCCAGTAGATGGTGTAGTTGTGAGACCAGTTTTAGGCTGCTGATTAAGCGCTTGAGCTGCTTGATTAGATGCTTTTTGTGCTGTGGATCTGATTGATGAGATTTGTTCAAGTGCAGCGTCTGCTGTGCGTTGTGCTGTGGCTGTACTAGATCTGATTGCAGGTAGTGCATTCACCGCGTCACTAGCTTTAGAGTTAGCAGCGTCTGCTGTGCGTTGTGCTGTGGCTGTACTAGATTTGATTGCAGGTAGTGCATTCACCGCGTCACTAGCTTTAGAGTTAGCAGCGTCTGCTGTGCGTTGTGCTTGTGTTGCTTCACCTCTAGCGCGATTAGCTGTAGCTACGCCATCATTAGCTGTTTGCTGTGCTGCGTAAGCAGATGCTCTTACTCCCACTAGCTCATAGGCTGTTTGTTTGGATCTACTCAGTGCGTCATCGGCAGTACGCTGTGCAGCACGCGCTAGATTTATGCCGCGATGCGCAGCTGATAAATTATCAGATAGCGCTTGTCTTTGTGCATCCAGTTCGCGATCTTGCGCATCTAATCTAGGGAATACAACGCGCAATGTAGCATACAGTGCGTAAAGCCCTGCAACTGCTCCAATTAAATTAAATAAAGGCAGTATTCTTTGAGCTAAATTCCCTAATCTAGATCCTAATTGATTGATTTTTGAGAGTAATCCCCCCATCTTTTGATCGAGCTTCACATACTTACTGCCAAGCTCGCCTAATTTTTTACTTTGATCGATGACATTACGCCCTAATTTATCTGTCGCTACCTTGGCATTATTGGCTACTTTTGATGCTACATTAACCCTTGACCCTAATTGATTAGTTGTATATCTTAGCCCGTCCAAACTATTTCCTAATACGTTGACTTTTCCACCTAAAAGATTCACTTTACTTTGCACTGCACCAAATGCAGCTAGTGGGGCATACTTGGCAAATTCTGGTAGCAGTGCGCTTTTAGAGAGATTAACTGATTTCTGAATAATTGCCTGCTCATTGACGCGCGGGATAGAATCAATCTTTCTTTCTAATCGGGCGATCGCCGCATATATTTCACTACAATCTGCCATATTAAGCCCTTACTACTATATTATTAATTTTCCCTGCTACATCTTTACAAGGTAAACAACAATAGCCAGGATACTCCTTACATTTACAGCGAATTGTGTCTTCAGGACAATCGCCACATTGAACTGTGAAGGTAGCGGGACAATCGCCTTGATCTTGAAATATAATTAATCCTTTGTGTTTGATTTCTATATAACAACGAGATGTTAGTGGATTAGGACATTTTAAATCAGGAAGTATAGTAAGAGTATCAAGAGCTATACTAGGTCCTGATAGTTCTTTTGTCGATGAATTTCTATTAAAATCAAACCTATCACAAAACCAAGGAGAAATGGCAGGATATGCATAATTTTCAATAGGGTAAAAAGCATAATCATGAACTATCCACGTAACCCAATTTCTATTATTAGGACTGTAAAAATTAATTCCAAACCCTTCGTTTTTAAATGAGTTTGTAGCTGCTACTCTTTTTTGATAAGCTGTAACTTCTATAGGTGTTTTATCGGTTTCATAAACTTGCTTAGCAGTGCTGCCTAGTTTATAAGTAACAATAGCTTTGTTATGGCCAGAACAGTACATAAATCAATCCATTATATTGTTAGGTGTGATTGGCTCACTAGCATTTTGAGATTCATAATTAATAAATTTTACTAAAGCATATAATTTAACAACAAAAATATTCAGGATAATTGAATAATCTTGAAGTTTAATAAATTGAGTTTTCCAATATTCAACTACTACGCTGGATAGTAGCGAGTTTGACTCGTATTCTTTAATTTGAAGTAGCAAGGCTATTAAAAGTGATTCTGCTGTATTATTGGCATTTGCTGTTAGTGCTGCTAAATCAGCCTTGTTGATGTATAAATAATTGTTGTCTTGTTTCGCGTTAACTCCAAAAAAACGCGAAAAAGTTGATAGATAATCTTGGTAAATTCCCTGATTTGTAAATTCAAAATAATTAGTGCTTAAACTTGTTTGATTTACTTGTGCAAAACCATTAGTAATTTGTGTTGAAGTTATCACAACACTTTGCTTGGGGAAGCTAAAACCTCTACTCTCTTGACCTGAGAAAATAGCCATTAACTAATCCTTACTGCTAAGCCTCCTACCGACGGATCGATAATTAGATACTGTTTGCTATCGCCTGGAATTTGCAGCGTATCATAACGAGTAGTTCCTGAAGCAGCAACCATAACTAGATCGTCTGAGGTTCTGCCACTAATTCCTCGATTTGATTGCGTATACAAGATAATTCCAGGAAGCATATCACGTCGGTTTGTTTGATTATTTGCACTTCCCATTCTACTGATGTTTAAACTGGTATCATGACTGCTATTACCATAAGGATTATTTGTAGTCGATCGACAAGTTGCAAAAGTATTCCCTATGGGAATAAAACAATAATTCCATGCCTCTAAATTCCACCAACTAGGCTTATTTTCAGGCGATATCGATCCAAGTGCGATCGCCGTTGAGCCTTGCGTTAGCATTACTATATTTAATTCAGGCGTGGCATTAAGTGCCACAAAATCAACTTGGTTGTTTGTTGCAATTGCAGAATAAGTTACTTCAGAACTGGCGTCAGTTCCTGTTTTATTTGATGTATTCCATGTTGCTAAAATCTGCTGCCCAATTACTAAGCTTGACGTTAAGCGAATTCTTAAGTAAGTAGTACCATAGGTTTTTGATGGATCGAGTGTTATTGCATAAACAACGATGCGATCTGTGCCGCTTGTGTAATCATCAAACGGAGTTACAAAACCTGCATTCTGAAAAGCTTGTTTAATAGCATTAAACAAGCTTAGTTGCGTGATTGATGGTGCAACAAAGCTATCAGTACGTATTGCGATCGCCATAGTTAATAATCGTCTGGATCTATTGTGCTAGCAGTATCAAGCTTTTGGAGATTGACTGAGTATGTTTTTTGACGGAAAGTTTGATTGTTTCTAGTAACTAAAGAATCAAAGCTATCTTCAATTGATATTGATTGATCTGGATTACTATCTAAAGCTGCTGCTGTAAGTGTATTTTTAGCAAGCAAAAGAATTCCTACTATTAATGATTCTGCTGTGTTGGTAGCGCTTGCTGTTAAGCCTACTGCTGCTAAATCTGCTTTTGCAATTGTGAGTGTAGTTGCATCTTGTGTAGCACCTGCACCGAATACTTGCTGAAGTGTTGGTTCTGCCAATTTTGGAATATCTCAATTCTTCTAATCTAAGATATTCGATATTTAGAGGAATGGCGATCGCATATGAAAGGAATGAGTAAATATGAACAGCGTCTCCAGTTGTAGCAATTTCCCGAATACGTTAAAGATTCTTGCATATACGTAGTTGATACTTTGAATCTTTTACAATCTGCTGCTACAGAAATATTTGGAGATAATGTAGAGCCAGAAATTGTAATAGCTATGTACGATCGGGTTGTGCGAAAAGTACGAGAATTACAGAAAGAAGATGAAGTTTTTGATGACGAGAATTAACTGGTTCCCAAAATCATTAGATATATACTTCACTGGAAGGATCTTGATCCGTAGCAGCCTTTAGGATTTAATAGCTTGTATCTGCTCAGTGCCAATTTTACGTATTTTTACCGTTATCGGGCACACTACTTACCTGATTTAATTTGGAGTGTAGAAAAAGCAAAAGCCAGCGCTGACAGAGTTTGACGACCTAGATGCGCTGGCTTCGTTGTTTTCACTCCATTTGGGATACGGGTACTAACCAATCACAAATAAGGAGTAATTCAAATCACATATGGATTCTACAACAATATTTTGCTGTAAGGTAGTCACCCAGACTACAACCCTCGAAATGCAATCTCTACAAAGCATGGAGGGTAAGTAAATGAGCCAGTATAAAGATATCTGCCCTAACCATATTCACCGCGAACATTTTGATGAGTGGGTTATTTCTAGTGGGGTATCTCCTCAAATTACTTCACGGAATATTAGATCGCTCGTCGATTCTTGCGAAATAGATGAATTGCTCAATCGCAATACAAAACATCGCTGGCAGCACTGGGAACACGGGCCAGGCTGGTCAGTAACGGGAGTAGATCCAAAAACAGGAGAAATTACCTATGAGGGAAGCCAATTTAAACCTGATACCCCAGTTCATCGTCATGAGGACGGGAAGCCAAAATTTAAGCGCGATGGATCTCCTGATTATCAGAAATACTTTAATGCGAGTAATGCCGAAACATCACCGCTGTTTCTCGATACTGGCGAGCCGGATTATTGGCTGACTATTCTGAATACTCCTAGTACAAGAGTATTGATTACTGAGGGAGCTAAGAAGGCAGGCGCAGCATTGACTTGTGGGGAAGCGTGTATTTCACTGCCAGGAGTAACGAATGGGCAACGCAAGGGAAGGCTCAAGAAGGATTTAGCGCAATTCTGTACTGTGGGGCGGACGATTGTCCTAGCTTTTGATTCTGATTTATTTTTGAATCCGAATGTTTGCAAGGCACTTGATAAGTTGGGGCGGTTAATTTCAGCCCAAGGATCTGTGGTTAAAGTGCTGCTCTTGCCACCAGAAACGAAGGGAATTGATGATTTTATCGTTGTGCATGGTGAAGCAGCATTTAAGCAGCTTGTAGATGAAGCTATGACGTTTGAAGAGTGGAAAGCAGCTTATCCTATTACCCCACGCGGTAAATCGCTTTCTAAAAGCGATTTTAGCGACAAAGAAACGCTGTATGTGCCACCGGCTGAAGATAATTACATTTTGCAAGCAAAGCGCTGTCTGTACAGCAATACGCAGTGGATTTCGTATAACAAGAATTTGTATAAGTGGATCGGTACGCATTACGAGTTAGCTGATGCTGATGAGGAGAAACGGCGAATAGCGGCGTGGTGTGCCTCTACCTCAGTGATGACTAGCTACGATTGGGAATATAAGTATGCCACCGCGACGCACGTTGAGAATATCTACAATTGGCTGCTAATTGATTTCGGAATTGCTCGGAGCCGGATCAATCCTCCAGGAATTAATTGTTTGAATGGCAGATTAGTGATTGAGTGGGAGGGGAATAAACCTCGCTGGCAGTTGCAGCCACACAGTCCTGATATTCCTTACACGTATTGCAGCCAGTTTAATTTCGATCCGAATGCTGATCCAAGTAATTGCGATCGCCTCCTTGCCTGTCTTGAATCAGAGCAGCAAGAAATATTTATTCGCACTTTGGCGGCAAGTTTGGATTTGAATAAAATTCGCAGCCTAAGAGGGCAACGGATCAGGGCGCTACTGTGTAAGGGAGGCGGCAACAATGGCAAGGATGCCTTACGAGAAACGGTGTTGCAGTTGTACAGCATCGGTGTTGTGGGTGCGACGATTAATGATTTTGTGATGTATGACCAGGGGCGTAAATTTCCGTTAGCGAAGTTAGAAGGCGCTCGTGTCTCGTGGTCATCAGAAAATTCAAACTTCAATCAGTTGGATAATCTGCAAACGCTCAAAAAGGTAGTGACGGGCGATCCGCTAGATGTTGAGCATAAAAATATCGCTGAATACTCAACCACACCAGTAGCAGTGTTTTTCTTTAATATCAACGACGCGCCCAACTTGCAAGCGTCGCTAGAGGCGATTAAATCACGTTGGGCTGTATTGTCGTTCAACAAGACGTTTAAGCAGAATGCCGATCCGAGTAAAGGAGAATTAGAAGCTGATCCGCGATTTAGATACGATCCGGAATTCATTAGAAAGGAAATATGCCCCTCGCTGCTTAATAAGATGCTGGCAGCGTTGCCAGTAGTGGCGCGTGAGGGAATCGATTACAGCTGCACTGATAAGGCTTTGAGCGATATTCAGCGCGATACAAATCACTTGTGGGCTTTCTGTCAGGATGTGGGACTTGATTATCAGCCTGGTGGTCGGGTTTATATGGGGGAGCTACACGATAGTTTGCTCAAGTGGTACGTTGATAATGGTTTCTTGACAATTACAACAAATAGTAAAGGAGACACAAAGCGAGACTGGGTAGAACCTTCACGGCGTGGAGACAAGCTTGTAAAAGTATCAAAAGATGTCTGTCAGAGGTTTCAAGAGATATTTCCTAAAACCAAAAGAGAGACTGATTACACTCGTGGATCTCATACAGGACAAGTTTATTTATCAGGAATTGGATTTACAGCTGAGGCACTGCATAAGTCACCAGCTGAGGCACTGCATAAGTCACCAGCCCTTACAGAAAGCGCAGCTGAGCCGCATAAGGCACTCTCAGCTACTTCTTATTACATTTTTCAGCAAATTGAGAGATTATCAGTAGAAGAACGCTCGGCATTAATTAAAATCGTGAATCAGCGATGGGAGATACAAAATAGTGACTTAGCTGCCTCAGCTGCGCTCCCTGAGAGCGTTAGTGACTTATGCAGTGCCTCAGCTGGTGACTTATGCAGTGCCTCAGCTGACAATTCACCCCTGACCTCAACTGACAGCCCAAACGCTTATTTGAACGTTGTTTCAGCAAATAGAGCTTTGAATACTGGATCAGGAGATATCACTTTAGGCAATACCACAAAAAATTTTGCTGATCAAAATCAGAATAATCACACTTTCAAAATAGGCGATCAAGTGCAAATCGATTGCCCTGGCTCCAAGTACCACGGCAAAATCGGCACAATTACCCGCCTTAAGCAAGGCTACAAGTACGGACAGACAATACATCTAGCCGATATTCGCTTTCCTGGTGTAAGCCGTGCTTGGGAGGCTCAGGTCAATTGGTTACGTCCTGTAACGCCAGATGCTAAACCATAAGCACTTTTGAAAAGTATAATTACGGTATAGTTTTTATGCTGTTTCTATACTTTTCAAATTGGACTTTGAATTTGACAAAAATATCGGAAAAGCGATCAGTATGTAAAAGCTAGTAGATTGTTGCATCCCAGATTCACCGCCGCTCCCTGAGCCACTTCCAGCTTCACCGTTGCTTCACCATTTGCCTCACTTTGCTTCACCGAGTGCTTCAAGTGTTGGTTCTGCCAACAATGCCAATCTAACCAATTCATCAGGCTCAAATGCACTTATACAGGGGAATGCAGGTATTTCTGTAGACAACTCAACAAAAAATTTTGCTGATCAAAATCAGAATAATCACACTTTCAAAATAGGCGATCAAGTGCAAATCGATTGCCCTGGCTCCAAGTACCACGGCAAAATCGGCACAATTACCCGCCTTAAGCAAGGCTACAAGTACGGACAGACAATACATCTAGCCGATATTCGCTTTCCTGGTGTAAGCCGTGCTTGGGAGGCTCAGGTCAATTGGTTACGTCCTGTAACGCCAGATGCTAAACCATAAGCACTTTTGAAAAGTATAATTACGGTATAGTTTTTATGCTGTTTCTATACTTTTCAAATTGGACTTTGAATTTGACAAAAATAAGAGTTGTTCAAACAAAGAAAAGCACGGCATCGACTTTAGAGAAGCACAAGCTCTTTGGAGCGATACAAATCGCATTCAAATTCCAGCAAGAACGTCCGACGAACCACGATATTTAGTCATTGGGAGAATTGCTGATAAGTGTTGGTCCGCAGTCATGACCTATCGCGGTTACAAAATACGCATCATTTCAGTACGTCGTGCTAGATCCGAAGAGGTAGCAATTTATGAAGGCAAGTGAGTTTGACGAAAAGTTTGATTCTGGAGAAGACGTTACAGAATTTTTAGAGCTATCAAAGGCGTTACGTCCTGCTTATTCGCTCAAGCGAGTAAACGTTGACTTCCCCGCATGGATGATCGACGCGCTCGATCAAGAAGCACAGCGATTAGGAGTGACACGACAATCACTTATCAAGATGTGGTTAGCGGAGCGTTTAGAATTCAACCACGCAGCTAAGCATAAAAGCGATCGCATCAGCAATTAGTGTATAATTTGTACAAAACATACACTTTGTATGCTAATGACAAAAACCAACGTTAGTGAAGCTCGCAACAACCTACCAGAGCTAATCAATCGCGTTAATTATGCAAACGAGCGAATTTTGTTAGAGCGCCACGGTAAACCTGTAGCTGCAATTGTCAGCCTTGAGGATCTCAATCGTTTGGAAGCGCTAGAAGATGCAATTGATTCAATGGAATTACGCCGCGCAGTCGAACAAAACGACGGCTTCGTGACGTTAGAGTCAATTATTGCTAGTCGAGGCGAATGAGCGAGTCAGATACACACGGACGGCGGTACGCATTGCGGATTGCTAAGACAGCAGAAAAAGACTTATTCAATCTCCAAGCCAAACAATTTACCCAAGTTGCCAAAAAAATCTTTTCACTTCAAGGCAATCCCAAGCCTCAAGATTGCGCAGCACTCAAAGGCTACCCTGGGGGCTACCGCGTCAATCAAGGTGAATATCGCATTTTGTACACCATTGATGAAGAATCTCAAATTGTCGAAGTTTTTAGGGTAGGGAAACGCAACGATGGCGAAGTTTACCGCAACCTGTAAACTTCCGTTGTTGACATAAAGCGATCGATGCGATCGCAGTAAGCAAGCCTTGTTGTCAATGTCTTTCCCTGAAATATGCGCTCGTACTAGTAAAATATTGCTGTCGAGGGAGGACATTCAATGTTTACTCCATCCAAATATCAGACCGCTATTTTTGACTGGGTAACAAACGGACGTGGCGATGCTGTTATCGAAGCCTATGCAGGAAGTGGAAAGACAACAACGCTTGTAGAAGCCGCGTCACGGCTCCGCTCCGAGAAAGCAACATTCTTAGCCTTCAATAAGCACGTTGCCAAAGAACTACAGCTGCGCATCGGTAAATCAATGGCTTGTAAAACGATTCACTCGATCGGAATGAGTACGATCCGCAATCACTTGGGTAACGCGATCGTTGACGAACATAAATACACCGACATTGCCAGAGACTACGCCAAGGAGATTGCAGAAGGATTATTTTCGCGCTATCAATTAGCTCTCAAACAGTGGGCGCGATCTAAAAATAGAGACACCAAGGAACCAAAAGATCCACCAACTGCGACCTTTATTGCTAATCAACTCAAGCAATTAGCACATTTTTGTATGGTGACGTTAACACCATTTCATGATTACGACGCAGTGGAAGCAACGATCGCGCACTTTAATTGCTTGGATGATTCGCTTGATTTGAGGACGCTGCATTATCCTCTTGTTTCTCTCCTGCGTGATGGGGAAAGAATGGCTGCTGACAGTGCAACGATTAGCTATGACGATATGCTTTGGTTGCCTTACCAGTGGAACTTAACACCTTCAAAACAAGAGTGGATCTTTATTGATGAGTGTCAGGATCTCTCACCAGCACAACTCGACCTTGTTTTAAAGATGCGTGGCAGCGGTGGGCGACTACTATTTGTAGGCGATCGCCATCAAGCGATTTATGGTTTTGCAGGTGCAAGCTCTGATTCCTTTGATCAGATCATTGAAAAAACGCAAGCTACGATTCTGCCTCTAAGCATCTGCTACCGTTGCCCAAAAAAACACATCAAGCTAGCTCAGAAACTAGTACCGCAGATTGAAGCTGCGCCAAACGCTATAGAGGGCGTTGTCAGACACATTCCCCGAACAAAAGTTTCAAAGATAATCAGAGAAGGCGATCTAGTCGTCTCGCGATGCACAGCCCCTGCTATCAACTTGTGTATCGAATTGATTGCGCAAAGAATACCTGCAAGGGTTCGAGGTCGAGATATCGGGAAATCACTTACAGCGATCGTCAGAGAAGTTGGATCAGATCCAGATTTCGATTTTGAACACTTCGGCAAATTTCTAGAGGAGTACAAAGAAACCAAAATAGCTAAGCTGGCACAACGTAAAAATAGCGAAAGCCAGCAACAGTCTTTGTGCGATCGCCTTGATGGCATCTGGATCTGTTACAAGTCTTTTAATAGTCAGAACATTGAGCAATTCTGCCAAGAAATTGAACAATTGTTTTCGGACGTCCGTAGTTCAGTTGTACTAAGTACTGTTCACCGCGCCAAAGGGTTAGAGGAGAAAAGAGTATTTATCTTGCGTCCCGATCAACTGCCTTTAAAATATCCAAATCAGCAAGACTGGGAAAAAGACCAAGAAGAGAATCTAAAGTATGTTGCTCTGACCAGAGCTAAAGAAGAACTCTATTTTATTAAAGAAGATGAACCCAGCGAGGACGAAGAAGAGGAACAACCCGAAATTGAAGTGACGATCGAATATCTGCAACCTGATCAAGTTATTCCAAAAGTAAGTCAAATGTTTGAACCAAAAACAGAGATTTTGCCTCGACAAAGTAAAACTTTATGTCAAAACTATTCCAAACGGGATAAGTCTACTTTTGGAATAAAACGCTGAAATACGGAGAGGGAGGGATTTGAACCCTCGAAGGATGTTGACATCCTTAACGGATTAGCAATCCGCCGCTTTCGACCACTCAGCCACCTCTCCAGGGTCACGAAACAATATATTATCACACTTAAAGGCAACAAGCAAAAGCTAGAAGTCGATTTTAAGATATATTTTCCTAACCGCTAGCTCTTAACTAAAGTGCCTGCGATCGCAACCACGCAATTGGTAATGTACGTAATTTTCGCACCTGCGTGACATAAGCGCGTTGGCGGAACACGTCGTAGTCATTGCGTTCAATAACACTCAAAATTTGACTGTAATGCATCAATGCTGCCCATACCGGAAGACGTGCATCAGGTGATAGGTAACTAATTCCTGTTTCCGCATCAGCATAGATCTGTCGTGTCCGCCCAATTTGGAAGCGCATCAGTTCTCGCCAGCGATCGTCTACCACACCTTGAAATAGCTCTTCTTCAGAGTAATTGAAACGTTTGAGATCTTCTAGAGGCAGATAAATCCGTCCCCGACGGGCATCCTCGCCCACATCCCGCAGAATATTCGTGAGTTGTTTGGCAATTCCTAGGGCGATCGCTTTTGGAGTCGGATCGTGCGGTGCTTGATTTTGCTGCCATGCGGCTGTCGTCTTTGCCGGTTCAATGCCCATAACAGCAGTTGACATTAAACCTACAGTTCCCGCCACTCGGTAACAGTAAAGATTTAACTGCTCAAACGTCTCATAACGACTTCGATACAGATCCATTCGTTGTCCAGCAATCATGTCCCGAAACGGTTGAATGTTCAAGTCTGGAAACTGCTGGATAGTATCGACTAAAGCAACATCCATGTCATCAACGGGATGTCCCGCAAACACGGATTCTAGTTGCTGCTCCCATAGTTCCAATGTTTCAGGAGTTGTCATAGCAGCAGCTGGACCATCGACTAACTCGTCAGTACGGCGACACCAGGCATAGATTGCCCAGATAGCACGGCGTTTTTCCTCGCTCATCAGCAGTGTGGCGAGATAAAAGGTCTTGGCATACTTTGCCATGATCTGACGGCAAAGTTGGTATGCATCCTCCACAGATGCGAGCTTTTTCATGCACAGAGAATCAGGCAGTTGCAGCATTCGTTGCAGGCTGGATGTTTTGCATTTGCAGGCTATGAGAATTTGCCGACTGATGGGCTGCATTAATTGCCTGCGCTGTCAGCTTACCAGAAAGTACGGCACCTTCCATGCTACCTAGATATGGTTGCATGGTGTAACTCCCGCTAAGATAAAAATTATTGATTGGAGTTTGCTGGGTAGGGCGGTAATTTTGACGCCCTGGTATTGCTGTGTAAACTGACCGTGGTGTCTTGACTACGTGGTATTTCAACAGCTTTGCCGGATTGTCTCCACCGAAGTGTGCTGGAAAGAGGTTTTCTAACTCTGCCAACGTTGCTTGTAAAATTTCTTCATCAGACTTCTTAATCCAATCTTTGGCAGGAGCAAGAACTAATTCCAACATCGAGCGGTCAGGATCGGCATACCCGCGACAGGTATTACTCATATCCGCGTAAACGCTCAAAAGTGGCGATCGCGAAAATAGCAATTGATCAATATCGGTCAACTTGCGGTCAAACCACAATTGCAAGTTAACAACTGGTACTCCTTCAAGTCCTTCCAAAAGTTGGAAATACTCATTTTGCTTCCAGATTTCTGGTAATAAGACTTTAACAACATCAACAGACATCGCTGAGACATAAGCATCAGCCGTTATGACAAAATCTTCCGCCCCATTTAACCCGCGCATCAGATAGCCTTTAACACTACCATCAGCGTTGAGCAAAATTTCTTTCAAGGGCGCATTTACATGGACTTCTCCACCACGTTCGCTGATGTAATCTACCAGTGGTTGACACAGACGTTCGGTTGGTGAACCATCAAGAAATGCCATTTTTGAGCCATCTTTTTGTTGGAGAAAGCGGCTTAAAGCTGTTAACAATACGACAGCTGATATTTCATCTGGGTTGATAAAATTGAGCGATTTGGACGCAGCGATAAAAATATCTTGTTGTACCTCATCGCTGACGCCTTGCTGCTTCAACCATTCAGAAAAAGTGTATTGATCTGTCGCTTCTACATACTTTTGCCCTCGCAGCATCGCGGGAACCAAACCTTTTGCTAACTCAATTTTTTCACTCCAAGTCAGCATGTCGTTGTTGCGCAAGATTGCCACAATACCATTCAAGGGTGCGGGTAAGTTAGGAAAATCAAACCTGCTGTATGTACCTGGTTTTTCAGGTTGATTGAAGATCATCGTGTGTTCTTTCCACTGCAAACGATCTTCAATGCCCAGTTCTTTAAACAACTGCAACATATTGGGATATGCCCCAAAGAAAACGTGCAGCCCAGTTTCGTACCAGTCGCCATCGTTGTCTTGCCAAGCTGCAACCAAACCCCCCAATACATCTCGGCTTTCCAAAACAATGGGAGTGTGACCAGCGTCTGTGAGATATTTCGCGCAGGAAAGTCCTGCTAAACCTGCCCCAGCGATCGCTACTCGCATCTCTTTTGTATTTGACCTTCAGTGTTTTGATGTTTACTCGGTCTCATTATACTTTGCATTCCTTTACATTTGTAGCTGCCAAGCGAAGACCGAGGAGATTAGTACACTACAACTCTGACAGCAGAATTATGATGAAATCAAGGTACGACTTGCGATTGATACGTTTCTACAAGTAACTTTCTCGGCTGAATTTACACAAAAAATGTTTACATAACAGTATCAACTGCACTTCTGTTACAGCTTGCTCAATTCGTTTCGCGGTTCTATCAAGTTACCGAATCAGCAGCAACCAAAAAATCCGACAAGACCTCACCCAAATTTTTTAACTGCTCATAGAGTAAACTGGTGGAGCAAATTTCTCGTATAACCGAGCGAAGTAACAAATTCGTCTACCAAAGTTGCTTTGAGCTGTGGCTTAAGCGATATGGATAAGAAAATTTATGACTCTTGAGCGCAGAACCACGCTTTGGCAATCAAATTAACTGCATGTTGTTCTCCATCTGTAACATCTGTAAAGACTTCATTTATCCAAGAAAGTGGGCAATTCAGGTTCTATTCTATATAGGTAACGACTTCTGTTAAAAAAGCTAAAAACTCGGCAAATAGGCGGTCGTGGTCAATCTTGATTAAAGTGTTATATACCTTTTGCTTGAGCAAAGCGCGATCGCTGCCTTATGTATCCCTCGCTAGCAAGATACAATTGATTCAGCAAAGGTTCTCAACAATAATTTATTAAAACGCGCGAGGAGAACATCAACGCATGGGCAAAGTAGTCGGCATAGACCTTGGTACAACCAACTCAGTGGTAGCTGTCATGGAGGGTGGCAAGCCGGTGGTGATTGCCAATGCCGAAGGAATGCGGACTACTCCCTCGGTGGTAAGCTTCAGCAAAGACGGAGAGCGAGTTGTTGGGGAGATGGCACGGCGACAAACCGTTCTCAACCCCCAAAATACCTTCTACGCCGTTAAACGATTTATTGGTCGCAAATATGGCGAACTCAGTCCAGAATCAAAACGAGTGCCATACACCGTACGGAGAGACGAGGCAGGTAACGTCAAAATCAAGTGTCCGCGTCTGGATAAAGATTTTGCGCCAGAAGAAATTAGTGCAATGGTGCTACGCAAACTTGTAGAAGACGCTAGCCGATACTTGGGCGAACCAATAACTGGAGCAGTTCTAACAGTACCAGCATACTTTAATGATTCTCAACGACAAGCCACACGCGATGCGGGACGAATTGCAGGGTTGGAAGTGTTGCGGATATTAAATGAACCGACTGCTGCATCTTTAGCCTACGGTTTAGACAAGCAAGAAAACCAAACAATTCTAGTATTCGATTTAGGTGGCGGCACGTTTGACGTATCGGTATTAGAAGTTGGTGATGGTGTATTTGAGGTGAAAGCTACAAGTGGCGATACTCAACTTGGTGGTAATGATTTTGACAAAAAAATTGTTGACTGGCTAGCAGATCAGTTTTTAGAGACTGAGGAAGTTGATTTAAGACGCGATCGCCAAGCCCTTCAACGCCTCACAGAAGCCGCAGAAAAAGCCAAAATTGAACTTTCTGGCGTAACGGTCACTGACATTAATTTACCCTTCATCACGGCAACAGCAGATGGACCTAAACACCTAGAAACACGCTTAACGCGGACGCAATTTGAAGGGCTGTGTACTGACTTGGTGGCGCGACTGCGTACGCCCGTAAAACGCGCACTGACAGATGCTAATCTTCGACCCACAGATATTGAAGAAGTAGTTCTTGTTGGCGGCGGTACGCGAATGCCAATGGTACAGCAAATCGTCCGCGCCATGATTGGTCTAGAACCGAACCAAAATGTCAACCCTGATGAAGTTGTTGCAGTCGGTGCAGCGATTCAAGCCGGAATTCTAGGCGGAGAAGTCAAAGATATTCTGTTGTTGGATGTGACGCCATTGTCGTTGGGGTTGGAAACAAGTAACGGCGTGATGAAGAAACTTATTCCCCGCAATACGACAATTCCAGTGCGGCGGTCTGACATCTTTTCCACGGCAAGTAATAACCAAACTTTAGTGGAAATCCATGTTGTTCAAGGCGAACGCGAAATGGCAGGTGATAATAAATCCCTGGGCAGGTTTAAACTCACGGGTATTTCTCCTGCACCGCGAGGTGTGCCGCAAATTCAAGTCGCATTTGACATTGATGCCAATGGCATTTTGTTAGTAACAGCCCTTGACCGAACGACAGGTCGCGAACAGAGTGTTACGATTCAAGGTGCTTCTACCCTAAGCGAAGCAGAAGTCCGGCGAATGATTCAAGAAGCAGAACAATATGCCCAATCTGACCGCAAACGGAAAGAAAAGGTAGAAAAGCGCACTCGTGCTGAGGCTTTGATTTTACAAGCAGAAAGACAGCTTAAAGAAATTGGGTTGGACTTTGGGATGCAGTTCGCACGAAGTCGCAGACAACGCATTGAAGCAATTAGTCGAGAATTGCGCGAATATCTTGCTAAGGAAAACGATCGAGGAATTGATCAAGCTTACGCTGATCTCCAAGATGCATTGTATGAACTCAACCGCGAAGTTCGACAATATTTTAGTGAGGACGAAGATGATGATTTGTTTGGCTCAATTCGTCGTATCTTCACTGGCGAAGATGACTGGGAACCACCAAGGCGAGAGACGCGTTCCCCTTACTCCCCATATTATAATGACAGACCAACCTATAATGACAGGTCAAGTAGACCGCGTCCGTCTTATCAAGATAACTGGGATGAAGACGATGACAACTGGCTGTAACTCACTCGACTGTGACTGCTTGCGGCGATTAAACTAGTTTGAACTGACAACTTTGAAAGCTGATAGCTGAGGGCTGATAGCTGATCGCTAAACTATGCAAAACGTGCAAAACTTTCGGGACTATTACGAAATTTTAGGAGTACCTAGAGACGCGACAAATGAGGAGATAAAGAAGGTCTTTCGACGGTTAGCGCGACAATATCATCCTGACTTAAACCCAGGGAATAAAGAAGCCGAGGAGAAATTTAAAGATATCAACGAGGCTTACGAAATTCTCTCTGACCAAACGAAAAGGGCGCAGTATGACGAATACAGTAGTCACTGGAAAAAAGGGTTTTGGAGTAAGCAAACTGCACGAGCAAAATCTTGGAGCGATCGCCGTGGTAGTACAGATGATGTTGATTATGGTCAATTTTCTGATTTTAATACCTTTATTGACCAAGTACTAGGACGTCGCAAAGAAAGAAACGGCAAGAATTCTTCTCCACCTCCAAGTAGTCCACCTCGCGATCCTTTTCGTCCAGGAACAACGCGAACTGCTTACACAATTTCTTCACGTTCAAGTCGTCGCGATGTTGAAGCAAAATTAACTTTACCCTTGGAAAAAGCCTATCAGGGTGGAATTGAGCGAATTCGCTTAGAAGATGGGCGATCGCTAGAAATTAATATGCCTTCTGGAATGATTACAGGTCAAACAATCCGCTTACGAGAGCAAGGTCTTGGTGGTGGTGACTTATACCTGAAAATTACTGTGTCTCCCCACCATTTCTTTAAGTTAGAAGGCAATGATATTGCTATCCAAGTACCTGTTACTCCCAGTGAAGCAGCATTAGGAATTCCTGTGGAAGTACCAACTTTAGACGGTAGAGTGAAAATGAACATTCCTCCAGGAGTTAAGTCAGGTCAAAGGCTACGTTTAGCAAGTAAAGGCTACCCCGATGAAGAAGGTCAACGCGGCGATCAATTAGTAGAAATTCAAATCGTCGTTCCCAAAAATTTGAGTTCTCAAGAAAGAGAACTCTATGAAAAACTGCACAAAGCCACAGCTTACAACCCTCGTACTGATTTACCTGTGTAATTAAGGTTAACGGGTGTAGGAAACATGAGCTAAACAAGGAATTTTGCTGTCTCAAATAAGATATCCATAGCTAGTGAGCTGTTGGAGATCAGAAAAAAAGTCTCTTTGAGATCTTCGTTACTGCTCAAGCTAATACAAAAGCAGCTTTTTGCCAACCTTTCCCTTAATGCAAGCTATTACTAATAACTTTTCCTATAATTAAGCGTATTAATTGTCAATAGTCAAAAGGTAAAAATTTACACTTAAGCCGATACATCTACGAAGAGAAATAATACTAAACCGCGTTCTAAAGAACAATTCTCAGATGAGGGAAGTAGGTCATGGAAGACAGCTTTGCAGGAGCTAGCATTAACTCCTGCAAGCCTTGGCAAAGGACATCTGTAACAGCATCAAGTGAGTCGAA
>NZ_JADEWN010000136.1 GCF_015207655.1 Gloeocapsopsis crepidinum LEGE 06123 | reverse complement strand
CCCCAACTACTGCATTCAGGGTTGATCTTCTCATTGCCACTGCACTCGATTTAATTAATCCCGTGCATTTGAAAAACTGGTTTACTCACTGTTGCTACTGTGCCTCATAAAACTGCAATAGGCTGTAAGTGCTTGTGAAGCAGAGAAAGCAAGTCCCTGGATGTAGCCAAATAGTCCGGCAACAGCTGTGATGAGATAAAGATGCCAAATTGCGAGGTTATTGCTTAATAATAAAATGAAGATTGCAATTGAGGAACATCCGGCGATCGCATCTCCTAAGATCATTAACCATTTACGATTGCAGCGATCAACTAAAATACCTGCAAAGATTGAAACTACTAAAATTGGAACTTCGGTGAAAAAAGCAAGTAAAGAAATTGGAGTTGCTTCAGTTGTAAGCTGCCATATCCAAATAATTAACGCAAAACGTGTAATTTCGGAACCAATAAGCGAAGCCGTTTGACCAATCCAGATGATTGTATAGGTACGCATAGAGATAACACTACTTTGATTTAAAGATGCTACAAATAAGAGCAGAAAAAATTACCCAAAATAAATAAAAACATAAGACAAACTTAATACAAACTAATGCTGGATATATATTTATTTCGATTACCAATTATCTATTACTAATCACCAACATAGTAGAAATAACAATGACTCAAGAATTAATTGATTTAAAACAGAGTAATTTAGAAGGGCGTTATGAAGATGCTCTAAATCTGGTAGATGAGCTAGAAGGGATGAGTAAACAAGCCATCTTGCGTAATATTGAATCATTTTTGATGAGACTGATTGTACATTTGATAAAAAATTAGATTGAAGAACGATTAACAAATTCTTGGGTAGCTTCAATCTCAGACTCGATATTGAAAAGTAAGAAATTAAATCTTAAAGATAACAAAGCGTCTTATTACATCAAATCAGACGAGTGGCAACCGTTCTTAGAAGAGGCAATTGAGGCGGCGATCGCACCTACAAGTGTCGAGGTATTAAATGGGCAATTAAATCCAATTCAATTGAGTGAGAGAATTGATAGAAATCAAATTATGATAACAGCACAAAGATTACTTAATTTGACCTATCTTTATTCAGCAAAAGAATTGCCTGCGCTCGTGAATCAAAATTTAGCTGAACTATCAGGTGGTCAGGCTTGTTATGAAGGTACATAGATGCATTATTAATGAGCCTCAGCCATATCCTGCTTGAGTTCTCTAATGCGTTCTTCTGGTGTCATCAACGAACAGTTACCACATTTTGTATCTCCTGGTGGTATTTTGAAAAATAAACAACATGTGGCGGGAACTCGGATTTTGGATGTTAAACCTGGCTCGTTTATCGAAGTAACTGGTAGTATTGATGCGCAGGGTAATCTAGTTTTGGATGAGCTAATTCAGGCAAGTGTTTATTCTGGACGTGTTCGAGTTATTGTGTTGCTTCCAGAAACAACATCAGATTTGACAGAAGATCCCGACGATACTCCGATCGACATCGTTAAATCCAGTTTGAGGAAAGCCTTGCAACAAGCAAAATCGGGTCAACGTTTGCCCTTGTCTGAAATGTGGGAAGGAATTGATGCCGAGTGAGCAACCATTGGTATCCATTGATTTAACTGCTGAATATCAACAGAATTTACGCGCTCTTTCCAAGCGATATCGAAACATTCGTTCAGATACGCAAGTCGTAATTGAGCAACTACAAACGGGTAATTCTATAGGCGATCGCATTGCAAACATTGGTCAAAATTATACTATTTACAAAGTAAGAGTTCGCAACAGTAATATTCAAAAAGGGAAAAGTGCGGGATATAAATCGCCTACAAGTGTTTTACTACTGACTATTTATTCAAAATCTGACCGAGAAGATATTGATGCAAATGAAATTCGAGCAATTATTACTGAATTTTATGAAGAGTGTTGTTTGTGTCATTAAATGTTTTCCTCAACCAAATACTTAAACAGATCGTCCAAAATTCGATTCGCACCTCCAATATTGCGCTGAGCAACCCAAACGTTATAGTTTACGGTGTAGACTTTACCACGCTGAACCACATCTAACTTTGACCACAACGGATGCTGCTGTAATACTAAACCGCGTTCTAAAGAACAATTCTCAGATGAGGGAAGTAGGTCATGGAAGACAGCTTTGCAGGAGCTAGCATTAACTCCTGCAAGCCTTGGCAAAGGACATCTGTAACAGCATCAAGTGAGTCGAA
>NZ_JADEWN010000031.1 GCF_015207655.1 Gloeocapsopsis crepidinum LEGE 06123 | reverse complement strand
AGTGGTGATCGCTCGACAATCCCCCGTTTGTGCCTCGCGTTTCAACCACAGGTCTAAGGTATTGCGGCTGATATTCAACATCCGACACACTGCACTTTTGCGTTCGCCGTGTTTCACTGCCGCCAGCCTTTGCGGCGCAGGTCGTAACTGTAGGGGGCGGGCATGGGCACTTCCTCAACTCTCCTCTGCCCCTATAATAACGTCCTAATCTGATTGTGTAAGGCTATATCATCTAATTCTGGTGTTACTGAATGGTGAGATGAATCAGGCAGGAATCGGTACGTCCCAAAATTTGAGATAGTGCAGTAGCAACCGAATTGAGCATCGCAGCATTTCTTCCGACTTCGAGTAGCACAAACTCTTGCGATGCACTCGCGCCAAGTAGTGTCTAAGCCTTGTGTTTTCACCTTCCACCCGCGTCATGTAGGTCTTACTCACAATCTGGTCTCCTGCTGGGATGAAGCTGGGATAAACGCTCCATCTTTCCACAATCGACCACAACGGCTTAAATGACTTTGCACTATGGTCGTCCAACACAAGCGCCTAAAATGCCTGCTCTGAAATGGTCTACTGCTGTCCATAGCCAGATTTTGTTTTTTTTGATCCGACAAAGGTTTCGAGTTCATCAAGTTCTCCAACTTCGGGAATGCCGTCTGGGTCATAGGCATCTGCCAGATGTTGTCCAGTCTGCTTAACCCAGTAGATCGCAGTTGTATGGTGAACGCCCATCACCCGTTCAATCCCTCGAAAACCCATGCCATTGACATTCTGGGCATTGCATCAAGACTCGCCTCAATTCATCCTTCTATTATGCAACGCCCCATAGTCCATAAGGCTGATGATTCTCTTGCCCTGGTTGAATTGTTCCTAACCAACGAGCAATCATCAGTATGCGGACACCACCATCATATAAATCGCGCTTAATGCCATTAAGCAGTCCATTACTATCAAAGAATTCTGCAGTAGCACCACCTTCTTCGTGTGGTTCATTGTCGCTGCTAAAGAAAACTCTTGTATCTTCCTCTAAACCTAGTTCTGCTAACAATGCCAAAATTTTACCTACGTCTGCGTTTAGAAGAGAAATCATCGCAGCATAATTTTTTTGCTGTTGTGACCAAGCATCACTTGGTACTTGCATTCCCTCATCCCCCAACTCATTATTAGTATGAGGGATGGTGTAAGGTAGATATAAGAAAAATGCCTCGTCTCGCTTGCGTCGAATAAAATCTAGCGCTTCGTGAGTAAACAAATTATGCGAGTATATACCTGGTGAAATTGAAATTTTTTGCTGATTTTTCCAAAGATAGCTAGGATAATAATCATGGGCATGTACGTGATTTAGGTAGCCGAACCATTCATCAAAACCTTTCAGATGTGGCTCTCCTGTAGAACCAGTTCCCCCTAAACCCCATTTACCAAACATTGCACTGCTGTACCCTGCTGCTTTGAGAATCTCGGCTACGGTAATGTCTTCTGCTAGTAGGAAAATATCATCTGCACTGTTGTTACTACGTATCCGGCAATAACCTGTATGATAGCCAGTCATTAGCGTACAACGCGAAGGAGCGCAAACTGTACTGCCAGAGTAAAAGTCAGTAAAACACATTTCTTCTCTCGCCATTTTGTCGAGTGATGGTGTTTTAATATGCTTCTGTCCATAACAGCCAAGATCGCCATATCCTAAATCATCTGCAAGAATCAAAATAATATTTGGTCAGCGTTGTACCTGTGTAGCACTATCTACATCTCGGCTTTTTTTGGTGTATTGACTCGTAACCAAATTTTGGACAGATAGCTTACTCATGTATTTACTCTATTAATCTACGGTAATTTGGTAGGAATGCCGTAATTTGGTTGTAAGTAGCAGTATTACACAGCAGATTAAAAACTTACACTATTACCATTTCAAGCGTTCATAGATTTTTATCTATGATTATTTAGCGATCGCCTCTTGCCCAGCACGAACGAAAAGCCATCCAATTATGACAAGAATTGCTCCAACAACGAGAAAGCCGACATCCCAAATGAACTCGTTTGCTCCTGGTTTAACGTGGTGAATACCAAGAATCTGATGATCAATCAATCCCTCTACTAGATTAAATGTTCCTGCACCGACGAGAATCGAGCCAAAAAAAACACGAGACGACCAAGGTACATGATTACGCTTCCCTGCTTGCCAAAGTAAAACAACTCCCACAATTGTCATCAACCACGTACCCGCCTCAAACAAACCATCTCCAACCATATTTAGCTCTAATTCCGGAACAGTTATAGCAGGGCGAATACTACTTAGCATATGATGCCACTGAAGGATTTGGTG
This sequence comes from Gloeocapsopsis crepidinum LEGE 06123, assembly GCF_015207655.1. Taxonomy (GTDB): domain Bacteria; phylum Cyanobacteriota; class Cyanobacteriia; order Cyanobacteriales; family Chroococcidiopsidaceae; genus Gloeocapsopsis; species Gloeocapsopsis crepidinum. The sequence goes on along the minus strand of NZ_JADEWN010000031.1, from coordinate 57,199 downwards.
CAGTAGAATACCATCGAAGAACCCTCCTAAACCTAGACCAAGGAAAACACCAGCTGCAACTAATGGGCTGTAGCGTTGCGTCTCGTCTTGCGCATCCATCTGAACACCTCAATTACCTAACAATGCCGTTCTAAAAAGGAACAGTGACTAACTGGTAGTACTTGCTGCTACTTAATTTAAAAAATAAAATTTGGTGCTTGCTCTATCTATAGGCATGATAATGGGCATGTACAAGATGTGTGAAAGATGACTATTTACTTTTACAAGGTGAATGAGCCTTATGGCTGTTTTTCTAATTTTTCACCTCACGGAGTTTTCTTACAGGATAAACATTGGCAAACTGTAGAGCACTATTATCAAGCACAAAAGTTTGTTGGGACAGCAGAAGCTACAACAATCATTCCTGTGATTTATGCAGTAAAAACTCCAGAAGAAGCAGCCGCTTTAGGACGTGATTGCACGCGCCAAGTACGTCCCGATTGGGAGCAAGTCAAAATCCCTGTGATGCGAGAAGCTGTCTTGCAAAAATTTCTAACACACAAAGATATTCAAGCGATTTTACTTTCTACTGGAGATACGATCCTTGTCGAAAACTCACCTACTGATTATTACTGGGGTTGTGGTGTAAACAAAACAGGTCAAAACCATCTAGGAAAAATTCTCATGAGTATACGCCAGCAAATTCGTTCAGTGTATACTGCAGAAAATTGCTGCTAGCTTGGCGAATAAATTCGTAGCTTAATAAACCTTATCCACGGAGGCGGATTTGTTAATACTCGGATCGCTATAGTGTGCGCAGGTAAACCTTGTTTGAGTAGCCCAGACTTCAGTCGCAGGAAATCTACATCCAAAAAACTTGCGATCGCTCTTCTATCACCTGATTGTAAACATTCTCTGTTTGCTGTGCTAATTTATACCAATTAAACCGTCGCTCTAAATCTTCGTAAGCATTATCAATCAACCATTGTTTATAACCAGGATTCTTTAAAATCTCCAAAATTCCCCAAGCAAGAGAATCTGGATTGTTTGTCCAAGTCACAATCCCAGTCTTCGTGTGCTGAACAACTTCTGGTAAACCACCTGTATCAGAGACTACGACAGGAACTCTTGCGGCAAAGCTTTCTAATGCGACAATTCCAAAAGGTTCGTAGAGGCTGGGAAATACAGCACAATCTGCGATTGTTTGAAATTTATTGAGTGGTTCGTCACTCATGAAACCTGTGAAATAGCACTTATCCCAGATGCCTAAATCCCACGCTTGGCGTTTCAAGTGGTCAACATGTCCACCACCAACCATGACAAACTTAACACGACCCTCCATTTCCCACAAAACTTTGGGAGCGGCATTGAGTAACACTGAAACACCTTTTTCATAGGTCATGCGACCTACATAGTACACAATACTTTCTCCATCCTCGGCAAACTGGCGACGCAAGTTCATCGCATCAAATTCATGGTGACGCTTTTTCTCAGGACGAATACCGTTAAAGATAACATCAATTTTGTTCCAAGGAGTTTGTAGCGCCCATTCAACTTCTCGACGCATATAGTCGGTACACACTATCACTCGCCAAGCGTTGTATGCTAATAGCTTTTCCTTGCCGTCAATATACTGCTGAATATCGTTGTAAATGCCATTGTGACGACCGTGTTCAGTTGCATGGATTGTGGCAATTAAAGGAACTTTGAAGTTATGCTTAAGGGCGATCGCGGCATCTCCTACCAGCCAGTCATGCGCATGAATGATGTCAAAAGGACCATCCTCTAGCATCAGTTTCGCTCCATGATGCCCCATACTCTCGTTAAAATTCACTACCCAGTGAAAAAAGTCGTTAGCTGGTGCTACTGGTAAGCGGTGTACATGAATTCCATCTACAACTTCATATAAAGGTGCTTGCCCAAATTCTACTGTCATTAAATGAATTTCATGCCCAAGCTTGACAAGTTCTGGATACAACTCCGCTACGTGGCGGGCAATTCCCCCAACAATTCGAGGTGGAAACTCCCAAGTCAAAACGAGAATTTTCATCTACCTCAATCTCACCAGTTTATTATTTCAAGATATATACAACTATCTAAAGATATATATCCACAAATTTAATTCGTGGAATTACGGAAATCTTAATGTATCTTAACAGTATAGTAATATATAAGCTTTTGTTAACGCTAAGATTTTTAGCTGTCATCAGAAAGTTGTTAGCTCCTATCCTGTCATTACCATTACAGCTACTGGCTTACTTTGAGTTCTCAGTTTTGAGTTTTGTTCGCGTAAGCGTGCCAAAGGCAATTATTTTGAATTTTCTTAACTCATAACTCAACATTTCACGACTCGTAACTCCCAACTTCCCCACATCAAGACAGCATATAAACACTCAATGTGGAATGTACCCCATCTAGACTTCGGTTATCCGGATACTGATGAGCATTCACTTGAGGGCTAGCTAAGTCATCATAGTAATAGTTACAATGTTTATTTTTCTTTAATACCTGTTAGGCTTTACTCTTCTTGAGATTTACTATAAGATTAATAATAAAGTCATTATGACTTCAACTTAATGGGATGTAGTCGATTGATAAATTTCTAGCTTGACCAAGCGAATGTGACTCTACAGCAACAATAAACCTGAATGCGCGGGGAAATATCCCCAAGGGATTATCGTCTCTACATCTTCTGTAGGATGCCTATCCACCGAGATTTAGTTAATGTTCCTGATATAAAGTTTGCAATCCCTTTCCCCCTCTGTCCCAGCCAAAAAGTATCTGATTTGTTTACGGAGTTGACGACGCACCAATGCCCACTGTTAACACCCCAACCGAAGAAAACACCAACACCCGATTCACGGCTGATATGGTGCGCACTTATTTGCGCGAGATCGGTCGTGTACCACTACTAACTCGTGAGCAAGAAATTATCTACGGCAAACAGGTGCAGCAAATGATGTCTGTGCTAGATGCCAAAGAAGCTTTAGCAAAAAAATTGCACCGCGAACCAACAGCACAAGAGTGGGCTTCACATGTGAACATGTCTGAAGCTGATATACACGACGTTGTGCGGCGGGGACAACGAGCCAAGCAGAAGATGATCGAGGCGAACTTGCGCTTAGTAGTTGCGATCGCCAAAAAGTATCAAAAGCGTAACATGGAATTCCTGGACTTGATTCAGGAAGGAACAATGGGACTTGAGCGTGGTGTTGAAAAGTTCGACCCTACACGCGGTTATAAGTTTTCTACCTACGCATATTGGTGGATTCGCCAGGCAATTACTCGTGCGATCGCTCAACAAGCCCGCACAATTCGTCTACCTATCCACATCACAGAAAAATTGAATAAGATTAAGAAAGTCCAACGAGAATTGGCACAGCGTTTAGGTCGCAGTCCTACCCCAGCAGAAATTGCAACGGAGTTAGAACTTGAACCAAGCCAAATTCGCGAGTACTTAAATCTTGCCCGTCAGCCAGTTTCTCTAGATGTTCGTGTTGGCGATAACCAAGACACAGAGTTACAAGACTTGCTAGAAGATGAAGGACCATCTCCAGAGCATTACATGACTCAAGAGTCGCTACGCCAAGATTTAGATCATTTGATGGCGGAACTGACCCCACAACAGCGAGAAGTCTTGAACCTGCGATTTGGATTACAAGATGGTAACGAACTTTCTCTTGCAAAAGTAGGCGAACGTCTCAACCTTAGCCGCGAACGAGTAAGACAACTAGAGCATCAAGCTTTAGCACACCTGCGTCGCCGGAGAGCAAATGTACAAGAGTACATTGCAAGCTAAGTTCCTACTGTCCCTAAGTTGTCATACGACCATCTTAATATTGGCAGCCTTTAAGCCTCCTACTCTTAGGAGGCTTTTTAATGGTTTCAGAAAAGAGCTTATAAGTATTCAAGCAAAATTAATTACATAGCCTTTGCCAAATTCTCGCAGCACTTTTTCAACATAATTTACTAAACTTACCCAACTCTCATAGACATTAATTTCTATCCAGTCATATTTCATAAAGCACCAGAGGATTTCAATAAGATTCAGTTGTGGAGAATATGCAGGTAGCCAGAAAATTTCTAAGTGATGATCTCGCCACTCGTCGATTTTTGCTTTAATCTTCTGGCTGCAATGAAATGAAGCTTTATTCATAACTACTACTGTTTTCTTCTGGATGGTTTGGCAAAACTTATCAAGGCAACAAATTACTACATCACTTGTGATTTTACCTTCAAGTATGTAAGCTTCTAACTCGCGCTCTTGATTGAGTAATCCTAAAACATTTAACCGCTGGCTTTGACAGCTTCTTAATTCAATTGTTTTTCCTTTTTCTTGCCATGCATAAGGAACATAAGACATTAAGCAAAAACCTGTCTCATCTAAGTACCTTAAATCAATCTCACCCAGACTATGTAACTTTCTTAATTCTTCTAGCTGCTACTTTTGTGCATATTCAATCGGGTCTGTTTCTCCACAGTACCCTCTTTTTTAGTCGTCTCCAACTCATCATCACAGCTTTTAAAACTCGTTTAATAGTGTCAATACTTACTGTAATTCCCCGTTTTTTTTAATCTGTGTCCACACCTGCTTGAGGTTTTTTGGTGTTTGTTTTGCCCAGTATTTAATTTGTTCTTTTTGGTTGAGAGTAAAAGTCTGTTTTCTGCCACGTCCTGGTTGATTATATAGTCCTAATCATTTATTGTTTAACCACGCAGTTATCCAGTTATAGATGGTTTTTCGACTGACTTGAAAAATTTTTACTAGTTGTTCAATCGTAAATCCTTCATGAATTAACAAAATACAATGCGCTCTTTGCCTGACTTGATGATGCTTACTTTCTTTTTGAATTCTCCTGAGCATTTTTTCTGTTTCTGAACTCAGCTTCTCTCCCAATCGCCGCATTAGCTTTCACTTGTCTCTCGCCAACTCTAATTTTATCCTGTGTAATTAATTTTGCCTATGTATTTATCATCTCCGGTTAAATAACCAGAATATCAGTATCGTTACGCTGTTACTATTGACTAGTTACTAGTCACCCTTCACCTTTACTGACCATTTTTGTTATCACTAATCAACCGGATTTGATATTAGTATCCCTCTTCTATCACTTTCCGAAAACAATCAATAAAGGAATTGAAAGATAAATATCTATAAAGTAGACAGGTCAATGGATGTAGAGTTACAAATTCTAAAGCATTTGGCTTTCTTATGCCCATCCCACAGTTGCCATCATAGATGAATATTGTGCCGAGTATAAAGACTGATTTAAAGAGGTCAGAAATTATGAGTGCTTCAAGTATTTACATTTGGGAATAATTTCCCCAATCAAAAGAAAATCATTACCAGAAATAGCGCGCATTTGTAAGTATAAAAACTGCACAATCATTACTCATTCATTCTGACGAATCTTCAAGGGGATTTGAAGAAAATTTTAGGTGACTTATCTGGATTAAAAACAAGGGTAGAATATGGTTTCCGGCAGTGTAAACAGGAATTGGGCTGGACAGATTATCGTTTTACTAATTTCGAGCAGATTGAGAAGTGGTGGGAGATTATTTTTTGTGTTTATACAATGATTAGTTTAAATTCTCCAGCTTTTTTAGCTTTAGATGAATCCGAGCAAATTGAAACTGAGGTACAAAAAAGTTATTGGGAAGATTTTTCTAATCATCAACAATGGAATCATGAAAGCAGATGGAAGAATGTGCTAAATAGTTTTCGATTAATTGTTCAACCATTCTTACTATTTTGGTTGATTTATCCTGGGGTAGATATGTTTCCCAATTCTAATTTATGGCTTGGATTTAATCACCTAATTAGTGCAATGAATCAATTCAAATTCTTTTATTCTTCTGGATGAAAGGGTTTATCTAGTACTTGTTGATTTCGGAAAGTGACGACAGAGGGGTATTAAATTTGAGGTAGGTATCTTACCTGCCGATCAATAACAAAATGCTGTGAATTAGTTATAGAGATCGACTCTTGCTGACAAAGAAGTTTGTTGTATAGATTAAGAATTTCTTGATTTTGGTTTTTGCCTAAAAAGCGAAAAGCTGAAGCGGCTAAATACGGTAATTTCTCTTCAAAAGCTATCCATTTTCTTTCTAATTCTTCAGCTACAAATCCTGTAGTGTTTGAACCAGCAAATATATCTAAGACTGTATCTCCTGGTTCAGTCAAAAAATTAATAAAAAACATTGGTAGCTTTTGAGGAAACCTTGCTGGATGTGGAGAGATAGAAATAGATTTACATAATTGAATATACTGAGAATTACTTTCGGTATTGGGAATTTCTAGTAAGTTTGAAGGAATAGCACCACCATTATCTGTAGCAAAACTTTTACTAATATTATGTCCAGAAGGTCTTTCTTGCGGTTTATAGTACTTTTGAGGATTTGTATGTAGCTTCTTCATTCGCTCCGAGTAAGGAACTAAAACATTACTCACATTAGCTTTAGGGTTATCAATTTTCGACAACCACCAAACTGTGTTTACAGCATCCTTAGCGCGGATTTTGCGCTTGTTTACCCACTCAATTGGTGAAGGAAGTTTTGCAGGATTAAACCAAAAGAATTCTTGTGCAAGTCTAAAGTCTAATTCGTCACAAAGTTTAAGGAGAATCTGGTAATTGTAAAGCGATCGCACTGGGCGTTTACTTTGATATGCTCCCCCCAAATCAAGTACAAAGCTACCAGTTGGCGAAAGAACTCGATAAATCTTCTTGCAGAAAGCAAATAGCCACTCTACATAATCTGCTTGTTCAACATTACCGTAAGTTTTTTGACGTTGTAGGGCAAAAGGTGGTGAAGTCAATACTAAATCAATAGAATCAGTTTCAATCTGATCTAGCAGTACGAGTGAATCACCAACATACGCTGCGCCATAGCTTGTGGTGTATAAAGGAGCTGGGAGAACCATCATTAGGTTAGGCTTGTTTACTTGTACTGTTACGCTGCGCGATCGCTCTGTTAAAGCTACGTATTTGTAAAATCAGGAACATCTACCCAACTACTACTATTGTGGGAAATATGACTGAGATCCATCAGTAACTGTGAGTACACACCTTCTTTCAAAGATGGTGTCAAAGACTCACCCACGTCAATTCCTTGTACCCAACGATCCACGACTCGAATAAACGGCGCAATGCGACCATCAGGATAAGTTCGAGGAAAGTCTAAACGTTGAGGAATTTCTATTTCGGTGAGAGATTCACCCACAGGTGCAGCCCAAAGACGAAAACCATGTACGTAATCTTTTTGATTGTCGCTTCCTAAAACTAAAGTACCGCGATCGCCGTAAACCTCAATCCAGTGCCCCCGTCCTTGAAACGTACTTGCACTAATACAAACATTGCAGGGAGTACCATCTGCTAACTCTAATATCAGTAGACAAGTATCATCTGCATCAACAGGCTTCATCTCCCCAGTATGATCTGGACGCAGGGAAATTGCTGTATTTAAATGGGCAAATAGCCTTTGTACAGAACCAAATAGCCAACTGACATAATCAAAAGTATGGGAAGCCAAAGCACCCAAAGCACCGCCGCCTTTCTCTTTTTGAGAGTACCAATTCCAAGGTCGCGAGGCATCTGCACGGCTAGAAACAAGCCAATCAATCTTTACTAAACGTTTATTGCCAACATATCCTTCGCTGAGTAGTTCGGCAAAACGTTGCCACGCAGGAACAAACCGAAATTCAAAATCAAGTGCACTCACAGCGCGGTTAGCTTGCGCGAGTTGGTGCAACTCCTGTGCTTGTGTAACCGCAAGCGTTGTTGGTTTTTCGAGTAATAGATGTTTTCCAGCTTGTAGAACGGATTTTGCCATTTCGTAATGCAAAAATGGTGGGGTTGCGATGCTGACAGCTTGTACTTCTGGTAGTGAAACAACTTCTGTAATTGATTGACAAGCATAGGGAATGTTATGAGATTGTGCGATCGCTGTAGCTTTGTCGCGATCTCTGTGGTAAATAGCAACCACTTGCGTACGATGATGTGCTTGAAACCCAGGAATATGGACTTTTTGACCAAAACCAGTTCCAACAACCGCTACGCCAATATTTTGCTGATCCACGAATACTCTTTAAATGACAACAGCACGAATTATATCGTTTTACTTTAAGATTGCTACATATAACGAAGAGCTGTTCTTGAGCTGGGGGAGACAGGGAGTGTTGAGTTTAAGCAAATTTAATTCAAAACTCAAAATTTAAAACTATTTACTAACCACTAGCGATTCTCACTCTAAAACTGTCTACTAAGGGCTGAAGGTTGAGGATTCACATGTTCTGTAGCGATTTGTCTGCGATGTACAACCTCAGGTGCTTGACTAATGTTATTATCCAGTAATTCCATATTGAAGCGATAGCCTACATTCCGCACAGTTTGAATCAAATTTGGTTGTCGCGGATCGCGCTCAACTTTCTTGCGCAAGGACAGGACATGCGTATCAATCGTACGAGGATTATCGATAGCTTCAGGCCAAGCACGACGTAGTAGTTCTAAGCGACTTAAGGGAATTCCTCCAGCTTGTGCTAAGACATACAGTAAACTGAATTCTTGAGGAGTTAAATCGATAAATTCTCCGTGAAAGCAGACACGTCTTTGTACTAGATCAATTTGTAGCGCTCCGTAGTCTAAGTATGCTGGTGCTACTGGAGTACGCTTGCGACGAATTAAGGCTTCTACTCGTGCTAAGAATTCCTGCATCCCGAAAGGTTTGGCAAGATAATCATCTGCCCCTGCTTTTAATCCGGCAACAACATCTGCTTCTGAGTTGCGAGTCGATAGCATTAAAATTAAGGGCTGTTGCTGTCGTTGCAACCAGCGGCAAAATTCCATACTTTCACTATCTTTAAGTTCTGCATCAAGAATCACAAGTGTTGGTTGGCGCACCAGGAATACTTCTTGTGCTTGATAAAGACTCGCGGCTTGGTGTACTCGATAGCCTACTTGTTGCAAGTGCCAACTAAGTAGCGATCGCAAATGCGGATTTCCCTCAACAATTTCAATACAAACCGAACCCACTGTGGCAAGTTTCCTTTGCGTTCGTGTGACTCCAAAAGTACCAAAGCCAGAGTTATGGTTTTGTAACTATTGCTACGATGGGCGCGATTGTCTTTTCGTAGTTGGATCAGTTACTCTACTGATTTGGAAAATTGGCGCACTCGAAGGCTGTATTAAATCAGCTTTATTTCTAGATTATAAATCTAACGTTAATAGTCCATTGGCTATCTTGAGATATATCGCAGGTCACTAGCTTAAATAACTTTACTGTATTGAAGACAAATAGCTCTTTTTACAACTTGTGCATGGCTCGATAGCGTCAGATACTCAGTTTTTTAGTTAATTTTCCTAAGTAAAATAACCCAGTAGATATATGACACTGATAGCTTCTCTGATTACGATAAAAATAAAATAAATTGCGATCGTAATTATTACTACCAACAACGTCAGGAAGTATTGAATATCTCTATAACTGCTATTCACTTAGGTAAGTTGACAACGTTATTATTTAAGCTACGACAAAACCTAGAACGCAAATAGAATTAAACTGTATATAGAGATATTTTTATTCTGGTAATTTTACATTTATTTGTTGTTTGAGCCTTCACCATGCTTCAAGATACTTCAACTATTCGCTTCTATCAAAAAATTACCGACGCCTTCGTCGATATGTGGAATCGCGGCTATCGCGCAGATGATTTACGACTTTACTTAGATGGTTATTTAGCAGCTTTGCACCAAAGTAGCGCTATTGAACCTTACTTAATCCATCAATTAGAAGAAGAAACCGTTCGATTTCTCTACGATCCGTATAATTTTGAATTAGCTCAACCTGAACCCGAGTCAGACTACTATTAGCACAAATACCATTAAGTTTAATACGATTGTCATAGCACATAAGGAGATTTATGATGCAAAAATAAATCCCCTCGCTGGCGTAACAACCGCAGGGGAATTAATTAAACAAATAAGCTATTTACGAAGCAAGTGCTACTTCTACTAACTGTTGTAGTTCGCCTTTCTGGTACATTTCAATCAAAATATCAGAGCCACCCACAAATTCACCATTGATGTAAACTTGAGGAATTGTTGGCCAATTAGAGTACTCTTTGATTCCTTGGCGGATCTCGTAATCTTCTAAAACATCTACAGTTTCAAAAGGAACTCCTAATGTATTAAGGATTTGCACTACATTGTTAGAGAAACCACATTGGGGCATTAGTTTTGTGCCCTTCATGAAAACCATAATTTTGTTTTCTTTGATCAGATGATCAATGCGCTGTTGTGCTTCTGGAGTCATAATTTTTCCTACTCATGCTAAGGTTTACTGTGCTGCCAGGATTTATAGACCTCCTCATAGTTGTTGCTCAACCAACTGCCTGCCAAGCTTGAGGAGTGTAAGTTTTTAGTGCTAAGGCGTGAATAGCTTCAGAGGACATAGCTTGCCGTAGAGCACCATAAACCAGTTGATGTTGTTGTACTAGTCCTTTATTCTCAAATTGAGACGAAACCACCGTCACTTGATAATGATCGCCACCGCCCGTCAAGTCTTGCACCTGAACCTCGGCATCTGGAATTTGCGACCTGATCATTTCCTCAACCTGTTGGGGGCTTATCATTGCAATCTCTATAAAAGCTGTTCAACTCTACTTTTAATTTAACTGTTTCTTCGGGCAAGTAAATTAGCGCTGATTGCTTTGAGAAGTATTTGGAGGCGTTGGGGTTGCACCACTTCTCGGAAAAGGTGTATCAACAAAGCCCAGCTCAAACAACTGTTGGTAAGCTTTTTTTCCCAAGTCACGCGTTGGATTTTGGCTGCGAATAATCTGTACTAACAGAGGCACGGCAAGTTCAGAGCGGTTTTGTGCTCGATGAACAAGCGCTAGTTGATAAGTTGCATCATCACGCATCTGGGCAGTTTCTAGAGCCTTTTTTCGTTGACTATCAGCAACACGATTATCAATTCCAGAGAAACTTGTAGCAAGCTCCTGGTAGAAATTAGACATTTGGTTATAAACTTCCCGTGCCTCCTGTAGTTTTTGTGTTGCTAAGGTATAGTTTTGAGATGCTACTGCATTACTAGCCTCAGCCATGAGACGCTGCCCTGCTGCCGTACTTAATAAGGTATTGTTTTGCGGCGTAGGACGCAGAACATTGGGATTACTTGGGTCTATCGGTTGTGCTTGATTAGGAGTGTCTGGTAGGTTCGGTGTAGATGTCTGAGCATTTACAGGTGAAACAACACTTAAAGCTGCCATAACCGGAAGAAAAGTCAGGCAGGTGTGACGTAAGAAGCGAACAGTTACAGCAGAAATCATGGAGTTATTAATTACGTTTGAGAAAACACAAAAGTAGTTCAAACTTCGGGTATCTTAACTCCGATTGAGTCTTTCACCAAACCAGCGGCACCCAAAGTTTCTTGGTTTAGACTTAACCTACACTAAATTGGTTCCTTTTCGCTGCTTGGAGACGAGGATAAGAAAAATGGTTGGCTATGATGCTGACAGCCCTAGACACTGGCAATAGAATCATCTGAAACAGAATCACTACTTTTTTCAAATTCTGATTGTACTGCTGCAAATTCTGACTCTTGAGCGTTAAGGGCTTTGAGCGCCACTTCTAAATCTGTTGTTAACTCTTTGGCATTCTGTTTAATGGAACCTGCGTTATATTTTGCTACTTGTATTGGAGAACCAATGCGAATAGTTACGTCACAGCCCCACCGAGGGTAAGGTTGGCTATAAAACAGATGAATCGGTACAATTTTGACTCCTAGTCCAGGGTAGTTCGATTCTGCACTCAAAGCGATACGTGCCAATCCTGGCTTGAGTGGGTGAACTGTTCCATCACGAAAAATATTACCTTCCGGAAAAATTACCATCATCTCTCCTGCTTGCAGTAGCTCGACTCCATGACGCAGGGTAGAAACAGCAGGATGTTTGGTATCGATAGGGAATCCTCCCAAACGGCGGATAAACCAACCTTGTAGCCCTTTTACTTCATCTGCTGATACCATAAAGCGTAAGTCTCTTCCTGTTACAATTCTGCCAGTGGCATAAGGTACGAGTAGAGCATCCCAACGCGAGCGGTGAGTAGGAGCAAGAATGACTGGTCCAGCGATCGGTAAGTTCTCTTGTCCAATAACTTTAAGCTTGTGAAAGAAAAATGGTAGGACAAGGCGACTTCCCAAAGGATAGACAAGCTGAGCTAACCAAGGTGAAACACGGGATATATCAGAAGAAGTAGAAGGGGCCACCTTAGTATTCATGCGTGTTTCCAGTGAACCTATAACAAAACGGGAGTCGAGCTGAATCATAGCGGTGGCAAGTCAATGCAAGTAACAATCATGGCAAGTAATCCTTCTTCTACCGTAATTTCTCTATCGCAAAATGTCTTGTATTTCCAGGACACTTTTAGTAGCGTCATGGGTAAAGAGGGGTGAGGAGCGAGGGGTGAGGGGTGAGTGAAAGAGTGATTAGTTTTGAGTTTTGAATTTTGAGTTGAATCTTCTAATTTAGAACTCAACACTCTCAACTCATAACTTTCTGCTTCCCCACTTGATTGCCTCGTCACCCCAGCGTTCTTGTTTAAGTTGTCTTTGGGCTGCAAACCAGGATTGAAGTTGTGTGCGACAGACTGATGCGAGGATGCCACCGAAAACAGTCACATGATGGTAGGAGCAAGCACTATCAGGAATATTAGCGACAGTGCGTATGGCACCAGTTTTGGGATCGTCTGCACCATAGACTAATAATTTTAATCGTGCTTGAATAATTGCTCCCGCACACATTGGGCAGGGTTCTAAGGTGACGTAAAGAGTGCAGTTATTGAGATGCCAATTTTGTATTGCTTGACCAGCTTGGCGCAATGCTAAAATTTCTGCGTGGGCCGTGGGATCTTTATCTCTTTCCCGACGATTTTCCGCAGTTGCAACGACGTTGTGGTTAGAGTCAATAATGACAGCACCTACAGGAACCTCATTTGCTTCACCGGCTGCTTGGGCAAGTGCGATCGCTTTACTCATCCAGTGACAATGTGTGAGATATTCAGGATGGTCGATTATTGGTGTTGAGATCACAGTTTTTAAACAGTTACTGATTTAGCTAATAACGCGTCCAACTGCCCTTGTGCATCTAGCTGATAAAGGTCGTCACACCCACCAATGTGCTGATTATTGATCAAGATTTGCGGTACTGTCCGACGTCCCTGCGCGCGTCCTGCCATCTGGTTTCTGGCAGATTCGTTGCCGTCGATTTTATACTCGGTGAAATTTACACCTTTCCACCACAACAGCAATTTGGCACGAATGCAATAAGGACAAACTTGCCAAGTATAGATTTCTACATTGGCTTTCACTCGTTCAGGATGGCGATTGAGAAGTGAGTTGAAATCAAACATAATGAGATAGGAATCGGGGGTCAGGAGTCAGCAGTACCACAAAATGAAAGAAGCTGAAACTTTTTTTAGTAAATTTGTGATAACTACTAGCTTAGATCAACTTAGAAAGCATCACAAAATAACAATTTCCAGCAAAATTTTTAGTGAGAATTTGGCGTTCAAAAAACAATAGCAAAAACGCTTATTGCTCCCTAGCCTGAGTGCCCCTAGCTCCTCGACGCCAGTTTGCTCAACAGGGGCTACCTCCGCACCTTTCGCTTGGCTTCCCTAGTTCTAAGCAGCAAAACTTAACACCAACTCGTGTCAGACGCCTCGCACAGGTATCCTCCCTTTGGTAGACTTGAGAACTGGTATGACTAGACAAAACAGGGCCGTTAGCAAGCAGTTGGGAGGAAATTTGTGGAAAACACACTAGGGTTAGAGATTATTGAAGTGGTAGAGCAAGCTGCGATCGCAAGTGCTCGCTGGATGGGTAAAGGAGAAAAGAACACTGCTGACCAAGTAGCAGTTGAAGCAATGCGGGAGCGGATGAATAAAATCTATATGCGGGGACGCATCGTCATTGGTGAGGGCGAACGCGATGATGCTCCGATGCTTTATATTGGCGAGGAAGTTGGCATTTGTACCCGAGAGGATGCCAAAGACTACTGTAACCCCGACGAACTTGTTGAGATTGATATTGCTGTTGACCCTTGCGAGGGTACTAACCTTGTCGCTTATGGGCAAAATGGTTCAATGGCAGTGCTTGCTATCTCTGAAAAAGGTGGTTTGTTTGCTGCACCCGACTTTTATATGAAAAAGTTAGCAGCCCCACCTTTAGCACGCGGTCATGTTGATATCAATAAATCCGCTACCGAAAACTTGAAGATTCTTTCTGAGTGTTTGAATCGTGCTGTAGAAGAATTAGTTGTGGTTGTGATGGATCGCCCCCGCCACAAAGAGTTAATTCAAGAAATTCGTCAAGCAGGTGCCAGAGTCCGCTTAATTAGCGATGGTGACGTTTCTGCTGCTATTTCTTGTGCTTTTGCTGGCACGAATATTCATGCCTTGATGGGTATTGGTGCGGCTCCTGAGGGAGTCATTTCTGCTGCTGCTTTGCGCTGCTTAGGCGGACATTTCCAAGGACAATTGATTTACGATCCAGAAGTAGTCAAAACAGGTTTGATCGGAGAAAGCAAAGAAAGCAACATTGCACGGCTCAATGAAATGGGCATTAATAACCCAGATAAAGTTTATAACGCTGAAGAGCTAGCTTCGGGTCAAACAGTTTTGTTTGCAGCGTGTGGTATCACCCCAGGAACCCTCATGGAAGGCGTTCGCTTCTTCGGTGGTGGCGCAAGAACTCAAAGCTTGGTCATTTCTAACCAGTCTCAAACAGCTCGATTTGTAGATACAATTCACATGTTTGAGGAGCCGAAGGCTCTACAGCTACGATAGAAGATAGCAGCTAATGAGATTGAAAAAATTTTCCCGTCTTCAACTTCTTCCTAGGAGAAGCGGGACTACCTCAAATGTATGCCATGATTGTGCTAAACGCAGCACAGCAAAAATAAATAGCCAATTGATTGCGTCCTGAATTTATACATGGCAAAGCAATTGGTAAAAAAGAGTACATTCAATCCTCCTAAGTATAAATTTTTTTGGAAACAGGAAAGCGGTAAACCCCGCCCCGCTTTCCTCCCTGTCTAAACTTGATAGGGTATCCAGCGGGCAATAAGAATGAATATTGCGGTAGTGGGACTCAGTCATAAAACAGCCCCAGTCGAAGTTAGAGAAAAGCTAAGTATTCCAGAACCCCAAGTCGAAAGCGCGATCGCGCACCTGTTGACATACCCTCATATCGAAGAAGTTGCGATTCTCAGTACTTGCAACCGCCTGGAAATTTATATTGTTGCGCGCGAAACACAGCAGGGTATTCAAGAAGTTGCGCAGTTTTTGGCAGAGCACAGTAAGTTACCTGCGTCAAGTTTAAGACAGCATTTATTTATCTTTCTCCATGAAGATGCTGTTATGCATTTGATGCGCGTCGCTGCGGGATTGGATAGTTTGGTGCTGGGAGAAGGACAAATACTAGCGCAGGTAAAACAAACGCACAAATTAGGACAACAATACAACGGAATTAAATTAATTCTTAACAAACTGTTTAAACAAGCCTTAACTGCTGGTAAGCGCGTCCGTACAGAAACAAGTATTGGAACTGGCGCAGTATCGATTAGTTCTGCTGCGGTGGAATTAGCGCAGATGAAAGTGCAAAACCTCGCAGCTTGTCGAGTGATGATTATTGGTGCAGGTAAGATGTCACGCTTGCTTGTACAGCATTTGATCGCTAAAGGCGCAGGGCAAATTTGTATTATCAATCGTTCGCGACAACGGGCAGAAGAATTAGCAAATCAATTTCGCCAAATAGATTTGCAACTGCACTCAATTTCCGAAATGATGTCAATGATGGCAATGTCAGATTTGGTATTTACTAGCACAGCAGCAACAGAACCTCTCCTCGATCGCGCGAAGTTAGAAGCAGCATTAGAACCAAGTAGGGCTTTGATGTTATTTGATATTTCAGTTCCGCGTAATGTTCATGCGGATGTGAATGAGTTGGAATTTGTTCAAGCATTTAATGTCGATGACTTGAAAGCTGTGGTTGCTCAAAATCACGAAAGCCGCCGCCGGATGGCAATGGAAGCAGAGAAACTTTTAGAACAAGAAGTTCTTGCCTTTGATATTTGGTGGCGATCGCTGGATACTGTGACAACAATTAGCTGTTTGCGCGATAAAGTAGAAACAATTCGCGAACAGGAACTAGAAAAGGCATTGTCGCGTTTGGGTTCAGAATTTGCCGAAAAACATCAAGAAGTGATCGAAGCCTTGACGCGGGGAATTGTGAATAAAATCCTTCACGACCCGATGGTACAACTGCGATCGCAACAAGATATTGAAGCCCGCAAGCGCTGTATGCAAACGCTACAAATGTTGTTTAACCTAGATGTAGAAGAACAATTTAGTTAGTAAATGGTGGCTAGTGGCTAGTGACTAGAGCAAAAGTTATGTAGTTTTAATTGTTGATGACAGCGATTAAGTGGTTACAAAACATTATTCAAGATCTATTCACTAATTACTAGCCACTAATCACTGCCATGTCTAAGTTTTTTGGGAACCGAATTTTTTCACCAGTAGTTCTATTAGTAGGGGTGTGGATAGTTGTTGAACTAATCACGCGCTTTATTGGGGAGTGGCTGTGGTTTCAGGATGTCGGGTATTTACCAGTTTTTCTGTTACGTCTAAAGACGCAGTTGGGATTATGGGCGATCGCCTTTTTTCCTTCAGCGACATTTTTGTTTGGTAATTTAGCGATCGCGCAGCGTCTCAAGTCCTCCAAGTACGAAATTACTCAAACAACTACGAGGAAAAACTATCCAATCCCAAAAAGTTTTGGATTGCGCTGGCTATTAACTCTCATAATTTTGTTATGCGTGTTAGCAGGATTAATCTTGGGGTACTACTTATACGAAGCATTAAGTATTTGGCAGCCTCAATTTCGTTTTCCACCTGTCTTTCAGTTACAGTCATGGATGCCAGTTGTTAACTTTTTTCAACAGATTGGGCAACTATCGCCATTTCCCATTCCCTATTGGCAAGTTGTTGTCATTGTGGGATTGAGTATAGCTTTGGGCTTAGGGGGATTGAGTACTGCAATTTTAGCAGGTCCGTATTTTTGGTTAAGAGCGATCGCCCTAGCAATTAGTTTAAGTATTGCTCTCGTAGCTGCCCAGCGTTGGGATACTGTCTTAAAATATTTTTACCCTACTAGTTTTAACGGCGTCGATCCGCTATTTGAGCGGGATATTAGCTTTTATGTATTTTCTTTACCAGTATGGGAACTCCTGAGATTTTGGATTTTAGGATTGTCTCTATATGGTCTAGCTGCGGTTACTCTAACTTACTTACTCACGGGTAATACCCTCAGTCAAGGGAAATTTCCAGGTTTTTCCTTAGCACAAATTCGACATTTAGACGTTCTCGGTAGCTTTGTGTGTGGGGCGATCGCACTTCATTATTGGTTAGGGCGCTACCAGTTACTTTACTCTGCGCGTGGTGCAACCTATGGTGCTAGCTTTACCGATGTCACGGTTGATTTTCCCGTTTACACTACTCTAAGTTTAGGTTCAGCCGCAATTTCTTTAATTTTACTTTGGCAAGCTGTTTTTTCTACTCAACGGCGATCGCCGTTGAGTCCTCTACGTCTTGGTGGTTCTTTCATTTCTGGTGCAGTTGTATACGTTGCTGTTATTGCTGTTGCAACCTACACTGTTCCTGCAATCGTACAACGATTAGTTGTCGAACCAAACGAACTTGCTCGCGAAACTCCCTATATTCAGCGCAGTATTAACTATACTCGTCAAGCTTTTGATTTAACAAGAATTGAGGCGGAAACTTTCAATCCACAACCTACACTAACCGCTGCTGATTTACAAGAGAATGATTTGACCATTCGCAACATCCGATTATGGGATACACGTCCGCTATTAGAGACAAATCGTCAATTACAGCAAATTCGGACGTATTATAGTTTTCCTAATGCGGATATTGATCGCTACACACTTTTGAGTACGGTTCCTGGCGAAACAACAGAAAGACGACAAACAATTATTGCTGCAAGAGAACTCGACTATAATGCTGTACCTCAACAAGCACAAACCTGGGTAAACCAACACCTCGTTTATACTCATGGCTACGGTTTTACTTTAAGCCCTGTTAATACTGTTGCTGCTGGAGGCTTACCAGACTATTTTATTCAAAATATTGGAGATCCAGGAACAGGCGAGGATGGTGCTTTAGAAGTCGCTAACGAACAAATTCGTGCTAGCGTCCCTATTGGACAGCCACGAATCTACTACGGGGAAATTGCCAATACCTACGTTATGACTGGCACACGAGTTCAGGAATTAGATTATCCTAGTGGCAACGAAAACGTTTATACAACTTATGATGGTCGCGGTGGAGTTAATATTGGTTCGTTTTGGCGACGGTTATTATTTGCTCAGTATCTGAAAGACTGGCAAATGTTGCTAACACAAGATTTTACACCGCAAACAAGATTATTATTTCGACGCAATATTAAAAATCGCGTCCAAGCGATCGCACCTTTTTTACGATATGACAGAGATCCGTATTTAGTGGCAGCAGATGGTGGAAATACCAATTTACAAGGTGAACCAACGTATTTGTACTGGATTTTGGACGCATACACAACAAGCGATCGCTATCCCTATTCTGATCCTGTTGTAGATGACTTCAACTACATTCGTAACTCTGTCAAAGTTGTCATTGATGCCTACAACGGTTCAGTAGATTTTTACATTGCCGATCCGACAGATCCTGTGATTAATACAATAGCTGCCATTTTTCCTGGATTACTCAAGCCACTTGATGCGATGCCAGCAGCGTTACGTAGCCACATTCGCTATCCAATAGATCTTTTTACTACCCAGTCTGAGCATTTACTAACGTATCACATGACAGATGCTCAGGTCTTTTATAACCGCGAAGACTTATGGCGAATTCCTACAGAGATTTACGGAACTGAACCACAACAAGTACAGCCTTATTTTCTGATTACGCGCATACCAACCGAAGAAACTGAAGAGTTTATTCTTTTACTACCATTTAACCCTGTACAGCGTCCTAACTTAATTGGTTGGTTAGCAGCGCGTGCCGATGGCGAACAGTACGGTAGATTGCTGTTGTACGAGTTTCCTAAACAACTTTTAGTTTATGGACCTGAACAAGTTGAAGCAAGAATTAATCAAGATCCTGTTATTTCACAACAAATTACCCTCTGGAATCGTCAAGGTTCGCGAGTTATTCAAGGAAATTTACTAGTAATTCCAATTGAAGAATCTTTATTATATGTAGAACCGCTTTATTTAGAAGCCGAACAAAATAGTCTACCAACATTTGTACGTGTTATTGTTGCCTACGAAAATCGCATTGTGATGGCAGAAACTCTTCAACAAGCACTCGATGCTATTTTTCAACCAGAAATTACGCCTGCAACACCAATTATTCGTCCTGTAGAAGAGAATTAAGAATAGTGCATTGTTACTAGATCAGTAATGTAATTAAACTAGTCTTAGATTTAGGGTATGTATCTTGTGCCTAACTCGTTCTCAATAACTCCAAATGGCATTTACTTATACTCGTACTGTTCGCTTTCAAGATACTGATGCTGCTGGTGTCGTTTATTTTGCTAATGTTTTAACAATGTGTCACGAAGCTTATGAGGCTTCGTTAGCAGTTTCAGGTTTCGATCTAAAGGTGTTTTTTAGTAATTCCACTACTGCATTTCCAATTGTTCATACTAGTGTAGATTTTTTTCGTCCTCTGTTTTGTGGAGATAGTTTGTCTATTAGTTTGACTCCACAAAAATTACAGAGTGATAGTTTTGAAATTGCTTATGAGATTTCTGTTGGAGAAAAAATGGCGGCGAAAGCACTAACTCGACACGTTTGTATTGATGGCAAGAGTAGAAAACGGCAAGAATTATCTATGGAAATGGGGCTATGGTTGCAGCAGTGGGGAGAACAAATCACGGAAACATAGAAAACGCAGAGGAAAGAGGATTAAAGAGATTTTTCTTGGAGTATGTTTAAGGCGAGTTGTTGTAGATGTTGACGGTTAACTTTTCCTTGGGTGTTGCGGGGTAATATAGTGAGGGAAACCCAATGTTTGGGGATTTTGAATTTACTTAGTTTGTTTTTGAGAGTTGTTTGCAAGGTTGTTATGGATGTAGTTGATTTAGGAACATAGATTGCTGTTACTGCTTGTCCCCAGTGACGATCTGGAATGCCAACAATACAAATATCGTTGACCATTTTGGTATCGCGAATGGCTGTTTCAATTTCGATTGGATAAATGTTTTCTCCGCCAGTAATAATTTTTTCACTGCTACGTCCGATAATATTTAGATAGCCTTGAGAATCAAAATACCCTAGGTCATCTAATATTAACTCAGGTATTTCAAAAACATTAGGGTAATAGCCTAGGGCTAAAGATTTAGATTGAATTTTAATATTACCGATTTGGTTTTGTGTACTGCAAATTTCAACTTTTGCATGAGGCAGAATTTTCCCACAATTATCTTTTCCTTGTAAAAAGTCTTCTGGTTTGAGAGTTGCTATTTGCGAAGCAGTTTCTGTCATCCCATAGGTAAGTGCTAAAGGAATATTTTTGGATCGGGCTTCTACTAATAGTTCATTCCATGCTGGCGCACCACCCAATAACACAGTTTGAAATTGTGCTAAGCGATCGCTAACTCGTGCTTGTAATAGTCGTTGTAGTTGCGTTGGTACTAAAGAAATAAAAAATTCTACAGGGTTGACTTGATATTTTCCTTGATATTCTAGTTGCTTGAAGTTTTGAATAACTAACTTTCCTCCGCTTGTAAAAGAACGAATAAACTGCATTAATCCACTGACGTGATACAGTGGCAGTATGCAGTAAGAATTAACTTGCTGAAGTTGAAAATATTGTCTAAAACCTATTACTGATGCTATGAGTGTTTCCCAGGTGTGAATGGCAAATTTTATTTTACCTGATGAGCCACCAGTGGGAATCATGATTTGTTGGGTAATTGGTAATTGATAATTGGTTATTGAAACTTGTTTGCTAGTAATGGGTAGTTTGTCTAAGTCGTCATTTGCTAAAATGATGTCAGGTTGAACTAAGTCGAATACTTGTTGCCATTCTTGTTCTCCCCAGTCAGGGTTACATAGAAAAATAGGATAGCCAGCTGCACAAGTAGCCATAAAATAGGCTAAAAATTTTGTTGGTTCTCTCTCAGCTATAAGAATGTTAGGAATCTGTGTTCGAGGCTGAGTAATTTGTGAGTAGATCTCCTCAGTTAACTGCGGTAGGCGATCGCTGTTTTCACAAAGTAAATGATTCTCTATGTAGTTTGTAAAATCCTCTAGCGAGTATTCCATAAGTTTTCTAGCCAGTGACTATCCGCTTCTTGAAGCAAATGATCTACTCCAAATCCAATCGCCCGATGGGGAGAAGATAGTTCAGTTGCAAGTCTCAAAGCCGCTAACCTACCAATTTCAGTTTCAAAGACAGAGGAGAAGACTGCATCGATTTGATATTTGTGACAAAACTGGCGCAAACGTGAGGGAAAACCGGCGATCGCTGGCTTAATAATAAAAATTCCTCGCCAGCCTTTGTGATAACACTCTTGTAGTTGTTGGAGTGTTGCGACTGACTCATCTAAGGCAATTGCACATTTGTAGCTGCGACTCAACTCTAACATCACGGCAAATTCTGCTACTGCTAGTGGTTGTTCTAGATATTCAACTTCTACAGATATTGTTGGATCTTCAGAGGTGCGATCGCACCTCTGTAACCATAAATTCGCCTGGCTGTAACTCAATCCTCCATTAGCATCTAATCTCAGTTTCGCTGATACAGGTAATCGCATCAGTTTTTCAAAGATTTCTAGTTCTTGTGCGATCGCCTCAACGCCAATTTTCCATTTAAAGGTACGATAACCTTCTTCCCACAATCTCTGCCAAGCGACTAAAGCTGCGTTTCCCGCAGGTAACAACCCACAACACTCTAGATTATGTTCTCTATCCCTAACCTCTGCCAATGCTGACTCAAACCCGAACTGACACGCAGGTAGAGTATCAGGAATCGAAAAAATCATTTCTGGAGTTAATTCTTGTGGTAGCTGACAGCAGAAAGTCTCAGCTTGTTCTATCGTTTCTGAACCAAACCATCTTATCGGGGCAATTTCACCATAGCTAACTTTGCCCATCTTATCTGTAAAACGTAGGATAATTCCTGTGCGTACTTCCCAGTTACCATGACTTGTGTGCAAAGGTGACTGAAACTGCCTTTGATAGTAGCGAAATTCAAATTGATAAGTTGGTATTTTCACAGGCAGTCATTGAAGTGCTTAAGTAAAAAGCTAATTGCTAATCACTAATCGTTATCTATGACTAGCTATTCAATTAAATTGATATCATTACCCTTATTTAAGTTACTGATAGGATAAAACCTAAACCTAACAGTAAACTACTCCAAAAATGCATTTCTACAGCTAAGAATTTACAGTTGCTGACTTTTTCTGGTTGATTATAATATTCCAAAACATGACGAAATAGCTTCAATGCACAGGGTAAACTGATCAAGCTAAGTAACGTCCAAGTTGGAAATATCCCAAACAGTACGAAGAAAATAGCGAGAATATAGATACTACCACCAACCCAAGGCAAAATTTGCGCGGATCTTTTTGTACCAATACGGACAATTGGCGATCGCTTTCCAGCGGCTAAATCGTCTTTTACTTGATGAAAATGCGAACAAAATAAAATTAAACTTGTCACAATCCCTACAATGACACTTGCGGCTAAGCTCGTCAATGACCAAGATTGAGTTTGACTATAGTATGCTGCTGCAACGGCTAGTGGACCAAAACAAAAAAAGCAAATAACTTCTCCTAAACCCTGATACCCTAAACGAAAAGGTGGTCCTTGGTACATATAACCTAATAAACAGCATAACAAAATTACACCAATTACGGTTAAATCTTGTTGCCACCAAGCAATTAATAGTATTCCTAATAACCCCAAAGCTAAACAGAAATTTCCTAACCAAAATACAAATGATTTATTTCCTGTTAAATTAACAAGAGAATGAGCTTTATTTTTATCTATTCCAGTTTCTGAATCAAATACATCATTGCTTAAATTCTCCCAAGCAAGAATGAAGATAGCTGCTGCTATAAATGTAGAAAATACTGCTGGATGAAAATATTTAGTTTCAGCAAAGGCAACCGCACTTCCTATCCATATTGGCATAATTGCCACACTGTACATCGGTGGCTTAATTGCTGCCATCCATAGTTTGGTATTTGGATATTCTATCAGTTTTGTAGTCATTATGTTAGCTTAATTCAACTGCTAGATTACATGAAAGTTGTTATATTATTAAACTTTCTTTGTAGTAGCTAAAATCATCATGTTTTTAATAGAAAATTATAAAGAAATATTTGAATATTGTCGATTTTGTAACATAGTATGAGATATTAAACTGCAATGATGATGTACTTTGACAAAGAAGTCTTATACAGCAAAAGCCCTCCCAAGCCTGCCTAGTAGATTGTCACTAGCCAGCAGAGTGGTTAATCACAGCATAAGTATGCTACTAGAAATGCACCACGGTTAATCACAAGTCAGGAAGAAAACTTTAAAAAAATTTACTTTTTCGACATCCATGCCAGTTTTACCGTGTCGCCCTAATACGTTTCTTTACCACAATGAGCTATACCAGTTTCTTTCACATTGTCAACAAAATTGTGCAGTAGATTCTTCACATATAGTCAGTATTTCTCTTGAAGTTGAGAACGTCGATCCGTTAGTAGCACTTCAGGAAATAGCGCAGCCAAATCAACTAAGTTTTTACTTTGAGAACAAAAGTAATCAACAAGCGATCGCTGCTATTGATGCTGTTGCCCAACTACAAACTGATGGGGTAAATCGTTTTTCTCAAGTGCAAAAGTTTATTGATTCATGCCTTGATAAAACTATTCAAGTAGCTACAAGTAATCAAGTTTCTACAGGACCTCACTTTTTTTGTAGCTTCAGTTTCTTTAATGAAACGTCTCAAATAGATTATCCTTTTCCAGCAGCTACTATTTTTCTACCTCGCTTGCAGATATCTCGCTGTAGCGATCGCTGTATATTAGTTGCAAACTTCTTAATAGATAAGGAGACAAATTTAAGTGGATTATACCAGGAGTGGTGTCAAAAGATTAAAACAATAAACTTATTAAAATTTCAAAATAATTTAAAAAATAATTATAAGTCGATCATTCACAGCCAACAGATAAAAAACATTAAAAATTTTAAACAATCAATTACATCTAGTTTGAAGTTAATTGAGTCAAATTACTTACAAAAAATCGTTTTAGCACATCCTCTTGATGTAGTTTGTGACGAACCTTTTAGACTATTTCACTCTCTCGATAACCTGCGTAACATTCATCCAGGATGCTACATTTTTGCAGTTAGTAATGGTAATGGACAAAACTTTATTGGGGCAAGTCCAGAACGTTTAATTAATATTAATAATCAACAATTAAGTACCGACGCATTAGCAGGATCAGCACCGCGCGGAAAAACTTTAGCAGAAGATACTAGATTAGCGAATTGTTTATTGAATAGTGAAAAAGAAAGACACGAACATCGCGTTGTGCTTGATTTTATTACTCAGTGCCTGTATCAATTAGGGATAGTGCCACAAACCTTACCACCTCGACTGCGGCAACTCTCTAATATTCAGCATTTGTGGACGCCAGTTCAAGCAAAATTACCAGCAAATGTGCATCCTTTAGAAATTGTTGCTGCACTACATCCTACTCCTGCAGTAGCGGGTGTCTCGCGCGATGTCGCTTGTACGAAGATTCAAGACTATGAGACGTTTGAACGTGGTTTGTATGCTGCACCTTTGGGCTGGCTTGACGATCAAGGAAACTGTGAGTTTATTGTCGGAATTCGTTCTGCTTTGATTGATGGCGATCGCGCGAGACTTTATGCTGGTGCGGGTATTGTTGCGGGTTCCAATCCTGATCGCGAAATTGCGGAAATTCAGCTTAAACTCCAAGCCTTACTCAAAGCTTTAGTTTAAGAAACACAACTAAGGTGCTTATGCCACTTTTAGTCCAAGTCTTTGTGAGTAAATAACTTAGAATTTTCACCAGTGTAAGTTGCCACAACATGACCCTCGCCAGTCAGTTTGTACTTATAAGTTACTAAACCTTCTAGTCCTACAGGACCGCGAGGCGGTAGTTTTTGTGTACTAATTCCGACTTCAGCACCAAAACCGTAACGGAAGCCATCAGCAAAGCGTGTGGAACAATTATGAAAAACTCCTGTTGCGTTAACTTGCGCTAAGAAAGTATCCGCTGTTTCTGCATTTTCAGTCACGATCGCATCCGTGTGTCCCGAACCATATTCATTAATGTGTGCGATCGCATCTGTTAAAGAATCGACAACCTTAATTGATAAAATCAAATCGCTGTATTCAGTTGACCAGTCGGTTTCTGTTGCAGGTGCAATATCCAAAATTTTGCGAGTTTCTACATCACCGCGTAATTCAACATTATGTTGTTGCATCGCTGGGGCGACAAGTGTTAAAAATGCTGGTGCGATCGCTTGATGAATTAACAAGGTTTCAATTGCATTACACGCCGCTGGATACTGCGTTTTTGAATCTATAGTAACTGCTACGGCTTTACTTAAATCGGCTGCACGATCAATATAAAGATGACACACACCATCAGCATGACCTAACACAGGAATGTGCGTATTTTCCTGTACAAAGCGCACAAACGAATTAGAACCTCTAGGAATGATCAAATCAACAAATTGATCGAGTTGCAACAATTTCAGTGTTTCTTCACGGGTTGTCAATAACTGGACAACATCAGGACTAATTACTGTTTGAGACAATCCGAGATGAATTGCTTTAACAATAGCCTCACAAGAGCGTGTTGCTTCTTTACCACCCTTAAGAATGACACCATTTCCTGATTTTATCGCCAAAGCGGAAATTTGAATTGCTGCATCAGGACGAGCTTCAAAAATGACACCTAATACACCTAAAGGACAAGTCACGCGCTTGAGAATTAAACTATCATCAAGCTGACGATGAATTTGCACTTCCCCTACTGGATCGGCAAGTTTTCCGACATCACGGACTCCCGCGATCGCACTTTGCAACTTCGCTCTATCTAACTTCAGCCGATGATACAGTGGTTTAGGAATTTTATCGTATGCTGCTGCACAATCCGCCGCATTTGCTGCCAAAATTTCATCTGTAGCTGATTCTAAAGCTTGCGCGATCGCCTCAATTGCCTGATTCTTCTGTTCAGTAGATAAAACTGCTAATGTTTGCGCGCAGTCACGAGTTTTGCGGGCGATCGCAGTTAAGGGAAGGTCAATTTGAGTAGTCATAACATTACAATAATGACTGCTTTACAATCCTATCAATCATTGTTCTCATTCGTAATGATTGCCTCCGGCACCTTTGTGCGCGAACGTAGTTCTTAATTAACTATTTCCCACTTCCTGTGCGTTTAGTCAGGTTCTTTCAAGTCATAATTTACACAATCTTCATTAAACTGCTCCAAATTGAGCGCAAGTATTCTTGAAGTTCTGGGTATATATAAAAACAAGAACTTACAGAGGCAATCTTATGTCTCCTCAATTTGAATTATTACAAACAGCCGTAGAAGCTTACCAACAACAACGTTACTACGATGCAGTAGAATTACTAGAAAAATATTGCAATAGTAGTATCAAACATAACAATAAATACTATCTACAAGCACAGTTTTGGTTAATCAAAGCGTACCAAAAAACACATCAAAAGCAACAAGCGATCGCCTTGGCAAAACAGCTAGCAACTCATCCCAACTCAGAAGCCCAAAAGTGGGCAAAGCAGGCACTTGATTTAAATAATCAATCGCAATCCCGTATTAAACACAGTAAACCGAAACGAGCTGCACAAGCAGGAATCAAACTTGCCATAAGCGGTGTTGCGAGTAATCTTGCGCTTGCCTCCGGCGTAACTATAACATTGCTCTTAGGAATGGTGTTCGTCTTATTTTTAGCACTGACATTCATCCTCAGTAGCGATAATCCTACCAGCGGATTGATGGTTGCGATCGTTGGGACACTCGTATTCAATACCGCAGCCTTTTTCCTATCACCACTACTCATGGACTTGATGCAGAATTCGCTGTATCATACTCGCTGGGTATCTTTAGCAGAAGTACAACACCAGAGTCCAGAAGCTGCCAGAATCATTCAGCGTATCTGTGCCTAACAAAAGCTACAGCAGCCCAGATTAGGAATTATTGACGATCAAAACCCCACTGCTTTTACCTATGGTTCGCTACCGAATACAGCGCGTTTAGTCGTCAGCCAAGGACTTTTCACATACTTAGAAGACGACGAAATTGCTACAGTATACGCGCATGAACTCGGTCACATTGTCCACTGGGACTTTGCTGTGATGACGCTGGCGTCAACTCTAGTCCAAATCACTTACTTAATTTATACCTTTGCTCGCAGGTTAGGAAGAAGTGGTGGTGAAAAAATTAAAAATGCCGCAGGTACAGCTGCAGCAGTAGCCTACGTGTTTTACATAGTCGGAACTTATCTACTTCTTTACCTCTCACGCACGCGCGAATACTATGCGGATCATTTCGCGGCTGAAGCCACAGGTAATCCTAATGCACTATCTCGCGCTTTAGTCAAGATCGCCTACGGTGTTTTAGAAGAAAGTAAACACGCTGCTGAACCAAGCCGCTTAATTGAAGGTACTCGTGCTTTAGGTATCTACGACGCCAAAGCTGCGACAGCAACCGGAACCGCGTATCAAATTGCGCAACCGCAACAACTAGGGCGTGTTTTCTTGTGGGATATGTTTAACCCTTGGGGTTGGTTCATGGAATTCAATTCCACCCACCCCTTGACTGGAAAACGCGTCCGTGCTTTGAGTACTTATGCCGAACAACTAGGATTAGAAACTGAATTTGATTTTAGTCGTGTTGTTGCTGAGGGTAAAAGTCTTGATAAGAAAAAACTCTACGGTAACTTTGCGTTAGATGTCTTACTTTATGGTGCAGAAGCGATCGGAATTCTTATTGGTCTTGTCGTTGGTTTACTACTATTTTCTGCCGAAATTGCGAGTGGAACAGTTATCCTGACAACAGTTCTCATCGGTTTTGGCATAGGAACTTTAATTAAAACAGCGGTGATGTTTCCTGATTTTCAATTTACCGCTAGTTCTGATGTTCTTAACTTAATGTCTGATCCCTACGCAAGTCCCTTGCGCGGTAAACCAATCCGACTTAAAGGTGAATTAATTGGGCGTGGTGATGCTGGCTATCAGTTTGGTTCTGATTTGAAGCTACAAGACCGTACAGGTATGATCTATCTACGCTATGCTTCGCGCTTCGGTGCGTTTGGAAACTTCTTTTTTGGTATGAACCGCGTCAAAAACTTAATTGGTTCCCCAGTGAGTACCGTTGGTTGGTTTCGCCGTGGTGTTATGCCCTGGCTAGATTTAGCGCAGTTGCGCACCGATGCAGGTACTGTTGTTAACAGCTATCACCGCTTTTGGTTGTATGTTACAGGAGGTGGTGCAATTATTTTAGGTTTAGTGATACTACTACTCTTTTAAATCACTCCTAGAACACAACTAGGGAGTGAAAACGCACTTCCTAGTTTTGTATTACTGGTGAAGTGGGTGAAATATAAGGCGTATAATCACTACGATAGTTTGTAAATCCCAAGTATCCTAAAAACAGTATTAAGCCGACTAAACCAACAAATAGTTCGAGGCGCAAAACTACGCTAGCACTGTACAAAAGCTTACCCATTGCAATCTCAGAACTTACCACAAACTCACTAATAAATAAATATAACACTAAAGTTTATGTTTTCGTCAACAATTATTTAGATTACGGTTCTAGATAATATGCGATCGCGTTAAAATTTACTGCTCTCAACAATATCAAATCGCTGCCAATGTACTTGCATATCCTCATGAATACAACTACTTGATTCTACAGTTTTGATGTACTTACAAATATCGCATATTGACTCTAATTGTTGTATCTCCCTCAACACTGAAACTAGCATTACTAAATTTTGGTGCGCCAATTTTTACAGGAGGATTATTAGAAATTGCAAAACCTTCTCTGGGAATCCCTAAGAAGTTTGTATTTAGTTTTTGGTCATTATTTTCATCGTGAAATACTGTTACCGCATAGCTTCCAGGCTGTAGTGCATGAAATTCTGCTATTACTGAAGAACCTTGAGCATTCGTGCAACCACTTTGAATCACACCAGCAGCATTCCGCGGAAAACCTTTTTCTTTATCGTAAAGTCGAAAGCAAACTTGACCTCTCGGACGGGCAATTCTATCTACAACTACGGTTAACTTGTGGCTTGGTTGCGCCACTGTTGTACTTGCGATGAAACTGGTAGAACTTGCGATCGCCAAGCTGAAAACTTGCAATATTTTTACCATAAAATATATTTACTTAAGACTAAACTGCATCTTCAGAAGAATGGATATTTTTAGCTAATTTGACTTTAGCTTGTTGCCATAAATTTTCTAATTCTTCCAGCGTATACTCAGACAAAGGTCGCTCTGCAAAAGTTTCCATTTGGATGATACGTTGGACAAATCTTTGATTGGTTCCTTGTAATGCTGCTTCAGGATCGAGTTGATACCATCGTGCCAGGTTAATAATCACAAACAACAAGTCGCCGAGTTCTGCTTGTTGTTCTGGTGAATGATGTGCGATCGCTTCTTGAAATTCGGCAAGTTCTTCGTGATATTTTGCCCACACGCCCTCAACGTTTTCCCACTCAAATCCCGCCGCTGCGGCTTTTTGAGAAATTTTCATTCCTGCCATGAGTGGCGGAAGCGATCGCGCATATCGACTCAGTTTATAACCCAACTTTTGGGCATCTGTCAGTGATGTGCCTTTTTCTGCTGCTTTGATTTGTTCCCAGTTTTGCCGCACTTCATCGACATTTTGAACACTGACATCACTAAAGACATGAGGATGACGGCGAATCAGTTTCTGAGTAATACCTTGGGCAATTTCTTTCAGACTAAAGTTACCAACTTCTGAGGCAATTTGTGCTTGTAACACAACTTGTAGTAGTAAATCTCCAAGTTCTTCAGCGATCGCATCTCGATCTTGAGTACGAATTGCGTCTACCACTTCATAAGCTTCTTCAATCACGTAGGGAATCAAAGTTTCCGGTGTTTGTGCTAGATCCCACGGACAACCACCATCAGGCGATCGCAGTTTTGCCACAACATCAATAAGTTCTTGTATCGCTACCAAAGTTTCGTCAGTAGCCTGCGGTTGATTTGATTTTTGAAAGTGAGTCATCCGAAAACGCTATTTACGACGTTTGAGTTGTGTTGGACTTCCTTTACGTTTCTTCATTTTGGCACGATTTTGTTGTAACCGTTTATAAGCAGAACTACTCCAATCACTCAAAGAATGACTCATTGCTCCCAATTCGAGTCCGGCAAACAGATAGAACCATTCTGCTGGGTTTTGTGTGAGCGATCGCCTACTTTCTGTAACCAACTGTTGCCAAGTTAATTCCACACCCCAAATCAAGTGCGCCACTCCCAGGCAAAAAATTCCTATAAGGGTAAGCCAAACACCTAAATACAATATTCGCACAGTTGTTCCAATCAATAACCCGTGTGAAAAAATCGAGCGATGTCGTAATGCTTTTTGGTAGGGTAACCAAATCCACCGGAAGTAACCCCAACGTTGGTATTGTCTAGAGTACAGATCCAAATCTGGACCAAACATTAAGCCACTAAAGAGATAGGCTCCAGCCACAATCAAAGTTAAGTTACCACTCTGAGTATGAAAAAAAGTCAGACTAGTAATCAGGGGTAAGCCCCATAAAGTAATGCGATCGTGCGTTCTACCAGAGGGCATTGAGTTTAGTTAATGTATTCAGCAAAATATTTTGCAAAAATACTAGCTTTTCTGGCAATGATTTGCTACTATAAATACTTGCGTACAAAACGGGCGGTTAGCTCAGTTGGTAGAGCGCCTGCCTTACAAGCAGGATGTCACTGGTTCGAGTCCAGTACCGCCCATAGCTTTATTTAATCACCGTTTTGATTTTACTCTTTAGTCAGATTAGCAATCAGCCCTAAAACTGAAGAGCTTGATAGCTTAAGTCTTTCTAATGATTTCTTCAAACATGAACGGTTTGTTTTTGTCAGCCCTACAACTAAAATGCTGGCATCAGTTTGTGTAGCTATTATGCTACTATCTGCAAATTCCAAGAGCGGTGGTGTGTCATATATGACAAAATCAAATGTAGAGTAAAAATCCTTGGCTAACAATTGCATTTTCTGCGAAGCCAGTAGATTAATAGGATTAGGTGGAACTTGTCCAGCCGTCAAAACAAAGAAGTTATCCACCAAAATTGGTTTGGCTATCTTTAATTCTACATCGACTGAATTGTAACCTTCAGATGTCATTAATGTATTAGGCGATCGCTGAATCACATCTTGAAAATTTAACTCGTCAGCAATCACATTACTCAACCCTTTCGTATTTGGTAAGTTCAAAAGTTTATGAATTTTAGGATGACGCAAGTCTGCATCTACTAACAATACTCGTTGACCCATCGCTGCGATGGTTTGCGCTAAATGCACAGCAATAGTAGAGCGACCATCTCCAGAAGCCGCTGAGATAATTGAAAGCGATCGCGCAGGTGTATCAAAGCTAAGGAAACGAATGTTGGTATATAAAGAGTGTAATGATTCTTGATAAGCTTCATGATACCGCTGATGAGGAACTTCAGATAAAAGTGGGATGTTAGTTATTGCCTTAACTTCGTCACTTGTATAAAAGACATTTTTTAACTTATCTATTAATAACGCAGCCATAATGCCTAAGATTAAACCTAGAGCTGTTCCTAAAAAGAGAACTTGCTTAACACTCACTGTAGATGATCTAGGTTGAGTTGGAGGGGTAAGTAACTGCCAAGGACTCTGCTTTTGTGCAGCATCGATCCGCAGCGCTTCTCGCTTAGTCAAAAACTGATTAAGATTATCAACTGCAATTTTGAGTTGTCGCTCTAAATCGTCATGTTGACGCACAAGTACAGGAAATTGTTGAAACTGTTGTCTCAAAGATTTTTCTGCTTGTGTCAATGCTTGACTTTGAGCCTTTAATGCTTGTATTTGGTTTGCAGTATCAAAAGATTGCTGAGTTTGTTGCTGACGTAATGAATTAGGGGATGCTAAAGTTCTTGACTCAAAGATACTACTAGGTACTTTATCTAACAAGACCCGTCGTCCTTCTTGTTCAATTAAAGGAAGCAAATTTCGCTGTTGGTCGCGTAGTGCTTGAATTTGGGGACTATCTTCATGATACTTAGCTGACTCTACTGCAATCTGACTTTCTAATTCCTGTAATTGGTTTAACAGATTTTGGTAGCGAGGAGCCTCGCTTAAAGCTGAAGCAGTTTTAGCTTCATTGGGTTGAAGTTGCAACTGATTTTGCAAGGTACTGTGGAGTGATTGAAATTTAGCTAACTGTGTTTGTGTTTCCAATCGCTGCTGAACAATTTCATGTAGCTGATCGGCAAGTTGCTTGCCTTGATTTGCGGGATCAATGAGATTGTACTTTTGACGGAATGTTTGTAGTTGTTCTTGCAGTGTTTCAACTTGCTGTTGTAATTGTGGTAACTGCTGTTCTACAAATTGAATACCTTGGCGGACATCTGCTTGACGCTCTTCTAAGCTGTATGCTACGTAGGCTTTAGACACTATATCCAAAACTAGAGAAACCTTTTCAGAGTCTGGAGCTTGATAACTAACCTCTAAAACATTTGTCCCTTGGATCAAGCTGAAATCAAGCTTTGGCGGATCATACCCTGGATATCTCGCTTCAATTTCTTTGACGATAGGAGACATTATTTTAGGACTTTGTAAAATCCTAATTTTAGTTTCATCTACACCTTGAGACTGCTGACCCGCTTCTTCATTTAAAAGCGATGGTGTTAATTTATTTTCAACAGTCTCTGGTGTAATCAAAAGTTCAAACTTAGCTTGATAAGTCGGAGTAATCGACAAGGCAAAAACTAAAGAGGTAGATGCGATCGCAGTTGTTATACCAGCAATAACAATAATTCTTCTCCGTAAAGCCCTGAGTAACTGACCAAGCTCTAAGCCACCTTCATCTCCTTCCTGTGGTTGAGCTGTATAAACTACAGGTAAAGATTGAATTGATTTACCCTTCTTCTCTGGTAGTAACTTCGGAAAGTAGCTTTGAGTTTCCATTTCAATTTCAATATCTCTGTTATGTCAAATTTATATAAAAGATATCTGGTCAAGTTAGATATCTCGAATTAAGATCAAAATCAATAACTTTAAACCTATAAGCTTTTAATAAAAAATCAATAATTAAGTATTTCAAAAAACATTAATTAGCAGCGAGTAAAACTAACTGTTTATAAAGAAAGACTCAAGTCAGTAAAGTACAATAATATATTCTCAATCATAGATTACAAAATATAGTTTCATATAAACTTTATAGATTGATAGTACCATGTAAAGCTTAAGTAAATCTTACTTATTATAGTAGCAATTTTTCTTTCTTTGATTATGATAGTACAGAATTAATTCATGTTTTTTATACTTATTTGTTGTAGTAAAGTAGTTTAAGTCATGATTCAAGTATAGATAGTGCTAAGTTTATAAATAGTATTAGTTTTTTTAAAACTAGAGTTGTTTAAGTTTTTAAACGAAATGAGTTTGATAGATTTCTATTTATTTTGTTCAGTAATCAAAACTTACTAAAATTGACGTCAGAATTTCTTGATATTAGTATAATTAGAGATTTATTAATTCTATTGTTTTCAAGAAAATACTCACCCAGCTTAGTTTATTAGTTGCTTAAAGTATGTTTCAAAATTTATTTACAGAATTATCGATGTTATTAGTTATCATTAATTTTACATAAGAATATGTAGATGCAACAAAGTAGAATATGTTTCTATATATAGCTATCCGGAGTAAAGAATATTAACTGCCAAATTCATATATGCATATTTAACCACATCACGTACCTTTTACTTGAAAAAATAGTGTATCAAAATCTACTCTGGAATAGAGCGAGTAAAGGCTCATTACTTAAGTTAATCTATCACTTCTACAACTCAACAGAAGGAAAAATTAAGTTTTATTGATTTGAGATTCTTGGGTTCTCTATTGAAGACTTTTATCACTTATTAATAATCTTATTTCAGTTGTTTGGTATCCATCAAATTACTACTGTAAAAAACACTGCTTTGGGCGACTTTTCCATACAGCTAATTTCTCATAAGATGGAGACTGCACATAGAGATGCAAAAATATATAAAATTATTACGCATTTACCGCAAGGAGACGATATACTCCTGGGCAAATCTTTGGTTAAAGGTACGGATTTTAGTGATGAAGAATGACAGCAAATTACTTTAGGAAGAGTGTTGCTAAATATTGAAGCATAGTCGTGAGCTGAACTCATTTGTACTTATTAACATCTAGATTAGAATTAAGTTATTAAGTAAGCTATGTGCCGAGCGATAAGTCAATACTCTTTTTAGATCTTCTGCTAGCTAGTAACTTAGTTAAACTACTTATCTCTCTTGGAATCATAAAAAGCGTGTAAACTGACTCCATAACACAGCTACTTACTACGCAAGTTAAACACCAAATAGCCTTACAAGTGTTTATTTCCTTAAATGAACTAGAAAGTTTTCCTTTCATATTAAAAGAAGAGAACACTTACAGGATTAAATTTGGCATATCTTTCATGCAACACTTTACCTAAAGGGCTTTCTCTTATTCGCTGCAATATAAATTTATTTTGAGAACAAGCCTGCTTGTTCTTTTTTCAGTAGTTTGTTTGCCCATTCTCAGTAGTCAAAAAGTGCCTGCAGGATTTACTACCTTAAATTATTGGAGTTATAATAAAAAAATATTTAATCTCAAAGTTTTTAGAAAGCTTTTGCAAATTGTAAATTATTAGTACTTGTTTTTCATACTAATAAAGATAATTTATATTGCATTAAATTAATTTATGTATTACATTTTTAGCTATAGAATTAGCTTGTTAATAATCTAAAATTATAACTACAACCATCTATATAGAGTGGATTAATTATATTGAACAAGATAAATATAAAATGAATTTATACACTCTTTACAAAGGATGAAAATAAACACTCACAATAAACTTATTAATGTCTTTTTGCTTAAGAGCAAGATGCATTATTAAGATAATATTTTACTTAGAATTTACAAACAAATCTATAATATTTAAGCTGGAAATTCTAGAAACAAACAAAATAAGCAATTTCAAGCTTACTAACAAAAAAATCATCATTCTGTAGATATATTTTTTTTGTAAAAAAGCATTTTTTGGTTGCCTCTAATACTATCGAACATTTAAAATTTTGAATATAAATAATGCATAACATACTGTTTTATGCAGATGTTTTGACTTTCGTTCTACAAAAATAAATTCAATACTGAAAACATTTAAGAGTAACCTGCATAGCATTCTTATTAAGTTTCGGTATTGCTGTAGCAACTTGAGTAATACTCAAGTTTGTACTTCTTTTTTGCTTGTTTTGCTGATTGAAAGCATTCTTGCAAATCAGGTATCACTTTATGTCTGCAGACAAAATGATTTGAACATACATTTTATTCTTCATTTGTACTAAAATATGTCCTTAGCTTTAGCAACAGTCACAACCGAAAAATATTATTTACAAATTGTTAAGACAGTTGTCAATGTAATTGACTTACCCGTTACTGCTCTTTCATTAAAAGAACAGCTCGAAATAATCCTCAATTGGGCTAGTCACTTTGAAAGTAAAACTGTCTGCGTAGCAAATGTCCACATGTTGATGGAAGCTTGCAAAAATCCTAATTTTTCCACTGTTTTAAAAGATGCAGATTTAGTTACACCTGATGGCATGCCGTTAGTTTGGATAATGAAATTAATGGGAGCGCCTTGGCAAAATCGAGTAGCTGGTATGGATATTCTTTTATCTCTGTGCCATCTGGCTCCAAAAAGAAATACTAGTCTTTTCTTCTTAGGTTCCACAACGAAAATATTAGAAAAGATGAAAGAAGAAATACATGATAAGTTTCCTGATTTGCAAATTGCTGGTATGGAGTCTTTACCTTTTAGACCACTTACAGAAGAAGAGGATAGGGCAATTATTCAAAAGATTAATAGTAGTGGTGCTGGAGTGGTTCTAGTATCCTTAGGATGTCCAAAGCAAGAGTACTGGATAGACCAACATAAAGGAAAAATTCATGCTGTGATGATTGGGTTAGGAGGAGCATTTCCTGTATTTGCTGGAATTCATAAAAGAGCGCCTTTTTGGATGAGAAATATGGGGTTAGAGTGGTTGTATCGCCTGATTCAGGAGCCTCGCAGACTTTGGTATCGCTACTTGACAACCATTCCGCCTTTTCTATTTCTAGCTTCAGTACAGTTAATAACGTCAAGGCTGAGTATTTGGCAAAGAACGACAAATTTATGGAGTCAATTTGTAAATAAAACTGCCACAAATAAAGCGTAGGCGATCGCTCAGTGCAAAAACATAAACTTCATGCAATATCTGCTTGAGTAGGACTTTGCGAGCGCAAATCTACGCAGTCAAGCGTACTGAGCAAGATTTACTTCTTGGTTATAAGTAGATATAGATATTGAGATGGTTCTTGAGTTGAGTTCGATTACTGCTTAAAATGATAAGCATTTCACATATAAGCAGTAGACGCTCTCTTGTCCTGGAGGAATCATGAGCCATCGCCCTATTATTCTTGGTATTGTTGGAGACAGTGCTGCTGGTAAAACTACATTAACTAAGGGAATTGCTCAAGTACTTGGACCAGAGAATGTTACAGTTATCTGCACAGATGACTACCATCGTTACGATCGCCGTCAGCGGGCTGAGACAGGCATTACAGCACTGCATCCTGACTGCAACTATCTTGATATCATGCAGCAACATTTGTCCTTGTTACGTACAGGACAACCAATTCTTAAGCCTATTTATAGCCATAAAACAGGTACTTTTGAGCCACCGCAATACATCAAGCCCAGCAAGTTTGTCATTGTAGAAGGCTTGCTTGGTTATTCTACACGAGGTGCGCGAGACTCTTTTGATGTCAAAGTCTACCTTGCACCACCGGAATCACTGCGTGCACAGTGGAAAATTAAGCGCGATACACAAAAACGAGGATATACACCAGAGCAAGTAAAAGCAGAACTTGAAAAGCGCGAGCCGGATTCCGAGCAATTTATTCGTCCTCAGCGCCAATGGGCAGATGTTGTCGTGAGTTTTTATCCTCCTGGCAATAGCCCTGATCAAGGTAATGGTCACTTGAATGTACGTTTAGTATTGCGTCCGACTATCCCACATCCAGATTTTACACAAATTTTGAATATTATTAGTAGCCATCCTCATCCAGCAGTTCGCTTAGATTTAGATCGAGATATGAATAAGCCTGTAGATGTCTTGGAAGTTGATGGTCATGCAACATCTGAACAAGTGGATGAGTTAGAAAAGATCATCTGTAATGATATGCCACCTCATCTATCACATTTTTGCAGCCGCGAAAGTAATCCTGAGTTAGGAAAGGTTGCTGGTACAACTGGAGAATCAATTCAGAGTTATCCTCTTGCCATGACGCAACTCTTAATTACGTACCATATGCTCAAAGCAACACAAATTTATCAACAAGTTCCTGTTTAGATGAGTAGCTACTATTAGCGGTACTAAAGCTACCAGCTAACTGCTAATAGCTTTAGTTACTGAGCTTTTAAATTACTCAAGTCATATATAATCGTGCGATTCCTTCTTTGATAACCTCAACGAGTTGCTCTTGTCGCAGACTGACATGGGCAGACATACAGTTTACAGCAGCTTCTACATTGCGTTTCTGTATAGCTTTTAAGATGAGTTGATGTTCGTCGCAAGTATTGTGACGGTAATGGACTTTTTCCATAGAAATGAGACGTAGATAATGAGCGCGAGCATTAATGGCTTGTAGTGAGTGCAACAGTTCTGCGTTTCGTGACAACGTTGCGATCTGCTCGTGAAAGCGTTCATCACACTGAGCGCACTCAAGCGGTGATAACTCACCAAATTTTTGTGATGCTGTCTTCCAAAGCGTCACTAGCGTGCTTACTTCAGCATCGGTAGCCCTCTCTGTAGCTAGCTTTGCACTCATCATTTCTAAGCCACACCGCACCTCATATAAATCGAAAATCATTTTGGTATCAAGTGCTCGGCAAGAAAAGCCGCGACGCGGCACGAAATCTAATAACCCCTCTGCTACTAAACGGTTCAGCACTTCCCGCAGTGGTGTGCGGCTCACCCCGAAAGATGCTGCTAGTTCTACTTCATTGAGCGGTTCTCCAGGACGAAATTTATAATTCATCGCCATTTGCTTCAGTCGCTCATAAATGCGGTCAACGCTGCTATTGCTAGATTTGCGAACTATTGGTTTTGAACTGTTCATCATCAATTCCTGATAAAAGTGAGCAATAACGGTAGCCAGTGATACGGAAATCTCTCTTATAAACTTTTACTCTTTTGTATACAAACTTGTATTTGTTTCTGTATTTAGCACTGTATATTATAGAGTACTCGAATATTTAGCGATGCATCTTTAGTTACTAAGCATTGTTGCCAAGGCTTGCTAAAAATATTTGGTTTATTAGCCCTTTTGCAAAAAACCTTTCATGCACAACTCTAAACTTTCATCTTTCCAATTCGCTTTGAATCGCCGCAAGTTTCTCAAGTATGGATCGCTAGCATTAGGAACTGGACTACTCTCAGCTTGCGTCGGTACCTCAAATAGCACAACCAATGCAGGAAGCACAAGTTCTACAACATTTAGTAAATTGAATAAAGTTATCCTTGGGACAAGTTGGTTTGCTCAGGCTGAACACGGCGGCTTTTATCAAGCCGTTGCAACAGGACTTTATCAGAAACATGGATTAGATGTATCCATTAATATGGGTGGTTCTCAAGTAAATGGCAATCAACTACTCATGGCGGGAACCATTGACTTTAAGATGGGATATGCGATTGAGGCGATCAAGGCAATTGAGTCAGGACTTCCCAAAATCACAGTTGCTGCTATGTTCCAGAAAGATCCTCAAGCATTGCTAACGCATCCCAACGCAGGTAACGATAGATTTGAGGATCTAAAAGGTAAAAAGATTTTGCTCTCTACTATTGCCCACACGACTTTCTGGCCGTTCCTCAAGCAAAAATATGGTTACAGCGATAGTCAAATTGGTGTTTATACCTTCAATGTGGGTTCTTTTGTCGCAGATAAGAGTTTAGTTCAGCAAGGGTACATTACTTCAGAGCCTCACAAAATCGAGCAGGAAGGCGGTTTTAAGCCAGTAGAACTATTAATGGCAAACCACGGTTACACACCATATAGTTCTACTATTGAAACAAAACGCGAGTTGGTGGAAAGCAATCCTGACTTAGTACAGCGGTTTGTGGATGCTTCGATTAAAGGCTGGTACAGCTATCTAGAAGATCCGGCTCCTGCAAATGTACTCATTAAACAAGACAATCCTGAAATGACAGATGAGCAACTTGCTCATAGTTTGAGCAAAATTAAAGAATACGGCATTGTCAAAAGTGGTGATGCAGAAACGTTTGGCATTGGTGCAATGACGCAAGAACGCTGGACACAAATTTATACCGACATGGTTGAGGCAAAAGTATTCAATCCAAATGTGAACTATCAAGAAGCCTTCACGCTTGATTTTGTCAATAAAAGTGTGGATGCATACGTATAAAGCTAAATGTCTTTTGGCTAAGAGTAACTTGCCTAAATTTACCAAAATTGATCTCTGCAATAATCACTATGCATACTTCGCCGATCATTTCCTTAGAAAACATTTCTAAAACCTATGTGAATGGGACGATCGCTCTTCAGGATTTAAATTTAGAAATTACTCCTGCAACACTTGTGAGTTTGGTGGGACCATCGGGTTGTGGCAAAAGTACCGTATTACGCTTGATTGCTGGATTAGGCAATATGAAAACAGGCGCGATCGCCTGGAATCACACCCATAATCAACACAGGCTAGCTTATGTGTTTCAAGAAGCAGCATTATTGCCTTGGGCTACTGTACTTGATAACGTGTGGTTGCCATTGAAACTAGCAAAATTACCCAAGCGACAAGCCCTAGTGGCAGCATCAGAAGCGATCGCTCAAGTAGGCTTAACTGGATTTGAACATTGCTATCCCCGCGAACTTTCTGGCGGGATGAAAATGCGCGTTTCTATTGCTCGTGTGGTGACTCAGCCCGATATTTTACTCATGGATGAACCTTTTGGTGCATTAGATGAAATAACCCGCAGTAAGCTCAATACCGACATTTTGAACTTGCAACATCAGATGCAACTAACCATTATTTTTGTCACTCATAGCGTGTATGAAGCAGTCTACTTACCGAGTAGTCATAATGGCAGCGCGTCCTGGTCGAGTGACAGAAGATATTGCCATTGATTCGCCTTATCCTCGCGACGAAAACTACCGCACTTCTCAGACCTTCAACCGCTACTGCCGTATGGTGTCGCATCACTTGTCGGAATCGGCTAAAGATCTTGCAGCAGTTGCAGTGTAATTCACTCTCTGTGCTTGCTGTCCCTTGCATTACCCCTCACTATGACTCTCCATCGTTTGCCCTACTTTCTAGCAGGGTTACGTATTAGTGGTGGTTTGGCACTCATCGGTGCAGTTGTAGCAGAGTTTGTTGCTGAAACTGGAGGCACTAATTCAGGGTTGGCTTACCAAATTCTGATGTCAGGATATAACTTGCAAATTCCACGCATGTTTGCCGCATTGCTTTTAATTACCCTCTCAGGAATTGCCATTTTTACCTTGTTGAGTTGGTTCTCAAATGCTTTGCTCAAAAATTGGCACGAAAGTGTAATGATACGCGAAAACTAACAACTTAAATCTTGTCCTCATCTTGTCTCCAGATGAGAGCTATAGATCAAAGTTCTCCCCTGTCCCTCTGCTTCCTTTGCTCTCTTACTTGTATCAACTTGGAGAATAACTTGTGCTAGTTACTCAACAGCCTATTTTGCGGCGTTTCTGGTATCCAGTTGTGCCGATCGCCCAACTTTCTACTGAACATCCCTACCCCTTTCAACTGCTTGGTCAAAAAATTGTATTGTGGTTAGATTCATTAAAACAGCCTGTTGCTGTTGCTGATAAATGTTGTCACCGATCAGCACAGTTGTCAAAGGGCGCGATCGCCAACGGTTGTATTCGCTGTCCTTATCATGGTTGGGCTTACAACAAAGAAGGTAAATGTGTTGATGTACCGCAATTTAAGTCACAACCAATTCCTGTTAGTTATCAAGTAGCTGCTTTTCAGTGTGTGGAACGTTATGACTACGCTTGGGTGTGCTTGGGCGATCCTTTACACCCAATTCCCGCTATTCCTGAAGCTGATGATTCCAGTTTCCGCATGATTCACGAATTTTATGAAACCTGGCAGGTGAGTGGACTGCGGGTGATTGAAAACTCCTTTGACAGTGCCCACGGACACTTTGTTCATGCTAGTTCTTGGGGCGATCAGGGCAATCCAGTGCCGCCGCCAATTGATGAAATTACAGAAACTGAGACAGGGTTTGTCATGAAGCATTGGCTAGAAGTGCTAAACCCCGAACTACAAAAGAAAAACTTGGGCATTGCCACTGAAAAAACGATTCGCACAAATGAACGACGCTGGTTTATGCCGTTTGCCCGTACCCTGAAAATTCAATATCCTAACGGACTGAACCACCTAATTTTTACTGCCTACACTCCAATTGACGATCGCACTTCTCAACTCGTGCAATTTTGTATTCGTAATGATACCGAAGCGGATGCTCAAGCTGCTGATATTATTGCTTTTGACCGTCAGGTAACACAGGAAGATCGCGACATTTTGGAAACTACCGAGTACGACGCACCTCTTTGTTTAGCAGAAGAACAGCATATGGCATCAGATAAGCCAGGTATTATCATTCGCCATCGCTTAGCAGCATTGTTAAGAGAGTATGGCGAGGTAGAACAACGGCGATCGCAATCCACTTCAACTGCTGTGCAATCTTAAGGAGTCACTTGCTAATGTTAGTAACGCAACAACCCGTCCTCAAGCGCTTTTGGTATCCTGTAATGCCGATTGTTCAACTGTCAAGCCAGCCGCAATCATTTCAGTTGTTAGGACAAGCGATCGCTCTTTGGCTTGATGCAGAAGGGCAACCTGCTGCTATTTCCGATCAATGTTGCCATCGTTCGGCAAAACTGTCGAAAGGAGAGATTATCAATGGCTGCGTGCGCTGTCCTTACCACGGTTGGTCATTTAATCGGCAAGGAACTTGTGTTGTGGTTCCTCAACTTAAACCTAAGCAATGCGTTCCCACCAGTTACCAAGTACCGTCGTATAATTGTGCTGAACGCTATGGCTATGTATGGGTGTGCTTGCATGACGAACCACTGCTGCCTATCCCGTATATTCCGGAAGCAGAAGATGCTACGATGCGGCTAATTCCCCAATTTTATGAACCTTGGCAATGCAGTGGACTGCGTTTAATGGAGAACTCCTTCGACAATGCTCACTTTAGCTTTGTTCATGCAGAATCATTCGGCAATCAGCAACAGCCTGAACCAGCCTCATCTGAAATAAGTTCTCTAGAGTATGGTTTACAAGTTCAAGCAACGGTTCCTGTAGTTAATCCACCAAGTCAGCGCAAAAACCTCAAGATTGAGGATGAAGTTACAGTGCGTTATGTGGTTTCAACTTGGTATATGCCCTTCAGCCGCACTTTGAAGATTACTTGCCCTAATGGATTAATGCATCTCATCTTTACTGCTGCAACTCCTGTCAGCGATCGTATATCTCAGGTTGTGCAATTCTGTATTCGTAATGATACCGAAGCAGATGCTAATGCTGCTGCTATTATCGCGTTTGATCGGCAGGTGACGCAAGAGGACAAAGTCGTGCTAGAAACTACAAATTATGACACACCATTAGATATCAATGCCGAACAGCATATGCCTTCAGATCAACCAGGTATTATAATGCGACGCAAGCTAGCCGCTTTACTCAAAGCGCATGGTGAAGTAGAGCAACGCTTAGAAATGCTGGTGTCATCTATTTCTCTTTGAGCTATGAATATCCGGTTAGTGCATCAAGGCTGGTAAATAGTCATTGGTAATAGTATCTAGTCCTCAGTTACAGATTACCGGTTACTTATTACCTGACAATAGCCAATAATCAACAAGTTGTCGCGTTCGCCAAGCATTAGAAGCTCTCTATATGTCCAAACAATTACGAATTACAAAATCATGTCTGTCTTAATTCACGATGTCTTGATTCCTGATGACGACTCGACAACCTCGGCTTCTGTTCAATTAAAGGGCGATCGCATTTACGAACTTATTCTACGACTGATTCAATTACTGTATCCGATGATAGCTATATTGATGGACGTAATAAGTTACTTTTACCAGGATTTGTTAATGCTCACACGCACCCCTCTCAGGTGTGGCAACGAGGACTGATTCCCTAGTTGCCTTTAGAACTATGGCTAGCGGATGTTTTTGATTCTACTCCTACTGACCTGGAGCAGTTTTATCTAGGGGCATTAAGTACAGCAGTCAATACACTGTTATCAGGAGGTACTTGTCTAATTGATCATGCCTATATTGTGCCAGGACAAGAATTGGAAACTATTGCAGCCTTAGTGAAAGGCTATAAACAAGTCGGCATTCGTGCTTTTATTGCACCATTAGTTCAAGATCTACCATTTGTTTTTGGAGCCGCTAGTAATGATGCCCAAAATCTCTTAGAAGCAGTGAAGCTTGGAACTATTTTGCACACTGTCACTGAGCCAGATGATTAGCATTGGTTGTCTCCTCATACAGTACTGCAAATGGCAGCACAGAATGGTGCTCGTGGTGTAGGATTAGAACAATTAGGAGCTATTTCCCTTGGTAGTATTGCTGGCATATTTTTGTATAACCTGGCACATCCTTATTTATTGTCATTTAACGACCCATTGCAATTATTAGTGCTGGGTAGACCAACTG
Organism: Gloeocapsopsis crepidinum LEGE 06123; assembly: GCF_015207655.1. Taxonomy (GTDB): domain Bacteria; phylum Cyanobacteriota; class Cyanobacteriia; order Cyanobacteriales; family Chroococcidiopsidaceae; genus Gloeocapsopsis; species Gloeocapsopsis crepidinum. Next base: position 13,058 of record NZ_JADEWN010000031.1, on the reverse strand, counting down.
ATGTTGTAGAGCGAGTCTGGATTAATGGCAAGCTGATTGTTGAAGATGGTAGCGTGAAAACAGTAGATGTAGCTGCGTTGCATCAAGAGTTATGCGATCGCACTCGCCATACTAATCTACCCCAATTTCATACGCTAAAATCAATCGAAGCACACTACCGACAGATGTTGCTTTAGAACAAATCATCAGTCAGAATTGCAGAATCGACGGGTTGTGTCAAACAGCGATCGTAAATTTGACGGTAGTAAGGCAAAAAAGTCTGTACGGTGGCTTCCGATTCTTGCATTGCAGGTAATATTTGATGATGCACTCTACAGATTGCTTCGATCAAAGCTTGCTCGTTGACTTGAGTTAATTTACCATTGCGCATAACTTCAACACCATCAACAACAACTAAATCTACAGCACCGGTTTCTGCGTAAACGAGTTGTCGTAGAGGATGATTCAGCGGTACAAACGATAGATTATTGAGTCGGTATCCAACAAAATCAGCCTGGTAACCAGGAGCAATTTTTCCCAATTGCTCAAAGCCAAATGCTTTAGCACCTCCAATTGTGGCAAACTGAAAGGCTTCTTCTGCAGATATCCACTGTTCTGGAAACGTTGCAGGTGACTTGTTAAGTAAAGCAGCAGCTTGCATTACCGAAAGCATATTAAGACTATCTCTTGACCCATATCCATCACTGGCAAGGGCAATGTTAACTCCTGCTTCTTGAAAAGCACGAACAGGCATTCTACCACTACCAAGTTTAAGATTGGAAAGTGGATTATAAACAACACTCGCGCCTGATTGAGCAAGCAGTTTAATGTCATGCGGTGTCAACCAAACACAATGCTGTAAGGCAATGCGATCGCTTAAAATACCCAACTCGGCTAAATACTCAGTCATCGAACACTGGTAAAACAATTGTCCTGTCACTGCTTGTAAGCGTGTTTCGAGTAAATGTAGCATTATGGGTAAATCGTATACTTGTGCCAATTCCCCAAGCTGAATTAGAAAAGAGCGACTGCAACGCTGTGGTGCAGAAGGTGCAACAATATAGCCGACTCGATGTTGATTGGGATGGCGTGTTTGAGCCAAATGTTGTGCAATAGTTAACAGGCGATCGCGATCGGGTAAACCTTGGCGATCCAACTGTTCGCGCAGGTGTACTGGCACTTCTTCATCAAAGAATGGTACTGCACGGTAAAACGATAAATCGTAAAGACTAACGCTAACTAATGCCCATAACCCAATATCTTCATAAGCTTGAAAAACGGCATCAATACACTCCATAGAAAACTGAGGAGCATGGTTGACATCATCCACGACAAACGTTGTACCTGTACAGATGGCTTCAATAGCGCCAATCATCGTGCGCAGATAAACCTGCTCTGGTGTCAGAGGTGGCGATGCAACTGGCGGACGCACAAAGTGCATCCACAACTCAAGCGGTAGATTGTCAAAACATCCTTTATGAAAATGCTCGTGCGAATGAAAGTGCCCATTAATCAAGCCAGAAGTTACCAATAACCCCTTTGCATCAATGACAGTACAGCCTGAAGGAATTGATAAATCCGCAGCAACCGCGACAATCGTACCCTTCTCGATCAAAAAAAGCAGTTCCCACCGTACTTTGCATACTCACAAGCCCAAGACGACCGGCAAACTCCGGTTTCCACAAGTCTTCCCATGATGTAGGCGGTGTAGAAATTCTTGCCGTATTATAACCAATGCCGATCGCTTGAACAGCTCAGTAGGTCCCCACTCATCAGCTTTTGTTTGATACTGGGGTAACAAATCTTGAAAGTTTTCACTGAGGTCAACGGGAAAGGGTTGTAAAATTTCCTCAACAGGCGCATTACGAAATGGTCCTGCATCTAAGAGTGCCACATCATAAGGAGGGCTATTAGCTGATGCAGTAAGTTGTGCGACTTGGTCGATTGCTAATTGCGGTACTAAGTTAGTCGTAGTTCCAGTTTTCTGGGCAAAGTAGGGTACTAAAATTGTACGATGTGCTTCTTTCCAACTTCCTGTAAAAGTTGCTGCAACGAGTCTACCACCATTACCTGTTTGTGATGCTTCATTTCCACCACAACCTTTGAGCAATAAGCTTGTTCCCGTAAAAAGTCCAGCACCTAATTTGATTGACATGAAACAAAAGTAAGTTTGAAGATACAGCTAAGCTGTATGCAAGTTGGTAAAAATTATGACAATAATTTTGCCTTCTGGATTCGATGTTCGTGCCAGCGTAATCCAATGAGAGTAACCATAGAAAGCATAAAACCAGGTTCCTCAACTTGCGTTAGAAAGAAACCATACACAAAAATGGTAAGGGTGAGAAATTTACAATAGTCATCAATACAAAAATACTTCCATACTAAAAAACCAAGATACAAGTAAGCAGCGACTCCCAGCCATCCCTGATCGCCCCAGATTCCAGCCCAACTAAACAGTGGTACATATAAGGTGGTTGATAAGGCAATCCAATTATTATTAATAAAGCTCCACATTTCATCGTATAAAGGATGTTTAGTAGCTCCGAGCCGAGATAAGATACTCCACATATCACTAATTGTCCAACCTCCTAACCGACCAAGCGTATGCCCTGGACCCAGTCCTAACAACCAATTGATAGGAGAATGGTAGTATGAAAGAACTTTGCGGATACCCTCTGTTTTGACATCAAGTCCGCCACCAGAATTACTATTGTTGATATCATCTCTGCTAAACCATTGAACGTAAACTTCAAATAATTCTATGTTATGAGTTGCCCACCAGAAAGCTGCAATGGCTAATCCGATGCAAGTTACATAGACTAGAAGCTTTCTCAAATCCTGAACTTTACTTAAGGCAAGTAAGCCCCAAGCTAGTCCGCTGACGAGAAGTACCTGTTTAGTGTCCGCAATTTGAATTTGATAAATTGTCCCTACTAGTCCAAAGATACGTATCCAAAGCGGAACTGTTTTAAGATATAGAATGCAATAAATAGAAACACTAACTGAGACAGCAGCAGAGATGTAGCCTCCGGCTCCCGATATAAAAAAAACTCCCTGTACCCCATCTGTTTCATCATATGGCGCTGCACTTATATGTCCTGCAACTAAAAGGAACTTTTGAATAATTGCTAATAACAGATTGATTAATGCAGAGACGATCAACCAACGCCTGAATTTATTAAGACTTTCTGCATGAAAATCAATACAAGCGATCGCTATGAGAAACATGAAGGGTTCCCCAAGGATTAGGAAGTTAACGATGACATTAGGAATTCCAGCATGGTTGACAATTGCACTGGCAAGCATTACACCTAGGAAAATCAGAAGTGCAAAGAAAATCGACCAAACAGCATTAAGTTGACGGTAATCTTTGGTTCGAGTCGCTGACATTGCAACTACCATTGCAAAGGGTATAGTCGCGAAGTGAAAAAAGTTGAGAATTGAGGGAGCACGCGCTATTGAACAAAAGATACGAGAGTAGAAAGCTGTCGAGAAGGCAATAAAAACAAGTGTGGAACTTTTAATAAATCTTGCTTTTTTCTTCCTTAAAATAGTTGTCGGTTGATTTATCATTGCAATTTGGTTTGCATGAAGATTGGCACGTTTTAGAATATAGTTTCAGATATTTATAAGCTGCATTTGACTTTGAAAATCGGTCATCTCGGATTCGATTAGGAGAAGGTTGCTCCAGTGCCTGACTGATGGCTTGGGAAAGGTTTTCGACTGGGTTGTCCTGCAAATCAAAATAGATGCAAGACTCAGAACCTACCTCCTTAAAAATTGGAATGGCTGAACAAACTACTCGGCACGAAAGATATAAGGCTTCTGCTAAGGGAATGCAAAAGCCTTCTGTGGAAGAAGGAATGACAAATAATTGGCAATTTTGATACAACCAGCATAATTTACTATCGTTAATTGCTGATACCATTAATACTTGCTCTTCTAAGGACAGTCGAGCAATCAATCGCGAAAGGTTATCTGTTTCAGGACCTGCACTGCCTACAATGACAAGCTTAGTAGAAAGTTCTAACTTATTTTCTTGTAGCAATAAGGCAAACGATTGAATTAATAAATCTAGGTTTTTATTCTTGCGATGCTGACCAATAGTTAATAGAAATGGACTGTATAAATTATCTTCTATTTCTCCTAAAGGTTGAGGAATAATTTCATCAAAATTGACATAATTATAAATTATAGAGGTTATTTTCTTTGAATTTATACTAGGAAAAAAACGTTTGAAGCTTGCCAATGTTGTTTTAGAAACACAAGTCAAACCGTCGCTTTGGTAGATACATTGCTTAAGAAAGAGACGATTGAATAAAACTTGTCGATAGCCAAAATTTTCTGGATATTCGTAAGGATAAAAGTCGTGAATAGTAGCAACAACTGGACAGAGAAAGCGCGATCGCAGAAAAGGTATTGGAAATGATAAATGAATGATATCTGGATTGAGTTCTTTTGCTAACTTCGGTAGTCCAAATAAAAACCAAAGATTTCTAGAAAGAGAGCTATTTTTAATATCAACAATGCTTAAAATAATTTTAGGTGATTTTAAATAAAAAGCTGTTTCAAAGTAATGTTTTTGCCAGTTACCCACAACTAATGTAACTTGGTTGACCTCTTCTATCTCTGCCAGACATTGAGCTAAATTCACAGCATATCGACAGATACCTGTAGGATTTGAAGGTCTATGTAAAGCGGCAATTAAAATATGCATTAAGTATTAAGTAACTCCTTCAAAAATTTGCAATACGTGGCAGAAATTTATATATTTATAGCCATGCGATGGGATGAATTTAAATCTTGATAAATTTGTGTGAATAGTTTCCCTTGAGCATCCCAACTAAACAACTCTCTGACTCGCTGTTGTCCTGCCTGTCCCATTTTGACGCGCAGGTCTACATCTTCAGCTAGTTGAATCATTGCCCTGGCTATACCAGAGACACTTTGCTTTGGGTTGTCTGCTGGAACAACAAAACCTGTTTCCGAAGTCACTTGAACTGCGGGTCCTCCTAAATCTAGACAAATGACAGGGCGACCTGCTGCCATTGCCTCTAAACAGACCAAGCCTCCTGAATCATGTAAACTAGGATGAACTAGAGCCGAGCTACTACCTAGCTTGACCAAAGCTTCTTCTCTGGGTAGATGTCCCAAAAACTTAAGCTGATGCTTAATTCCTAAATCCTCAGATAAAGTTTGCAACCGTTTCCATTCTGATCCTTCTCCTAAAATCCAGTACTCGGCATGTGAAAGTTTCGCTTCAGCAAAGGCACGTAGCGCTAAGTGTAATCCTTTCCAATGCAATAATCGAGCAATGCTGATAAATCGCACAGGTTGGGTATGAGGTGAAGGCAGTTGTACAAGTTGTAGAATTTCTCGCTCGGATAGGTTGCACTGAGATAAAATCTTGACCTGGGGCGCTCCTATAGTACATATCCGTTGAGCGGTATCTGAGGTGGTAGCAAAGGCGATCGCACTACGACAAGCAGTCAGTCGAGTAAACGGATCTTGCTCTCCAATCCAGCGCCATACACTACGCAAGATTTCATATAGCCGGTTATTTAAGTTGAAGTCTTGCCAATAAGCTTTTGGCGCAGACTCGCCTCCTCCCACTGGTCCCCAGACGAATGGAACAGGAAGTAGAGCAAGAAAGCTGGGACTAGAGTGCCTCACAAATGTGATATGATGAGTCAGGTCAAAACCAATTTTTCGATGCAGCTGCCGAGCAACAAAATATGCCTGGATTTGCCACAGGTAGTAATGAAGTTGCATTCCACCAGAGTGTCCCCAACGACGGCTATCTTGCCAGAAGGGTAAAGTAAAGTAGACGAAATGCAGGCTTGGGACAGGGTTGCGTGCCAGTTCTGCCTCAATAATGTCCTTGCTCTCATCAGGACGAGTCAATACCCAAACCTGGTGGTATTTTGCAATTTCTTGTACTACATTCCAGCCAACGCCAGGCTCAGATCCTTGACCTGGTTCGCAGGAATATGCTGATATCAAAACTTTCATAATGAGGTTTATAGAAAGAGTAAACCAATTAAATTTTGTAGATTGCGGTTTAGGCAGATTGGGGTTTGAAAATGAAATTACAAACGTAGGTTTTTCCTAACGAGGAAAGACCGTTGTAATTTCTAATATTTTGATGTTTTTCCTTAGAAAACTCGTTCAGGCTTTTGAGAGTTCCATCTAGTAAAAAGAACCCCTCATATCCCAAAGCCAGAATTTTAGAGAATATTTCAGTGATATCCTTATCAGTATGATGTTTTTGTTCAATCTCAATCATGAGAGTTGGACGTTGTTTGGTAAGCAGGTCAATAGCTCCATCAATCGCTGCTTCCTCGTGTCCTTCAACATCAATTTTGACAAATCCGACATTAGTATGTCCTTGGTCATCTAAGCGTTTGAGAGGAACAGTAAACGTCTTCATTCTTTCAGAATTATCCTGGTGCTTCAAGCTACCAAGCTGGTCGTACTCGAATGTATCTACAATAGGAACCGATAGAGTTGCAGTTCCTTCTTCATTTGATAAGGCAATCGGGTAGACACTAACCTTTGAGCCAATGGCTTTAATCAGAAATGTTGCTAATTCTGGATTGGGTTCGTAAGCAAATACGTGTTGGGACAATTGCGAGAGAAAGTAAGAATAAACTCCTTTATTGGCACCGACATCAATACTATTTTTATTAGGATCTACAAGGTCTTTGAGTATTTTCAATTCTGGTTCGCCCGATTTGTAATTGGTTGTGGCAATCAGGCGAATAGCGATCAATGGAGGAAGTATTTGCCTGAGCATATCCTTGATAAACATTAATATCATTTGGTATTTCCTGTTTTAAAAAATAGTGTTAAATCGTCATTTTTCTATTAATATGCGGGTATAAACTTCAGCCACTTTCTCTGCTGTTTTTTCCCAAGTAAAGGTTGTAACCCGCGTCAAACTGCGCTTGACTAGTTCTTGATAATGTGTCGGGTCGTAATATAAATGAATAATAGCGGCAACGATTTCGTCTGGACTTTTAGGGTTGACTAATACTCCAGCATTACCAACCACTTCTGGCATAGCAGAAGTATTAGAAGTGACAACTGGCGTACCGCATGCCATTGCTTCCAGCAATGTAATCCCAAAGCCTTCATGCAGCGAGGGGGCTAACAAAAGCTCGGCAGCATTGTAAAACTGTACCAGAGTTGATTTATCGGGTTTTCCAATATATCGAACTGTCGATTCAAGTTTGCAAGCCTGAATAAATTGCTTTTGCTGTGCTGTAAAGTCTGCTCCGGCTTTGCAGAACAAGATAGGCAGTTTTTTGTCTTTAAGAATTGCGATCGCCCGAAGAATTGTGTCAATATTCTTGCGGGGGTGATTAGCTCCTACATTCAGCAGACATAAAGTCTCCGGTGCAATGCCTTGTTGCTGACGAAAAGCAGTAACTTCTGATTTTGGCAGGGGGTGAAATATGGATTCTACCGCATTGGGAATCACTGTAATTTGAGTTGGATCGATCTTCAAGATCTGCGTTGTATCTTTTGCAGTGGCGGAGGAAACAGCAATAATCCCATCTGCGTAACGCATCCCATTGACGGAATGCAGCCAAGCATGCCTGCTAACAATTGGTAATTGGACAGAGCCTTGTAAATTGTCTTTGTAAAAAAAGTTGACTAGATCGTGGCAGGTAACGACAACTGGTCGATTCGTTTTTCTTAACCAATAGACAATGTTGGCATCGCAGGGTTCTACTATATGAATAAGATCTGCCTCTTGCTGTTGAACAAACTGGGGATAGCGCCAGAACCGTTCGTAGTATTTTTTAATTCTTACAGACAGTGAAGAACTAGTACGATCAAATGATTTGGGAACTAACTCCAGGATTTCCCATTCTGGACGAGCTTTTCTCAGTCCTGCAATGAGATTATCTGTGTAAATATCTAAGCTAAACTCAGCCATTGTGCGAGCGATCGCTATGCGCATTCGATTACCTCCGCTTGCTTCTGATTGATCGCTGTCTGCCACAGATTCAGTAACCTTTGTGCAATCTGCTCGTGGGAATAGAGTTGCTGCACTCTGCTAATTCCGTATTGTTTTACTTCCTGTCGCCAAGCTGAGTCACAAATCATGCGTTTCAAAATTGCTGCTAGTCCAAAAGCATCACCTTCTTGGAAAACTAAATCCGATCGCCCGATCGCATTGGGAATTTCACCGCAGCTGGAGCCTATCACCGGAACTCCCATTGCCATTGCCTCAATTAGTACGTGACCAAACTGCTCTTTCCAATCAGAAGTTGATCGCGAAGGCAAAACTAAAACATCGAATTTGCTAATCTCAGCGGGAGCCTGTTCGTGTCGGATTGCTCCTCGCCACGCGATCGCATCGGCAATTTGTTGAGTTTCTGCGTTGTCTTTGAGAGATGCTTCGGCAATTCCAGACCCGCATAGGGTAATTTTAAATTTGAGTCCCTGCTCTTGTAGTTGACGTGCGGCGGCAAACAGAATGTCGATGCCCTTTTCAGGTACTAATCGCCCCAAAAATCCAATATTGAACTCATCATGATTGCAATCCAACAATTGAGGTGAGAAGAACTTAGTATCCACTCCCATTTGGGGCATAACTGCGATCGCTCCGTTATAGCCCCACTGCCTCATGAGTCTCGCCCCATCCTCATTACCAGGAATTAAAGCGCGAGCAGTATTGAGTACAAATCGACACGTCCACTGGCGCAAAGCAGAAAGCGATCGCTCTAGGTTTTCCCAACCAAATACAACCAAGGGTTTACCTGTCAACCTACTCCAAATAGCAAACTCAAAGGCAAGCAGAGAGAAGACTTCTTCCTCAACCTGGACAATATCTGGCTGAAAATCGTTCAAAACTCGCCAGAGCAGCCAAGGAGTATAGATGTGAGCACCTCCACGACCGCTAAATAGAACTGATGCTTCATAAAGTTGGATGCTGGAATAAGGGTTCTCAACTGGAATAAGGCGATTCCACTCCAAAGCTTTCCAGTTACTGGGAACAAGTAACCCAACTTTAACGCGATCTGTTGCTGCGATCGCAGCTAACTTGCCCTGATTAACACCAACGACGTAAGTATGACTGACAAATAAAACACGCAAATCTCGACTTTTTTTATTCTCTACAAGCTTAACTTCTGGTAGTGTATCGACCTTCATTTCTTCTTTAACCACTTACTAGAACGCGAATTCTCTTAACAGTCCAGTCAATTGCTCTTGGTCGAAATTGAGGAGCATATAACCAGGTCATCGCTGGTTTTGCTAAAGGTATTGGCATCAACCCAACCCAGAGAAACCACAGGCTATAGATGAGTCGCTTTTGCCAGTTAAAGGTAGAATACTTCCACAGAGAACGGATTCCTTGATAAATCAGTGACAATGTGCAATCAGAGGCAACAGGATGGTTTGCAGCATCTAGTCTTAAAGAGATAATGCGAGACCACAGCCGTCCGATCGATCTCTGTTCCAAATCTTTGGGTACTGCGTAGCCTAGTGCATTGGCTTTCTGCACTAGCAAAGCATAGTTCTGTAAATCGTGCCGAACAAAGCGACGGAAGCGATCGCCCGTCACTGATGCCAGCGCCCATTGATTGCTATCATGAATTCGGTAAGCACCAAGTGGTTCTTCGATTGCAACAACTTCTCCATAAAAAGGGATCGAGATAGATAAGTAATCGTCGGCTGTCAATTTATATTCATCAGGAATGGGAAAAATTGGCTCCATTGCCTTTCGATTGAGTGCATTGCCACTCGTAGGTGTACTGACGTATCCGCCAAACTTCAGTAAAGTCCGCCAAACTTCACCATTTGCTAGCGGTTGGCTGCCTTGAGGAGAGGAATAACCGAGAGATTGACCAGAAGTATCTACCACTGATAAGCGGTAATGCACCTTAGCAATATTTGGTTGCCAAACAGCGACAATGCGTTCTACTGCATGAGGGAGTAGGTAATCGTCAGAGTCAAGGAATAAAATGATCTCACCTCGACTTTTCGCAAATCCACTATTAAAAGCAGCTGCTTGCTTTCCATTAGGTTGCAAAATTGGAATGATGCGATCGCCGTACTCTGCAATAATCTTACGAGAGTTGTCTGTGGAGCCGTCATCAACAACAATAACCTCAATAGGAGAATAGGTTTGATTTAAAGCACTGTCAATTGCTTGGGATAAAAAGCGATCGTAAGTGTAATTATTAATAACGATACTAACTAATAGAAAATTATCCATATTCAAAATTTCTTAATTCTCAATCAATAAAACATACATTTTTAACCCCAAAAATAATACTTTAAAGCTCTACTGTAGTAAGCTAAAGCCCTTAGAAATTTTCCTTCTCTTAGGTAAGCGTTACCAGTTCTTTTACTGTTATAAACACAAACATTTCTATAATCAAATGCAATCCCCTCAAAACAGGGATTTGTATAAATTTTTTCCGATACGAAAAGAGTTTCTAGAGAATTTTGTATCTTCCGAGTCGAAGTTCCACTTCCAGAGTGAATCCGATACTCAGTTAGTCTTTCTGGTATATAAAAAACGTCCATGCCACTACTTATAAGACAAAAGCTTAAAAAGAGATCGTATGCACCTCCTACCTTGTCAGAGTAGGCTGACCAATCAATGGCTGATTTACGAAAAACTGCTGATGATGCAAGAGGGATGGATTTATTAGAAATTAAAAGTTTAGGCTGTTTAACTAAACCTTGGGTAAGAAGATGTCTGCCAAATTTGGTAGTCTGTTCTTCAGTTGCTTCAATCATATGCCTTCCTTCAGAATCAATCAGCCAGTGATCGCTGAAAGCAAGACAAATGCGAGGATTAGATTGCATCACTGGAACCAACTTTTCTAAAAAATGAGGTGTCCAGCGATCGTCGTCATCTAGTTTTGCTATCAAGTCAGATCGAGCAGCTTGAAAGCCACCAAAATTATTCATGGCAATTCCTAATCGCTGTTTATTTGCTCGATAAATAATTCGAGAATCTCCATAGCTATGACAAAGGGCTTCTATTTTTGGTTCAGCACTGTCATCACAAACAATGAGTTCAAAATCTGAAAAAGTTTGAGATAGAGCACTTTCAATAGCTTCTGCTAAATAATCAATTCGCTTGTAAGCAGGAGTAATAATTGAAACTGCAGGGAGTATAGTATTCATAGATTTTAGCTTATTTAAATTTGGTTCTTGAACCGATGAAAATAAGTTGATAAATTCTAGTTTTTCTAAGACTTGTCAACGATTTACCGCTACTTCTAGTAACTCTTTGCTACTAATTTGTTTAAATATCGTTAAGGCTTGCGCGACAACCTGATCCATGTTGTAGTACTTGTAAGTTGCCAGTCGCCCTACAAAATGTACTTCTGGAGTTGCGTCTACCAGTGCTTTGTATTTTTTGTATATTTCTGCATTTTCAGGACAAGGAATGGGATAGTAAGGATCGCCTTCTGCTTTAGGAAACTCGTACACAATGCTGGTTTTTGCATGTTCCTGTCCCGTTAAATATTTGAACTCTGTAACGCGAGTGTATGGATGTTCGTTGGGATAATTGACAACGGGTGCAGGCTGAAAGGTTGGTCGCTCGTGAGTTTCGTGCTTAAAGGCTAGCGAGCGATAAGGCAACTTACCAAACCTGTAATCAAAAAACTCATCTACTGGACCTGTGTAAATCATTTCTTTATAAGAAATGACCTTTTGAATTTCACGATAATCCGTATTGAGCATGATTTTAATATTCGGATGGTTGAGCATATTTTCAAACATCCGCGTAAAACCATAAAGTGGCATTGCTTGATAGGTATCTGTGAAATAGCGATCGTCTCGGTTTATTCGGGTTGGAACACGGGCAGTTACAGAGCGATCGAGTTCTGACGGATCAATGCCCCATTGTTTACGTGTATAGTTACGGAAGAACTTTTCATACAATTCTCGTCCCACTTTACTGACTACGACATCTTCTGAGGTCAAAATTTTGTCTCGTGGTTCCGCCACCGATGCTAAAAATTCTTCTAACTGAAATGCACTGAGGTTTAACCCGTAGAGTTTATTAATGGTGTTTAAGTTAATAGGAATTGGTACAAGCTGACCATCGACACTAGCAAGTACTCGGTGTTCATAATGTCGCCACTCAGTAAACAATGATAAATACTCAAATACATCGCTGGAGTTCGTATGAAAAATGTGCGGACCATACTTATGTACTAGAACTCCATCGTTGTTGTAATGGTCATAAGCATTGCCACCAATATGATTGCGGCGATCAATAATCAGCACTTTCTTGTCCAACTGATTTGCCAACCGCTCAGCTAAAACACTACCTGCAAACCCTGCACCAACAACCAAGTAATCGAACATAAAAACATTCTCCTAATTCAAGATGATTATGTATCAGCAATCTAGACATCGAGTAAACTATTATCCATCACACAAAACTCAATATATGTATGTGTTTTAGAGCAATGTATTGTCAAAGATATATAAGTTGTAAAAACTATTTTCCTATGTTTTAACAATTAATAATATTTTGTTGTTTATACTTAAAACTTATGTAGCTTTATAATTAGAATAAAAAAGCAACCAAAAAATTAAATTAGGCACTAACTTTTACTTAATTAAAAAATATTGATAAACAGTTATTGAATTTAAGCATTGAATTCATTTGAACTAAAGACAATCTCCAACTTTTTTTAAGAATAGCCAAGCAAAGTATAAATTCTCATGCTAAAGCAAAAAAATATCAAAAATTTCACAATAAGCTCAAAAATGTATACTGCAAATTTATTTATGTAATTTGTCAAAGATTTATCCAATGAAAAGTAAAACAGTAACTATATAACAGAACATTATTGAATATTAAAAATTTAGTTCTAGGTATCTAAAATACCATTAAAATCTTTGTTTTTTTTAAATTTTTTTGTGTATAGACAAGTTGTAAAGCTGGAAAATTGGCAAAGCTTGTTACAGCCTATTGCAGTTTTATGAGGCACAGTAGCAACAGTGAGTAAACCAGTTTTTCAAATGCACGGGATTAATTAAATCGAGTGCAGTGGCAATGAGAAGATCAACCCTGAATGCAGTAGTTGGGG
>NZ_JADEWN010000030.1 GCF_015207655.1 Gloeocapsopsis crepidinum LEGE 06123 | reverse complement strand
CTGGTGTCGGAGACTGAGCAAAGATTATGAGGTTTTACCTGCCACTTCTGAGGCGATGATTCAAGTTGCGATGATTCGTCTTATGTTGAGACGATTGGTATAGTCTTTGACTTTTCAGACATCCTCTAAAAGTAATTGCTCTGGTTTGTCAAAAACTATTGGTTGCTGCTTTGGCAGGAAAACAAAAACGGTTTGCTCATCAGGATCAATCAACCAATCCATCTCAGTTCCATAATCAAGGCAGTGCAAAATATTTTTAGTGACTTTCGTTTGGCTTTGCTCAGGTGATAAAATTTCAATTGTCCAGTCAGGAGCGCTCAAAAAGGTATTAGCAACCTCACCATTTTGGTCACGGGGAATTCTCTGCGAAGTAAACACAGCTATATCTGGCACAATCGAGCGTCCACCAAATGTACAACGTAGCTCTGAAAATGCTCGTGCGACTTGTCGAGGTTTGAGAATTACATTGATAGTAGTAGAAAACTCGGTTTGGATTGTGCTGTGCTTCCCTTGCGGCATTGGTTTCTGGATAATTTGACCATCAATGTATTCGCTAGCTGGCTCAGTTTCTGGTAGATTCAGAAATTCTTCTATGGTGATGCGTTTAGATGAAGTTTGTACCATTAGGCATTCCTTAGAAAAAGAGTTTAATGGATCTTGGCTCAATTCTATAAAACTTATCAGGCAAGAAACTTCTCAGGGCATTCAGTGGTAGCAGACATCATCCGATTTCAAACTTACTCATCTTTAACTCAAAATTCATCCTTCATAACTCTGCGCAGCGGTAAATCTAGTTTTAAAATAGACAAGAAGTATTGTGAGTGCTGACTTAAACTGCTGTGAGTCAAGATCAAGCAATGTCACAACAGGAGCGCGATCGCACATCCGTCCATCAAAACAGCTACTATGCGTTGCTGGGACTTCACCCTTCAGCATCCCCGATCGAAATTCGCCGTGCCTATCGGGAACTCAGTAAACGTTATCATCCTGATACCACAGATTTACCAAAAGCAAATGCTACGGCTAAGTTTCAGCAACTTAATGAAGCTTATGCTACGCTCAGTAGTCCAGAACGGCGATCGCAATACGACTTAAAAATCGGCTATTCACGAGTTGCTGTGATTCAAGTTCCGGTAGATCTCAATCGCCCTGCATCTAATCCTACTTGGCAATCGCGCTCAGCATACCTCGATCCTACAGATCGCCCTCTGTCATCTGGAGAAATTTTCGCTTTATTTTTGCTACTGTTAACTTTTGTCTGTTGTGTCATATTAGCAATTACAGTTGCGCTCACTCGTGGAGACACATTTCAGCCAACAACTAGCCTACAGCCACCAATCGTAGTGCAACAGATCGTTAAACTTCCCAACCTATTAATCTAAAACTTCTATGTCTCTTCCTTCAGCTGATACACCGCTATATAACCATGCCCTCCCGAACATTGAAGAATGGTTAAGAAACCAAGGTTGCCAACAAGATAGCGAGCAACTTCACTGTTGGTATTTACAAGGTTCTGATTGGGAAGCAGAGCTATTTCTTGATGTCGATCAACTCACAGTGCGTTACACAAAAGTTGGCACAACATCACAAGATATCCTCCGCTCGTTCAAATACTCTTTGAGTCGTGAAGATGTCGAGCAAGCTGTCTTTTCTGGACCTTAACTAGGGGTGAGGAGTGAGGGGCGAGGGGCGAGTGAAAGAGTTTTGGAAAGCGAAGAAAGGTGCCCGAGGCATTTATTAAAAGAATTTTCTTAACTCAACACTTCACGACTCTCTTAAACTCACCCCTCACCCCTCAACGCCACTTGCTACAACGGGGGACACCCCCTCAACGCAGTGGCTCCCCCTCACCCCTTCTTACACTTTTCCAAATCGTCTTTCACGCTTTTGGTAAGAGCATAATGCCCTGTGAAACTCAGCACGGTCAAAATCAGGCCATAGCGTTTCAGTAATGTAAATTTCGGCATAAGCCATTTGCCACAGTAGAAAGTTACTAATTCGCATTTCGCCACTGGTACGAATTAATAAATCGGGATCGCAAATTCCAGCAGTATATAAATGACGTTCAAATAATGCCTCATCAATATCATCAGGTTGTAGTAAGCCTTGCTGCACCTGATGCGCGATCGCCCGACAAGCATCTAAAATCTCTTGTCGTCCGCCGTAATTTGTTGCCACAGTAAACTGAATTCCCCGATTGTGTTGAGTTTGGTCAACAGCCCGCGTAATTTCTGCTTGCAGCGATCGCGGTAGCGCACTCAAGTTCCCAACAAACTGAATGCGGACATCTTCCTCCATCATCTCGCGCAATTCTTTACGCAACACCCGCTCAAACAATGTCATTAAAAAATCAACTTCTTCTAACGGTCTTCCCCAATTCTCTGTAGAAAAAGCATATGCTGTCAGGGCTGATACTCCCCAATCTCGACAACAACGCAGTAAATCTTTCAGCACATCTACGCCTTGTTTATGACCCATAATTCGGGGTAGCCCCCGACGCTTAGCCCAGCGACCATTTCCATCCATGATTACCGCCACATGCTTAGGCAGGCGTTCTTGTTTTAAATCGGGGGGCAAATCTTGTAACACGATTGGCTTTGCAGTCATTTTTTGTTTCGATGAGAAGCTGATGATGATACACCCAGTAAACGCGATACTAATGCCTTGCCTTGGTGACTAACTTGGCGAACCCAACTTAGCACACTAGGAGCAACAGTTTCACGCTCTACAGGCGGGGAAAACTTAGCTTCTAATAATTCTTTCAGTTTACTGCTGGTGAGTGGTCTATTGAGTACTCCCTTTTCAGCAAAAGAAATCGAACCTGTTTCTTCAGAAACAACGACACAAATAGAATTATCTGGAACACGCTCAGTGATGCCCATTGCTGCACGATGGCGAGTACCCAGTTGGCGTGAAGCAGTGCGTTTTGTCAGTGGTAAAATGACCGCAGCAGCAACCAGCCGCGAACCACGAATTAAAGCAGCCCCATCATGAAGAGGAGTTTTTGGGTGAAAGATTGTTTGGATGAGTTCCTTAGAGACCTCCGCATTTAGCTGTACGCCGGATGAATTGAAATCTCCTTCATCAATCGGACCATTAGTTTCTAAAACAATTAGTGCGCCAATTCTGTTTTGTGAAAGTTCCTTAACTGCCTCAACAATTTCATCAATTACACTATCTGGCTTAGAAATAGTCCGGCGCGATGGCTGCCATAAATGTCCCAATTCACCCCGCCCTAGCTGTTCCAAAAAACGGCGCAAGTCTGATTGGTAAGCAACAGCGATCGCTACTGCACAACCAATCACTAGCTTTTCCAGCACAAAATTGAGCAGCCGTAACTCTAATCTGCCACTCACTACAGATGCCAGCATGAGTACAATAAATCCTCGCACCATCCACAGCGTCCGGCGCTCGCCAATGATCACTAGCACCATGTAAGTCAACCCCAGCACCAGCCCCAGATCAATTATGTGAAGCAACACTGACTGCGTCCAGCCAAGGTCGATCAGCCATTGCTTCCACAAATCTCTCATGATCAGGGTTCAGGGGTTAGGGGTTATATCGTGTCTGGTTAGAGACTTATCATTTAGGCAGCTTCTTGTGCAGGAAAGCCAGTTGCGTGTGGGGATCTTTCTTACCGTAAACTGGCGTGGGCGGAGGAGAAAGGTTTTTGTTTTTTTTATATAGATTCGAGCATCAGAACTAACGATTCAGATTTGATGTTAGGAGTTAGGTAAGAAAGAACAGGAAGAAAAGAGGCTATTCTATCTTCCTCGATTTCATCTTAAAAATTCCCTGAGATTTTATGTCTCACTTGATAATCTTGCAGGTAGACAGTCTTGTCGCATCAAGTCTTGATAAGTTTCACGCCGAAGAATCACATTTGCTTCTCCTGCTTTAACGACAACTGCTGCTGGTCGAGCCAAGCGATTGTAATTCGATGCCATACTGTAGTTGTATGCTCCGGTTGCCAGAACAACGAGAATGTCTCCTGGTTCAGACGGTGGTAAAGTTGCCTCTTTAATCAGAATATCGCCTGATTCGCAGTGTTTTCCAGCTATTGTGACTGTTTGTGTCGCTGGTGCAGACATTTTATTTGCTACAACTGCTCGATAAACTGATTGGTAAGTGATGGGACGCGGATTATCTGACATACCACCATCTATGGCAATGTAGGTACGAATTCCTGGAACGGTTTTTGACGAACCTACTGTATATGCAGTGACACACGCTGAACCAATCAGCGATCGCCCTGGTTCGCAAAGCAACTTTGGTAATGCTATTTGCTGTGTCACACAAGCATTTTGAATCGCTGTACACACCCCCTTCACCCACGCTTCAATACTAGGGGGATCGTCAGCTTCGGTATAGCGAATTCCCAAACCACCACCGACATTTAATTCTTGCATCTGTAAGCCATAGCTGCTAGCTTTATCTAACCACTGCACCATAACTCCAGCTAAATCTTGATGTGGTTGCTGCTCAAAAATCTGGGAACCAATGTGCGCGTGTAAGCCTACACAATTCAATGCAGAATGCTGACTAACAAACGCAAACACTTCATCTAATTGGTTGGGATCAAAGCCAAACTTGCTGTCTAAATGTCCTGTACGAATATATTCATGTGTATGACATTCAATTCCAGGTGTCAGTCGCAGCATTATGCGAACTGGGTCATTGGTATCACTATTACCAATTACCGATGACCAATGACCTAATGTACGCAATTCATGCCAATTATCAACGACAATCGTGCAGCCTGAATTGATCGCCAATTTTAATTCTTCTAAAGATTTATTGTTTCCGTGGAGGTAAAGTTTATCAGGGCTGACTCCTGCTTGTAAGGCGGTGTAAAGTTCGCCACCTGAGACGACATCAATGCCCAATCCTTCTTGAGAGGCGATCGCACATACCGCTAAACAACTCCAAGCTTTGGAAGCATAAAGTACTTGAGACTCTCCTGGGTAATACTTTTTAAACGCTTCGCGATACTGGCAACAAGCGTTGCGCAAAGTGTCCTCATCCAAAATATAAAGCGGCGAACCAAATTGCTCTACCAGCGTTGTAACATCACATCCCCCAATTTCTAGGCGATCGCTGCTGTTAATTCGTGCAGTCAGGGGTAAAAGTTCTTGATTAGGGGACGCGTCAGTTACCTTCGGTAAAAACTGACGACCAGATTGCACCCCTGCAGGATGAGTCGATAGCATAATTATTAAATGTTTTCCTTTTGACAGGCGTAAATAGGGTTCGTCTCCCAGTGTACAAATTGCTGTGACTTTATTAGAACTTAAATATCTCACACCAGAGCATCTGGGTGCATTGTTGGAATTAGATCAAGTCTGCTTTGGAGGTCTTTGGACTTTGGAAGCCTACCAACGAGAGTTAGATAGTCCCAACAGTGACTTAATTGGTTTAGTCAACCCATTTGCGCCTAATTCACTTTTAGGGGTGGGTTGTCTGTGGGCAATTTTAGAGGAGGCTCACATTACCATTTTGGCGGTTCATCCTCAATCCCAACGCCAAGGTTTCGGTCAAGCACTACTTTACGGTCTATTGTCAGTAGCAGAGCAACGAAATTTAGAACGCGCTACTTTAGAAGTCAGAGTTTCTAATCATGCGGCGATCGCACTGTATCAAAAATTTGGCTTCAAAACTGCCGGACGGCGTAAAGGATACTACAAAGACACTGGTGAAGATGCCTTAATTCTTTGGCATAACGGTTTAGCACAACCTGAATTTCCTCAAATTTTATCTGACTGGGAACACCAAATTCACACTCACCTCGTCCGCTTAGGCTGGGAATTACAGATTGATTTATCAGTATATTCCGCAGATCCGCCCTTGACAAAACAGTGAATTTTTGCTAAAAATTTACTCTTGGGGCTTAACGCTAAAACTGAAACAAAAATTCAGCAACAATAGCAACCAATAAAAACAAACTTCTTTCCATAACACAAGGTTCAGGATTGTAGCCAAGATATTTTGCTTTTAAATAAAATCTTTGGCTGAGCATTTTCTGAGAACCTAACGAAGGCAACAGTTGCAAAAAGTGCAAAATCCTCAAAAAGAGGAACAACCGTGCTGTAGTTTGTATCATAAGTTGACAGCCGGACCTAAAGCCTATGCTAAAATCAGCGTACCGGCACGACTCAGGTATGGAAAAACGCCATGTTTGAACGCTTCACAGAAAAAGCTATTAAAGTGATCATGCTGGCCCAGGAAGAAGCTCGCCGCCTGGGTCACAACTTCGTAGGTACAGAGCAGATCCTCCTGGGTCTGATAGGGGAAGGAACAGGCGTAGCGGCCAAAGTGCTGAAATCTATGGGCGTCAACCTCAAAGATGCTCGGATTGAAGTCGAAAAAATTATTGGTCGAGGTTCCGGCTTTGTGGCAGTGGAAATTCCGTTTACCCCACGGGCAAAGCGAGTTTTGGAACTATCCCTAGAAGAAGCACGCCAGCTAGGACATAATTATATCGGTACAGAGCACTTGCTACTAGGCTTGATCCGCGAAGGAGAAGGCGTGGCAGCAAGAGTACTAGAAAACTTAGGAGTTGATTTATCCAAAGTAAGAACTCAAGTGATTCGGATGTTAGGAGAAACCGCTGAAGTCTCAGCAGGATCTTCGCAATCCGGTCGCACAAAAACTCCAACATTGGATGAGTTTGGCTCGAACCTGACTCAAATGGCTTCAGAAGGCAAGCTCGATCCTGTTGTTGGTCGCGCTAAAGAAATTGAACGAGTTATTCAAATTTTAGGTCGCCGTACCAAAAATAATCCAGTATTAATTGGGGAACCTGGTGTAGGTAAAACTGCGATCGCTGAAGGTTTAGCATCGCGAATTGCTAATAAAGATATTCCCGATATCCTTGAAGAAAAGCGCGTTGTCACACTTGATATCGGCTTATTAGTTGCAGGCACTAAGTATCGAGGTGAATTTGAAGAGCGCCTGAAAAAAATCATGGATGAAATCCGTTCTGCAGGGAACGTGATTTTAGTGATTGACGAGGTGCATACTCTGATCGGTGCTGGTGCAGCTGAAGGTGCGATCGACGCAGCAAATATCCTCAAACCGGCTTTGGCAAGAGGAGAGTTGCAGTGTATTGGTGCGACAACACTGGATGAATACCGCAAGCACATCGAGCGCGATGCAGCACTAGAAAGAAGATTCCAACCTGTGATGGTGGGCGAACCGACTGTAGATGAAACAATAGAAATTTTGTACGGTCTACGCGAACGTTACGAACAACACCATAAGTTGAAAATCTCGGATGAAGCGCTTGTCGCAGCAGCGAAGCTTTCCGACCGTTATATTAGCGATCGCTACTTACCAGATAAAGCAATCGACTTGATTGACGAAGCTGGTTCAAGAGTACGCTTAATTAACTCACAACTTCCTCCCGCAGCAAAAGAGCTTGATAAAGAATTGCGTCAAGTCTTAAAAGAAAAAGACGATGCCGTTCGAGGACAAGACTTCGACCGCGCCGGAGAACTCCGCGATCGCGAAATGGAAATTAAAGCCGAAATTCGGGCGATCGCACAGAACAAAACAAGCAGCACCCGCGAGGGCGAGAATGATTCTCCAGTGGTGAATGAAGAAGATATTGCTCAAATTGTTGCTTCTTGGACTGGCGTACCAGTCAACAAACTGACCGAATCCGAATCTGAGAAACTGTTGCATATGGAAGATACATTGCATCAGCGACTCATCGGTCAAGAGGAAGCAGTCAGGGCAGTTTCTAAAGCAATTCGCCGTGCTAGAGTTGGCTTAAAAAACCCCAATCGTCCGATTGCTAGCTTCGTCTTCTCTGGACCTACTGGTGTTGGTAAAACTGAGTTAACTAAAGCGTTAGCAGCCTACTTCTTTGGTTCCGAGGAAGCGATGATTCGCTTGGATATGTCGGAATATATGGAACGGCATACCGTTAGTAAGCTGATCGGTTCGCCTCCAGGATATGTAGGATACAACGAAGGCGGTCAATTAACCGAAGCAGTACGTCGTAGACCTTACACAGTGGTGCTATTCGACGAAATTGAAAAGGCTCACCCTGATGTCTTCAATATGCTGCTGCAAATCCTTGAAGATGGTCGATTGACAGATGCCAAAGGTCGTACAGTGGACTTTAAGAATACACTGCTCATCCTGACTTCTAACATCGGTTCTCAGGTGATTGAAAAAGGTGGTGGTGGTTTAGGCTTTGAAGTTGCTGAAAATCGAGCCGAAGCACAATACAATCGCATTCGTTCATTGGTTAACGAAGAACTCAAGCAACGCTTCCGTCCAGAGTTCTTAAACCGCTTGGATGAAATCATTGTCTTCCGTCAATTAACTAAGGACGAGGTGAAGCAAATCTCCGATATTCTGCTCAAGGAAGTGGTTAATCGCCTAACTGAAAAGGGGATCGCGCTGGAAGTTACAGAGCGCTTTAAAGATCGTCTCGTAGAAGAAGGATACAATCCTAGCTACGGTGCAAGACCATTACGTCGGGCGATTATGCGTTTACTCGAAGACAGTTTAGCTGAAGAGATCTTATCAGGACGCGTCAAAGATGGTGATACTGCTGTCGTTGATGTTGATGACACTGGTAATGTCAAAGTACTTGCTGAACAGCGACGAGAATTATTACCTCAAGCTGTAGAGCAGTAGGTAATTCATTTGAAGCAGGTATACGTAATTATACCTAAATTTGATTGACTTATATCAACGGTAGAAAATATTAAAACTCTACCGTTTTTTATTGCGCAATTTTGCTGAGTAGTTGATAAGTTTCACAAAAATCCAAAATCTATACTTTTTTTAGCAGGTTGCTACAATTAAATTGATAATTATGTACCCCAACTGAAGTCATAATAGAAAGCGATCGCGATCGCTTTCTTATGGCAACGAGCATCTTGCAGCGGAATAATGTCAGTGTTCTGGGTAATGGTAGTCAGACATTAATATTTGCACATGGTTTTGGCACGGATCAAACTGCTTGGCGGCATCAAGTTGCAGCCTTTACCGATAACTATCGCGTTATACTTTTCGATCATGTCGGTGCGGGGAAATCAGACTTTGCCGCATACAGTCCGCACCGCTACAGTAGTTTGTATAGTTATGCTGAAGATTTACTCGATTTATGTGCTGAGTTGAAGCTGAAAGACAGCGTTTTAATTGGTCACTCAGTGAGTGGTATGGTGAGCTTGTTAGCTGCCTTGGTTGAGCCGCAATACTTCCACAAATTAATTTTTATCGGTGCATCGCCACGATACCTGAATGATGTCGATTATATAGGCGGTTTTGAGCAAGCTGATTTAGATGCACTTTATGCAGCGATGGCGGCAAACTACTACGCTTGGGCAAGTGGATTTGCGCCGCTGGCAATGGGAAATCCTGATAAACCTGAACTGGCGATCGAGTATGCAAACACCTTATCCGCAATTCGCCCTGATATCGCTCAAGCTGTAGCGCGGGTAATTTTTCAGTCAGATCACCGCGAAGAGTTACCGCGACTTAAAATACCTGTTGATATCTTACAATCAAATAATGATGTTGCTGTACCGCTAGAAGTTGGTCAGTACATGGCAAAGAAGATCGCCAATAGCACACTGACAAATATCCCAACGACAGGACATTTACCTCACATCAGCGCACCAGAAACCGTTACCCGCGCGATCGCCTCATGTCTCGCCCAGATCTAACTCTGAATCATCCTGATTGGCTACCAACATTTAGACCAATATTATTTGCTGCCATCTTTATTTTTGTTGGCTTAGGTGTAGTGCACGGATGGAATTCTTTGTTGTTAGCGCTAATTTTGTTCGCTGTATGCGTAGGTTTACCTTTGCAAGTTGAGCAAGCACTACCAATCGTTGCAGTCATTTTACTGGTTGGTATATTTTATCCAACACAGATTTTGCTTGCTATTGAATTGTGTGGTGTCGTTATCAGCAGTATTGCCTTAAATAAGTTCCTCCGAGTTATCGAGTGGCGTTTAGCAGCACAATCAGTTTTAGTGACACTGGTTAATACTGATACAGACACAACACCAAATATACTCACCAATCAAGCTTTAACACTTTTACAAAAGTTAACTCGTGCAGATGCCGCGATCGCCTTACGTCAGATTGATGATGTCACTGCCCAAACAATCGCCAGCCTACCTGAAAAAGCGCTTCCTGCTGCCCTTACTACCCCTACACTATTTACTAATGCATTAGCACAAAACCGCTGTCTCTACTACAGCAACTATCCCGCAACACCTGATGCTTCCCACATTCTACTTGCACAAGGAGCTAAGTCAGTTGCGATACTACCACTTGCGGCGTCGAATAGTACAAAAGGGGCAATTTTACTGATTTGGCATCGCTACACTTCCATTACTCCACAAATGCGGCAATTTATTGAGTTATTGTTGGGTGAGTTACGTACGTTATTACAATTTACTGATACGACTATCCGCCTTGATAAACTGCGATCGCGCTTTAGTGCAATGCTGGAAACTATTCATCAAGGAGTTGTCTTTGTTGATGAAAGTGGAGAACAAGGGTGGATTAATCAAGCGGCTGCGGTGCAACTGGGGTTACAACCTGGTGCAGTAGAACCACCCATTTTGGCGCAAGCAATGGCAAAATTACGTACTAGTGCTGATAATCAAAGCGAAATCACCGCACAAGCAGCACAATTTTTTGCTCAGCCACTGTCTTGGAAACTTCCCTCAACGGGGGGAACCCCCACACGGGAGTTTCCGCAAGCAGAAATTCGGAATTGGCATTGGATTTTTCAGGGTGAAACACCTAAAGTATTGAGTCTTTCGAGTACTACAACGCGGGTACACAATGTACCTGGTAGATTGTGGATATTAGATGATATTACTGAGCAATATCTTAGTCAAAAAATGCTTGTGCGACGTACTCAAGAGTTGTCACAAGCTAATCAGGAGTTAGAAAAGGCAAAAACAGATGCTGAAGCTGCAACTCGTGTGAAAAGTCAGTTTCTTGCGAATATGAGTCATGAAATTCGTACGCCGATGAATGCAATTGTCGGAATGACGAATTTATTATTGAGTACTCCGCTATCGCAGCAACAACAAGAATTTTTAGGAACAATTCAGACAAGTAGTGATGTTTTGTTGATGTTAATCAACGACGTTCTAGACTTATCAAAAATCGAGTCAGGTAAGCTAGAACTAGAACAGTGTGCTTTCAATTTAAGAACTTGTATTGAAGAAGCTGTAGATATTTTAGCTTTTAAAGCAGCAGAGAAAAATATTGAATTAGCTTACATTATTCATCCAGATACTCCCAATAATATCGTTGGCGATGTTACCCGATTGCGACAAATTCTCGTAAATCTATTGAGTAACTCCGTTAAATTTACATCTCAAGGAGAAGTTGTTATTTCGGTTGCAGCCCGCGCATTAGAACGTAAGAATGAATATGAAATTCAATTTGCAGTCAAAGATACAGGAATTGGTATTTCACCTGAAACTGTAGAGCGTTTATTTCAAGCTTTTAGTCAAGGTGATGCTTCGATTACACGCGAGTATGGCGGAACTGGCTTAGGTTTAGCGATCGCCAAGCAGCTATGTGAGATGATGCAAGGTCGAATCTGGGTTGAAACTCATGCACAAGGAGGTTCTACTTTCTATTTCACGATCGCCACAAAAATTGATACTAGCCTTCCCTCAGAAAGCTTATTACATTTTGGCGGAAAGCGGATGTTAATTGTGGAGGAGCATCCGATCATTCGACAATCTCTAGTTTGGCAAGCACAGTCTTGGGGTATAGATCCTTGTAGTTTAGAACCTGCAGCAGCACTTGAACAAATTCAACAAGGTGCATTGTTTGATGTAGCGATTATAGATTTACAAAGTCATCAAAGCAATGACGTCATCGCAGCAAGCCAATCTTCTCAATTACCTGTGATATTGTTAACAACGCTGAGCAGCCGAGAGACACCTTCACAGACATCTGTGTTAGATTTTATAAGCTATCTGACTAAACCAATCAAAACATCACGCTTCTACCACCTCTTGAGTCAGATTTGGAATAACTCATTAGTATTAGATACTAACAGTAATTCAGTTGATATTGACGCTACATTTGCATCAAAATTACCACTACGAATTTTGCTGGCAGAAGACAACATCGTTAACCAAAAAATCGCTTTACATATTTTGCAAGGATTAGGTTATCAAGCGGATGTTGCCAGTAATGGATTAGAAGTTTTAGATATCTTACATCGTCAAAATTATGATGTTGTGCTGATGGATTTGCAAATGCCAAAGATGGATGGTTTGACAGCAACTCATCAGATTGTTCAAGAATTTGCGAAAGATGTGCGTCCTCAAATTATTGCGATGACTGCTAATGCCATGCAGGAAGACAAAGAAGAATGTCTTAAAGCTGGTATGGATAATTACATCAGTAAGCCTATCCAAGTAGAAGAACTCACACAAGCACTTAGAGGAATTCAAAAATCGTTTGTCTCTGACTCACTCACTTTTGATCGTCAACATTCAACAGCTATTGATTTTCAAAAACTAGCTTCATTGAAGAAAATGGTAGGGGAAAATGCAGAAAAAATTGTGACTGAGTTAGCATGTTGTTATATAGATGATTCGGTACAGCTTTTACAGGAAATGACAAGTGCAGCAGATTGCCAAGACGCGATCGCACTGCGTAAATCTGCACATACACTTAAATCCAGTAGTGCTACGTTGGGTGCAATGACGCTTTCTCAACTGAGTAAAGAATTAGAAACAATGAGTACTGACGGCAATACGAGCGAGATATCATCCAAAGTGGAGCAAATTGTAGCTGAGTTTGCTAGAGTTAAAGTCGCTCTGCAAGCCGAATGTCAGCTGAGCCAAGTATGAATATTACTGATTCCGAACAAGATCCTCCTCTTGTCCTCATTGTTGATGATGAAAAATTTACACGGCTGCAACTCCGGCTAGCAATGGAACAAGTCGGCTACCGCGTTGTCGAGACCAGTGATGGCGAACAAGCATTATTTGCTTATACTCAGATGCAACCAGACATCGTGCTACTTGATGCATTAATGCCAAAGATGGATGGGTTTACTTGTAGCAGACGGCTACAAACGCTTCCTGGTGGCGATCGCACGCCAATCTTGATGATTACCGCCCTAGAAGATCAAGATTCAGTTGATCGTGCTTTTGCATCTGGCGCTACAGACTATATCACAAAACCTATTCACTGGGCAGTCCTTCGCCAACGCGTGTATCGTTTATTACAATCAAGTCAGGCAACTGAAAAACTCCGCCAGCAGACAGAACGCGCCAGAGTAAGTGAAGCAAGACTGCGTTTAGCTTTAGATGCAGCGCATATGGGATCTTGGGATTGGGATTTACTCGATAACAAAATTACCTATTCTGCTACTGCAGCAGCTAATATTGGAATTGCGGAAAACGAGGTCATTGATACTTACGAAAGTTTTACACAAAGCGTTCATCCTGAAGATCGCCAAGTCGTAGAACAAATCATCAGTGTTGCGATCGCACAGCAAACTGACTACAACGTTGAATTTCGCGTAATTTGGGCAGATGGCAGTATTCATTGGATTGCAGCAAGAGGTCAAGTTTATTGCAACGAGACAGGTACAGCAATTCGGATGACTGGTATTAATATGGATATTACCGACCGCAAGCACTCTGAAGCCGAATTACAGCGGCAAACCTTGCGATCGCAGCTATTTGCAGACATCACCTTTAAAATTCGTCGTTCGCTGCATATCGAAGAAATTCTCCAAACGACTGTAACTGAAGTTCAAAAATTATTGCAGTGCGATCGCGCAGTATTATTTCAACTGTTGTCTAATGGTTCGGGTAAAGTTGTTAAAGAACAAGTTGTGCCAGGATATGCCTCGATTGTTGGACGCAACCTCCACGATCCTTGTTTTCATCAGAAGTTTCTTAACAAATATATTCAAGGGCATATTAGTTACGCTACAGACATTTACAACTCAAATCTGCAACAGTGCTACATCGACTTTTTGCAGCAATTTCAAGTTGTCGCCAACTTAGTTGTTCCAATTTTTGTTAAGGAAAAACTCTGGGGTTTACTCATTGCACATCAGTGTAACGCTCCTCGACAATGGAGTCACTTTGAAATTGAACTGCTACAACAACTCAGCGATCAAATTGGCATCGCTTTAGCGCAAGCACAACTATTGGAAGATGAAACTCGGCAACGTCAAGAACTGACTCGCGCCAATGCAGAATTACAACAGTTTGCTTCGATCGCCTCCCATGATTTGCAAGAACCGTTACGCAAAATTCAAGCTTTTGGTAATCGATTGAAAGCAATGTATGGTGACGTACTCAATGAACAAGGACGTGATTATTTAGAGAGAATGCAAAACGCTGCACAGCGGATGCAAGTCTTAATCGATGACTTACTGACACTTTCGCGAATTGCCACAAAGGCACAGCCGTTTGCACCTGTTAATCTCACTCAAGTAGCACAAGAAGTTTTATCTGATCTAGAAATACTTATCCAGCAAACCGATGGGCGCGTCATGCTATGTGAATTACCAACAATTGATGCTGACGCAATCCAAATGCGGCAATTATTACAAAACTTAATTGGTAATGCTTTAAAGTTTCATCAGCAACAAGTGCCAATTGTTAAGATTTACAGCAAGATACTTGAAGATTGGCAAAGCCACAACAGTGAAGAATCTCTAGATGCCCAGCTTTGTGAAATTATTATAGAAGATAACGGTATAGGGTTTGACGAAAAATACCTCGATCGCATCTTTAACGTTTTCCAACGATTACATAATCGTACCCAATATGAAGGAACAGGCATGGGTTTAGCGATCTGCCGTAAAATCGCCGAACGTCATGGTGGTAGCATAACAGCAACAAGTAAGCCTATGGAAGGAGCAAAATTTATCGTCAAGCTACCAATCAAACATAATAGAGGAGATTGAACATCAGTGAGGAGGCGTCGCACAACCGTCACAATTTTAATGGCTGACGATGATGAGGATGACTGTATGCTTGCACGCGAAGCGTTTTCAGAAAGTCGTTTGGCAAACGATCTGCACTTTGTTCACGATGGCGAAGAACTAATGGATTATTTGTACCAACGCGGCAAATATACTGCAGCTACCATTGCGCCCCGTCCAGGGTTAATTCTACTTGACTTGAATATGCCAAGAAAAGACGGTCGTGAAGCATTAAAAGAAATCAAAGCTGACCCTAATTTACGTCAAATTCCTGTGGTTGTCTTGACCACATCAAAAGCTGAAGAAGATATTTATCGTAGCTACGATCTTGGTGCAAACTCATTTATTACTAAACCAGTCACGTTTGCTTCGTTAGTCGAGGTCATGCGAACTATAGGTAAATATTGGTTTGAAATTGTGGAATTGCCTATAGAAGGTGTGGGAGATCGGCATGGACTTTAACAAAATCAGGGTACTCCTAGTTGATGATGATGAAGATGATTATGTCCTCACGCGCGATTGGTTTTTGGAACAAGGCAATAGCTTTGAACTAGAATGGGTAGCAAATTATGATGCTGCGCTAACAGCGATCGCACTTCGGCAGCACGATGTCTATCTCCTCGATTATCGTTTAGGCGATCGCAATGGCTTAGAACTTTTGCGCGAAGCTATGTTACGGGGCTGTACTGCACCAATGATCTTGCTGACTGGGCAAGGCGATCGCGAGATTGATATTGAAGCCATGAAAGCAGGTGCAGCAGATTATCTCGAAAAAGGTCAAATCACTGCCTATGCTTTAGCGCGTTCAATTCGCTACGCACTAGAACGAAAACGCACCGAACAAAAAATCCGCGAACAAGCCGCTTTACTCGATGTCGCTACCGATGCTATTAGTGTCCAAGCTTTAGATAGCACAATTTTATTCTGGAACAAAGGCGCACAAAGCTTATACGGCTGGACAGCCGCAGCAGCGTTAGGCAAAAAAGCAAGCGAACTGTTGTATTTAGATGTTCCGGCACAACTGACAGCAGCACAAAAAATCGTCCTTGCCCAAGGGGAATGGCGCGGACAGTTATCTCAAGTCACTAAAGTTGGTGCAGATGTCATTGTTGAAAGCCGTTGGACACTCGTCCGCAACGAACAAGGGCAACCTAAATCAATCTTGGTTGTTAATACTGATATCACCGAAAAAAAACAGCTAGAAGCTCAATTTTTGCGTGCCCAACGCATGGAAAGTCTCGGTACGCTCGCTAGTGGCATTGCACACGATCTCAATAATATCCTCGCACCAATTTTAATGACTGCTCAACTTCTAGAAACACAAGTTCATGACGAACGCAGTCAACGGTTATTGCCGATCTTAATCGCGAATGCTAAACGCGGTGCAGCACTAGTCAAACAAGTGCTATCTTTTGCTAAAGGACTGGAGGGTAAACGCAGCATCTTACAACTGCGACACATTATCTCAGAAATTAAGCAGATTACAAAGGAAACTTTTCCCAAGTCAATTGAAATCTGCATTGACGTTCCGCAAACACTCTGGACGATTTCTGGTGATGCGACACAACTACATCAAATATTAATGAACCTGTGTGTTAATGCCCGCGATGCGATGCTAGAAGGTGGCACTTTGACGATTTCGGCAGAAAATTTGGAAGTCGATCAAAGCTATGTACGCAAACATCTTGATGCTAAAGTGGGTTCTTATGTTGTGCTGAGTGTTGCAGATACAGGTTGTGGAATTCCACCAGAAGTTATGGATCGCATTTTTGAGCCATTTTTTACAACTAAAGGAATTGGTAAAGGTACAGGGCTTGGTCTTTCTACAGTGATTGGCATTGTCAAAAGTCATGGCGGTTTTGTGAATGTGGAAAGTGAAATTGGCAAAGGTACTCAATTTAAGATTTATTTACCAGCAGTAGAAGCAGTAGAAACGCTTGAAGTAGAAGATTTGGAACTGCCTCAAGGGCATGGTGAATTAATCTTAGTAGTTGATGATGAAGCACCGATCCGAGAAACAACCAAAACCTCGCTAGAAACTTATAATTATCGTGCTGTCACTGCAAGTAATGGTATTGAAGCTGTCGCTTTATATGCAGAATATCGCGATGAAGTGAGTCTCGTAATTACTGATATGTTAATGCCAGCGATGGATGGCCCAACAACAATCCGCACGCTAAAAAAAATGAATCCGATGGTAAAAGTGATTGCAGTAAGTGGATTAGCGTCTAAAGATAAAATGAATACAGTTGCGGCGGCTGGAGTAAAAAGTTTCTTGTCTAAACCCTTTACGACACAAGAATTACTTCAGACAATCGATGGAATTTTGCATCCCAATAAGCAGATCCCTAGTACAAAACAATTACATACGCTATTTTAAGCTTTACTACTGCCCATCAAATACAACAGCGCCATCCGCACAGCAACACCACTTGTGACCTGTGCTTGAATTAAGCTAAATTGCGGATCGTCCATTAAATCAGAACTAATTTCCACACCGCGATTCACTGGACCTGGATGCAGTACCTTAACATCAGGTTGACAAATTCGCAGGCGATCGCGTGTAATGCCAAATCGCTGATGATATTCGCGCAAACTCGGTAAAAGATGCTGTGTCATGCGTTCTTTTTGTAACCGCAGTGTCATGACAAAATCAGCATTTTCCAGTGCAGGTTCTACTTGCCAATGTAAAAACAGCTTACCAGGAGCGTTGGTAGTGAAATCTGCAAACAACTGCGGTAACAATGTTGGTGGCGCAGCTAAGTGAACTTCTGCACCACTAGCTGTTAAACTCCAAATATTTGATCTGGCGACTCGTGAATGTAAAATATCACCAACAATTGCTATTTTTTTGTCTTTTAACAGTTCCAATCGAGGACGATCGCTATCAATTAGTGTACATGTTGTAAATAAATCAAGTAATGCTTGGGATGGGTGTTCGTGTTGACCATCACCCGCGTTTAATACTCCGACTCTGACTCCTAGCCGATCCATTTCATCCGCGATCGCCTGGGGAACTCCAGCTTCGCGATGGCGAATTACCATCATATCGGTTCCCATTGCCAAATACGTTTTTGCGGTATCCAAAATTGTCTCGCCTTTAGTTAACGATGATGTAGAAGCTGCAAAATTAAGTGTATCTGCGGATAATCGTTTTGCTGCAAGTTCAAAGCTACTGCGAGTCCGTGTCGATGGTTCAAAAAATAAGTTAGCAACCACTTGTCCTTGCAATGTCGGTACTTTCTTCGTCCGTCGTGATAATACCTCACGAAAGCTTGCTGCCGTTTGTAAGACAGTATCGTACTCTTCAGGAGTGAAATCTGCGAGAGAAAGAACGTGATGACGATTCCAAGTACTAGCCATAAGAGAGGTCGGAGGTCAGAGGTTTGTGTGGGTATCGTATCAAATATTGAAAGAACTTCTGGACATTCAATTCAATAGACCTCCTGCATGAATCGAAAAACTACCCTTGTCATTCTGAACGAAATCTTAGTGGAGTGTTCGCGTTCACGTAGCTTTGCCGCAGGCTAGGCTAGAATCTCAAGAGATGTTTCGCTTCGATCAACATGACGTTTCAGGTATTTACGCAGGAAGTCTAATAAAGTAAGAGAAACCTAATGCGATCGCGCTACTTTTAACAAGACATCGCTAACGTTGACAATTTAATTTTGGGTTGATTCTGCAATTTTATGAAGCATCGCCAGTGTTTCATCACACCAATTTAGTAGTGCTTGACTTGTGTAGAGTCCGTATCGCAGCGTTGCCATGCAGTAAGGGTAATCTGGATCGTTACAATGCTGGTGCTGCAACTTTTGCTCGATCGCACGATATTCTTGGAGCAATTTTTGTTGAAATTCTTGAAAATGCTTGACATGAGTAATGTTATCTGCTGCAGAGATTTCTCGCCCAAAGAATAGTTTCAACAGTAACTCGATACGTTCTATCGGATGATCGGCTGGTTCGGTTAACCACTGACGCAGTTCTTCTTTACCTTTGTCAGTCAACGTGTAGACGTAGCGATCTGGCTTTCCTACCTGTTCTTCGACAGATTTTGTTGCTAAGCCTTCTGCAACTAGACGCTTGAGAATTGGATAAATTTGACCGTAACTTTCGTGCCAGAAGTAGTTAACGCTTTGTTCAATTTCTTTTTTAATGTCGTAGCCAGACATGGAACCCCATGTCAAGATTCCCATGATTGCATACTTGCTTTTATTCTCGCGTGCCATATATAATTTCTTGCATATCTCTAAAAGATATATAACAATAAGATCTAGATTGTAGCAGTGAAGTAGCTTTAAGTGAAGGCTACATATAGGGTGCGATCGCCATTGTCAACCTCATTTCAGCATGGAGTGTATTAGTAGCCATGTTCCAGTCGAGTGTTAGCGATAAGCCAACCATTAAACCAGTATTGCGGCGGGTTACTATTTTAGCGGTTATCGGTGCGGTAGCTACAGGTGGGATTCTGTACGCTGTGTCACGTTTCCAGATTAGGCATCCTGCACCTACTCCTACGGTTAGCGTCCCGCAAGCGCAAGTAGTTACAGCATTAGGACGTTTGGAACCATACCAAGAAGTAATTCAACTATCTGCACCAGTTTCAGCTGAAAGTAGCCGTGTTGATGAATTACTGGTGAAACAAGGAGATAAAGTGCGTCAAGGACAAGTAGTAGCAATTTTGGATAGTCGCGATCGCCTCCTGACAGCGTTAGAACAAGCACAGCAACAAGTTAAAGTTGCCCAAACACGTTTAGCACAAGTGAAAGCGGGTGCTAAAACTGGGGAAATTAATGCACAAACTGCAACAATTTCACGAATTGAAGTAGAAAAGCAAGAAGAAACTAAAGCCCAAAAAGCAACAATTGCTCGAATTGAAGCCGAAGTTAGTAATGCTCAACTTGAATATCAACGGTATCAGAAATTATATCAAGAAGGGGCAATTTCTACATCCGAACGTGATAGCAAGAGGTTAACTCTACAAACTGTGCAGCAGCAACTTAATGAAGCACAAGCAAATTTAAATCGCATTACGAGAAGTAGACAAGAACAAATTGATGAAGCGAAAGCAACATTAGATCAAATTGCCGAAGTTCGTCCTGTCGATGTTGCAGCAGCACAAGCAGAGGTTGATAGTGCAATTGTTGCAGTGAAGCAAGCGCAAGCAAATTTAGATTTAGCATACGTGCGATCGCCTAGAGATGGACAAATTATTAATATTCATACTTGGTCGGGTGAAGTTGTTGGTAATGACGGAGTTGTTGATATTGGACAAACTGATCAAATGTATGTTGTTGCCGAGGTTTATGAAAGCGATATTCAAAAAGTTCGTCTCGGTCAAAAGGTAACAATTACTAGTAGCGCTTTTGCTGGAGAATTGCAGGGAAAAGTTGAGGAAATTGGTCTAGAAATTGGTAAAAAAGATGTTCTAGATACTGATCCAACAGCAAACATTGATTCGAGAGTTGTTGAGGTTAAAGTTCGTCTTGACCCTGAAGCTAGTCAGCAAGTTTCTGGATTGACTAATTTGCAGGTGAAGTCTGTGATTAAGCTTTGATTAACGAACCTTACTAGACACAGAGAAGCCACTTCCATGCAAGGGTTTCCCCGTTGAGGAAAGTGGCGTTACGCAGAAAAGAAGAGTTAGGAAGAGGTGATTTGTGAGGATTCTGGATTAATCAATAACTAATAACTGAGATATAGCAAATGAAACGTAAAACTCCGTTGGCTTGGTTGCAAGTGAGTCGTGAAAGAACGCGGCTGTTGATTGCAATGGCAGGAATTGCTTTTGCTGATATGTTGATGTTTTTACAAATGGGTTTTCAGGATGCACTTTATGATAGCAACACACGCATGCATCGCAGTATGCGGGCTGATTTGGTTTTAGTGAGTCCGCAAGCACAAAATATAGTTAATCTGTCAACATTTCCGCGCAGTCGGTTGTATCAGACAATGAACTTTGCTGGTGTTGAATCGGCTGTACCTTTGTATGCTGAAACGGCTAATTGGAAAGTTCCGCAAACACGCCTCAATAGTGCTGTATTAGTTTTGGCTTTTAATCCAGAAAAATCAGCTTTTAGCTTATCAGGAGTTGAACAAAATCTCGATCGGATTAAACTTCCTGATACTTTTTTATTTGATAGTGGTTCTAGAGGAGAATACGATCAGACGATCGCACAACTGAAACAAGCGCAATCGATATTTACAGAATTTAGCGATCGCAAGATTGAAATTGATGGTTTATTTAATGTCGGTGCTTCGTTTGCTGCTGATGGAAATTTGATTACAAGTGACTTAAATTTCTTGCGGATTTTTCCTCAACGTACAGCCGCAGAAGTGAGTGTAGGGTTAGTAACATTAAAGCCTGGTAGCGATCCGCAGCAAGTTGCTGCTGTTTTAAAGGCTGGATTGTCTAACGATGTCCAAGTTCTGACGCATGAAGAGTTTGTCGAAACTGAGAAAACATATTGGGCTAATAATACACCAATTGGCTTTATTTTTAGTTTGGGCACTGCGATCGGATTTGTAGTTGGTGTTGTGATTGTTTATCAAATTCTTTATAGCGATGTTTCAGATCACTTATCTGAATATGCAACGCTTAAAGCAATGGGATACAAGGATATTTATTTGCTTGGTGTCGTTTTTCAAGAAGCAATCATTCTCGCAATTCTTGGCTTTATTCCTGGATACACAATTTCTGTGGGACTTTATGGCTTAACAAGAAGTGCAACAAACTTACCATTATTTATGACACTTGTAAGAGCAATTTCGGTATTTTGCTTGACTATCATTATGTGTCTTGCTTCTGGACTTATTGCAATGCGAAAACTCCGTGCAGCCGATCCAGCAGATATTTTCTAGAAACTACTTAAATCAAAAAAATATGCAGCAACCTGTAATTCATATTCAAAATCTCAATCACTACTTTGGTCAAGGACAGCTACGTAAACAAGTACTGTTTGATGTCAATTTAGAAATTTTTTCTGGTGAAATTGTCATTATGACAGGACCATCAGGTTCAGGGAAAACAACGTTATTGAGTTTGATTGGTGGCTTAAGATCTGCTCAAGCAGGTCATTTACAAGTTTTGAATCAAGAATTGTGTGGTGCAAATAAAAGCCAATTAGTACAAGTGCGGCGCAATATTGGATATATTTTTCAAGCACATAATTTATTAAAGTTTTTGACAGCACAGCAAAATGTGCAAATGTCAATCGAATTACAGGAAAATATGTCTTACCAAGAAGTACAAGAAAAATCTGCAGCAATACTTGAAACTGTAGGATTAGGAAACCGAGTGAATTACTATCCTGAAGATTTGTCAGGAGGGCAAAAACAACGAGTTGCGATCGCACGGGCTTTGGTAAGTCGTCCTCAATTAGTTTTAGCTGATGAACCGACTGCAGCTTTAGATAGCAAATCAGGGCGAGATGTTGTTGAACTTATGCAACAATTAGCAAAAGAACAAGGAACAACTATTTTGCTAGTAACTCACGATAACCGCATTTTGGATGTTGCTGACCGCATTGTGCATATGGAAGACGGACAATTAGCTCAAAATACCAAACTTGCAACAGCAGTATAAGATGACTTACGTAACGAAAGGTGCAGTTGTTGTCACAGGTGCATCTACAGGAATTGGTGCAGCGTGTGCGCTACGTTTAGATCAGTTAGGGTTTCAAGTCTTTGCTGGTGTACGTAAGAATGAAGATGCGCAAGCTTTGCAACAGAAAGCTTCGCCAAAGTTAACGCCAATCTTTTTGGATGTGACTGATACTGACTCAATTACAGCCTCTGTTGAGAAGGTAGCGATCGCTGTAGAAAATTCCGCATTAATTGGATTAGTCAACAATGCAGGTATCGCTGTTGCAGCGCCTTTAGAATTTATCCCAATCACTGAATTTCGCAGACAGCTAGAAGTCAATACCACTGCACAACTTGCAGTTACTCAAGCTTTTCTCCCGCTATTACGATCAGCAAAGGGACGAATTGTGAACATGGGTTCGATTAGCGGAAGAAGTACAACACCGTTTTTAGGTGCTTATAGTGCATCCAAATTCGCGCTAGAAGCTTTGACTGATGCATTGCGTCTTGAGTTACGCCCGTGGGGAATCTGGGTGGCAATTATTGAACCTGGTGCGATCGCAACTCCAATTTGGCAAAAATCTTTGGCTCAAGCCGATATCTTACAACAAAATTTACCATATTCAGCCCATGAACTCTACGGTCGGGCAATGAATACAGCTAGTAAAGGCGCAGCGAATCTTGCGCAAAAGGGAATTTCGCCTGATCAAGTCGCCCAGGCTGTTGTTCACGCACTAACAGCAAAAAGACCAAAAACTCGCTATCTTGTTGGGCAAGATGCCAGAATCAGGGCAATGTTGAAGTTCTTACCAGATCGGATCGTTGATGAAATTACTGCTAAAGCAATGAATCTTCAGTAGCGGGTCTACAATTGTTTACGTTTACATACTACGACAGGAAGACTACACCTAAGTGGTTTCCCAAAAAATCTTAGAGGTCATTCGTAAAGAAAAATAGTACTAAATTTTAGTCTCAATAGCATAAATACATTTTTTTTACTTATACATTTAATAAGTAAACTTAAATAATGAACTTTATTTAGTACTCAAATTCTAATTATGAGAAAAGTATGAATTAACCATGAACTGAATATGAAAGAAAACCATAGAATTTTGTTGAAAAATCAGGTAAAACAATAGAAGAATGAATTAAATTTATAAAGTTAATGCAACCAACGGCTACTCTAATTTTAGCATTGGGATTAGCAGCAGATGCCTTCGCAGTTTCAGTTGCTAGTGGTTTAAAAATTAAGTACGTCAAAGTTAGTAAAGCTTTGAAAATTGC
Organism: Gloeocapsopsis crepidinum LEGE 06123; assembly: GCF_015207655.1. GTDB lineage: Bacteria > Cyanobacteriota > Cyanobacteriia > Cyanobacteriales > Chroococcidiopsidaceae > Gloeocapsopsis > Gloeocapsopsis crepidinum. Next base: position 35,818 of record NZ_JADEWN010000030.1, on the reverse strand, counting down.
TATATTCTTTGGTGGTTTTCAAGCTATTATGCCCTTAATTGGATGGGTAGCAGGAATTAGTTTAAGAACTCTCCTAGCAGCTATTAGTCATTGGGTAGCTTTTAGTATTCTTTGTTTACTTGGCATCAAAATGATCTGTGAATCGTGTCAAGAAGGTGAAGAAAAAGATTTCAACCCCTTATGTAATTCTACCTTATTAGCATTAGCTATTGGGACTAGTATTGATGCTTTAGCAGTCGGTTTAGGTTTTGCATTACTCAAAGATTCAATTTTTACTATCATTACTGCAATCGGATTTATTACCTTTTGGTTAACATTTTTTGGCGTTTTTATTGGTAATAAATTTGGTAACTTTTTCCAGAACAAAATTGAAATTGTTGGTGGAGGAATTTTAATTGCTATTGGCAGTAAGATCTTAATAGAAAATTTAATCAAAGTAACTGCATAGAAATTAATACTTCTACTATACCTGTAAGAAAAATCTGGCAGTATAAAGGTAAATTAAAATACCCAAGACATCGACAATTGTGGCACTCAGAGGTGCTGACATTAAAGCTGGATCGAAACCAAGAAATTGAAAAAGAAATGGTAAAACAGCACCAGAAACTGTGCCAATAATAGAAATCGTAAATAGGCTTACTCCTACCACTATTGCTACAGTAGAGTTATTTTGTAACAGTAAAGCTTCTCCGACAACAATTAGTCCCATCATTCCCCCAAGCAAGATTCCAGCGATCGCCTCTCTACCCAATACAGGAAGTAACCGCTTTTGAGTGGGAACATCAGAGTTTAGCCCGCGCACAACTACCGTTGCAGATTGAATACTGACATTACCGCCACTAGCAAGAAGTAGAGGAATAAAGATAGCTAAAACAACGACTTTTTGTAAAACATCCTCTTGACTCTCAATCACAGCCGCAGTGATAGTATTTGTGATCAGAAGAACAAATAACCAGCCGATTCTTCTACGAGTCACAGAGAAGGGATTGCTAGGAAAGTAATTACTGTCTTCTTCTGAATCTTCAATTTCATTAGTGGTTGGTGTATATAAAAACTGAAATAACTGTTTTTTTTCTTCCAGCGAAAGGTTGTTGACAAGGTTGTTGTCATTTTGGTTTTGAAAATCTGCTTGCAGTTGTTGCTGTAAATTACTATCCAAGAGTTGATAAACTGCGATCGCTTGGCTTCTAGGTAGTAAGTAAAATGTTTGACTTTGCAACTGTGATGGTAACGCTGCAATTTGGCGGGCAATTTCTGGTGGTTCCTGGTTAGCAAGTAATGGTGGAGATATCGATAGAGTTTCTCCTTCAATGTGTGTAGGTAAATCTTGATCGTGCAACAAAGTGTTTCCTCCAAATTTTGCTTCTACTCTAGATCGCAACAAAAGCAGTGATTTTCTCTATATAAGCAATACATATGACTTGAATACATTGTTCTGCAGAAAGAGTTAAGCAATTGAAGAATAGACTGCTTGTAGTATGAATCACAGATGCCCTACAACCCCTTTCGACGCTATCCAAGCATGTAACTTTGTACATTCAAATAAGGCTTTTGGCAGTAATTCCACGGTAGGGTACTTTGTTTATACTGTAAGTTTGAGTGGGGTTACTCCTTGTCGTAACTTGCGCTGTCGATGCAACCAAGACAGTTTTATGGGAGTGCGAATCAGAGGTGCTAAAAAACTAACACCCCAGCGGAGAAAGGCACTTTTCTCTAAAAGTTCAGCTTGTGCTGCTTCTTGGCTTTGCAGTTGCTGTGCTTTAATGATTTCTGGTTCCCGTTGAGATTGAATTTGCGGTAATACTGCATCAACCGCAGTTGCATCTTGAGACAAGCAAGGAACTAAATGATTTGCCGCAGCGATCGCATCCCGCAATGCCATATTAATACCTTGAGCGCGAATTGGTGACATTGGGTGTGCAGCATCACCCAACAAAAGTAAACCTGGTTGATACCAACGCGGACACCGCCCAACAACAACAGATAATAAGACAGGTCGCTCAACTGTATCTGCAAAAGTGCGAAAATGTTCTGCTAACCATGGTGGCGATGCCGCAGCAAATATTTCAGCCCAATGATCAACATGCTTCCAATCTTGGGGAAAATCTTTAGGCAGTGTCCAGCCTAAGTGAAGATTTCCTTCAGAACTACGAAACAATCCGAACGCATAGCGATCGCAAAGAATTGAATAAAAGACATTCTCCGACTTAAAATGCGGGCTATCGGCTAATTTAAACCACAAAATATCAAAGCTGTGAGATTGTTGCTCTAAAAGTAAGTTAGCGCGTTGCCGTACTATAGAATTACGCCCGTCTGTACCAATGACTAAATCTGCATTTAAATTGCGTCCATCACTGAGCTTGACACCGACAACTCGCTGATCCCACAATAAATCTTGTACCGCAGTACCTTGGATAAACTCAAAATGAGAGTAATGACTCGCTGCGTCGATTAATGCTTCTAAAAAAGCAGGCTGAGAAACTAACGTGCAAGGTTTACCACCAGGTTCAAGAGGTTCATCAACGCGAAAAAGCGATCGCTTATTGATAATCACCTCCCAAGCATCTAAAGCTTGATGCGGAATGCGTTCTAAAATTGGCAACAATTCCATTTGTTCTAATGCATCTAAACCACTTGGCATTAAGCCTTCACCCCGAAAAGTACGGCGAAAGTTTCGTGATGCTTCAATTAACGTGACACGAATACCGCGTTTTACTAATAGCAGTGCTAGTGTTACACCCGCAGGACCAGCCCCAACAATAATAACTTGAGCCATATATTTAATTTACATAATACATAATTGCTAATCGCTCATACACAATCTCACTAATTACCTAATCTAGAATGAACCTAGAAGGGCATAATATTTAATCTAGCTATGGATTCCTTAGAAAGTATAGTTATTGGTATTGCTTTAAGTGCAGCGTGCGGTTTTCGGATTTTTGTGCCACCACTTGTGATGAGTATTGCTGCAATTTATGGACATCTACCGCTGTCCTCAGGCTTTGAGTGGATGGGAACGTATCCGGCACTTTATGCCTTTGGCATAGCAACAATAATTGAGATTGCCGCTTATTATATCCCCTGGGTGGATAATTTATTAGATACGGTTGCGACTCCTACTGCGATCGCCTTTGGTACTTGGATTGCTGCGGCTTTGTTTCCGAACACCGATCCTTTACTTAAATGGACAATGGCAGTGCTTGCAGGCGGTGGTTCAGCAGGAATTATTCAAGCTTTAACAAGCTTTACGCGGTTATCTTCAACTGCATTAACTGTAGGACTAGGCAACAGTATTATCACCACAATCGAGTCAATTGGTGCGTTTGCATTATCAGGTTTAGCAATTTTTGTCCCTCTATTAGCAATCGGCTTAGTATTAGGATTGCTCTTTTTCAGCTTCAGCAAGGGCTTCCAGATATTTGCAATCAAGCGACAACAGTAAATTTGAGGACAACAACAAACGGATTGACTAAGTGGGCATTATATATATTGATTGACTGATACGCGATCGCGCACCCCGATCGCGCTTCACCCAGGAGTTGAATGAATGATCACAGGTGAAATGAAGTCTAAGGTCGATCGGCTTTGGACTACGTTTTGGAATAACGGTATTAGTAACCCCCTTTCAGTCATTGAGCAAATTTCCTATTTACTATTTATTAAGCGCTTGGATGACTTAGAACTAACTAAGGAGCGCAAAGCCCAACGGCTAAATAGACCCGTTAGCGATCCAATTTTTTCTATTGAGCAGCAGTGTTGTCGCTGGTCTAGTTTTAAAAATCTTACTGATTCTGAGGAAATGCTGCACGTTGTCCGAGATAAAGCATTTCCGTTCATCAAAAATTTGGGGCAAGATACTCTAGAAAGCGCCTATGCTCGTCATATGAAGGATGCTGTCTTCCTGATTGCTAGTCCTGCGCTGCTGGCGAGTGTGGTAGGGCAGATCGAGCAAATTCCGATGGAGGATCGGGATACAAAAGGCGACCTGTACGAATATATGCTCTCGAAGCTGACAACGGCGGGGACGAATGGGCAGTTTCGCACACCGCGCCACATTATCAAGATGATGGTAGAGTTGATGGCTCCAGGTCCAAGAGAAATTATCTGCGATCCGGCGTGTGGAACAGCAGGCTTTTTGGTAGCGGCGGCGGAGTATCTGCGCGACCTCAAAGATGGAGATGGAAACCTGATTCTGAATGCACCAGGGAACAGGGATCACTTCAACAGCAAGATGTTTCACGGGTTTGACTTTGATGCCACGATGCTGCGGATCGGCAGTATGAACATGATGCTACATGGCATTGAAGACCCGAAGATTGAAGCACGAGATTCTCTTTCTGAGGATCATGCTGGAGTCACTGAGTCTTTTACTTTAGTCTTGGCAAATCCACCGTTTAAAGGATCTGTAGAAAAGTCTACGATCGCCAAGGATCTCACTAAAATTATTTCGACTACCAAGACAGAATTGCTGTTTGTCGCCCTTTTACTGCGTTTATTGAAGATTGGGGGACGGGCGGCGGTGATTGTGCCGGATGGCGTACTATTTGGTTCCTCGACGGCGCATAAGAAAATTCGGGAAGTTTTGGTGGAAAACCATAAATTGGATGGCGTGATTTCGATGCCTTCAGGAGTGTTTAAGCCTTATGCGGGTGTGTCTACAGCAGTATTGATTTTCACTAAGACGGGCGTAGGAGGAACGGATAGCGTTTGGTTTTATGACATGGATGCGGATGGGTTATCGCTGGATGATAAGCGTCAGCCTGTCGCAGAAAATGACATACCGGATTTGCTGATGCGGTGGAAGAATCGGAATATTGAGCAGGATAGCGATCGCACGAAGAAGGCGTTTTTTGTGCCAAAGGCAGAAATTGCTGCAAATGGCTATGACTTGTCGATTAACCGTTACAAAGAAACTGAATATGCAGAGGTGACTTATAAACCTCCCAAAGTGATTTTGCAGAAGTTGCGAGATTTAGAGTCTGAAATTCGGGCAGATTTAGATGAATTAGAAAGGTTATTGGGATGACAAGCAATATCTCTTCTAATGAAGAGATTTTATTTGAAGTCGAAACACCCCTTGGCTTTCGCGTTCGGACAACCGTGAGTTATTGGGAACTGATGACTACCGCCAAACGGTTAAATGGTGAAGGCTTTTTGATTACAGCCTACAGAACAGGTGGAATTAAGGAGGGAACAGTGCTATGGCGCAAGTAAAAGTTTTTCATGACCGCATTGGCAATACTCTAGTTGTCTGGTTTGGCACTCCCGAAGATGAGTATGAAGTTGAGGAAACAGGGAATGAGGTGGTTTTGATAAAGGATAAAAACGGCAAGGTTATTGGTTTTGAAAAACTCAACTTTATGCCAACTTCGTCAGAACCGATAAGAGTTGCTTTTGAAACATTTGCTGTGTAGTCGATGAACGTAAACATAAAAGTGATTTTGCAGAAGTTGCAGCTAGAGGATAGTGTTCGGGCAGATTTGGATGCGTTACTAGGGTGAGGCTTAAAGACGTTGTTACTCGCTTGGTTATCGACTCACGTAAGTTGACTGAATATGCTTTAGATCCCGATAACCCAATTGGTGCAGCCAAAGCCTTGATGTTTCAAGAGCGCTTAGGATATACCAAAGATAACTATGAATTACTCCTGCAACAGATTCTAGATCGAGCTTTGGATGCTGAAGCAACTCCAACCCAAGCAGACGAACATGGGCAACGGTATCGAGTAGATTTGGAAATTGTTGGGCTACAAAACCAAGGGGAAATTGTTCGTACTGGTTGGATTGTGGAACCTGAAAGCGATTTTGCCAGGTTAGTCACATTATATGTAAGGAAGCGCTCATGATAAAACCTGAATTGTTCGATGTTGTTGAGTTGCTGATTGACTTACCAGAACACAATTTGCCAGCAGGTGTTCAGGGGGCAATTGTCGAGAAGTATGCCAACCAGCATTATGAAATAGAATTCACTAATAAAGATGGGGAAACTTTGGTATTGGCTGCACTACCTATAAATCAATTTGTTGTAGTTTGGCGGGCAACTACAAAAACTTGGGTTCCAGTTGCAGAAAAAATTGAAGCATTAGTAGCTAGTTTGCCAGAAGAAACCCGTTTAGAAGTATTTGATTTTGCACGATTCATTTACAGCCGCAGACAAGGATATCCTCAAAGGTGATATTGGCATGAGTCAAGGGAGTTTAGTTTTACAAAGTTGGTTGGAAGTAAGTCAGTTATTTAGAGTTAGCAAATTTAGAGGGCAATTGCAGAAGTTGCGATCGCTAGAGGATGAGATTCGAGCGGATTTGGATGCGTTGGAGGGGTTGCTAGGATGATAACAAGTGTTAGTCTTAGCGAACTTGTGACTATTCGTGGAGGCGGGACTCCTGATCGACAGAATCCTGACTATTGGAATGGTAATATTCCGTGGGCTTCAGTTAAAGATTTAAAAGATATATGGTTGGAAAATACACAAGAATTTATTACAGAGAAGGGAGTCAAGAATAGTGCTACTAATATAATTCCTACAGGAACAGTTGTTTTAGTAACCCGTATGGCTGTAGGCAGAGCTTGTATTACAAAAATGCCTGTAGCAATTAACCAAGACCTCAAAGCATTATTCTGTTCATCGAAACTTTTGCCTCAATATCTACTTTGGTTTTTGATATGGGCATCAGAAAAACTTGAGAATCAAGCATCAGGAGCAACTGTCAAAGGTATTAAAATCGATGCTCTAAATCAGTTAAAAATCCCCCTGCTTCCCCTAGAAGAACAGCGCCGCATTGCTGCCATTCTCGATAAGGCTGATGATGTTCGTCGGAAGCGTCAGCAAGCGATCGCTCTCACAGAAGAACTATTGCGATCGGCTTTTCTGGAAATGTTCGGCGATCCTGTTACGAACCCGAAGGGGTGGGAAGTTGTTGAACTTCAACAAGTGTGTCACCGAGTTACTGATGGAACACACCAACCGCCTGAGTGGGCAACTGAAGGAATTCCTTTTTTATTTGTTAGCAATATCGTTAATGGTGAGATTAATTTCAATGTGAGTAAATACATTACTGACAAGTCTTGGGCTTCACTCACTGCTCGCTGCCCAATCGAGGTCAATGACATTCTTTATACAACAGTGGGTAGCTACGGTAATGCCGCTTTAGTGCGTACTGAGAAGCGGTTTTGCTTTCAAAGACATATCGCCCACATCAAGCCTGATCCAGGCAAAATACATCCAGAGTTCCTTCTAGGTTTAATGCAATCTGACGGAGTAAAAAAACAAGCAGACCGACAAGTCCGAGGTGTAGCTCAAAAAACTTTGAACCTTCGTGAACTTAAGAAGTTCCAGATAACTGTACCTCCTCGTATTTACCAAGAACAGTATGTGGCTTTTCAGAAAAAAATTGAAAGTTGTCGTAATAACCAACAAAATTGTTTTAAAAGACAAGATGCTCTTTTCAACTCCCTGCTTCAAAGAGCCTTTCGAGGAGAACTCTGAGCTAAGAATATCGACGAATTGAGTGAGGAAACCAGAATTTGATAAATTCCTCAAGGCAGGACGGTGCTGTGATAAGCGTGGCGATCGCTGACCTTTACCACGTACTTTATAACAATTTGTGTTAAACTAAATGTTTGCTAGTACATCTCAGTCTGTTACTGGCACATTGGACTTGCTTGTTCGAGCTATCCAACACAACTACACATTTCTTGCTCTTAGACTGGTCCCAGGTATTTGATTTGGGTGGGGGCATTACTAGGAGCAACTACATCAATGACATTTCGCAACCTCGGTCTTTCGAGCGACTTACTTCGTGCTGTCGCCGATCAGAGCTACACCGAGCCAACCCCCATTCAACAGCAAGCAATTCCCGCCATTTTGCAGGGGCAAGATGTCTTTGCCAGCGCTCAAACTGGAACGGGAAAAACCGCTGGTTTTACGCTGCCTCTACTACAACGCCTCAACATCGGTCATCCTAATAAGGAACATCGCGCCCCCCGCGCCCTCATCCTCACCCCCACCCGCGAACTGGCAGCCCAGGTCAGCGATAGCGTCAGAACCTATGGTAAATATCTGTCTCTGCGCTCGGCAGTAATCTATGGTGGTATTGCAATTGGACCGCAAATTCAAACACTGCGTCGGGGAGTTGATATTTTAATCGCTACTCCTGGTCGTTTACTCGACCACTTGGAGCAAAAGACCCTCGATCTTTCCCGAATAGAAATACTCGTGTTGGATGAATGCGATCGGATGTTAGATATGGGCTTTATCCATGACATCCGCAAAATTCTGGCGAAGCTGCCCTCATCTCGGCAAACGCTGATGTTTTCTGCCACCTTCTCTAAAACAATTCAGCAGCTTGCTAACACCCTGCTAAAGTCTCCTACCCTAATCCAAGTTGCCCCCCGCAATACCGCTTCTGAGCAAGTGAAACAGGTCGTTCATCTTGTCGATCGCGATCGCAAGCGAGAACTACTTGCTTACATGATTAGTTTCCACAACTGGAAACAAGTGCTAGTGTTCACTCGCACGAAACATGGTGCTAATCGTCTAGCAGAGCAGCTTGCTAAAGACGGGCTAAGAACAGCCGCGATTCATGGCAACAAAAGCCAAGCAGCCCGCATGAGATCTCTAAACGATTTTAAGCAGGGCAAGGTGCGGGTATTAGTCGCCACTGACGTAGCATCACGGGGACTAGATATCGATCATCTCCCTCATGTAGTAAACTTTGAACTGCCCAATGTACCAGAAGACTACGTGCATCGCATTGGTCGTACAGGTCGCGCTGGAAAGGAAGGACAAGCAGTTTCTCTTGTTTGCAAAGATGAATATCCACTTTTGAAAGACATCGAACAATTACTCAATCAGACCCTTGCCAAAGACGTTATTCTAGGATACGAGCCAAGCTCCATAGCAAAGTCTGAGGCACAACCGAATCGTAAACGCTCCAAGCAACGTCGCAGTAACTGGGCAAAGCCCCAGACACAATCTCAACCTACTCGCAGCACGGTTGATAAAGGGGCGAAAAGACCTCGCTCTAACAACCTCAAAAAGCTCACGTTAGTAGAGAGTCGCGTTCAAAAATGATACCGCACTGCTTAAGCGCCTACAGATACTACTTAGATTAGTTTGAGAAGTGAATTTTGCCTACAAACCTCGATCAAATACCAGGCACAATATATAAAGCAAACTTAAGTAGATGCTATGAACCCCAAACAAGCTCTCCTCAAGGCGATCGAGCAACTGCCAGAACAACAACTTATTCATCTACTTCATTTTAAGTTGTAGGTTTTTCTTCACGTAGCTGCTTTATATCGTTCAGAAACTCTTCTAAATTAACCTCATCTAACCATTGATGACGCTCTTTCGTATAATCACCATGTCCTATATCAAACTGTTGTAGAAATCGGATCGTGCCAGCAACACCTAAAGCGTTTACCAATGCCCCATAACCTTTTCTTCTAATTTCCATTGGTGTCATCTTCATCTTCTTCCTCCTGAGTAGCTTTCATTAACCATGTAACGGGATTCTCTACCGCCACTTGTAGCACATTGCTAAATCTCAACGCTCTACGTAATAAGCGATCGTCAGTAGTCAGCATCACATCTGCTTTGCAGGTTTCTGCACAAGCAATATGAAATGCATCATAAAGCTGGAAGTTTAGTTTCATCAATTCCTTAGCTCTCTGAGTAATAGATTCATCAATTCCTTAGCTCTCTGAGTAATAGATTCATCAATTGCCACTTTGGTTTTGACAATTGTCATAGATGCTACCACTGCCTCCATTTTGTCTCGATCAGGCGTTTTCTCGATTTCAGCATCAAGGACTTCACTTCCAATCAATGTCCATTCATCCGATTGACACTTTTCAAGAATGAGCATAACCGCCTCAGCCTCTAGGCGAATTCTTTCTTGCCTGAGATCGTCAAAAGGTCTGTTGAAACAACAAACATCCATGTAAATGAAGTACCCTGGTGTTTTCATCGTGCTAGTTTCGCGATTCTTGCCAATTGCTACCCTGCTTTTATTCAATCGGGAAGCCAGGAATGGCTGTATCAATACGTGCCATTAGCTCTATTGTCTCTTGCAGGGCAACAACAATCCGCTTATAGTGTAGGACGTCTTCATCGCTAAGAGCGCGTCCTTTGCGGTCTTTGAGCAGCAAAACGCCGATCGATTTTCGCTTTTTGTCGATCGCGTTGTTGTGATAATTCCGGTGCAATTATTGTTGAATGGATTTTAATTCAATATTCGGTCAAAATTGGGAATATTGAATGAAGAGTCCTTTGCTACACGTTTAGATGGCATCCAATTTTGACTTTCTCCACACCCACTACCCGCAATTTGAACACGACGCCGCCCACGCCGAGAGCTTAGTCTACACTGCCCCACGCGCCAGTTGCTTCTATACCCGCTTCACCCTAGAGCAAGCTGTTCACTGGCTCTATGCCAACGATCCCTACCTTCAACTCCCTTACGATAGCAACCTTGCTGCCCTCATTCACGAGCAAACCTTTCAAGATAACCTAAAACCTGGACTCTTCCCCAAAATCCGTGCCATTCACAAGATGGGAAACGTTGCTGTCCACGACTCCACCAGTATCACGGAAAAAGATGCCCTCCACCTTGTTCAAGAACTTTTCCACTTTCTTTACTGGCTGTACCGCTCTTACGCTCCCGATGGCAAAAATATTCCCTCCCTTAAGTTTGATCGCCACCTCATCCCCCACAGCAACGCATCCGCAAATCTTGACCTCTCCCTGCCCCAACTCCAGGAACTAGAAACCCAACTTTCCCAGGCAGACGAGATGCGCCGCATCGCCGAAGAACGGCAACGGCAAACAGAACAGCAACTAGAAACCCTTAAACTAGAAATCGCCGCCCTCAAGCAGCAAAACCAAGCTGTCCCCGACACCCACGACTACAACGAAGCCGACACCCGCCGCTACCTAATTGACGTACTTCTTAAAGAAGCGGGCTGGAACATTGAGCGCACCGGATGGACAGAGTACGAAGTGCAAGGAATGCCCAACGAGACGGGTAAAGGCAAAGTAGACTACGTACTTTGGGGCAGTGATGGCAAACCGCTTGCCCTCATCGAAGCCAAACGCACGACTAAAAACCCCACCCAAGGCAAACACCAAGCTAAACTATATGCCGATTGTCTAGAACAACGCTTTAGTCAACGTCCTGTCATCTTCTACACTAACGGCTACGACCAATGGATCTGGGACGACCTAAACTATCCACCCCGCGAGATCCAGGGCTTCCTCAAAAAAGACGAGCTAGAACGCCTCATCTTCCGCCGTACCCACCGCAAACGGCTCCATCTGGTTCAAGTTAACCCCAGCATCGTCGAGCGCAGTTATCAGACCGAAGCCATTCGCCGCATTACTGAAACCTTTGACGAGAAGAAAGGACGCAAAGCCCTGCTGGTGATGGCAACCGGAACAGGAAAAACCCGTACTGCGATCGCTTTAGTTGACCTGCTGATGCGAGCTAATTGGGTGAAGCGCGTCCTCTTCCTCGCTGACCGCAATGCCCTTCTCACCCAAGCCTTCCGTGCCTTTAAAACCCATCTCCCCAATGTCACTCCTATAAATTTAACGCAAGACAAAGCAGTTGAGAGTGCCAATGTCGTACTCTCCACCTATCCAACGATGCTCAACGCCATTAATCGAAACAACGGGCGCACCGATGAAACTGGGCGGTTCTTTAGTCCAGGACACTTTGATCTAGTTGTCGTTGATGAGGCACACCGCTCGATTTACAAGAAATATCGCGCCCTGTTTGAATACTTTGATGCTCTTTTGGTGGGTTTAACTGCTACTCCCCGAGCTGAAGTTCACCGAGACACCTACCGCATCTTTGACTTAGAGCCAGGAGTACCTTCTTTTGCCTACGAACTTGATGATGCTGTCAAAGACGGCTACCTCGTCCCCTCAAGGGGGGTGGATGTTCCCTTCAAGTTTTTACGTACAGGGGTCAGGTACGCAGACCTCTCACCCCAAGAACAGGAAGAATACGAGGAAAAATTCAGAGATGAGGACACCGGAGCCATCCCCGACCAGGTGAATGCAGCAGCTTTGAACCAGTGGCTCTTCAATATCAGCACTGTAGACCAGGCACTAGAGTTGCTGATGCAACGAGGGCTAAAAGTAGACGGAGGCGATCGCCTGGGTAAGACCATTATCTTCGCCCGTAACCATAATCATGCTCAGTTTATCGTTCAACGCTTCGATATCAACTACCCCCACTACAAAGGCAAATTTGCTCAAGTCATCGACAGCCACAACACTTACGCCCAGAATCTCCTAGACGAATTCTCCCAAGCCAATAAAGAGCCAACTATTGCCGTTTCTGTAGATATGCTCGACACTGGCGTTGATGTCCCCGAAGTCGTCAACCTGGTTTTCTTCAAACCCGTCTATTCACAAGTCAAGTTCAACCAGATGATCGGGCGAGGTACTCGCCTTTGCCCAGACCTTTTTGGCATAGACGACAATAAGCAAGAGTTTTTGGTGTTTGATCTGTGCGGTAACTTTGATTTCTTTAACCAGCAAATTCCTGAAGCTAGCCAAAAGCTCAACGAAACCCTAACAACCCGCCTCGTCAAAACCCGTCTTGAACTAACCCAATTGATCAACGAAAGGGCAACCCACAATTCGGAGCAAGCCGAACTGCGAAATACTCTCCTAGACGACCTCCATCAGCACGTAGCGACAATGGAGCGATCAAACTTCTTGGTTCGCCGCCACCTGCAAACAGTAGAAGAATTCTCCAATCGAGAGCGCTGGAACCAACTTAGTGAAGACGATGTGGAGGCGATCGCCGAGTCCTTGGCGCTACTTCCCAATGGTCTGCCGACTGAAAATCGCCTTGCCAAAGAATTTGATCTCCTCTGCCTCAAACTCCAACTCTCAATCTTGAAGCGCACGAATGATTTTGTCAACCTACGCGACAAAGTGCGAGATCTCTTAAGCCAACTTGAGAAGAAAGACATTCCGATGGTCAGAGATCAACTCTCCCTGATCCAAGAAGTCCAGGCAGAAGATTGGTGGATGGATGTAACTCCCTGGATGATCGACTATGTACGGATTCACTTGCGAGATCTGATTAAGTTTATTGATCGCCAGGCGCAGTGCATCGTCTACACCGACTTCGCGGATGAACTTGGACAAGTCCAGGAGGTTGATGTACCCGCTCATAATACGGGCTTCAGTTCTTACCAATATCGTAAGAAGGTCGAAGCCTACATTCGCAACCATGAAGACCACATCGCGATCGCCAAACTTAAGCGCAATGCCCCCCTAACCCAAACCGATCTGGAGTCTTTAGAAAAAATGCTCTTTGGAGCAGAAGAAATCGGGAGTCGAGAGCAATTCGAGCAAGTCTTTGGTAAGGATCTGCACCTCAAGCTCTTTATTCGTAAACTTGTCGGATTAGACCGTAACGCTGCAAAAATTGCCTTTGCCCAGTATCTAGAGGGCGGCAACTTTAGCGCTAATCAAATTCGCTTTGTAGAAACCATCATCGACCACCTGACCCAAAACGGCGTAATGGATCCAGGCTTGCTCTATGAGCCGCCCTTCACGGATCTGCATCATAAAGGCTTGGATGGCGTGTTTGAGGACGACGATGCAAACCAGATCGTCTTGCTCGTGAACTCCTTCAACGAAACCGTAGGGATATTTGGGGCAGCGTAATTGACTCAATATGACCGTTAAATGAGACTTATTGATAATTCCGCACTCTCAATAACAATAAATGGTATTAGAGAAAGCTATATATGTTGTGTAAAAAGGGTTTTTAGTCAATCGGAGCGGCGGGATTCGAACCCACGACCTCCACTACCCCAAAGTGGCGCGCTACCAAGCTGCGCTACGCCCCGTCAAGAATATTAATGCTAGCACAGTTAAGCAACAATGAAAACTAGAAAACCTGAATCATTTGGACTGCTTGAATTAAACTAGGAACAGCTTGAGGTGTCCAACTGCCTTCTACTCCTCGTCCTGTATGCAGAATAAAGCGTAAACTGTAAGCATGAGGATAGCCTGTTACTTCCATCCACAGTAAATCACTCTCAGCTTCACAACTAATCTTTTCTTCGTCCATCAATTCCTGTGCAATTTGAGCGATTGATTCTGCTAGCTGTAGTGATAATCGACAAAAATCATTAAATTCAGCAGATGTCAGTTCAATTGCCCAGTCATCTGTACCAATTAAAGCTTGATATTGTGTAGCACTAGGGTTCCAACCAACGCGCCAACCAGTCCCACTTTTGACAACACGCTCCATATAACTTGATTATGGCATTAGTAGTCTTGCGCCTCCTGGCTGGGGCGGTAGTTCTTGTTGTGTCTCAGGGCTTGGTGTTGCAGGAGTTGCTGTAGCCGAATCGCTACTAAAAACATTCACAAGCGCTTGCACTAGTGCATTTCGTTGATCGCGGTTAAGGCGTTCAATTGCAGTGCGATCGCCTTCTAGGGGATTTTGTCGCAATGTATCGTTTCCTGGATAACTTTCTTCCCGAATCCATTCGTTTGCACCGAGATAATCAGCCAAAGTTAACTTCCAATCGAGTCGATAGTTTGGCGGACGTCCTTTGACGTAAGTATGATAGCTAATTAAGCGCCATACCAACGTGTTTTCTGGATCGACTTTCCCAGTTTGTCGGCTAATGTACTGGTTTTCTAGTGGTAAGTCGGGTAGCTGTTGATAAACTTGTTGCCAAACATCACTTATACGGACACTTTGAGCGATCGCTGGTTGTTGGAATGCCAGTTGATTTGCGTTATATCTTCCTGAACCCAAAGAAACTAGACAGACAACTGCAATTGCAGTGATGAATATTAGCGATCGCTTGCGTTTCACAGCCTAATTATTACTCCCCAATAATTTCTGGTTGAGTCAACTCATCAGACATTTCAATAATTGCCCGAATGACTGGCTTCATCATCGGATCGTCTATATTATCAAAATCTTCGTAACGACGACGCTTAGCACGGTTGGCTACTTGTACTGTGATCCGGTAACGGTTTGAAGCTGCACCGATTAATTCTTCTGCCCGATGCATAATTTGAGTTTGGGTCGTCTCGAACTTAGAACGCTTGAGCATAGTATTTTGTGCTGGGGATCTCTCTTAGTTTATCAGCACATTTATAGTTACAGTCTCATCACTTTATACTACAACCTTTCTGTTGATAGATGCTAAGCAAACGTTTTCATTTTATTAATGAATTTTAACACTATTACGGTTGCAATCATGGCAGACATTATAGATACTGCAGTCAATGCCGGTACTTTCAATACTTTGGTAGAAGCAATCAAAGCCACAGACTTAGTTGATATTTTGAAAAGTCCTGGTCCTTACACTGTCTTCGCACCTACAGACGAAGCATTTAACAAGCTACCAGAAGGAGTATCGCTTGAAGCATTACTGCAAGATAATCACAAGTTAAAGCGAATATTAACTTATCACGTTGCCTTTGGAGATGTGAGAGCTGAAGATTTAATGCAAATTGAGGAAGCCGAAACAGTCGAAGGTTCTGTAGTTGGAATCGAATCCTCTGGTGGAAAGATTAAAATTAATGATGCTAACGTTTTGCAATCCGATATTTTGACAGACAACGGTGTGATTCATGTCATTGACGCAGTACTCGTACCAGGTTTAGTTGCTGCTGAGTAACACGAGTTTGGATGGCGGCGGCTATTGTGTTCTAGTAAACAGCCGTAAATTGCAAATTTAGATACACTTTTGTGAGCAGATTATAGATGAGATTTGCTCACTTTATCAAATTGACCTGTTGTCGTTGCAAGTTAATAGGAATTTTTACTATTAAAATATTTATGTATTGTGAAAATAAAATTAGAAATATTTGCTTAAACTTAATTTAACTTAATTACTCTTTACAAAATACAAGATTTCTTTACAATAAATTAAGGAAACACCTTTTGGGTAAACATCATGGCACAAGCAGACCTAGATACCACCATTTCAGCTTTACAGGGTGGTTTAACCTCTATCCCTGCTGAAGCTGCTTTGGCTAACATTGAAAGCTGGGAAGCACAATTAAAAGACGCTGCACCTGAAATTGCTAGCGCCTTAGGCGAACTAAAAAGCCAATTAGCTAGTGGTAATGCTTCTGGTATTGCGCAAGCTTTAAAGCAAGTTGGTGGCAAAACGGCTGAAGCTGCTGCAAGTGCTGGTGGCGAAGCTGGCACAAAAGCACAGCAACTCGGTCAAATGTTAACTCAAGCCGGAAATTCTATCTCGTAAGCCTAAGAATCATCTCTAGATGTTAGGGTTTGGCATTGCCAAACCCTTTTCTATCTATACTGAGCTAAGCTACACCAAGGATACACCCAGAGCGCTCAGGCAAGGTTAACTTGATCTGAATCGATTCACCTGCACTATGCCATTGAGCGACGCCATCTCCATACAAAACCTGATTTGGTTGAGATTTCAAATCATTTGCGGGTACAGCTACACTTGCTGGTGTCTTACCAGTATTAATAGCAATAACAATTTCTTCATCTTCTAGGATGCGTGCAAAAACATAAATAGTAGCATCTGCATAGAGAACTCGGTATGTTCCTACGCGTAACGCTGGGTGAGTCTGTCGCAATGCAATCAGTTGACGGTGGCATTCTAAAATATCGCGTTCCCAGTGGGCTTCCAAGGGAAAACCACGACGAGAATCAGGATCTAAACCTCCAGCTAAGCCAACTTCATCGCCGTAATAGATACTAGGCGCACCAGGAAAAGTTAAAAGAAGTAGCGTTGCTAATTTGACACTAGAAAGATCGCCATCGGCAATTGACATCAACCTTGCCGTATCGTGACTAGCAAGTAGATTTAACTGTGTCAGTTGAATTTCCCACGGATACAGTTGCAAAAGTTGTTGCATTTTCTCTGCATACTCAGTTGCAGATAGAGATGGATACGCTTCATAAGAAGGTCCTTTAACTTGTTGAGGAACAATGCGATCGCCTGCGGCAAAAGCGATCGTAGGTCCAGCGAATAAGTAATTCATCACGCCATCAAACTGCGTACCATCGAGCCACTGACGCGAATCTCCCCAAACTTCCCCAACAATATAAGCTTCAGGATTGAGTGCTTTAACGCGATCGCGAAACTCTTGCCAAAAACCAGGGGTTTTCACTTCAAACGGCACATCCAAACGCCAACCATCGATCCCAAACTTAATCCAATATTCCGCAATTTCCATAATGTACTCGCGCACTTCTGGGTTATCATGATTAAATTCTGGTAGCGCCCGAATTCCCGCCCAACAACCATAGTTTGCTGGAAAATTCTCATCATAAGGATATAAAGGCCAATCTTGGATTTTAAACCAATCGACCCAAGGGGAATGTTGACCATTCTCTAAGACATCGTGGAAAAAGAAAAAGCCGCGACTTGAATGGTTAAAGACTCCATCCAAAACGACTTTCATATTGCGATCGTGACAAGCGTCTAGCAGTTCTTTAAATGCGCTGTTTCCTCCCAATAGCGGATCGACTTGGTAATAATCGTGCGTATGATAGCGATGGTTACTTGCTGATTGAAAGATGGGGGTGAAGTAGATGGCAGTAATCCCCAAATTCTGCAAGTAGTCTAGCTGTTCGGTCACACCCCATAAATCGCCACCTTTGTAGCCTTGGAGTGTCGGCATCTCATGCCAATCTTGCCACGAGGCGTTTTTCAATAATCGCTTGCGTGGTTGCTTGCTTTGAGCAAAACGATCTGGAAAAATTTGATAAAAAACAGCGTGCTTGACCCAATCTGGGGTTTGAATCAGCATAAATACTCCCTAGTCCTTCATAGACAGAGTACAAATACTTGCAAATTTCTGGTTCTAACCTGGGGTTGAATGTAAAGAATTTATGCAGATAAAGTTAGGGATTTTTGAGTAAACCCGTTATAACTTAACTAATGTACTTTAAGATACAGTTTTTTTTGGACAAGCGATGCCGCATACTCAATTTGGCAATTTATAATTCTATCTCTTATTAATTCTAAAAGTTTAATCTAGAAGTAACAAACCATGAAAGCTAAATTTTTTCTCTCTATTTTTTCTATAGCGCTCATGGGCTGTGGTACACAACGTATGACATTAAATACAGAAACACTACCTTCTTCATCTCCCACAGTAACTTCTGAGCCAAGGAATCAGCATAGTATCAGCCACACCACATCTCAAATTTCTCCTTCGACCTCTGAAGCCTTGATAATTTCAGCAACGGGTATTGGACTTGCTAAATTAGGTATGACTTTTGGGCAACTGAAGCAGGTGTTAGGTTCAGATGCCGAATTTAAGGTAGAGTCACCTTTTATGGTAGACTTCGACGCGATCGCACTTAGCAAGTCTGGAAAGGTGCAATACTACATTCTTTATCCCGCCGGAACAACCTTTTCTGATTCAGACTCAATCGAACTATTGTTGACTGATAATCCCGATCTCCGAACTACAGAAGGAGTTGGATCAGGGACATCACTGAAACAAGCAGAAGCAGTCTACGGAGATGCAACTTTGTCATATAACACCCAAAATGAATCTAGGGAATACGTAAGATTTGCTAATCAACCTGCTCGGAATCTGTTGTTTAGACCCACTGTTTCAAATCAACAATTTTCTGGAATTTACTCATCTCCAATCAGAGAATATAACGAAACGAAAAAATTTCAAGAATCAGCAACAATTCACTCTGTTTTAGTTGGCTTCTAGAACTTAGGTAATCACCAAACCTCTTAATTAGAAACCAAAACTCTTGATTGTTATTGAAACAATCTACTAAAAAATGAACTAGATGAAGCGTTCTTAGTTTCAAGAGTGCGTCTCAGGTTGCAAGATAGAGTGTTATGTAATGATTTATGTCTTCAGCAAATGCAGAGCATTCGTTCAGAAGTTCAACAAGCTGCAGATACTCAGAAACTGATTCAAGGCATTGTTAGCTTGATTGGGTTTTTAGTGAGACTTTGAACATTCGTCAAAAGTAGCGTAGTAAGCTTGACATAAAATCATTCCGCATCTTTTACCTAGCTTTCTTGATTTCCCCCTTACCAGCTGTCCCGCACAGTCATACACTGTACTTGGGAATCGAATGGCAGTTGGGAGGATTTTTTGTGAAAAAAGTACTAGCGATTATTTTAGGGGGCGGTGCAGGTACGCGGCTTTATCCGCTGACGAAGCTACGTGCCAAACCAGCAGTACCATTGGCAGGGAAATATCGCTTGATTGATATTCCTGTCAGTAACTGTATTAATTCAGAAATATTTAAAATCTACGTTCTGACACAATTTAACTCAGCTTCACTCAATCGTCATATCGCTCGTGCATACAGCTTTTCGGGTTTTACCGAAGGTTTTGTCGAAGTCTTAGCAGCCCAACAAACCCCAGAAAACCCTAACTGGTTCCAAGGGACAGCCGATGCAGTCCGCCAATATATTTGGTTATTGGAAGAGTGGGATGTTGATGAATACCTCATTCTATCTGGCGATCATCTTTACCGTATGGATTATCGCTTATTCGTCGAAAGACATCGCGATACCAATGCCGATATTACGCTTTCGGTTGTACCAATGGATGAGCGCCGCGCCTCTGATTTTGGGTTAATGAAAATCAATGATTCTGGACGAGTCGTAGATTTCAGCGAAAAACCCAAAGGTGAGGCATTGCGTCAGATGCAAGTTGATACTAGTATTTTGGGTTTGACAGCAGATCAAGCGCAACAAAAGCCATATATTGCGTCGATGGGGATTTACGTTTTTAAAAAAGACGTTCTCATTAAACTCTTGAAAGAATCTCAAGAACAAACGGATTTTGGCAAAGAAATTATTCCTGCTTCTGCCCAAGACTACAATGTCCAAGCTTACTTATTTGATGGTTACTGGGAAGATATTGGAACGATTGAAGCGTTTTATGATGCTAATTTGGCTTTAACGCGGCAGCCCCAACCCGCATTTAGTTTTTATGATGAAAATGCCCCAATTTACTCGCGGGCACGTTATTTGCCCCCTAGTAAGCTCTTAAACTGCCAAGTTACTGAATCAATTGTAGGAGATGGCTGTATTTTAAAAAATTGCCAAATTCATCATTCAATTTTAGGCGTGCGGGCACGAATTGAAGCAGGTTGCACAATTGAAGACTCGCTTATTATGGGAGCAGACTATTATCAACCATTTGCTGAAAGACAATCAGACTGCAATGATGGCATTATTCCTTTAGGAATTGGTGCAAATACAATAATTCGACGAGCGATCGTCGATAAAAATGCTCGGATCGGTTGTGACGTCCGAATCATCAACAAAGATCGCGTAGAAGAGGCAGAACGCGAATCTCAAGGATTTTATATTCGTAGTGGTATTACTGTTGTTCTGAAAAATGCAGTTATTCCTGATGGCACAGTGATTTAGTAGTTTGTAGCTAGTTGCTAGTGGTGAGTGATATATGACTCATCACTTTTTTACTTGAATTATCTTGTTTTCAGGCTCCTCAAAAATGGCTAGATTGATCTTGTTGATTGGATTACCAGGTAGTGGTAAATCAACACTAGCGCGTCAGCTGCTGGCGGAAGACCCTCGTCGGCGGCTGATTTCTACTGATGTGCTGCGTCAACAGTTGTTTGGCAGTGAAAGTATTCAAGGATCTTGGTTAATAATTTGGCGTCAAGTACAAATTCAGTTTCAACAAGCTGTTTTACAAATTTCTCAAGGAATCGCCTCTGAAGCAATCTATGATGCTACAAATACTCAGCGTCGCCAGCGACGCGAAGTGATTGCTCTTGCCCGTACTACTGGCTTTAATTACATTACTGGCGTATGGGTTGATACCCCAATTTGGCTGTGTTTAGCACGCAATAAAAGACGCGATCGCATAGTACCAGAAGAAGTTGTGCTGCGAATGCATCGTCAACTGCGAGATGCTCCACCAACACTAACAGAAGATTTAGATTGCTTGATTCACCGAAGAAGGAATCAGGAGTCAGAGATCGCGGATCAGAGAATTAGAGAAAGAACTTGACTATTACTCTGAATTTTAAGTACGGATATTACGCAGCAGCTTTGACGAACAACCGAACGTAACTGCCTTGGCACTCGTCGTCATCGAAAGCTAAGCTGAGGGTGTAGGAGTTATGAGTGTTGAGTTATGAGTTATGAGTTTAAGAGAGTCGTGAAGTGTTGAGCTTAAAAGAGTTATGAATGTTGAGTGTTAAGTTAAGAATGCCATCAAGGTCTTCTCATAACTCATAATTCAAAATTCAAAACTTAAAATAAATGCCTCCGGCACCTTTGTTCGCGAACAATTCAAAACTCCTTAGGATTCAAAATTCAAAACTCAAAACTAATCACTCACCCCTCTTTAGTTACTGATCCAGTTAGTTTTTCAAAAAACATACATAAAATAATAGAGTCAATTTGTTTTAAGGAGATTAGTGGATGGCTGCAACCGACTTCAAAGATTACTATAGTATTTTGGGAGTCAGTAAGACTGCCACAAATGATGAAATTAAACAAGCTTTTCGCCGACTGGCACGAAAATATCACCCAGACGTTAACCCTGGCAACAAACAAGCTGAAGCAAAATTCAAAGAAGTAAACGAAGCCTACGAAGTTTTGTCTGATGCTGAAAAGCGCAGAAAATATGACTCTTTTGGGCAATACTGGAAACAAGCTGGACAAGGATGGCCATCAGGAGGTGGTACCAACGTCGGGTTTGAAGAATTCGATTTTGGTAAATATGGCTCTTTTGATGAATTCCTAAACGATCTTTTGGGTGGATTTGGTCGCAGTGGTGCTAGTCGTAGTAGTACTGGCAGCCAGACTTACACTTATCGCACTACCCCAAGATCGACTGGTTTCAGTGGCTTTGATGGGTTTGGTGATTTTTCCAACTTTGACACCGCAACTCCAAGTGCTTCTCTAGATACAGAAGCCTCAATTAAGTTAAGTTTTGCAGAAGCATTTAACGGCGTGCAGAAGCGAATTAGCTTAGGTAATGATGCAATTGAAGTGCGCATTCCTCCTGGTGCTAAATCTGGCAGCAAAATTCGCGTGCGTGGCAAAGGAAAAACTAGCCCTTATAATCAGCAGCGTGGCGATTTGTATCTAAAAGTTGAACTTATACCGCACTCCTTCTTCCAGTTTGAGGGAGACAATTTGGTGTGTGAAGTACCGATTACTCCTGATGAGGCAGTATTGGGTGCTGTCATTGAAGTACCAACACCAGACGGTAGTGTCAAAATGAATATACCCGCAGGTATTCGCTCAGGTCAAACTCTACGATTGCGCGGCAAAGGGTGGACGTTACCGAAAGGTGGACGCGGCGATCAACTCGTGAAAATTGCGATCGCATCTCCCAAAGAATTAACCCCAATTGAACGCGAGTACTACGAGAAAATTCGCGATAACCGTAGCTTCAATCCCCGCAGTCACTTTCAGCAGGTGAAACTTTAACAATCGTCAATAGCTGATTCGGTTAAAACCACAGCTACTAAAACAAAACCTGTCTTCATAGGTTTCGGCACACTTTGGTGTTGTTAAGCTGCGATTTTAATCGCCAGGCTTTATCTTCTCGAACTGTGCTAACAGCGTTTCAACGCTTGCATTATGCGAGAAGAAAGAAAACAAATGTCTGTATTGAAGCTTACCTTGTTTATCTAGCACAAACTGTGCTGGTAAAGGTGCGCCTAATGCCTGTCCTACTTTGTAGTTGCGAAATACCTGACAACTAGGATCGCTCAGCAATGGTAACTTTATTCCTAAATCTTTGACAACAATTTGGCTTTGACGTTCATCTGTACTCGAAATCATGAGAACTTCTATACCGCGACTTGTAAAGTGCTCATATTTCTCGTTTAAATCGATGATATGCGGATAGCAAAAAGGGCAATATTGATTTTCTGTAAAAATTCGCGTAAAAGCTAATAAAACAGGTTGTCCTTGATAGTCTGCTAACTTAACTAGCCGACCGTTAGTAATGTCTGGTAATGCAAAATTTGGTGTCGTTTTACCCAAATTCAAAGCATCTTCGGCTGGAATAGGTAACAAGTTTTGAAAAAAGCGCTCGTTTAATAAACCGCTAAAATTAGTTGACGTTAGCATATTTTTCTCTCTCTTCTTCTCTTAGGGAAATCAGAAACACTATGCTAAATTTAGCTATTTTCTACTTTAAAACTGTCTAATATTAACATTGCTTTGATGGAAAAACCCAACACACTTCTATTTTGACTCTTCTTAAGATGTGCTGGGTTATTATCTTTCATTTCATAAGTTCTGCATGATTCATCACACAGAACTGTCAATGTTTTACACAGAAGCAAAGTAAACTTTTGACTTGACAGGATCTGGAGTCATAGTATTATCTCCAGGTTGCCAACCAGCAGGACATACCTCATCAGGGTGATCTTGTACGTACTGAATTGCTTTGAGTGTGCGTAGTGCCTCGTCTACGTTGCGACCAAAGGACAAGTTGTTGATTGTCGAGTGCTGAATGACACCGTCTTTGTCGATGATGAACAAACCACGTAGCGCAACGCCTGCTTCTGGATCGAGAACGTTGTATGCAGCGCTGATTTCCTTCTTGATATCTGAAACAAGAGGATAATTGAGATCGCCAACTCCACCAGACTTGCGATCAGATTGAATCCAGGCTAAGTGAGAAAATTCGCTATCTACGGAAACCCCTAAAACTTCTGTGTTGATTGCTTTGAACTCGTCAAAGCGATCGCTAAATGCGGTAATCTCAGTTGGACAAACAAAGGTAAAGTCTAGAGGATAGAAAAATAGAATGACGTACTTGCCCCGATAGTCAGAGAGTTTGATTGTCTTAAACTCCTGATCGACTACAGCTGTTGCTGTAAAATCTGGAGCAGTTTGACCAACTCTGAGGCATCCATCTGCTGCGTAACTTAGAGGCATTAAACTATTTCTCCTTGATGCATCTACTTCATAAATGGCTATGAGCTAGTCTTGTTCTAAAACTTACTCATACACATCTTAATTATGTCGAACTGTTACAAATATATCATACTCATAACGATTTTGAGTAGCAAATGAAGAATTTAGATCGTCGCGAGTGGCTGCTGACGAATGGACTAGGGAGTTTTGCGAGTGGTACTGTTTCCGATGCCCGCACGCGAACATATCACGGTTGGTTAGTTGCAGCATTAGATCCACCCAGTCAGCGGACGTTACTACTGTCGCACATTGAGGCAAGTCTGGAAGTCACGCACAAAGTTATTGCTTTAGGAACAAATTATTGGGGCAACAACATTATTGAACCAGAAGGCTTTCAGTTGCTAGATAGCTTTGAAATTGATCCAGTTCCTACTTGGGTTTGGCAAGAAGACAATTGGCGGCTAGCTAGACGAATCATTATGCCACACGCAGCACAGAGTAATGCTGTACTCCCAGACAATACAAGTCGCGTTTTAATACAGTATTGCTATACAGGAGAAGTGAAAGGAATTTTGCGGTTGCGTTTCATGATTGCAGATCGCGATTTTCATCATCAACAGCAAGCTGATCCTAATTTACACTTTTCGCAGATTGTTGAACCACAGCAGATTATTTTGCAAGCGCAACGCCCTGGATGGATAGGAACACCTTGGCAACTACGCTGGACAGAGGGAAAATATCAATACGATCCTGTTTGGTATTGGAACTATCGTTTACCAGAAGAGACAAATAGAGGATTAGGCGATCGCGAGGACTTGTATAGTCCTGGTTATTTAACAATTGCCTTGGAAACAGGAAGTTGTATTACCTTAGAAGCAAGAGTAGGTCACAATAGTACTTTACCTGCACTGCAAAACGTTGAGTTTACCGATGCTGTGCAAGCAGAACAAAATCGGCTTGTTCAAGTTTTCAATTTTGAAAACAATTCATCTCATCAACTACAACGACAATTACTCCGCGCTAGCGATCAATTCATAGTACATCGTGCTTCAATTGCAGGACCCACAGTTATTGCAGGTTATCACTGGTTTAATGATTGGGGACGCGACACACTAATTGCGCTACCAGGATTAGCCCTGACAACACAGCGCTTTGATTTAGCCAAAGGACTTTTACAAACTTTTGGTCGTTACTGTCGTAACGGTTTGATTCCTAATACATTTCCTGATACTGGTGCTGAACCTTCCTACAACAGTATTGATGCTGCATTATTGTGGATTGAAACTTTAGGACTGTATCTAGAAGCTACCCAAGATTGGGATTTTTTGGTTGAGGAGTATCCGATAGTTCAGCAAATTTACAAAGCCTTTATAGCTGGGACAAAGTTTAATATCCAAGTAGATGCTACAGATGGACTTGTTAGTTGGGATGCACCTGATGTTGCCCTAACATGGATGGATGCAGTTGTTTGCGGACAACCTGTAACACCGCGACGCGGTAAGCCTGTTGAAATTAATGCTTTATGGTATTCGGCGTTGTGTTGGGCAAGTACTTGGGCAGAACGCTTAAGCCAAAAAGAAGGATCAAAATCTCGTTTAATGAATCAAGCACGGCGCTATCAACAACAAGCCCAACAGGTGAAAGACTCAATGCAGAAGTTTTGGAATCCGACAAAAAGCTATCTATACGACACCATTGAACCTGACGATCGCCTAAATTCGCAAATTCGCCCTAATGCTGTTTTAGCACTTTCATACCAACACTGTGCTTTTCCTACACATCAAGGACATCAAGTTTTAGAAGTCGCCCGACAAAAACTTCTCACTCCATATGGATTAAGAAGTTTAGCCCCAGAAGATTCGCAATATACTGGTCAGTGTACAGGAGACGTGCAGCAGCGCGATCGCGCTTATCATCAAGGTACAGTGTGGACGTGGCTTATTGGTGCATATATTCGTGCTTGGCAACGTTACCACTTAGAACCTGTTCCCTTCGATTGGCAACCTTTACTCGAACACTTGCAAGCGCAAGCTTGTCTTGGTTCCATTTCAGAAATTTTTGATGGCGATCCACCCCATACTCCCAGAGGTGCGATCGCTCAAGCTTGGTCTGTTGCAGAAGTCTTACGACACGTCACTTTGGTAGTTTAAAAGCTAAACTGGGCGCGTAAGTTACCTATATAAACTGTCGGATTATTGCTGAAATTATTAGGATTGCCAATGACATAAAATGCTGGAACAAGCGCAATGTTGTTTGTTAGCGGATAGAAATAAGTTGCTTCAAACTCGTACTGTACTCCACCATCTCCACCACCAGATGCGAGAAAATCACGTCCATCCAGAATTGAGAAGGGAAGTAAATAAGATACTGTAAATAGTGCGCCTTCCTTAATTAAGTCAGGAAATGCAACGCCGAGTTGTAGTGATTGGGCATTAACTTCTCCGCTAGGTAAACCTGGAGTTAATGGAAACAAATTTGTACTACCGTAGCCATAGCGCCCAAAAATACCGAAGCCATCTGCTATTAGCCAATCAAAGTTAACACTGAAGACGTCTGCTGTTGAATTATCAACAGGACCATCAAAACCATCATCAGCAAAGCCATAAATTGGTTCGCCGATTGCACCGCCGATTTGCCCACCGACAGCTCTCGTATTAGAACGATTGTAGAGTAATCTGACATTAAAGCGATCGCTCGGAGAAAAAGTGAGTTCAGCGGTGATTGTATTAGTAGGATCGAATAAACCTTGGCTAGGATTGCTTGAAGAGTTAAATACTGTACTAGGGAGAAATTCTGTGTTTTCACCCAAATAAGCAACATTGAGCTTGAATTGATCGTTAATTTCCCACAAAAGTACTAAGCCCGAACCACGATCAATTGTGTTTAACAGTGTACTTCCACTAGAGTTAAAGCTACCAGCACCTGTTAAAAAGAACGTAAAGCGGTTAGCATCAAAATAGCGATACCAGTTAATCCGCGAACCAACAACAGCTTGAAGATTGTCTGTTACAGGAAAGCTATAAAACAATTCGCGAACAACAACGTCATTTGCGCCTGCTGCACCTCCAGGTGCTGTTGTTTGATCGGTAAAAGGAACGCCCCAGGTATTGTACAAGCCTGCGGAAACAAATTCATTGGCTGGAGAGTTACCATTGCCTGCACCGAGTTGTACAACTAATGAGTCTCTTCCGGTAAAAGATGTATTGAAATTCAGCCAAACCAAATTACTGAGAGTAATGCTAGGGTCTTCATCAATTTCCCGCAATAATGGTGTTGCAGTTCTTGGCTGAGTTCTAAATGCAGTTTCTCCTTCAGCTAAAATTGTACCATCAGCAAAAGCACCCGTAAGATTGACAAAAACATTACCAGTTAGTTTCGTCGTTGTCGAAAATTGATTCGCTTCGAGTTCTGCAACTTGTGCTTCTAGAGTATCAACACGCCCGCGTAAAGTCGCAAGTTCTGCCGCAAATTCTGTCCCTAGTCTTTGTAGCGTCTCGACATCTTCTCGGGTCACTTGATTCGTGGTTGCTGCGGCAATTAGTTCATTAACGCGATCTAAACACGCATTCAAACCTGCTGCAAATTCATAACGAGTTAAGGCACGATTACCTCGATAAGTACTATCAGGATAACCAGCAATACAGCCATAGCGTTCCACCAGTGATTGTAAAGCCTGAAAAGCCCAATCGGTAGGTTGCACATCGGATAACTGCGATACCGATGTCACTTGTGACATTGTGTCGTTATTTGTTGCAACTAAGTTTGATGTTGTTAAAGTTGTCGTTGCGATCGCATCTGTCGGCGATCCCCATGCTTTTGATAATGGTAGAAATGTAGCCTCAAATAATAAACACCAAAAAGTTGTCGCAGCAATTAAACTACCTTTCCAGGCAGTTGCAACTTTCGTCATTATTTCTCACACCTGTATAAAAATACTTAAGTAGCCCACATACTATCTGAGTTCCTTCAAGCTATATGTAATTTAGACAACATTACTGTGGCTTTTTCTCTGTTTTGTTAGCGGCTGTTGACATTGCATAGTATCTAGGCTTTGCGTATTTTTTTTACAAAACTCACTTTTTCGACGTCAACGTTATTTTTGAGATTTTATCTGTAAAAAATATTACATAAATATAATTAACTACTGAATTAAACTCAACAGGTTAAAATCTTTGATTGTGGTCTACATTGCGATCGCATGACGCATCATATTCTCAAAGCAACCTGTCAAACAGTACATCTAGGCGGCTTTTCCCATCAATTGAAACCTGTTTTAACAATTAATCCAGGTGACACTATTGATGTAGAGACATATACCGGATTTTATATTTACGACAAAGCACCACGAGAATTTCTTACGCCTGAATTTCTAGAGATTTGTCAATATCTTCCTTCAGAACAAAAAGTTAGTTCAGGACCTCACTTACTAACAGGACCAATTTATATCAAAGATGCTGTACCTGGAGATGTCATAGAAGTTAATATAGAAGCAATTTATCCACGCTTACCTATTGGATTTAATGCAATTTACCCTGAAAAAGGTGCATTAAATAAACGTTTTTCTGAACACAAGCTACGTTTTATTTCACTAGATTTAGAAAAGCAAATTGCAGAATTTCCACCTAATAGTGGGATACAAATTCCATTGAAACCTTTCTTTGGCATTCTTGGTGTTGCCACTCCTGAGAACCGTTCTTCTGTTCCGCCTGGTAATTATGGAGGAAATATTGATAACAAAGAACTGCAAGCAGGATCGCGGATATTTTTACCTGTTTTTGTTCCTGGTGCATTATTTTCAATTGGTGACGGACACTCTGCACAAGGTGATGGTGAAGTTGATTTGACTGCGATTGAAACATCAATGAATGGCAGAATTAAAATTCAACTACACAAAGCTCTCGAACTAACAACTCCAGTAGCAGAAACGCCCACCGATATAATGACAATGGGCTTTGGACAAACTTTAGATGCAGCTTTTGAATCCGCACTACAGCAAATGATTAATCTCCTCCAACACTATGTAGGATTGAGTGCCGAAGAAGCTTATGTGTTGTGTAGTTTAGCCGTAAATTTTCGCATTACCCAAGTTGTCAATCTGCCCCAAAAAGGCGTTCACGGGATGTTATCAAAAGCAATGTTACCGAGAGCGATCGCATTGTAAATCGTTGTGCTTTGATTTTAGACAACGATATTTTGTTTTGTTACTATCACTGTTGTTCTTTTGCTTTAGCGGTCGTGAGTCACAGTAACCTCAATTCGGGCAGTTCTCGACCTGCTTGTTGATACTCATCCCGAATCATGTCAAACACATGAATAAGTTCGGCTTGTGCCTCTTCAGTGGTTGATCCCCAGGCGTGACAACCTACAATTGCTGGAATATAGGCAACAAAAGTTCCATTATCATCAGGACGCAGCACAATTGTGTAATTTTTTAGCGATCGCATAAAAACTAAAAATTACCATAACTATCACGATGCTAGTATACTTTCGTCGAACTCAATTAAGACTGAACGTTTTATATATAGTTCTTTAGCAGCTCAACTTTAAC
This sequence comes from Gloeocapsopsis crepidinum LEGE 06123, assembly GCF_015207655.1. Classification (GTDB taxonomy): domain Bacteria; phylum Cyanobacteriota; class Cyanobacteriia; order Cyanobacteriales; family Chroococcidiopsidaceae; genus Gloeocapsopsis; species Gloeocapsopsis crepidinum. Next base: position 6,379 of record NZ_JADEWN010000030.1, on the reverse strand, counting down.
TACCAATTAAATTCTTAAGCTATTGCTTTTACTATAAATCTCTTGCAAAAGTATCGCATTTTACTCTGGTCAGGCAAGATGCCTAACCCACAAAAGCTGAATGAATCTGAATTTATTGCAACTTTTTTTGCCGACAGCACACTAGGTTTATCAAATAAGAGTGAATTACTTACGATTAAAGTGGCTAGTCACTAGTAACTAACAACTAGCAACTTAATGATGTCTTCCTTTTGTTGGAGGTTATTTCTATGTATCAAACGAAATCAGCATTTTCCCCAGCGCAAGACTCCTTACCTTCTGATGATGGCATTCCGATGGAAACTCAACGGCACAAAATGCAAATGGATTTGCTAGTAGATTCACTTTATCCGTGGGTAACGCAACGTGAAGGTGGTGGTTATGTGGGCGGTAATATGTTTGTTTACTTCAGCCCTAACCAAGTTCGCAACCAAGATTATCGCGGACCTGATGTTTTTGTGGTTTTAGATGTGCCAGTACGGGAACGTAAAAGTTGGGTTGTGTGGGAAGAAGGCAAAGGACCTGACATGGTGATTGAACTATTATCAGAAAGTACTGCCGAACAAGACAAAACTACAAAGAAACTGATCTATCAAAATCAACTGCGCGTACCCGAATATGTTTGGTACGATCCATTTGACTCAAAAGAGTTTGCTGGGTTTGGGCTACACGATGGAATTTATACACCATTGCCACTCGATGAACAAGGACGCTTAATTAGTCAACATTTAGGATTAGCACTCGTACGCTGGCAAGGTAAATTTAAAGGAGTAGAAGCAGTTTGGTTGCGATGGTCAACAATAGAAGGAGTGCTATTGCCAACAGATGAGGAGATGGTGCAAATAGCACAAGAACAAGCACAACAAGAGGCACAACGCGCACAGCAAGAAGCACAACGCGCCGATCGCTTAGCAGCAGAATTAAGACGACTTGGTGTCGATCCAGACGCAATTATTTAAAATATTACTTGCAACTTGTTGTTAGCTTTTGTGTTCAATAATTTGGGCGATCGCTACGACAGGACCACCTCCTGGGGGACCTTGGTGTTCGCTACCACCAGATACATAAACCATTGGATCTTGGACTACAGAAGCTGTAACAGCCCCGACGACAGATCTTGCCATGCGTGTATGGTTAATATCCGAATCGTCTAACATTGTATGCCTGCGTCCTAAAATGAACCCAGAAGGATCAGCTTCAGCTTTGGCAAAGATATTGACAACACGTTCGATAGGTTGGTTAGTATTTTCAATTGCTTGACAAATTGCCTCGCGATCCAAAGCATGTTGCATCACACTATGACCAATCACAAAGTTACTTGTTGAATGAGGCGAGTTACCCAGTACTAAGATCTCACAGTTGCGTAACTCCACACCCGCAGATGTCGAAGCAACTCTAGAATACAACGAATAGTTGGCACAAATATCGGTTGCAGTTAATTGCTCATAGGCAACTTCCCCCAGCGCTACAGCAACACCTAATGCAGATGCCCCGCGCGAATACGCCATCGATTGGTAGCTATTACTTGCTTTTACCTGAGACTTATCTTGTAGTTGCGTTGAAGAAATCAGCGGGCATTTAATTTGCACAAAATGAACATCCGATTTATTTAATTCTGCATCTGCGATCGCTGCTTCCACACCCTTAGCAACTTCCTGAACCATTTCTAAAGTTCCAATCTCTGTTGGTAAAAAGTCCCTTGTACGGCTAATTCCAATCACTAATCCCCAGTGTTGCGGTTCTTTGCGATCGTCTCGCGTAAAGATATTGAGATGCGGACTCAAAACCCCCTCAGTACCACCCGACATCACATAAACAATTCGTTGTGCAACTTCAAGATTCGCCTTGTCTTGTATGTAAGTTTTTAGAGTTTGTACTGCAAACCCGCGTGTAAAATCATTAACGCAACCGTTACCTTCAGTTTTACCAAGAATTGCTACAAACTTATACGGATCAATCTTGCCGCTTTGAATCAGTGCATCCAACTGGGATAAGTCATCAGGACTATTCTGCGGAATTTTATAAACTTCTACTTTCATGTTTTTATACAACTGCTTGTAGTGCAGCGATACCAGCTAAAGCCACTTCAAGATCCTGTTGTCCTGTTCCTGAACCAACTCCAATTGCTCCGACAATTTGATCGTTAATTGTAATAGGTACTCCACCTTTTAAATTTGTCAGTTTTCCTTCAGTTGCCAACGCAAGTTTCAGTTCAACATCCTGCGCGACACTTCCTGTAGGAACACGAGAGGAAACCGCTGTCACTGCTTTTTGTGTTGCAGAAATTTGACTCAAAATCTTCGCCCCATCCATCCGCACAAACGCCAATAAATTTCCTCCTGTATCCACAATGGCAATACATTGCGGTACACCCATCTCCTCGGCTTTAGCGATCGCCCCTTGCAACACCACCATCGCACCCTGATGAGTTAACTCCCGCGATTGACGCAAATACATATTTTTACTTCTCCATATCAACAATCGTTGCCACTAAATTACTCCCGCGTGCCCCTTGGTGTTCATTTCCTGCCGAAGCCAGAATCATGGTATCGCCCACAACTGAAGCAACGATCGCATTCGCTACCGCTTTTGCCATAATGCCTGCGTAACCTGATAAGAAATCACTGTGCATTGTATGACGGCGATTGCAAATTGCAGTGACAGCATCTGCACCACAATTAACAAAAACTTGGGTAATCTTGTTCTGTTGATCGGTTGTGAGTGGTATATGACAAGTTAACCCTGCTGACTTTAGTGCTGCATACACCCCTGTCGTATCTAACTGATCTTGCATCACGCCATGTCCTACGCGATAAGGACTCACAGAAAACTCCGAGTTACCCATGACTAAAACACGACACGCTGATTGTTCTCCTCCCGCTGAAACTGAACCGCGATTTGTGTAAAGTGCATGATTGCAGTTAATTGCGCGATCGTCGATTTCCCCAGAAACTTCTTTTAAAGCTAACCCGACGCCCAACGCACATGCGCCCTTTGCCATCGAACTTGCTTGATTGAGATTTGTACTAACAACATTCACTCCACGCCGTTGGGCATCTTGCAGCCGTGCCGGAGTCATCGCTGGACATTTGATTTCAACGCAATGAACGTCATCTAAAGCACTAATTCCGGCTTGGGCGATCGCTGCTTCTACTGCTTGGGCGATTAACTTGACTTGCGTTATTGTGCCATATTCTTCGGGTAGCAATACACGAGTATCAGCAATTCCCACAGCTAATCGTTTCGTTTGAGGAGGTATTGATGGTGCAGCAACCGTCTTGCGTGTAAACACTGTGTAATGGGGACTCATCAAACCACCGCATAACCCAATCATCATCATCGGAATCCGTTTGAAGACATCTTCTACAGAAATCTTGAGATACTGCGAAAGTAATAGTTGCATACACAAAGATGCATAACCGCGTGCGTATCCCGTTCCTTCAGTTTGAGCAATGATTGCTACGATTTCTTCGGCTTGAATCTGCTGTGTTTCTAAAAGATGTTGTAATCCACTAACATCCTCTGGTGCAGACATTGGTAATCGAAAGACACCAACAACAATATATGGATGTTGGAAATTGGCATTGTTCATAATTGATCTAAATTTACGATCATTAGTAATTGATGAGTGGGAAGTTAACTAAATTCAAAATTTAGATGTGGGGTAGGCATCTTGCTTGCCCAAACCCGATACTTAACTTATAGTTTCATAAGTTTTTTGCAAAACTTTTCTTGCAGCTTCCAATGTTGAATTAATGTGATTCAGAGTCACTTGTGTTGCTCGTGCAACATCTTTACAACGATACGCCTCTAAAAGTTCACGGTGTTCTTTTTCTGATAGTTCTTTTTGTAGTGGCTTTTCTACAAAAGATAAGTTGATATAAATTGAGGCAATATCTGATAAACGTTGCAGTAGGTTTTTTAAATGCGAACTGCGATCGGCTTGATACAATAAGCTATGAAATTGTCGATTCAGTTCTACCCAACGCGGGCGATCGCACTCTGCTTCCATTTGTACTAATAATAGTTCGGCTTGCTCGATCTCTTGTGCAGTAATCCCATAAACTCCTTTTTGAATACTTAAAGGTAATAGCACAGCACGAATCTCAAAGATTTCTTCTAATTCTGCAAGCGTCGGCGTGTGAACGACAGCACCACGAAAGGCATCTAAGTTTACTAACCCTTGAGTACTCAGTTCGCGGAGTGCTTCGCGAATTGGTGTCACGCTAACATTAAGTGCCTCAGCGATTTCTGCTTGCACAAGACGAGTCCCCGCAGGCAACTCGCCAGAAAGAATTGCTTTTCTTAAATAATCTGTAACACTAGCTTGAGTTGTACGTGAAAGTCCTGTCATTGCAGGAAAGTGCAGCTTTGCAGTCAAGGTGCTTTGCTCCTCATCGGCAGTTTTTGTAGCGATGCTTACAGTTAAATCAGTGCTATCCAGGTTTTATATATCATATATGATCGATTGTTTCTAGTCACAGTTTGAACCAAAAATTCTTTGTAATCAATAACTGCTGCCGTTACGTTGCAAGATTCACTTCACAATCTCAAGTCCTAAAGTCAAAATGCTTATGAGCAGAACAGTCATGCCGAAGATTTGGACAAGAGTGGTTTCACTCGCATTAGTTGCAGGATCAGCCGTATTGCTAAGCAGTTGCGCTAATCAAACAATTTCGCGATCGCCAACCACAGCCCAAACCACCACAAATATTGCAAATCAAGAACTCAAAGAAGTTAGCTTTACCTTATCTTGGCTGTTACAAGCAGTTGACGCACCATTAGCAATAGCAATCGAGAAGGAATATTTTGCCCAAGAGGGGATTGCAGTCAGATTTGATCGAGGTTATGGATCAGCGGATTCGATTAACAAAATTGCCAGCGGTGTCTACGACATCGGAGAAGGTGATATGTACTCCATGATGGAGTTCAACCAAAAGAACCCAAACGATATAATTGGTTGCTGTGGCAATAAAGTACAACCGATCGCCACTTGCAATTGTCGCTGTTGATAATGCTGGAATTTCCTCTCCCCAACAACTTGAAGGCAAGCGATTAGCAGCCCCTGCGGGTGATGCAGCAAGGAGACTTTGGCCTGTTTTTGCTCAAGTAACAGGAGTTAATCCCGATTCTGTCACTTGGAATAATGTTGAACCAAGACTACGCGAAGCACTTTTGGTTCAAGGAGAGTTTGATGCAATTTCCTGTTTTAATATTTCGAGTTTGCCGCCTTTAAATAAGCTAGGTTACGGTCCCGATCGCCTCAATACTTTTTTGTATGCCGATCATGGTTTAGATCTTTATGGCAATGCATTGATTGTACGCGAATCTTTCCTAGAACAAAATCCAGAATTAGTGCGGGGATTTGTCAGTGCGTATCTCCGAGGCTTGCAAGATACGATTAGAAATCCTGATGAAAGTTTAGCTGCAGTGATGAATCTCAGCGAAGATGGATTGATGGATCAAGCACAAGAACGAGAACGCCTGCAAATTGCCTTGGATTCGCTATATATCAGCCCAGAAGTAGAGCAAAATGGTTTAGGTGGTGTTGATTCGGCAAGATTGCAAAGAACTCTAGAACAAGTTGCAGAAGGCTTTGGTTTAGCTCAGATTCCGATACCAGAAGAAGTGTTTAATGGTAGCTTTTTACCACCACAAGAACAGCGGGCAATTTGAGGATATATGCGTGGCAGATCTAGATTATGCGTTTACTAATGTAACTTTGCCGTATCGTGAGGGACGATGGTGTGTTGGCATAGCAGAGGGTAAGATTGTTGAGATTGTGGAAGGCGATCGCCTCAATGCACAACACGTTTGGCATCTTGATGGCAAACTTCTCACTCCAGGTTTAGTTGATGCACACACGCACATCGATAAAGCTTTCACAGCAGAGTCTCTAGGAGATATCTTTGCTCAAAGCGGACTAGCTTCAGCAATTCAAGCAGTACGACACTTAAAATCTCAATTTACCATTGCAGATATCAAACAACGTGCAACACAAGCTTTGCAATGGAGTGTAGCAGCAGGAACAACAGCTATTCGCACAAATGTCGAAGCTGATGCTTTTGTAGAATTAAGGGCAGTAGAGGGCTTATTAGATGTACAGCGATCGCTTAGCGATCGAATCGATATTCAATTAGTTGCTTTTCCCCAAGAAGGATGGTTTGCAGTTCCAGAAACCCTAGAGTCGGGTGCATCAACTTATGTTGAACAAGCACTACAACATGGTATCAAACCTGAGTTCGGGTTAAGCAGATGGAGGTAAAGCCCATTCTAAGTGAAGGGAGGGCTTTTTGGGCTGATGACAATAAGCAATCAAACCACAGAGGACATTAACACCAAAATTGACGGGACTACGATG
>NZ_JADEWN010000002.1 GCF_015207655.1 Gloeocapsopsis crepidinum LEGE 06123 | reverse complement strand
CCCCTCACCCCTCACTCCTCGCCCCTATTAAAGAAAATTATGGAATCAACAGGTTTAATTAGCTTAGATTTACTCGATTTAGTTTTAGCAGTGGGATTAATTGCGATCGCCATTGGGTTGTCTGCATGGGAAAGAATTGGTTTAGAGTTGAATATCGCGATCGCTGCAGGAAGAACGATTCTGCAATTGTTGGTAGTTGGGTATGTTCTAGCATTTGTCTTTGCAATAGACAATCTGTGGGCTGTTTTGGCGATTTTAGCAGTGATGCTCACAATTGCAGCAATTGTTGCTCGCAATCGCATTAGTAAAAAGATTCCTTTGGTTTTACCGCTAGTCTGGGGAGCAATTTTTCTGAGTACTGCTGTCACGTTAGCTTATACAAATTTGCTCATTATCCAACCCCTACGATGGTATGAACCACAGTATCTCATTCCCCTTGCCGGAATTGTCTTCGGTAGTGCAATTAATGGCGCAGCGATCGCCGGAGAACGTCTTGTCAGTACAATTAATGCAAGTCACTTAGAAATTGAAACGCATTTAAGTTTAGGCGCAACTCCCCAACAAGCTGTCGCACAGTACCGTAGAGATGCCATCAAAGCTGGACTCATACCAATTTTGAATCAAATGACAGTCGTGGGAATTGTAACTCTGCCAGGAATCATTACAGGTCAATTGCTGAGTGGTGTCGATCCGCTTGATGCGGCATCATACCAAATCTTAGTTTTGTTTATTCTTGCCTTTGCCAACTTAATGACCGCACTGTTGGTAACGCGAGGGCTATGTCATCAGTTTTTCAATGCTGCGGCACAACTGATTAGATGATCGTGTTATCAAAGTATTTAATTTCGCGATCGCCAGATTTTGATCGTTCTGTCACCGCTGACGCTAGCAAAAGTTTTTCCGTCTGAGCTAAAAGCAACAGCTAGAATGCGCTGGCTATTTTCCAGAAAGTCACGGATTGTTTGTCCTGTTTGGATATTCCACAATTTTACAGTCTTGTCCCAACTTCCACTGATCAAAGACTGACCATTTGGGCTAAAAGCAAGTGAAGTTACTTCTTGTAAATGTCCTGTTAATGTGCGCAGCACCTTTCCCGTTCGCACATCCCATAGTTTAATCGTCGTGCCTCCACTACCACTAGCAAGTATTTGACCGTCTGGACTAAAGGTAATGGAATATATCGGCTTTGTGTCCTTGCCAAGAACGCGCAGCAGTTTACCAGTGTCTGGATTCCATAAATCAATAGTTTTACCTAGACCGCTACTAGCAAGAGTTGTGCCATCAGGACTAAAGCTAATTGTAGTAACCCATTGCTTACTAGCAATTTCGCGGTGCAGATCTCCAGTTTCGACATTCCATAATTTAATTCGTTTGTCGCCACTACTACTTACAAGAGTTCGACTATCAGGACTAAAAACTACAGACGTCACAATATCTGAGTGTCGGGCTAAAGTTTTGAGGAGAGTTCCGTTCCTCCAATTCCACAATTTAACGCTGCCATCAAGATGCCCACTTGCCAGAAATTTGCCATCTGGACTAAAGGCAACTGAGTTGATTTGCGCAGCATTCTGAGTCAAGGTATGCTCTAAAGTTTGCGCTTGTAAATTCCAAATTTTAATTGTTTTATCAGCACTCCCACTTGCCAGAAATTGACCATTAGGACTAAAGGCGATCGCACGTACGGGAAGAGAGTGCCCGTTTTGTTGTGAGCCAATCGTATATAAATTAACAGTTCCTTTTTGCCAAGAAGGTGTTTTTACTTGGTTAATTGCAGATTGCTGAGAATTTTGAGCTATTAGTTGGTTGAATTGAGAATCTGGGTAAGATAAAACACTTACAGGATTAGGGAGAACAGAAATTGGAGCTATGAGTATAGCACTCAGGTGAATTAAAAGTTTTTTTGGAGACATAATAAAATTAAGAAAGTTTTGAGTTTTGTTCGCGTAGCGTGCCGGATGGCACTATTTTGAGTTTTGAGTTGAGAAACTGACGCAAAAGTAGGGAGAAACGAACCACATTCCCCGCAGGGGTTGCCGAAGGCTAGATCGCAAAGATAATGAGGAATTCAAAGAGATTTTGTGTAAGTTCTAAGTTGTAGAGGATTAAGCCTTGTTTACCGAGTTTCTACTTTCCATCCAGAAGGTTTGGTACGGGTAGGATTTGCAGGTTTAGCAGCTGTTCGTGGTTTGGAACTTGAGCGCGTTGGTTGTCTGGAGATACGAGTGGTAGAACGGGCGGCAGTACGCGTTGGTTGTCTGGAAGTAGAACGGGTAATACGGGTTGGCTGTCTAGTCGTACGAGTGATGGTGCGATTGCGTGTAGTGTTGGTTGCAGCAGAAGTCACTGGCGATCGCGTTGTTCTTGCAACTTGAGGCTTGGGTTTAGTTGCAGCAATCTGAGTTTCTGCTTCTTTCTCAATTGGCTGAATTTTTGCTTGCCAATACGAAGTACTATCCATTTTTGCAACTTCGTTTAGAACCACTTGCCAATTCTTTTGATCTAAAGCTTTTTGTGCTGCTTGCCAGTGAGAAGTATTTTTTTCCCATTCAAGCTGCCATTGCTGAATTGCAGCTTGAGATTTGCTGTGAACTGGGCTATCTGCAGGAATCACTTTAGCGATCGCGATCGCTTCGTTGAGGTTGCCAGACTGATATTGATTTTGGGCTACGTCAAGAATATTGTTAGACCATTGCCCAATTGAGTGCTGGGCTTGTTGATAATTTGCAGCATCTTGGGGGATTTTGCTAGCTGCCGCGATCGCTGCTTGAAAACTGCGATTAGTTGCTAATTTTTGCGCTTCAGCCAACTGACATTCTTGAATGATTGCTTGTGCTTGAATAAAGAAAATGGAATCTTTAGGTAGTGTAGGATTTTGACTAGCGCACTTTTGGTAATTGCCTTGGTTTTTTAAAGCCTGCAGTTGCTCTAACGCTTGATGACTCATTGCTCGTGGTTGCCAAAATACAGTATAACCAGCAACCAAACTCATCACTGCAGCAGTAATTCCTGCTCCAAACCACAAATGATATGGCTTGTGTAAGAGAGTAGCAAGATAATTTTTCTGCAGTTTAAGTTGAGTGAGTGATTGATTGAGTGTTGTTACCTCTGGCTTTGCTTCTTTATTTGATGATGTTGGTGATGAAAGAACTGTCAGTTGCAGCGAATTAAGTTTTTGTGGTGGTTCAGCAGTAATGACAGTAGAGGGTGTTGGAATTTTTGCCTGTACTGATGAATTGACGCGAGTGACTGGAATGGCTTTTTGAGAGGAATCAGGTGTTTGAGGCGTATTGAGTGGTAATGGTACAACTACAGTATCCAAGTGAATTTTGTCTCGGTTAATGATGAGCTGGAGTGCTTGTAGTGCTTCTGCTGCTGTTTGGTAGCGTTCTTTGAAATGATAGCGCACCATTTTCGATAAGATTGCTGCTAGCTCGTTGCTAATGTGTGCCTGATGTTGCCAAAGCATTTCACCTGTATCAACATCTTCTTCCAATTGGGAGGGGTGTAACCCAGTAATGGCTTGAATAGCAATGATGCCCAGTGCATAGATATCGCTGTTAGGGCGCGGTTTTCCTCTTCCTTGTTCGGTAGGCATATAACCAGGAGTACCGATCGCGATCGTTGCACCAGTCTGTTCTGGCATTGCTACAACTTGCATCCATGCTTGCTTAACTGAACCAAAGTCAATTAAGACTAATCGGTTATCCTCCTTTCTTCTCATTAAATTACTAGGTTTGAGATCTCGATGAATCAGTTTATAACTGTGTACAAATACCAGAATTCTTAAGACTTCTTGCAACAATTGCAAAACTTGGCTTTCATACCAAGGCTGACCAGAAATTAACTCTTCGCTTAGGGTATTGCCATTAATAAACTCTTGTACTAAATAGAATTCTTGATTTTCTTCAAAATAAGCCAACAAAGTAGGAATTTGGTCATTTTTACCCAACTGTTCCAGCGTTTCTGCTTCCGATTTAAACAATCGTCTTGCGCTTTCTAGCAAGCCACGTTCGCTACTAGTAGGCTTGAGATGCTTAACAACACATTTGGGATAATGCGGTCGATGAATATCTTCAGCAACATAGGTTTCACTAAAACCTCCCGCAGCTAGGATTTCAGTAACTCGGTAACGTCCGCCTAGTATCTTGCCTATCATCGCCTGTATCTCCAGCAAGTTTTAATTTCTACTTTTGAGTTGACATACAGCAGGTATTATGCTCCTGTGCCATTCTGAGATGGTTGCAATGCGAGTGCTGGTTTATTTTCAATCGTCGTTTTGTCATCTTGGTACTGAAACCGCGCCACATCTCCTTCGCAGAGAATAATTGTGTCTCCAGAATTGAGAACAACATCTTTAATTCGTTCAGAACCTAGTTGATTGAGATAAGTACCATTGGTTGAACCCTTATCGACAACAGCTACGCGACCATCACGCGGTACAATCCACAGGTGTTGCTTAGATACTCGACTATCATCAATGACAATTTGGGCTTGGCGATCGCGCCCTATACAAAGCCCTGTTAGCGGAATCTCAAATTTTTGTCCTATTAATACTCCTGATGTACATGTAATCGTACCAAGTCTGGCTATTTCTACTACCGTGCGATCGCCGTTCTGTTTTGCAGCAGCGACTGTTTGATTTGATACTATGCTTGAGGGTGCATTATAAAGGAATTTAACAACTCCATCCGCTAGGATTAATTCATCGCCTGGCTTGAGAAAAACCTCATTAATTCGTTGGTATCCTGCCTTATTTAAGTAAGTACCATTACTAGATTTCTGATCTATCGCTATGACAGAATTATTTCGCAATCCAATCCACAAGTGTTCTTTTGAAATGCGAGGATCGTCAATCACCACCTGACAAGTGCGATCGCGTCCTATAGAAAGTCCTTCAGGAGGAATAGGAAACGTTTTTCCAGCAAGTATCCCTGAGGTGCAAGTAATTGAACCAAAATGTGTGACTTGAGTTGTAAAGGTTGTATCACTACCGAATCCTTCGCGTACAGTAGACGGAAAAGATTGTACATTCGGCACAGTGTAGCTTCCACTACCGAAATTTTGCGGCTGCGTCGAGAAATGAGGAATTGGCGACTGTTGCGGTGGCGGTGAGGCTGGTGGTGTGTTAGGTGGTGGGTAGTTGTTACCGTAGGTAGACTGATTAGATTGATTCGATATGCGATTTCGACGCATCAACAATACTACAGATGGAATTCCTATAAGTAAAGCAATTAGGAATGGAACTCCCCAAGGAGGAATATTACGAAGAAAGTTATTTAAGCCGCTATTATCACTGGGAATCTGAGTTGGAGAATTCGTTGGTGTTGGGCTTGGGGTTGGGTTCGTACTTGAACTTCCTCTCCCTGTACTAATTGCTTGCTGACTTTCCTGAATTAACCGATCTGCTTCAGAATGCGGTCGAAAGAGATTTCTGATTTCTTCAAACCTGGCGATCGCTTCTTGATATTGACCATTGAAAAATAATTCAAGCCCCTCGCGGTAAACCTCATCAACTACTCCTTGCTCATTAGTCGTACCTGCCTGTCTAACAAACTCCATAATTGTATTTGTAGGGATAACAAAAGTGAAGCCAGATACCTGCTGACCATTAGACGATAAGGTAAATGTAGGCATACCAATCACCTCACCTTGGTTATTAAGAATAGGTCCGCCAGAATTACCATTTGTTGCTGGGGCACTGATTTGGAGAATAGGTGTTCCGCTAGCAAGGTTTCTTCTCGCTGAAACTCTACCATCGGTAAACGATGCTTCAAAAAATGATCCTCTACTCAAGATGTTGCTATCAAAGTCATCAGCTGCTGCTGGATATCCAACTACTGTTACGTGATCTTGAATTCTTACCCGATTAGAGTTTTCCGCCATTTGTAAGCTGGGTGTATTTTCAATATCAATTTTGATAATTGCCACGTCCTTAGCATTATTTTGACCCGTGGTTTCACCATAAGACTTAATTTCAAAAGCAACAGGGTCTTGGTTTGGGTTTGGGAGAATAACGTGATGCACAAACTCAAAATCTTTCAATCTAGACTCTTGCCTCATCAAAGCTACTGCATCTCGACGAGTTAAAGGATTAGAACTATTAAGAAGCTGGCTTAATCTAGAATCTTGCTGGGCTACTTCTCTCAGAAATCTGGCAAAAAGAGTCTCTCTGCAAGCATTTTCACCTTTATAACCAAACTCAGTTACATGGGCATTTGTAGCAATGTAGCCATTGGAATTAATAAAAAAACCCGAACCAATGCCTCCAGCACTTTGGTCATATTCTCTATTGTTATAAACATAAGTACCAAAGCAGCCATCAACAATACGTACTACAGCAGGTTCAGCCTCAGCGGCAAGACGTTCATTGTCTCCAACTACTTGTTGTGCAGTAGCGGCTGACTTGAAGAGTAAAGGTAAAACTGCCGATACGATGGCAATAAATAAGTATCTTTTACGCATGAGAAAAATCCTCTAAACATTGTTTGGAGATTTTTTTTATTTAGTTATTACTAAGTGTTTTCTGTTTTCTAAGACGGCACTCTCTATTGCTTTTCTTTCAAGATATTTGAGTGACCTAAGATAAGCATCAGAGTTTTTAGACGGCAAAATTGCACAAAACTGCAAGCTTTTAGTTGTTGACTATAAGATACTAATTTCAAATTACTTGTACTTCTCAAGTGAAAAACGTGAAACCTTACAACTAGAAAACTCAATTCACAAGTTATTTCGCGGCAAGGTAAATACACTTGTAAAACTTTTCATTTCTTAGAATAATTATGACTCCTACCTTACTTGGTCGTTGGCAAACTCGGTTATTGTTGTTGGCTACAATTGGTGCGTTTGTAACATCGCCTTTTGCTTTGGGTTATCTCAGACCAGAGGCAAGTTTCAGTTTTTTTTGGGTACTTGGTTATGTTGCTATCTTTGGTATTGCTTGGGATATAGTTTATGACTATCTGCAAAAGTTTCGTTGGGATCGCGATTGGCCAGGAGTTTTACAACTATTAGCAGGAATTTGGGAAGCAGCTTTTTTAGCGGTAATTTTAAAAATCTTTCATTTACCAGGAATACCTCAAGAAACTTCGCTATTTTGGTTCGCGTTGCACTACAGTTTAGTGTGGTTAAGCGTATATATTTCTGCGCAAGTAATTATGCGAATTCTCTTCCTACGCTGGCGCTTTCATGGTGGACAGTGGTTGTAATTTTTCTTTAGATAAATCTTGATATTGTTGAAATTTTAGATGCAGTAATTATGGTAGCTATGCTTAATGTGTATCAAAATCTACCGCTCATAGATCCAGTTTATATTTTTGGAGTTTTATTACTCACTATTTTGATTGCACCTGCGATCGCCACAATTTTACGAATTCCATCGTTAGTGGTTTTGATTCTTTTGGGTACAGTTTTAGGTACAAATATTTTAGGTATCTTAGATCGAAGTATTGTAGGAGTATCCTCCTTGGGTTTAGAACAATCTCAACAATTACTTTTGCATCGCCAATCACTTTTGCAAGGGTTAGAAAAATTTGGTCTGCTTTATATTATGCTCATAGCAGGAATGCAGATGGATTTGACAAAGATGAAACGCTTAGGGCTGTGCGTACTAATCTTTGGTTTACTCACATTTGGGATTCCCTTTTATGTAGGCTTTTTATCTGGTCAGCTTATTACTTCTAGTTTGCTTGCTGCTGTACTTCTAGGAATTATTTACTCTCCGCATACTCTCGTGTCTTATCCCATTGTGGTGCGAGTCGGAATAGCACAACAAGAAATAGTATCAGTTGCAGTCGGCGGTACTATTGTGACGTCAGTTCTCACTTTAACAAGTCTGTCAATTGTACAGTCTATCCATAGTGCTAGTGTTGGGGCATTTTTATGGATTAAGCTTTTATTTTTATTGCCTTTATTAGTTATAGTTTCTCTTTGGGGAATTCCTAAAATAGGACGTTTGTTTTTAGAAAAAAATACCGAATTATCTAGCCAATTCGTGTTTGTTCTTGCCTGCTTATTTGTTGTCGCTTCGGTTACTTTGATTATAGGGTTTGATCCTATTGTTGGAGCATTTATTGCTGGACTTGCACTTAATCGCTTAGTGCCACTACAAAGTCCTTTAATGAAACAAGTTGAGTTTGTCGGTAATAGCTTATTTATTCCTATTTTCTTAGTGACTGTTGGTATTTTATCAAATCCTAAGATATTTTTTACCAAGCCTGAATATTTAGGAGTTACTTGTTTTGCGATCGCCGGAGCTATTGGTGCTAAGTTTTTAGCATCATGGTTAGCTGGACTAGCTTTTAAGTTTACTTTTGCAGAGGTGATGACAGTTTTTGGTTTAACAATGTCTCGTGCTGCTTTGGTATTAGTTATTGCAGTATTTGGTAAGAGTGCTAACTTAATTGATGAAGGAATCTTTAATATTGTGATTGCTTACATTGTAGTCACTTGCTTAGTTGGTCCATTAATCACTGATTTGTTTAGCAAGCGCGTTGCTGAAAAACTATTATTAAGTAAGTAGCTGTATCAAATTGCAAGTTTAGTTCGTTGATCTATAGCCCTCCCTTTATTCTTCTCTCTGCGTTACGCCAGTTGCTACAACGGAGGAAACCTCCGCAACGCACTGGCTCCTCTGCGTCTGAAGTGGTTCGTTAAAATAATTTTTCATAATTCAAATAAGATCGCTATATATGCATTAACTCTAGCAGTCATATTTTTCTATTGATGTGTGAAACCAAAAACGCGAATCAAAATATTGACTATCAAAACTATGAATGAATTAACTTTAGGTTGGATGCAAGCAGGGCGGTTAGTCACTCAAAAAATTCGCGATCGCCCACTTAGCAAGTACCCAGACACTGTGCGAATCGGACGCGATCCTTCGCGGTGTGACATTATTATTCAGCATCCAACAATATCAGCACTACACGTAGAAATCTTTTTTAATCCTAAACACAATAGCTTTTATCTGCGCAACTTGAGAGCAAGTAATCCTCCAATTATTAATAGTAAAAAATTAATTCAAGGTGAAGTTACATTAAGTAAAGGCAGTAGTATTTATCTAGGAAACATAGAACTAAAAGTATTAGCAGTTTCTCTATCTTTTGGCAATAGTTCGCCTCAAAAAAGTACCTATAGTTTAATCTGTCCTAAATGTCGTCGTAATTTACCTTATGAACGACTCAATCTAGGCTGTCCTTGGGATGGTACTTCCCTGGCAGCAGCAGAAAGTGTTTTAGCAGCTAAATATTAAAGGAAAGATTATGAATCCTGATTCTAGGCAAATTCAACTGAATTGGGTAGATCCAACAACAAAAGAACAGCAAAAATTAAGACTGAAACTGCCGATCGCTATTGGACGCGAACTGTCTAAAATGCCAAGTACAATTCACGGCGATCGCGTCTCGCGACTTGTATTAGAGAGTACTCAAGTTTCTCGCTTTCATGCTCTGATTCTGTTTGAACAAGGACAATTAGTAGTAACAAACCAAAGTCAAAGTGGCACTTTCATTAATGGGATAAGTGTCAATCGGGGTGTATTGAATCATGGCGATCAGCTGCAGATGGGTAATTATGCGATCGCTGTCACGTTTGTTGCTAGTAGCTTAGAAACCGATTCAGTGATTTCATTTCATCCAGACACCGATCTACCCGAACCAGAAGTTCAACGCAAGACTGTTACAGCAACAAGTGATTTTCCTCCAGCAATATTTCAGTCGCAGCAAATTTCAGTAAGAGATTTATATGCAACAAACCTTCCTGTCTATCAAATTGATTATGTGGCGATCGGGGCAGGATTAGGTAGCTTTATTTGGGTCGATTTTTTAAGAATTTTTGGTGTAAAAGTTCGTCAGATTGTCGCAATTGGTTTAGAAAAGCAACCTTATGCGCGTTATCAAAGACTGTGTTTGAATTCGCAAATTCCTCTGCACGAAAGGTTACGCTCTAATTCAGATTCTTGTCCTGATAATATTTGGGGCTGGCCTAGTTATGCAATCCGAGAAGCGTGGCGAGACTTTTACAAAGGTAAAATTAATTCGGCGTTGCAATACCTGTGGCAAGTGTTTGCTGAACCAACACTAGCAGAAACTTATACTCCTCGCGCTGGCAATGTTTTTGACTCTATAGATCGAGAAGCAAAGCGCATCGGATGGCATCAAATCTTTCGCTACGGACGCGTCCGCGCTATTCGGAAAACAGATGATGAAAGATATGCGATCGCCTACTCGTGTTCTAGTAGTAACCACCGCGATCGCGCTATTGTGTTAGCACGTTACGTACACTTAGCAACCGGATATCCAGCAATTCAGTTTCTTCCTGATTTGCAAAAATACCGCGAAAAAACGCAAGACTTTAAGTCTGTTGTTAATGCTTACGAACAACACGAACACGTTTACAAACACTTAGAACGTTATGGTGGAACCGTATTAATTCGCGGTCGGGGTATTGTCGCTTCACGAATTGTGCAACGTATTTATGAAGTGCGACAGCGCAACCGTAATATTTTTGTTTTGCATTTGATGCGATCGCCTAAATCGCAAGGTAACAAATTTGATGCTGCCCAACGCCAAGTAGAAAATCACTACGAATTTCAACCATTTAACTGGCCCAAAGCCTGTTGGGGTGGCGAATTGCGAGCTATATTAGAAAATGCTTCCCCTCAACAGCGCCAGCAGTTCCTCAAAGACTGGGGCGGTACGACTACTGCTGCACGTTCTGACTGGCGACGTATTGTACAAGAAGGTATTAGTCAAGGTTGGTATCAAATTACTTTTGGTGAAGTAGAACGGGTAGAAAGGGAACAGCAAAATACCATCACGTATATTAAAGGTAAGGATTTACAAGGACAAATCAAGCTGCAAGCAGACTTTATTATTGACGCTACTGGTTTAGAGGCGAAAGCAAAGTCAAATCCTCTCCTAGACGATCTCGTGACTCATTACAACCTTCCCCTCAATCATTTAGGGCGTTTAGCAGTTGCTCATGATTTTGAAATCACAGAAATGCGGTCTGGCAAAGGACGTATGTATGCTGCGGGAGCAATTACTCTGGGCGGTCCCTATGCGGCAGTAGATAGCTTTTTGGGTTTGCAATATGCGGCTTTGCGTTCCGCTGATAGTCTCGCAGCAGTGCGCGCCCCTGGAATGCATCGTTTAAATTGTTTCTGTTCTTTTAGCCAATGGTGCAAATGGATAACAAATCAGTCGCCTGTGTAGATTCAGAATTTGTTCTCAATCACGTTTACTGAGTTGACAAAATCTCGATTTGCCCGCTACTACTAACAGCAAAGTTATTACCCTGAGGACTAATTGCAAGAGAATGAAATGTATCTAAATAATTAAAAGATTTTTCGCTATTAAGAGTTGCTTGACTCTCTTGTAAATTCCATGATTTGATTGTACCGTCACTACTGCCAGTTACTAAATTTCCATCAGTTTTGATAGCAATTGATAAAACTGTGTTGGCGTGTGCTTGTAGGGGAGGAAAATTTTCTTGTCCAGTATCTATATTCCAAATCTTGATTAATCCTTGAGAGTCACCACTCGCTACAGTTTTACTGCCTGTGGGATGAATAGCAACGGCAGTAACTCTATTTCTAGAGTGATTTTGGCGCACAGATCGTTCTTGGAGCTGAAAAGTCTGAGCTTGATTTATAACATCCCAAGTCTTGATAGTACCATTTGAGTCACCACTTACGAGGATATCTGGTGAAGTCCTAAAAGCTAGAGAAGTAATTGTTGAAGGATGTGCTTGCCTTTGTTCGCCAGCAAATCGATTGCTATGACTACGATTCCAAATTTTGATAGTACCATTTAAGTCACCGCTAAACAAAATCTGCCCATCTTTGCTAACAGCGATCGCAGTAATATTAGTTCGATTACTATTTTCTCCAAAAGTATTGAGTAAGTCTCCACTACGCGAATTCCATAAATTAATTTTCCAATCTCTACCACCACTAGCAAGAGTATTCCCGTCAGGACTAAAAGCTAAAGAATCGACTTCTCTTGAATGTCCACCAGCAAGAATTTTTGGCGAGGAAAAATCTGAGTTGTTAATCGCATAAATCCCAGCTATTGAGGATGCAACGATTAAACTAATGGCAATAACTACTGGAGAAATTTGATTGTTACCTGAAGTCTGAGTTTTTGTCGTGTTTGTTCTACGTTGCCCAGAAAAAGGACTTGAGAATCGAAAGCGCTGCGCAGAGCGTAACAAAGCGGATTGCATTTCTTGGGCAGTAGTGTAGCGATCGCCTATATGCGGTTGAATTGCCTTATCTAATACTGCCGCAAAGTCAGGACTAATACTAGCAGCGTATCTGCGCCAGCCAATTTCTCCTGTTTGCGGGTTTACATCCAACTGTTGAGGCGCTCTACCAGTCAGCAAATAAATTGCCGTCATTCCTAAACTATACAAATCGCTAGCATAAACTGGTCTACCTGCTGCCTGTTCTGGAGGCATAAAACCTGGCGTACCAATCACACTTAAGCTTCTTGTTTGACCTTGAGAATTGATTTCGATATTGACTAACTGTTTAACTGCACCAAAATCAATCAAAACGGGTTTGCTATCCCATCGACGCCACATAATATTGGCAGGCTTGATATCTCTGTGAATAATTTTTCTGGCATGAATGACTTCTAGTACAGATAAAACGCTAGCTACGATGTCCTTAACTAAATTTTCGGGAAGTAATCCTTCTGCTTGAACTTTTTGCTCTAGAGTTGTACCTTCGATGAGTTCTTGGACTAAGTAAAAATGACCTGCTTCTGCAAAGTAGGCATACAACTTAGGAATTTGATTGTGCTGTTCGCCCAGGGTTTCCAATATGGCAGCCTCTTGCCAAAAAAGCTCTTGAACCACTTGGTAAACTTGAGGATTGTTACTAATGGGTTTCAGTTGCTTGAGCACGCAGCGACGCCTGGAAGGCATATGGGTGTCTTCTACTAAAAAAGTATTACCAAAACCACCGCTTCCTAGAGAGCTAATTATCAGATAGCGATTGTTTAAAAGTGGCGACATCTTTGTCTTTTAGTCACTGATTTTTTCAGATTATCACTTGTAAGTCTTGATGTTATGGATGTAAATAAAGTCTTTGACTTCTCACTTCAGAGATAAGACAGAGTTAGTATCAAAATTTTAAAATCATTCCTGAGTTATTAAAAGAATTTAAGTAGTAATACGACTTTACATTCAAAATAAAATTTAATCGACTATGCCTTTATCAGAACAAGTAGTAGTTATTACTGGTGCATCAAGTGGAATCGGTGCAGCGCTGGCGCAACTTTTAGCGCAACGATTTATGGGAATTCGGTTAGTCATCGCAGCTCGTAATCTTGAAAAACTCGAAACCCTGGCGACACTCTGCCGGAAAGCTGGAGCCGAAGTGTTAGTCGTTCCCTGTGACTTAGAGAAAATTGAGCAGGCAGAAGCACTTGCTCAAAAAGCGATCGCACACTTTGGTCGCATTGATGCTTTAGTCAATAATGCCGGTTACGGACAAATGGGACCTGTAGAATTAATTCCCACAGAAGCAATTCAAAGGCAGTTTCAAGTCAACATCATTGGACCACTAGCGCTGATTCGTGCTGTTATACCGCAAATGCGGCACCAAGGTGGCGGCAGAATTATCAATATTAGTTCCCTAGGAGGTAGACTAGCGTTCCCTTTTGGAGGTTTATATAGTTCCTCTAAATTTGCTTTAGAAGGAGTCAGTGATGCTTTGCGGATGGAACTCGAACCATTTAATATTAAGGTTAGTGTCATTGAACCAGGACCTGTCAGTACTAACTTTTTTGCAGCAGCAGCCCAAGCGGTAGAGAAAAGTATTGCTGCACCAGAAAAAAGCCCCTATCGTGCGGCATTTGCTAAGCTTAAAGACTTAGAAAAACAAACAAGCAGCCAAGCTTGGACATCAGAACGCGTTGCTAAAGTCATGATCAAAGCCTTAAGCGCACCTAACCCACGTCCGCGTTACATCGCCGCTACGGGTGGCAGAATCCTGCTATTCTTAATGACTAAAGTATTGCCAATCAAAATAGTAGACAAATTTTGGCAGCACTTCTATGGTATAAATCTGGTAGCAAAAGAATGGCAAAGTGGTGCATTTAGGGAAAAATAGGAAGTTGTATAATTTATGCGAGTTGAAATTACTTTGAGTAATTTAGTTATCAGCTATTACAAATAAGGTTTCAGGCGATACGTTAAAGTATGAATCAGTATTTCACTAACTTTTCAACCGAAGGTCTACGAAGCGCGTTCCCTAACTCCTAACCCTTCATAAGTCTAAGTGCTACAAGCTAAAACATGGATGTATTAGAGTACCAAGCAAAAGAATGGTTTCGGGAGATGGGCATACCTGTCTTGCCATCACAACGTATTGACCGTCCCAGCGACATTAAGCGGCTAAAGATTCCTTATCCAGTGGTACTCAAGTCACAAGTACGTGTTGGTGGTAGAGGAAGGGCTGGGGGAGTTAGATTTGTCACAAATACAATTGATGCGATCGCCGCTGCGCAAACTATCTTTCACCTATCAATTTTGGGCGAATTACCTGAAGTATTGCTAGCCGAAGCAAAATACGATGCCGATCAGGAGTTTTATTTAGCTGTAGTTTTGGATGCAGCAGCACATCGACCGCTACTTTTAGGATCTGTGCAAGGTGGGATTGATGTCGAATCAGCACCCGAACTTTTACAGCAAGTTGTTGTTGAGCAAGAATTTTCTCCATTTTATGCGCGACGTTTAACAATCAAAATGGGTCTACAAGGACCGTTGATTCAAACAGTCAGTGGCATCATCGAGAAAATGTATCAGTTGTTTGTGCAGAAAGATTTAGATTTAGTAGAAATTAATCCTCTCGGTGTCAGTTCAACCGGCGAACTGATGGCACTCGATGGCAAAGTCACCGTCAACGATCGCGCGATCGCGCGTCATCCTGATGTGGCAGCGATGGCAGAGAAAATGGCACAGCGTGAGAAGGGACGCAAGTATTCGCTAGAGTTAGGAACTTGGGACGAAGTAGAACCCTCAGGTAACATTGCAGTTTTGGGTAACGGCGCTGGTTTAGTCATGGCAACAATGGATTTACTCACAGATGCAGGAAGTCAGCCAGCAAGTTGTCTCAACATTGGACATGGCAGAAGTTGGAACTCAACAACACCAAGCTTTAAGGATCGCCTGCAGCAAGGACTAGAATTTTTGAGCGAACAGAAAAATATTCAAGTCGTCTTAGTCAATATTCTCGGTACAGTTCCGACACCAATAGAACTAGCGCAAGTTATTGTCAGTTTCGTACAACGTCGAGAACGGATGACGACTAACAAATCTCGTACTCAAACATACTCACCTCGCGTTATTGTGCGGTTTGCAGGTGCAGATTTTGACTCTGCAAAAGAGCAACTTGCCACAGTGCAAGTTCCACTCGTTAACAGTTTAGATGAAGCTATAGCGCAAGCATCGCGCCTTGCGAAGTCCTCTGGAAGAAGAAGATGAAACTAACCCCAGAAAGTAAAGTTGTAATCCAGGGCTATTGCGAACCACTGATGGCAACACACGCCGCCCGCATGAAAGTTTATGGCACAAATGTCATTGCGGCGATCAGTCCTGGGCAAAGTGGGGAAACGTTTGATGAAATTCCTGTGTTTGATCTAGTAGAACAAGCAGTGGCAGAATTTGGGGTGATTGACACCACAATTATTTTAGTGTCTCCCTATCAAGCACTCGATGCAGCTTTAGAAGCGATCGCTGCAGGTATTCGCCAAATTATTATTATCCCTGCGGGAGTTCCCCCTCTTGATATGGTGCATCTTCTGCGCAAAGCAGAAGCAACAGAAACCTTGGTTGTCGGACCAAACAGTCCTGGAATTATTGTCCCAGGAAAGATTCTATTAGGAACTCATGCGAGTGAATTTTACACTCCTGGATCTGTGGGAATCGTTAGCCGTAGCAGTACTCTTACTTATGAAATTGCTTCAGAGTTAACCAAAGCAGGTTTAGGACAGTCAATCGGTGTCAGCATTGGTAGTGATGCAATTACAGGATCTTCTTTCTTGCAATGGCTGCAAATTTTAGATGAAGATGACAGCACGCAGGCAATTGTTTTAGTTGGAGAAACTGGAGGAAATAGCGAAGAAACTGCTGCCCGCTACATTGCAGAAACGATTGATAAACCCGTGATTGCTTACATTGCTGGTAGAAATGCCCCGCCTGGTAAACACTGGGGACACACAGGAACTCTCGCTGCGGTTGTTGGTCGCGGTGTCAATATTGGGACTACCCAAAGTAAACTGACGGCGTTTAAAGAAGCTAAAGTTCCAGTTGCCGATCGCCCTTCTCAGATTTCAAGCTTAGTGAAAAAGGCACTTAAGTAGTCGAAAAAGCGATTAGCTTTTATCTTAAACTTTAAACTTCTTGCAAAAGGGTAGAGAAAGATGGCAAAAGTAGGTTAAAGGAGGAAACCCTATGACCTACGAGCAAGTCAAACATTTGAAGCCAGAGGACTTTAAACGCTTATGCGGCGTGCGTCCTGAAATATTAAACTAATGGTAGTAGTGATGCAGCAAGCCAAACAACAGCTGAAACCAGATAGACCTAGTAAACTCAGCATAGAAGACCAAGTATTAATGACGTTAGAATACTTACGCGAGTATCGTACCTACTGTCATATTGCTACTAGCTGGGGAATTTATGAGTCTACAGCAATCGCATCATTCGCACTGTAGAAGACACCTTGATTGCTTCAGACAAATTGCGTCTCCCAGGAAAGAAGAAACTGCTCGACCCAAACCATGAGATAGAAATCGTAGTAGTGGATGTGACTGAAAGCCCGATTGAGCGTCCTAAAAAAAACAGAAACGGGACTATAGTGGCAAGAAAAAAGGTATGCCCTCAAAACGCAAGTCGTGGTTGACCAGCTCACCAAGCAAATCATTTTTACAGCTTATGGCAAGGGCAGAGAACACGACTTTTCCCGATTTAAATCCAGCCAAGTCCAGCTCCAACCAGCAGTTATGTGTCTAGCAGATAAAGGATATCAAGGCAGTGCTAAAATTCATCCAAAAAGCCGCACACCCAAGAAGAAACCCAGGGGTGCCATTATCAGTGCTCAAGACAAGCACTTGGATCGGCAATTAGCTAAACTTAGAGTCATCCGTGAGCATGTTAACCGCACTCTGAATATTTTCAAGTTTTTATCTGACCGCTATAGAAATCGCACAAAGCATTTCTGTTTGCGCTTTAACTTGATTGCTGGTCTATACAACTATGAACTCAAGCTACCCTCATAGCCTTGTGCAAGAGTCCTAGCGTTCCGTTTCACCCGCCGCACCTCTGCACCTCAGCTAATTAGATTGGTATGTTCCGGTGCAGCACGGTTGTTAGCCTGTTTTACAGTTCATAATGCTTCATCCACCAAACTGCAACCATTAGACACAGCACAGTTAGCATGATCGTACTGCTTATCGCGATCCAAGCTTCATTGGAAAATAGTCCAACTACTGCTGCTGTTGCATCGCCTTGCAATGCCCACACGGTGAAAGGTTCAATTCGCCTTAATTGTGGATTAGAGTTCAAGCTTGCACCACCAAGAAAAACAAACAGCGCGATCGCGGTTACAGCTCCAACTCGATTAAAGATTGCCCCAAGCATGAGCGTTAACGCTAGGTTGAACAGCAGCAACAGATAAACCATGCAAACCCCCACAAGATAGTTCAGTAACGAGATTTGTGAGGGCAATCCTGCAAATACTGCTGCAAAGTATGTAAAAATGGCAGGCACACCCAAGGCAATGCTACCGATGAAAATTGCATAAGCCGCGAATTTTGCCAGAATGAACGCAGCACGAGACAATGGTTTAGAACAAATCCAAATTAAAGTCTGTGTGAGCTTCTCCTCGATAATGGTGCCTTGAACCAGAATAATTGTGCCAATCGACAAAAGTGTGCTTCCTAACCAAAGAAACAGAGTCAGGAATGAAACGCCTCGATTGGTTACGCTGCTGGGTGTCATCCAGATTGCGGGCACTGCTGTCAGTGACATCCAAATAATCAGTTGAGAAATCCATCGCCCAGTTCCAAACCAGTGGGCTAGCTCTTTTTGATAAATGGGACGGAAGCCCCGTAACCAACGGTTCGAGACAGGCTGCAATCCAGATTGACGAACATCGCTTTTATTGCTCATGGTTGAGTTCTCGCTCGACTAAATCCACAAACACATCTTCGAGGTCATAGGATATCCGTCCAAATTGCGTCACGATAATGGTAGGGTCTGCCATCACAAGCCGTAGGAGTTCAGTCTCTGCCGCGTTGGGATTTGTGACCTGAACTTGGAGTTTGGTGGTATGATGCTCTACACCGAGCACACCCACTTCAGTTGTAATAGTTTTTTTAACCCACGGGACTCGTTTTAGGCGATCGCAAACAGTTCGTCCGTCACCGCGCACCGTGATACTAAACAAATTGCGATCGCCTGATAGCAGTTGGTCGATCGTGTCCTGAGCCACTAATCTGCCGCGTTCGAGGATCGCAACCATGTCGCTGACTCGCTGCACATCATCGAGAATGTGAGTGGAGTAAAAGACCGTACTCTGTCCCCGAAAGCGTTCGAGAATTTGAAGCACATTGCGCCGCCCCAATGGGTCAAGGGCGGCGGCTGGCTCATCAAGAATAATCAATTCAGGATCATTAATCGCTGCTTGAGCAATGCCAAGACGCTGACGCTCCCCACCAGAAAACCCCCGCACTGGGCGATCTGCTTTGCCACTTAAACCGACGAGTTCGATCAGTTCTTCAATGCGAGCGGCGATTGCAGCCCTCGACCCTTTGAAGAAGAACGATGCGACAAATTGCAATGTCTCACGGGCAGTCAAGTATCCGTAAAAGTAAGGTGCTTGTGCCAGAAAACCAACTCGCTCTCGAATGGCAATACTATCTCTCACAATGTCTTTGCCAAAGACCGTACCAACTCCGCTAGACGGCTTTACAAGCCCAAGTAACAGTTTAATCGTGGTACTTTTTCCCGCGCCGTTTGAGCCGAGAAAGCCACAAATCGAGCCGCGTGGCACGGCTAAATTCAGCCTGTCTACAACAGGTTTACGCCCATAGGTTTTGGTTAAGTTTTGGGTAGTGATAATGAAATCGGATTGTGCCACCATAGCAGAATGTGCAATTTTGGGATTAGCTATCAAAGTTTAACCCTGAACTTCAATAGCTCTCAATAGATCTCCTCAAAGGTACATTCAACCTGACTGAAACTGAGCAGCCTAACGACCAAGATAAGCGACGGCAGATAAACTTTGCATCACCACCAGTTGCTTTCGTCTGTCCACTTCATCAACTATGCAGTGCTTACCACCGATTCACAGCTTCTAGAGCTACCGCGATTGCCCGTTCTTTCTGAGGGTCTGAACCACGAGCATAATCTAGTGAGAACGGAACTTCAATATCTGGTTTCACTCCAACCCTCTCTATGCGCTGATTTTCATCTAGATACACATCCGCAATTGCCAAATATAAGACACTGCCATCATTCATTGCAAACAAGTTTCCTTGCACAACTGCACCTGCCGTTTTAGCACCTACAACAGTACCAATCTCATATTTGCGAAACCCATAGGCAAGAATTTCTTTACCACTTCGACTCTCCTCGTTAACAAGCATCACCACGGGCTTACTCCAAGCGGAACTGGAGGTAGATGGTGTTGTCCGATTTCGGGCAGTTCCAGTTAGTCTGATATTTCGAGGCGTGTATATATTGAGATAGGAAGCCCTAGCACCGCCCCAACCTTCTCTTAAATCGAGAACAAAAGTGTCTGTATCTTTCAGACGACCATAGAATAGTTCGGTTTCAAGTTGCTTTTGATACTGTTCACCAGCATAAGACCACAGATGGACATAGCCAATTTTTTGCCTTGCTTGCTCAACGACTTGAACGCTTGCCTTCATGGCATCCAAAAACATTGTTGTTCCATCCAGTATTTTAGGTGTCACCGTAATTTCTTGCTGACTACTCGGAATAGGAGAGCGTTGAATCAGAAGCTTAACAGGTTGATTTGCTTTGCCAGCAAAAGACTGAATGGGGTGAAAAGGTTGCCCCTCGACTCTCAGCAATTGATCGCCAACCAGTAGCCCTGCTTTGGATGCAGGACTGCCATCAAGAATTGCACTGATGAAGGTATTTCCATTCCACTGTTTGGTGAAAATACCAATGCCGGTGTATTGAGGTTTATTATCAGGCAGGACAGTCTTCAGTTGCTGCTGTAACTCAGGGTTGCGAGGTAAGAAAATGCCCAAGATTTGGTAGTACTCTGGTTCCTCTGAGGTATAAAAATGAGTATGTGAGGTTCTCAATTCAGAGAGCATTTGATTAATGATCCTTGCAAGCTCAGCTTTTGATCGAGCCTGGTTTGCTTGAGTTCTGTATTTTTCATGGATCTCTTGCCAGTTTATGCCATTGAAGTTTGGATCGAAAAAGTTGTCGTTGACGGTTTTCCAGACTTGTTCAAAAGTGTCAGGTTGCGATTGTCCAACGGTAGGCAGAATGGGTGCGATCGCTCCACACAGAAATAGGATGAAAGCACTCATCAAGGCGATCGCAATTAGGCGGATATGGCGTGTCAGGTTCAGTTGCTGCATTCAAATTCTCAGTTCTCTAACCTAGTATTAGAACCATCACGATCGCTTTTTCAAGCTAAGACAGCCCACAGCCAAAACTGCGGGCGAAATAAACTATTGCAGCTAGTGCCAGTACTAATGACTACACTGTTACAGGTTCGTTGGTGGTTTTCGCAGTAACAGATGTCGATGTTTGGTAATGTTCAGCTTGCTGTTTTAACACGCTGTTAAAAGCATATTCAGCAACTTTAGAACCCGATTCAAATCCACCTTCCGCATCCCATTGGTAATGGACGCCAAGATAAACGCGGCTGCGACCGTTTTCTCTTGCAGCTTCGGTAAAGCTTGTAAAGCGACGAGTTAGCTTGATGCCATTCTCGTCACGCAAAGCATGAGGATCTTCAGTTGTTGCCGTAAAAGCAATCGAATCGCGTCCATAATAAAGTCGCATCATCGTCGCATGGGCAGCACCAAAGGTAGCATGACCAGAAATATACGCCGGAAAAGCTGGTGAAAATCGCGTACCATCAACCATTGCTGAAAGTGGTTGCCAATTAGGATCTAGCAAAGTATTGCGGTTGCGATCGCGATCGGCTTCTCGGATCGCAGATTCAGGACGCCACAAACGAATTGGACACTCTTCATTCGGAAATAGATACTTCACATACCAAGCCACAATTGCTGCATCCGCCATAGCAATTCCAACCAGCGCAAAAAGTCGTGCGGTTTCCAGTAAGTCTTCGATAGTACCTTCTTGCTTAGCAACAGTTTGCGTAATCACGTACAGTTGACCAGGAGGCTTGTAAGTACCATCAAGGTCATTAGCCCAGAAAAATGCTATTTCCGTTTCCTCACGCGTCCGTTCCGTTGAATGCGCTTCACCCAGCCGCCTTACTTCATCAAATTGACCTACGTAATCGCGGCTTTTTAGTAATTTTTCATAGGTGTCAAACTCTTTGATGTTCAACGCTGTCGTTGGTAAAAATTCATCAATGCGATCGCGATCCCACCTACCCATCGATTTGACTCTACCCCACTGTGGCGTCACAGCTGGTCCTGAACCAGTTTCCCGCCAATCACCAGCCTCATAACCAAAACACTTAGGAACAGTATCAGTATTTCTATTACTGGAACCATTGCACAACATAGGTGAAGGTGGCGGATTTTGAGAACCATCATTTTCACGTTCAGTTAAAATCGCCTTAGCCACTGCTTCACCAAATTGACGTGAAGGATCGCAATTTGCTGCGCTCAAAGGCATATTAAAGGGCGTCATGCAATCGCGCAAAAATGAATCAGCATCGAAACCTGTATTGACTTGATACGCAGCAAAAGGACTCGGTACTCCGCCTTGATTCTTTACAGTTTGTTTAATTAGTTCCTCAATCGTTTCTAGCAAAACTTTCCGTGCGGCATATGCTGCACTCATTATCGGATCTGCACCCTCTATTTTTTCGATATTGGACTTAGTATACTGCTCGTATGAACCGTCACAAAGAATATTGATTGCATCAAACATTGCAATGTGCATCATTGCTCCCATTCGGGAAAGTGGACCAGGCGCACCACCCAGTCTGCGCACAGCTTCTAAATAAATGTTATTCCAAGAAATGATAATGTTACCGTTCATTTTGTTCATTGTTTCATCTCTTTTTAACTAATTTGATGACAAAGCATTCACAAAACATCTAACTTAGTTGCACGAGAAAATTACAGCTATTCAAGACTAATAGCCTCAAAAAAGTAATTGCAATTCCTATTTAACTAAGAACTTATGTAAGCTCTCGTCTCGGATAAATGTCCTCTACAAAGCACACTAAATATTGATTAAAATCAATTTAAGTGTGTGTTTTACAGATGTTGAGTGTAAGTGAATACTTCACTAAGATTACTCTTCAACTTGAGAAGGAAAATTCCGGAAATAACTAATTTTAATTCTTTGAACAGTTTAATCGCGTCTAGAAAGTAGCTTTTGAACGGCAATTTAGCGCGAAATAGACCAAATTTTGATTGTTTCATCCCCACTACCACTTACTATTTGATTGTCAGGACTAAAGCCAAGTGACCAAACAGGTTTAGTGTGTCCTGTAATATTACTCCAGAGTTCACCTGTAGCAGGACGCCAAAGTTTAATTGTGTGGTCTGTACTACCACTTGCTAAAGTCTGATTATCCGGCTGAAATGCGACCGATGTAACGTGTCCTGAATGCCCTACCAAAGTATGCAAAACTCTACAATCGTCAGCTTGCCATAACTTGATTGTTTGATCAGCACTACCACTAGCTAAAAAACGCCCATTTGGACTAAAAGCAACAGATAAGATCTTTTGAGAATGCCCTGCTAATGTGCGTAACAGACTTGCACTGACACTTTCTTGTTGAGTGTCGAGTTGCCAAACTTTGATTGTGCCATCATTGTTGCCACTAGCTAAGGTTTTTCCATCAGGACTAAAGGCGATCGCTTCTACAGTGTCCCTATTTTGTATCTTTTGTAGTTCTTTCCGTGTTTGGAGATGCCAAAATCTGATTGTTTGATCGACACCTGCACTTGCAACTAAATAACCATTTGGACTAATGGCAACAGTTCTCACATCATCAGTATGACCTTTAAACGTACTTACTAAAGTACCGCTTTGCAGATTCCACAACTTAACTCGATTGTCCCAGCTACCACTGACAAGAATTTGATTGTTAGGGCTAATCGCAAGCGATCGCACAGCATCTGCATGACCTTTAATACTGTAAATCAAGTCACCCGTGTGCAGATTCCAAACCTTGATTGTGCCATCATAACTACCACTGGCGAGTATTCTGCCATCAGGGCTGATAGCAGTTGCATACACCCACACCGAATGTCCTTTGAGTGTGCGAACTTGGATAGACGAAGATGCGATGGTCGTGCCATTTGATTGTGATAACATCTTGTAACTCAAGCCAGCGACAATTGCTGTAGTAGCGATCGCCAAGGCTACTGAGGTTTTTGAAAAAAATGGTTTAATCCGCATAGAAAAAGTTTTCCTGTTACAGAATCAGCGCATGGCAAGTACTGCTATTTATTGCTTTTAGCTGACACCAAAGATGTTTTTGTCAATTTTTGTTGTTGACTTTGGCGTTCAATATAGAGACGGATAATATACAAAAGCGTGATTCCGGCGATCGCCACGATGCCAATAGGTGTTAAATATGTCCAATGCCCTGACATTTTGTCCCAAACGTGCCAAGTTAACAGAAACATAGCTATATATGTGAGTTTATGTAGTTGTTTCCAATTTTTCTTTAGCCTTTTGACACTCCAATCGTTAGATGTTATCGCAAGAAGCGTAAAAATTATGAAAGTAGATATTCCTTGTAAATAAATCCAAAAGGTCTTTGGATCGAAGAAGTCAAGCTGTCTTTTCTCAACTAGAAAATACCCATGTAAAAGTGCTAAAAAAAATGCGATAATTCCAGTAAGACGGCGATATTTAAGTAGCCATTGTGGCAAACCTGTTGCTTTAGTTTGAGGAAAAACTATCCTAAGTATGGTGGGAAGTAATGTGATAACATAACTAATTAGTGCCAAAAAACCTAATAAATTAGGTAATGAATATGTGTCTAAGAGAATCATAATTTATTTCCTATATGTCTAGATTTTTTAAGCAAGACGATATTATCTTGCTCTATTCCTCAAATCTTGAATTGGTAAAGTTAGTGAATAGCAAGATATTCACAATTCCACCATTACACGAGCTATATATTTAATTGACTTAGGATTAATCTTCAAATGGAAATATACAAATTCCGCAAGAATCTATTGAAGTTGTCAGCAAAATATAATTCAATTGATTTCAGTTCAAACAAGTTACAGTAACCTATCAATTTCAAAGCCCTGAAATATCAATAAATTTGACAGCAAGACTTGATGTACACAGTCAAGTAAACTGACAAAGCGATCGCAATTGATGAGATAACCTATGGTTGCACCTTTATCCGAGTTAATTGCTACCAATGCCCACAATATTCGTTTGGTAGCGACAGATATGGATGGTACGCTCACGCAGAATGGCAAATTTACAGTAGACTTACTCCAAGCTTTTGCAAACTTAGCTACCGCAGGTATCGAGGTATTGATTGTTACAGGACGTTCGGCTGGCTGGGTGAGTGGTTTAACGAATTACTTACCAATAGCAGGGGCGATCGCTGAAAATGGCGGTTTATTCTATCACTCAGGTTGCGCAACGCCTCTAGCTTTAACAGCGATTCCTGATGTAACTAGTCACCGTAGGAAACTCGCGCAATGCTTTCAACAACTCCAAACAGAATTTCCTCAAATCCGCGAGTCAAGCGATAATTGCTTTCGTATCACCGATTGGACATTTGATGTATTTGGGCTTAATCTCGTTCAACTACAAAAATTAGCAGAACTTTGCCAAAATATGGGTTGGGGTTTTACCTACAGTAATGTTCAATGTCACATCAAACCAATAGAGCAAAATAAAGCTGCGGGATTGTTGCAAGTGTTGCACAAACACTACCCCAAGTTGACTGTAGAACAAGTTGTCACTGTAGGCGATAGCCCAAATGACGAAAGTCTATTTGATACGAGTAAATTTCCAGTGTCTGTAGGCGTTTCCAACGTGTTGCACTATGCCAAGCAACTTGCTTATCAACCAATATATATTACTAATGCTCCAGAGGTTCAAGGCTTTTGTGAATTAGCACAATCTTTGAGTAAAGCCTCGTAATTATTTTAATCTCAAAATCCATCAAGCAAGAGTGGCTAGTTTTTTTGAGTATTGAATAAAGCAACGTAATTTTATTAAGTTTGCAAGCTTATACTGGAATTTCAACTCACAGCGTTCACCTGATTTTTACAACTTAATTCACTTCAGTCAAAGAACTCGTTTCTGAATCTGGAATCGCAGGTTCTTGAACCATTCGATCTTCCGTTGATTTTGGTAGCACCAGGTTTAAGATCAAAGCACAAAGCGAACCTACAGAAATACCAGATTCTAAAATACTACGTATTTGTTCTGGAAATCCTGCTAATGCATCTGGAACAAATGTCACGCCTAATCCTGCAGCTAAAGACGCACCAACAATCACTAATGAGCGATTCGTCATGTTGATTTCGCGCAGAATATTAAACCCTGCAACCGCCACTGTGCCAAACATTAACATAATTGCTGCGCCAAACACAGGGGTGGGAATTGCTGTTAAAATTGCACCGATAATCGGAAACAGCCCCAAAAATACTAAAATACCTGCTACATAAAAGCCAATATAGCGACTACCAACTCCTGTTAGCTGAATAATGCCGTTATTTTGCGATAACGTCACCGTTGGTAGAGTACTACAGCAGGATGCGATGAAAGAGTTAAATCCGTCTCCTAGCAATCCGCCCTTCAAACGTTTAATATACTTCGATCCTTGGATTGGTTCGCCAGTCACCATTGAGGTTGCAGTGATATCACCGATGACTTCTAGAGAAGTTGCAAAATAAATAATTGCAAAAGGAATAAACGCAGCAAGATCAAAACTTAAACCAAACCGAAATGGAATTGGAATATTAAACATTGGAATGCTGCCAATTTGACTGAAATCTGTCATTCCCATAACAACAGCAATAATTGCTCCCACAAGCAATCCAATAATGACTGAACCCATTCTTAAAAAACGATTTGAGTTAGCGCTACAGATAGCAACAATCAAAAATACTGGAATTGAGACAGCCCAATATCTGAGGCTGCCGTAGTCTCCAGCTTGCTGTGCAGGATCTCCCCCAGCCATATCATGCATCCCAAATCGAATTAGAGTTAAACCAATAAGAGTGACAGCGGTTCCAGTAACGATGGGTGGAAAAATAATTTGAGCAAAATGTAGAAAACGGCTTAATATAATTTGAATGAATGAGCCAAAAAAGCCCAAACCTAAAATAAGCGCAAGGGTTTGTTCTGGGGTACTTCCTGCTGCACTCATTGTCGCAATGATGCTGAAAATAGGCGGTAAAAATGCAAAACTAGGTCCTTGAATACTAAGTAAACCTGAACCGATGGGACCGATGCGCCTTGCTTGGACGAATGTTGCAAACCCAGCAACCAACAGCGTCATACCAATGATATAGCTAATGCTGGTAGCGTCTAAGTTTAAAGCACGACCAATTAGAATTGCTGGAGTTACACTAGGAACAAAAATGACACAGACGTGTTGTAGTGCCACAAGAATAGCAGTGCGGAACGGAGGATTGTCCTCTAATCCAAAAATTAAGTTACTCGAATTTTTATCTGAATTTTTATCTATAGTTTTAGGAGCTACTTCTACTGTCATGAGTTCTCCGTTTCAGTCGCAATGAAATTCAACTAGCACTATAAATTCAATCAAGATGCACTAGATTTTCACACTCAGATCTTGATTGGTGCATTATTATGTTCTTTATAGTTTTCCTAAGCGTTAGTTTATTGAAAGAGATTACCTAAAATATTTCTGTATGTTCTTTTACACTTTCTTGTAAAGAATAGTCGCAGCAACTTACCTCTTGCTGTGTAGGTTGCTTTCAGTAAACAATGCTTTAGATGCAGATTCACCAAGCTTTTTGATGTCATGCCTCATCTGTAAAGTACATAAACCTAAAATTGTCCACTGGATCAAAATGGCAAACAAAATATTAACTTGACTAGCTGATTTAGTGACTGCCCAAGCATAAGGTGTAAACAGCCACAACATCGAAGTTTCATCGGAATTGCGTGCGAGTAGATTAATAACGATAACAGGTAATATAGTAATAATGCCAAAAGTTCCAGTGATCCAGAGGGCTGGTTTTTGAGTTATTCGCAATCCAATAATTTGCGTAATTACTGCACAAATTAAAATAAAGTTATAGCAGATTAATAAACTTAATAAAGCTGGAATTTGATCTGATGCTTCTAAGTTGAACAGTATCCAAGGAATTAAAAATGCAAATGCGATCGCTAAATTAACTCCTATTGTTAATAGCACTGAATCCTGTCGCATCAAATTTTGTACGAATTGCTGCCCATTTCTATTGTGTTTCTGGCTGGATCTTACCCAATTTATGCCCTGTCGGGAAGGTGTCATTAACATAATTAATGCCAAAAACATGACTAAATTAAATATGAGCAAATACCGATAATGGTAAATCATCCCTTCTTTCCAAGCAGGTACGTCTCCTTTTACTAAAGTAAAACCGATCATTACAAGTTCAAAACAAACTACTAAAAAATAACTTTGTTTCTTAGTTAGTAAAGGTTTTTTAGGCTTAGAATAACACTGTTTGATTGCTTGCCAAACCCAATAACTCCACAAGCTATAATTTAACAAAGAACTCATCAATAAATTAGTAGCATTTGATCCTATTTGGATATGGAACCAGTGTCTTGAGTAAAGTGAGGAAGGTAAAATTAGCCATCCGTCTATAGAATTAGAATTTAAATGCGTTGCTTCAACTAAGTAAGGAACTATTTGAGTTGGAGAAAATAAAAATAGCCAATCTACTAAAGTACCCGTAATTGAATAGTGGTTTGCAAGCAGAAACAGCAAAACAGTACCACTAGCTAACCAGGAAGCCAATTTGAGAGAAGAACTGACTAAACCAAATAGAATTGCTGCACTGTAAAAGAAAAAGCATCCAACAATCAAGACAAGGTAAAAACTTAGAATTAAAAGTAAAGGAATTTTGGCACTCAACCCTGCCCATAAATGCAATGGAATAGCAAGTATAAATACGAAATAAAGTAAACTAGGAACTCCCAGCAATTTACCCAATAAAATAGTTTGAGGAGATTGAGGAGTAAGGCGAATAAAATTAAGTGTACCGCGCCTTTGTTCGGTAGCTAAATTGTTAACTAATAAATAAACTCCTCCTGCTAAAAGAGTTGCAATTCCAAATAGGCTTAAAAATGTAAATAAATTTAACCACCACAATTGCCAATGAATAACAAAGTTACCAGCATTGTCTCGCAGGCAATAGAGCTGATTTTCATACTCAGAAACTGGATCGTTTATACAGAATTTGTGACTAATTGGTGTTGAATCATATGAAATAGGTAGTTGACTTTGATAAAATATAAATAATAAAAATTGCCCTAAAAAAGAAATGGCTACAGCAAATAATAAGCTACTAAATTGCAGTTCTTGAAGTTCTCGCAAAAATTGGGGATTTTTGTCTCCTAACCGCTCAATCCAGTTGATTTTCATATGAGCTTATTCATGCATTTGTAAATAATGAAACTAACGCGATCGCTGTATTCTAGATTTAACTTTAAGATGCTTGTTGATGACCTAATTTGAGAAAAATTGTTTCTAAATCCTCTTGCGTGCAATGAAACTCAGTTAAAGGAATATTCGCTGCAATCAGCGATCGCAATAATTCTGCACAGTCTTCCTCATCACCATCAAAATCAACTCTCAACTGCTTTTCTGCCATAACTTCCCAAGCTTTGACTAAGGAATTATTGTTTAATTCTGCTTGCAGTTGCTTGAAATCTCCCAAAGTCGTTAACAAGATGTGACGATGACTCAAGCGCTGATACAAATCTTGCAACCGCGCACTTTCAACGAGATAACCGAGTTCCATAATTCCTACCGAGGTGCATAATTCGGCTAAGTCACTTAAAACGTGCGAGGAAATTAAAATTGTCATTCCGGCTTCTTGGAGTACCTTGATAATTTCGCGAAACTGCATTCGCGCAACAGGGTCAAGACCAGAAACGGGTTCGTCAAGTAATAGTAATATTGGTTCGTGAAGAACTGTTCGCGCTAGACTCAAACGCTGTTTCATACCCCGCGAAAGCGTTGCAATCAAACTTTTACGCTTGTATTGCAGCTGTACGAGTTCTAAAACTTCATACAATCGTTGTGTGCGACGCGGTTCTCTCAAAAAATACAACCGTGCAAAATAATCGAGGTAATCCCAAACTGTGAGATTGTCGTACAAAGGAAAATCGTCAGGGAGATAGCCCAAGCGTCGTTTCAGCGTAGTATTACTTTGGTCTAATAGTAGGCGATCGCCGTGAATATAAATCTCACCCTGCGTCGGTTCTTCCGCTGTTGCTAACATCCGAATCAATGTTGTTTTACCAGCGCCATTTGGTCCAATCAACCCATAAACTTCACCCGCCGCGATCTGTAAATCGACATCATTAACTGCAACGTGACGATCAAATTGCTTAGTTAAACCGCAAGTACGAACCGCGAGTTCTCTTGCCATAAATGCTTGGTAAAATATTTGACACTAGCCTAACCCTGTTTCAAGCTACATATCATCCGTTCTCAAAACTGTAACCATCTTCAACAATTTTATCCCTCACCCCTCACCCCTCACCCCTCACCCCTCCTTTGCTGTATGATCAATGACTTGCAAGCGTTGCCAGAAAAACTATGACTACTCAGTACCGCATTACCCTATTACCAGGCGATGGCATTGGTCCAGAAATTATGTTAGTCGCGGTAGATGTACTGAAGGTAGTGGGTAAACTGCTAGACATCCGCTTTGAATTTCAAGAAGCCCTCATTGGAGGTGCCGCAATTGATGCGACAGGAGAACCGCTACCACCTACTACACTAGAAATGTGCAAGGATAGTGATGCTGTCTTACTCGCAGCGATCGGTGGTTATAAGTGGGACAATCTACCGCGTCATTTACGCCCAGAAACCGGATTACTTGGACTTCGTGCGGGCTTGAGTTTATTTGCCAATTTGCGCCCAGCAAAAATTTTACCACAGCTGATCGATGCCTCTAGTTTGAAGCCTGAGATTGTTGCAGGTGTCGATATCATGGTTGTACGCGAACTCACAGGTGGAGTTTATTTTGGTCAACCCAAAGGCATTTTCACTACCGAAACCGGAGAAAAATGCGGTGTCAATACGATGGCATACACTGCAGCAGAAATTGACAGAATTGGACGCGTCGCGTTTGAAACCGCACAAAAACGCCAAGGAAGACTTTGTTCAGTAGATAAAGCAAATGTCTTAGAAGTATCGCAGTTGTGGCGCGATCGCATCACCCAATTAGCCGCCGAATATCCTGATGTCGAACTTTCGCATATGTACGTCGATAATGCCGCGATGCAGTTGGTACGCTATCCCAAACAATTTGACACCATAGTCACAGGTAATCTCTTTGGCGACATTCTCTCAGATGCAGCGGCAATGCTGACAGGAAGTATTGGTATGTTACCTTCTGCCAGTTTAGGTGCTTCTGGTCCTGGAGTGTTTGAACCTGTCCACGGTTCCGCCCCTGATATTGCTGGGCAAGATAAAGCCAACCCCTTAGCACAGGTTCTTAGTGCGGCAATGATGCTGCGGTACGCATTAAATCAACCCGTAGCTGCTGATCAAATCGAAAATGCAGTATTGCAAGTTTTAGATCGCGGCGATCGCACAGGAGATATTATGTCCCCTGGAATGAATCTCTTAGGCTGCCATGCGATGGGTGAAGCTTTAATTCAAGTCCTCGAACAATCCGAGTAACGCTTAGGAGTGTTGAGTCGGGAAGTGTTGAGCTTAAGAGAGTTCTGAGTTATGAGTTATAAGTGTTGAGTTTAAGAGAGTTCTTCTAATTCAAAACGTGCTAAGGCACCGCTACGCTAACAAAACTTAAAACTTAAAACTTAAAATATTTGCCTCCGGCACCTTTGTTCGCGAACAATTCAAAACTCACGCATTCAAAACTCAAAATTCCTTAAAGTGGAGATAGAATCTAAACGAACTTGATCGACCTACTAAAATTGAGCGATCCCATACTACTAAAATCGGCACGCCAGATATATTTAACCTATCGAGAATTGCGTTCAGACACCGCAGAACAACCGACTGGTGTAGCAATTCATCGATTAACATGTCGTGGTAGGTTACTTTTTTCCAAAAGACCAATTCTTCTACCTCTAGAGGAATTTATTCCCATTGCAGAAATTGAAAGCGATGAATCTAATTCTTACTAACTGATTGAGAGTGCTTCTGAAAAGAAGTAGGGAATAATGAAGGCAAAAAGCCCTACACTCATTTGTAATCACTCCTGATGATTGATTTTCTCTTTACTAGCTTTGCTACTTTTATTGTGTTTGCATTAGGGGCATCAATTGGTAGCTTTATCAATGTAGTTGTTTACCGCTTACCAGCTAAATTATCGATTGTTTCGCCGCCTTCCCGCTGTCCGCGTTGCTTACATCGTTTAGGTAAATGGGAAAATATTCCAGTTCTAGGCTGGCTGTGGTTAAAAGGGCGCTGCCGTCATTGTAAAACTCCCATTGCCATACGTTATCCGCTTGTAGAAGCCGTGACAGGCTTGATATTTTTACTTGTTTTTTGGAGATTTGGGTTTTCAGTGCAAACTGTCGGATATTGGATATTCTGCGGTTGGCTATTAGCGTTGTCACTGATTGATCTTGATACAATGACGCTACCAAATTCATTGACACAATCAGGATTAGTTGTAGGTTTAATGTTTGGTGTCGTTGCAAGTTTGATCGCACAACTTCCTTTCAATGAAGTAGTACATCAGTTGATGTTGAGTGTCTTGGGCGCGGTGTTGGGAATTTGGATATTTGATGCGATCGCATTTTTCGGTTCGATTGCATTAGGACAAGCCGCAATGGGTGCAGGAGACGCCAAATTAGCTGCAATGTTAGGTGCCTGGCTAGGGTGGAAATATCTTCTGTTGGCAGGGTTCTTAGCGTGTGCTATTGGCGCGTTTATTGGTGGTGGGGCGATCGCCTTGGGGTTCCTCTCTAGGCGGCAAAAAATGCCCTTTGGTCCTTTTCTTGCTCTAGGTGCATTGATGACAATCTTTAGTGGTGAGGCGATTCTTACTGCATACTTCCGTTTAATCTTTCCCGCCCTTTAGCAGCAAAGGATTGATACCAATTTAAAACATGGTTGCGACAAATCATGACTATCCAATTTCCTCTGCCCTTTTGCTCCTCTGCTTGCCCATATACAGTAACTTTAAAGCAAAACAGTACTACACAACGCTCTTTATAAACGTAATTTTGATAAAAATATACAAAATTAGAGGTAAAATTATGACCCAATCACGAATAAAAAACCTCTACGATCAAGATTTTGCTTTCTGGATTGAGGATACACTTAGTAAGTTGAAAGCAAGAAATACAGAAGATTTGGATTGAGAGAATTTGATTGAAGAGGTTGAATCTTCGGGAATAAGTCAACGTAAAGCAGTCCACAGTTTGTTAGTTCGTCTATTAGAACCTTTGTTGAAGCGTTGTTATGTTTGTCTTCCTAACTGCTTTCGAGGTTGGGAGATTGAAATTCGCAATTTTCGCGGGGAGTTGAAAAAGGAATTTAAGTACTCTCCTAGTATTAAAAGCTTTATAGATTTTAACCGAATCTTATCAGGATGCTTTGGCATCTATGAGAGAAGATTATCCTGATGTGATTTTTCCTGATGTTTGTCCATTTCCCCAGGATGTAGATGCTTTGTTAACTCAAAAGTTCTGGAAAAACATTTAATGAGTCAATTAACAGATTTTTTTGGTAAAAGATGCTCCCGATAGGGTTATCTACGGGTGCTTTTGGGAAATCCATTTTTACATCACTTGCTACTAAAGGGGACACCTGCCCCACAAAAGCCACGATTTTCTGACTCCAGTTCCCTCAGCTTTATCTGTTCTGCTAAAATTAACTCGTGTCTTGGATTACCTTAAGAACTACAAGCAGGCGCTGGGAAGCAGAGTTGATGTGTCAATTGCTGACGGCTCACGATATTCCAGCGCGGATAGTTGATTTGGGTATTACCTCTTATTTTGGTAGTGGTAGTCCAGCTGCTGTACAAGTCCAAGCCCAAGATCGGTGGGCTGCACTCCTCTTGCTCAGTCCGATCGAAACTGAGGACAACGATATACAGCCTAGTGATTAAAATTGCTGTTGAACTCAAGCAAACAGCATTTTAGCTCTTGCTATTTGCTAGCTCTGTCGCTTGCGTTTCGGGTTGTAGCGGTAATTTGAAACGTATCTATTAGTGCTCGGCATCAAGCTAACTTGTCTCTAAATCGATTACACTCATCCAGCAACATCTGGAGTTCCGCAGCAACTTTCCAAGGATTGCGACCTTTGAAAGGGGCAGCGATGACTGCTTCGTAGGGATTTTTTCCAGTTTGTTTAACGGTTGCGATCGCGGTTTTGTTAGAGAGTCCTCGTCCAACCACAAGCCAAGCTGCTAAAACGTGCCCCGTACGCCCAACACCGCCAGAGCAATGAACAACAACTTTCTCATGATTCTGATTGGCGGCAGCTAAGAACGGTAAAATTTGGTGGATAAGAATTTCAGCGTCGGCAAAGTGAAAATCCTCAATTGGTGTCCAACAAACTTGGTCGAGTCCGAACGTCTGTCGGTAAACATCAAGCAGATTGGAATAGCGAGTGAGTTGAGATTCAGGAAGCAAACAGCAGACACGCTTGATGTCTTGGTACTGCATAAATTTAATCCACTCTTTCACTTGCTCGTTGCGATATCCAGGACGAGCAGAGCCAAACACGATGGGTTCGTCCTCTGCAGCTGAAGCAAATTTATACATAGTGACTGCATCGAATTGTTCGACGACCGATTTTAACGCTTAAGCTTTCATATCGATCTAGTTCATCAAAGCGAAGGTCGAGTAGCCTATAGAGGTTGGACTGTTTGCACAGCAGAACAATCTCGTTACACACCGACCGATAGAGTTGATCGGTTGAGTTCGAGAAGTGATCTGCAACGGGTGAACGGGAACATTAGCTAGAAGAATTTCAAGCGCCATTTTTTAATGAAATCTCTACAATCTAAAGTCCAAAATTGGATGATTTTATTTCCAAGCGACTACCGACTTGATTAAGATAAAGATTGCTACTCAAAATATGGCGCAGTTTAATGTCTCTGTTTGATTGGTTTGCAAATCGGCGAAAATCTGGTCCTATTAGCCAGGAACGCCAAGAGCGCGACATTGCTGATGGGTTGTGGAGTAAATGTGTGGCTTGTGGAGTTTTGGCATATACCAAAGACTTAAGAGCCAATCAAATGGTCTGCCCAGAGTGCGGACATCATGTGCGGGTAGATAGTAACGAACGCATCCGGCAATTGATTGACGCGAATACCTGGCAGCCACTCGATGAGTCTCTCAGTCCTACTGATCCGTTACAATTTCGCGATCGCAAAGCTTATAGCGATCGCCTCCGCGAAACTCAGGAAAAAACTGGGTTGATCGATGCTGTGCAAACAGGTTTCGGACAAATCGACAAATTGCCTGTCGCTTTGGGAGTGATGGACTTCCGGTTTATGGGCGGTAGTATGGGTTCTGTCGTCGGTGAAAAAATTACGCGTCTAATTGAACGCGCCACCCAAAAGCGCTATCCCGTAATTATTGTCTGTGCGTCTGGTGGGGCAAGGATGCAAGAAGGAATGCTGAGCTTGATGCAGATGGCAAAAATTTCGGCTGCTTTAGAATGCCATCGCGAAGCCCAACTCTTATACATTCCAGTTTTGACAAATCCTACAACAGGCGGAGTTACCGCTAGCTTTGCGATGTTGGGAGATATCATTTTAGCCGAACCTAGAGCAACAATTGGTTTTGCAGGACGCCGCGTTATTGAACAAACGTTACGCGAAAAGTTACCAGAAGAGTTTCAAACCGCAGAAGATTTATTGCAGCATGGCTTTGTCGATGCGATTGTGCCCAGAACTCAACTGAAAAAAACGCTAGCTCAACTCATTAGCCTACACCAACCTGTTACTCCTACCCACCACCAGCTATTGCAATTAGAAGCGATCGCTTTAACTTCTAGCATTGCTGATTCTGGAAAATAAAGGCA
Organism: Gloeocapsopsis crepidinum LEGE 06123; assembly: GCF_015207655.1. Taxonomy (GTDB): domain Bacteria; phylum Cyanobacteriota; class Cyanobacteriia; order Cyanobacteriales; family Chroococcidiopsidaceae; genus Gloeocapsopsis; species Gloeocapsopsis crepidinum. The sequence continues at coordinate 116,980 of NZ_JADEWN010000002.1, read as the reverse complement.
TACGCAGGAATGAAAAGCTAGGCGCAATGAGTAATTAGTTGTACTAAGTCAGTGGGTGTAATTATTGATTGCATGTTTTATGGTTGTTCATCAATTTCTCAATCAACACTAACAGCCCCTAAGTTGCATTTTTCACCCACTGACTTAATACACAACCAGCCGACTCTATCTTTTTGCCTGACAGCATTTGAAAAGAAGAATTGCAAGCTAACCTTGTGTGTCATGACAACTAATCACTCTTCAACGCCAGTTGCTACAGCGTAATTCCTCTTTGTGCTTCTATTTCTTTAAAGCTTCTGCTGTTTTCTCTCGATTTAGTTTCAAAATAAATACACCCAAAGGTGGTAGACACAAGTCAATTGAGTAAGGGTGATTGTGGTAAGACCATTCCTCAGACCATTTACCACCTAGATTACCCATGTTGCTACCACCATATTCACGAGCATCACTATTAAACACTTCTGTATAAAATCCAAATTCAGGAACACCAATGCGGTAATGCGAATGTGGCTGAGGGGTAAAATTGCAAACAGCAATGACAAAATCTTCCGGTTCTTTGCCGCGACGAATAAATGACACAACACTATGGCGGTTGTCACTACAGTCAATCCATTCAAATCCTGCTTGTCCAAAATCTTGCGTATATAAAGCAGATTCCGTGCAGTAGAGATGATTGAGGTCTTTCATAAATCGCTTTAACTGTTGGTGTGGCTCATACTGCAACAAACGCCACTCTAAATCGCCCCAAACATTCCACTCACTCCACTGTCCAAACTCCATCCCCATAAACAGCGTTTTCTTACCAGGATGAGCAAACATATAGGCAAACAAACAGCGTACGTTTGCGAACTTCTGCCAGCGATCGCCTGGCATTTTGCCAATTATATTGCTCTTGCCATGTACCACTTCATCGTGAGACAGAGCTAACATGAAGTTTTCGCTGTGGTGATACCAGATGCTGAACGTAACGTTATTTTGATGAAATTGACGGAACCAAGGATCCATGCTGAAATAGTCCAGCATATCGTGCATCCAACCCATGTTCCACTTCAAATTAAAGCCTAATCCACCCGTATATGTGGGCCACGATACCATAGGCCAGTCAGTAGACTCTTCCGCAATGGAAAGAATACCAGGAAAGTAACTAAAAATAACGTGATTTGCTTGCCGAAGAAACTCAGCAGCTTCAATATTTTCTCGCCCGCCATACTGGTTAGGTAGCCATTCACCTGGTTTGCGGCAATAATCAAGGTACAGCATCGAAGCAACGGCATCAACCCGAATGCCATCGATGTGATATTTATCAAACCAGAATAAAGCGTTGGCAACTAAAAAGTTTCTAACTTCGTGGCGGCTATAGTTAAAGACTAAAGTTCCCCATTCTCTATGTTCGCCTTTGCGGGGATCTGCATGTTCGTAGAGATGTGTGCCATCAAAGAAAGCTAAACCATGTCCATCTTTGGGGAAGTGTCCAGGAACCCAATCTACAATGACGCCAATACCGTTTTGATGACATTGGTCAATAAAGTACATCAAATCTTCCGGACTGCCATAGCGTGAGGTACAAGCATAATAACCAGTGACTTGATAACCCCAAGATCCATCAAAGGGATGTTCTGCAATTGGCAGTAGTTCGATGTGAGTATAGCCCAAGTCCTTGACGTAAGCAATCAGTTTAGCTGCAAGTTCGCGGTAAGTCAAAAACCGCGCTCCTGGTTGTAGTTCGGAAACGGGAACAACAGCTTCAGTTGCTCCATCAGGTAATATTGCAGGTTCTGCCGAAGCAGCGTGTAACCAAGAACCCAAGTGAACTTCGTAAACCGAAATCGGCTGGGTTAAAGCATCACTATGACGTCGATGCTCCATCCATTGTGCATCGTTCCAGGAGTAAGCATTGAGATCGGCAACAATTGATGCGGTTTTGGGGCGGACCTCTTGTTGAAAACCGTAGGGATCTGATTTTTCGTAAATGTGACCGTCAAAGTTTTTAATTTCGTATTTGTAGCGATCGCCTACTCCTATTTCTGGAATAAACAATTCCCAAATTCCTGTAGCGCCTTTACGCATCTGATGCTTGCGCCCATCCCATTCATTAAAATCTCCCAAGATAGAAACGTTACGCGCATTTGGTGCCCAAACTGCAAAATAAACTCCTTGAACGCCATCAATACTTGTCGGATGCGCCCCTAGTTTTTCATAAATGCGATGGTGATTGCCCTCAGAAAACAAATGCAGGTCAAAATCGGTTAACCGTGGCGAACGAAAAGCATAAGGATCGTAAATGACTCGTTCGTATTCGCCTTCTTTGATTTTTAACTGGTAGTTTGCTAATTCAGGAACGTCGATCGTACACTCAAAGAAATGGGGATGATGCACCGGATGCATTGGATATTCAATTCGCTCTTCAGGACGAATTACCCAGGCTGCACTTGCACTCGGTAAATAAGCTCGCACCACCCACACGGTTTTGCCATCTTGTTCTACTGTATGAGAACCAAGCACTTCAAATGGATCGTGATGTTGGTTCCAAACAATGCGCTCAACCTGATCTGGGGCGATGGTTATAGACATGAAACTACCTTACCTAAAACAAATTTGTTATTTCTATCGTCATATTTATACATATTCTTTACATTTATTTGCAATCTTTTGCTGTATCAAGATCAGCAACTAACTGCTCAGTAGTCCTCAATAACCGTACTCATCATAACTACAGCACAAGAGCTTTTTATATTTAAATTGGTAAAAAAGGAATTAATGTCCGAATTAAGCGCCGCAGACGCAGAAGGGTAATCGTTTCTCTCACCTGAGGTGAAAGCGGGGGAGTCACTGGGCGGCTTTGCAACTGAGCTTGCAAATCTGCATATTCTGCTGCTGTGAGTTGTTTGCCATCAATAGGCGATCGCGCATCCGTGATAATTTCTGTACGCAGCACCTCTTCTGGTATGTCTTCTGGAGGTGGTAATGCCAAAACTGACGCAGCTTGCCATCCCAGCACAAGACCCACGCTAGTACTCAGACTTAATCTACTGATAACTTTGAGCATAACCCATTAACTGTTTGCAGGATGATGCATCTTTGGCTGACTTGTTCTTATTGTCAATAATATGAGGAAATTTAGCAAAACGGACTCAGTAGGATTGTAGGGTTTCTTGTCGTATTTCAATGTTTAGATATTTGAGTCGTCACTCATAGAGTATAATTTATAATTAATAACTTTTTCTATTAAAAAGTCTCTTAATTGTTTGATTTTATTAATCAAAAGCAATTTAGTCGGATATGCACCGCTTTTCTCCCACGAACTAGCTATCAGTAACTCAAAAAAAGTACTCTCCTGCAAAGAAGTCGTGTTATGTAGCGCAGGCAGTAAATAGCACTGCTACCGGAAACAGACTTTTAGCTTTGTAGGAGAGAAAAAAGCTATTTAAACAGACCAACCGTGAGATGCCGTTAAGCTATTCCTTCATAGCTATGGAGATGTTGTTGGAGTCACTGTAGGTTCTACAGGAGATACTGTAGGTGTTGTATCACCACCAGTACCAGTTGTATCACATGCTCCCAAGGTGGCAAGCAAGCCTAGAAATAAAGCAAAACCAAGGATTTTTTTGTTCATAACTCCTCTTTTCACCAATTGCGATAGAAACAATCTACTCGTTGATTACGATACCGCATTTGTTGACTTTTTTTACAAAAGTGCGATCGTGACTGTATTAGCTTGATAACCTATCACATCAGTGATGTACCGTCTTCCTTCTTAAGACAGAGGTTTTTAACCAATGCTACTTTCAGAAAATTGCTGGTGTCAGTGAGGATGTTAATATCCAACTACCAAACACGAACAAACCTGGAGTAGTAGTCGATGTTATCAGCAATAGACATTTGTAGCTACTGCGTAGAGATCTTCCTTAGGAAAGTGGACAACTGAAAGCTATCTAGGTGATAGGATAGGGGCGATTCTGATATGAGTCGCTAGCGCTACTCAGTTGCTAGTTACAGACAGAATCGACTGATTTGATATCTAAATAACTCTATTAAGCAATAAAGTCTATGAGTGTTGCTTATAAATCTAGTGAAACCAACTATCAGCGGAAAGATGCTGTGAAATCAACATATGCTGTTCCCGCAAGTTATTCTGACAAGCGAGCGAAGCAAAATAAAATACCTCAAGATAGAACTCGCAACTATAGCGTGCCGATTCTGCCCAGTGCTAGGAAACCATTATGGTTGCTCCGCCTGAGTCTTTTACAACGGAGTTCTAATGTACTCATTTTCTGCTTAATAGCAGTAGTGCTAGGACTTTACAGTGGAACAGTTTATTCTCAACGGGCATGGAACCAAGCGTATCGCCAACTAGAAAATTTACAACGTCAAGAAAGGCAGCTTACGACAGCAAGTGAAGTGCTTAAAAATAAAATTGCACAGCAAGCCGAACAACCAGAAACAGGCTTATCTCCTGCCGATCCCACGCAGGCAATTTTCCTCAAACCAGCGCCTCAACGCCCAGCACGCCCTGATGAAACGATTGCTTCGGCAACTATGACTCGTAAAAATTCTAAGTCTGATACGATCCCTGTCGGTTATTAAACAAGCGTGAGGGGTGAGTGATGAGTGACTAGTGGCTAGTGAAAGAAATTTGAATTAAAAATTTTCTTAACTCAACACTCAAAACTTGCTTAAACTCAACACTTCATGACTCAACACTCATAACTTTAAGAATCTTGCCATATGCCTACTTCAGTCCCTCCTGGTAGCTTTGACCGCAGGCATCGTACGGTAGTAACAATGGACACTCAGCGCACAAAACCTCAAAAAAAAGCCAGGAAGACGCTGAATAAACACCCAAAACGTGGTGGAACAACACCTTACTTTCGCTTGATACTTGTGTGGGGTGTATTGTTTGCTAGTAGTTTGGTACTTGCGGGCAACTTGTATCATCTCCAAGTTGTGCATTCATCAGAACTGTTGAGAAGGGCGCGACAGCAACAGACCACCTATGTAAATCCGTATATTCCTCGCCGTCAAGTTGTTGATCGGAACGATAACGTCTTAGCGATTGATCGTCAGGTATACACGCTATACGTTCATCCCAATCAATTTAAAAGTGACTCAGAAGCAGAAACTGTTGCCACTGATGTTGCTAAAATTTTGGCTCGTCCGACAGCGGATATCACGGATTTGTTCATCGATGGATTTAAGAACAAGAAAAGTGGTATTCGGCTAGCCCCAGCTTTGTCAGAAGAAATTGCAGACAAGCTCAAAAAGTTACGGGCAAATGGCTTAGATTTAGTTCGAGAGTACTCGCGTCTGTATCCTCAAGAGAATGTCGTTGCAGATGTAGTTGGCTATGTTGATATCGACCGTCGCGGTCAGGCAGGGATAGAGTACAGCCAGGAACAATTACTTGAGCGCTCAGCACAAACAATCAAGTTTAGGAAAACTGGTAACGGGGCATTACTCAGCGATCGCATTCCTGAGGGCTTTGTTCATGGTGAGGATTGGAAATTGCAACTCACACTCGACACCCGATTGCAGCGCGCTGCACGAGTTGCGTTGAGAGAACAAATGCAAAAGTTTAGTGCCCAGCGTGGTGGCGTGATTGTAATGGATGTTCAAGATGGTTCGATCTTGAGTTTAGTTTCTGAGCCTTCTTATAATCCTAATGAGTATTTCAACTCTGACGTCAACTCCTTTAGAAATTGGTTACTGGCAGATCTTTATGAACCTGGCTCTACCTTTAAGCCAATAAATATCGCGATCGCTCTAGAAGAGCAAGTCATTCAACCCAATGATGTCTTCCCCGATCCTGACACCATTAAAGTTGGCGGTTGGTCGATCCGCAATGCAGAAAAAGAAGACAATCTCTCTCTCTCTATTACTGGTATCTTGCAACACTCCAGCAACGTCGGCATGGTGCAAGTTATGCAACGCCTCAAACCCGATGTTTACTATAACTGGCTGCAAAAGCTGGGGATAGGAAAAACTGTAGGCATAGATCTCCCCTTTGAAGCACGAGGTCAGTTAAAAAATCAAGCGAAATTTGTTTCTTCCCCAATTGAACCGGCAACTGCGTCTTTCGGTCAAGGATTTTCACTCACACCAATTCAGCTTGTACAACTTCATGCTGCTTTAGCTAATGGTGGTAAGTTAGTCACACCTCATGTTGTAAGGGGATTAATAGATAGCCAAGGTCAGCTTCAACAACCTAGTTTACCACAACCCAGAACAGTTTTCTCTCCAAAAACAACACAAACTCTGGTTGAGATGCTAGAAACAGTAGTGCTTCAAGGAAGCGGCAAAGCATCGCAAGTGCTAGGATACCGCATTGGTGGCAAAACTGGTACAGCGCAAAAAGCTAACACAAGTAGTCGCGGCTATCATAGTGGTGCTGTCATTACCAGTTTTGTGGGAATGATGCCGATAGAAGCTCCGCGTTACGTTGTCCTAGCAATTGTAGACGAACCAAAAGGAATTGCCTACGGTTCTACAGTTGCAGCCCCCATTGTTAAGTCAGTCATGGATTCGCTAATTTCTATTGAACGCATTCCCCCTAGTCAACCAATTCCTAAAGTATCCCCCAGTCCTTAATTAAGAAACGACTAACCACTAACCACTCTTTCACTCGCCCCACGCCCCTCGCTCCTCACCCCTAATTTGACTTTGCCAAACTTGCTCTAATAGTTCAGCTTGACTGGAGATCGGAGGTAAACAAGATAGTCCTTGACAGACTAGTGCTAAAGCATTGGTTGGTAAATCTGTTGCTACAGCAAGGACACTTGTTGGTAGATACTCACCCAAGAGACTCTCTAACTGCTTTGGAATACTGCGAATGAGAGTGCAGTTGCGATACCAATCTAAAGCTGAAAATAAACTTGGGCAGGCTTGCGGAGCAGAATCCATGATACTACTAAAAGCTTGTAACCCTTGCTCAGCTTTGTCAAGATAAGTCAGGTCTTCGGTTAATAAGGCTAGCTGCATTAAATTTGCGATCGCCACTCCGTTAGCTGCTGGAGTTGCATTATCAGCATAGCTTCGTTCGCGGACAATGAGATCTTGACTTGCATCACTCGCGGTGTTGTAATATCCTCCTAGCTCTACGCTCCACAAATACTCATCAAATTCGGCTTGCAGCGCGATCGCCTTCTCTAACCAAAATTGCCAAGCAGTTGGTTCGTCTTTTTCCTGCATGACTTGGTGCAAATCTAGCAAAGCTTTAATAAACAAAGCATAATCCTCAGATTGAGCAATCACACTTGTTTGTCCCTCGTAATTCAGACGGTGAAAGCGTCCATTCACACTCTGATGATTCAAAATAAAGTGAGCCGCTTCGAGCGCCACCTCTAAATACTCCGCTTTTTTGAAAACTGCATACGCCCTTGCTAGCCCAGAAATCATTAAGCTGTTCCAAGCAACAATCATTTTTGTATCTGTTACTACAGGAATACGACCAGACCAATTTTGAGTTTTTGCTTCTTGATTATTTCGCGCTGGTGGAAACACATCCAACGACTCTGGTGCTGCACCATAACGTACAATAAATAGCTTTGATAAAGCCTGTGTTAAGCTTTCGCTCAACTGAGCGGAGTGTCGTCGTTGTAAGACATTTTGCCCTTCAAAATTGCCTTGGGGAGTTACGGTAAATTGTTGCTCCACCTCCGCTAATTCTACTGGCGAGAGGATCTGTTGCAACTCATGATAAGTCCAAACGTAGAAAGCTCCTTCTTCTGGCTCAGTTTCGTTTGGATGAGTGAAACTATCAGCATCTTGCGCTGCATAAAAGTAACCTTCAGAAGCTGTCATTTCCCGCTTGAGCCATTGCACAGTTAATGCGATCGCTCGCTCAATTGCTGGTTCTTGAACTCCAGCAGCCCATAAATTCGCGAGATACTCCACAATTTGACCATTGTCGTAGAGCATCTTTTCAAAATGCGGTACTGTCCATGTCGGATCGACGGTGTAACGATGAAATCCACCACCAACATGATCGAAAATTCCGCCTGTGGCTAAATCTAAGCCACGCTGTTGACACACTTGTTTAATGTCATAACGCCAAGAATAATTAAACCGAGTACCACGTAGCGCTAACTCGGCATAGGGAATCATCGGAAATTGCGTGCCATAATCATGCGGTGTAATAACACCAGTATTGGTTTCTATTCCTTTGCGCAGGAGATCTTCAGCAGATTGTTGAGTTTGAGGTAAGACCGCACTTTTTTGAATTGCTTCTAAGATCGCAGCTTTACGCGCTAGTAAGTCTTGTTTTTCAGTGTCGTAGTAGCGGCGAATTGCTTGTAATATTTGTAAAAAACCTGGACGCCCATAGCGCGGTTCTACAGGGAAGTAAGTACCTCCATAAAACGGTACTAAATCATCAGGAGCAATAAAAATATTTAATGGCCATCCCCCTTGACCTACCATCATTTGTAAAGCTTGCATGTAGATGCTATCGAGGTCAGGTCGTTCTTCGCGATCTACTTTTATGGGGATAAAGTGAGCATTCATATACTCTGCGATCGCCGCATCTGAGAAGGCTTCCCCTTCCATGACAGTACACCAGTGGCAACTAGAATAGCCTATGGAAAGAAAAATAGGCTTGTTTTCTGCTTTTGCTGTTGCCAAAGCTTCATCACACCAAGTCCACCAGTCAATCGGATTTTCTGCGTGTTTGCGTAAGTAAAGGCTTTGAGCTTGGGCAAGGCGATTAGTCATAATTCTATTTGCATTTGCCGTCTTTGCTTAGTCTAGCGGAGAGGAGCGAGGAGCGTGGGACTAGTGAAAAAGTTTTAAGTTTTGAGTTTAAGAGGGGTGAGGGGTGAGTTAAAACAATTCTTTTAATTCAAAACTCATAACTCATAACTCATAACTCTCTTACCCTCACCCCTGTGCCCCAAACTAGACATCTTCTCGATAAAATTAAGAAAAGCTAAGACAACGAGCAAATTTAGCATGATTCCTATTGTTATTGAACAATCAGGTCGCGGTGAACGCGCCTTCGATATTTACTCTCGATTGTTGCGCGAGCGGATTATTTTTTTGGGACAACAAATCGATGCCAATTTAGCAAACTTAATTGTTGCCCAACTCTTATTTCTTGATGCCGAGGACTCAGAAAAAGACATTTATCTGTATATCAACTCTCCTGGTGGTTCTGTAATGGCAGGAATGGGAATTTTTGATACGATGAATCACATTCGACCGGATGTTTGTACGATTTGTACTGGACTTGCAGCAAGTATGGGGGCTTTTCTGCTCAGTGCTGGTACTAAAGGTAAGCGAATGAGTTTACCAAATGCTCGCATCATGATTCACCAACCCTTGGGAGGTGCGCAAGGACAAGCAACTGATATTGAAATCCAAGCTAGAGAGATTTTGTACCACAAGCGCCGTCTTAATGAGTATTTGGCAGCGCACACAGGTCAGCCAATGGAGCGGATCGAGCAAGATACAGAACGGGACTTTTTTATGTCTCCCGATGAAGCTCAAAACTACGGACTCATCGATCAAGTCATTAACCGTACTTCAGTTGGTAATCGTCCTGTAGCAGTTGCGAGTTAGTTTAAGTGACATCTTGAAAAGAAGGCTGGGATTCTAAATATTGCAAGAATTCCAGTAACTCTTGATGCGTCAATGAAGTCCGCTTGCGCTTGTTATATGTTTGGAGTAAATAATCTCTTCCTTGTTGCACACTCCACTTGAGACGCTTCATTTCATCACCTGTTTTAGCCAGTAATTCTAAATAGTTTTGGAATTCTACGACTTCGGACTCTGTTAAGAATTGACGCGATCGCTTTTTGTAAGTTCTTTCTAAATACTCGCTTTCGTGCTCCGTACTCCAGCCTAAGCGCTTCAGAAAAACATCGATTTTTAACAGTGCGTCTGATAAATCGATCGGCGAACTGACTGTAGCAACTGCTGTTTCATCCTGAAATTCTTGGTCGCGCGTTCGCAGTGGTGTAACATTATTCCACACTGGATGTGCTTGATCGCTGTCAATATTTGAGAGGCTCAATACGTCTAGATCTGATTCTCTTGCTGCGGCAGTAGGGGAGTCTACAGAAATGCGATCAGTTTTGTGCTGCGGGGAGTGTAGTAAATTAGATAATTCTAATTTGGCTTCTGGTTGATGTTTGGATGCGGTGTCCGGTGTCGTCTGCAGCAGGCTTGGTGATACTGGTGTCGTAGTAGCAGGTTGCATCAATACAAGTAAAGCTCGTTCGCGGGCTTGATCTTCCGCAAGTTCAATTGTTTCTGCGGCTGCCATACCTGTAACACGAGTTGTGCCATCTATTTGAACGGTTGCTTGTACGATAAATTTTCCTTGATAAATCTCGACTAATTCAGACAAGAGATTGCCCGTAGGATAGCGAGCAAAAAACAATTGCGCCAACATAAGTATGATTAACTACTGCTTGAGGTAGGAGAGTTTAACTTGTGAGAGTAAATTCATGCTTTGGAACTGAGTCTGATTAAAAATTCACTTGAAGTCTGTAGGTTTTCCTTTTAACCTCATCCAAGTATGCACGGATTACCTTATTTACTATTTTATTTGGTTTTATTTTGGCGATCGCCGGAAAAATCCTTTGCCTAAGTACATTTCTTATCTAAAATATAGTAGGGTTCACTCTTTAGGTGTCTGCTTGCTGCTGAATTTAGTGTTACCAATCCTACAAATCAGGTAACGATGCTCGGCAGTATCATTAAACTCATAACTGCAGTCTAACGAACAGTGACCGCGGAATGCGGTGAACGCAGTGGTTGCAGCAAAGCTTACCGGAGGTCACATCTGGTAAAGCTAGCAACCGCCGGAGTTTAACTCCGGTGTACCGTTCACTTCTAGGACAGCAAGCGCATCGCCAACTCACATCGCAGTTAGTGTTGCTTGCTATCTGTCGATGGTTCATCTGTAGGTATTGAGGATGTGAATAACACTAATATTGTTGTAGCATCCAATGTGTGGAGTACCTGCTGTTCCTCACAAAGAGGAATACACTGATATCGTATGTCAACGCTACTCTGCCGCAAGCAAATCGAAATCAAGGCATAAGCTGCAGAAAGTGGGTAGAGAACCTGTATTTATCAAATAGGTAAAACAACTGCAGTTTGTTCTTAAGTTCCCTCAGCGCTGCTACAGCTGCGTAGGCAACGACACATGACACCAAAGGACAACACAAATAATTTTTTGACCAAAGGTCGGTTTTCTCAATGGAATTTTCAATCGCTACATTACTTGCGAATTTTCATGATGATAAATTAGTCGCTGCCAAGGTACTAGAGAAAAAATTAGATTGTCTCGAAGACACTAGTCTAACGAAGCTACATATTACCTTGGAAGTCCTCGAAAAAATTGGCATTTTAGCTAAAGAACGCGGTAAGTATCGACGCCTACCCGAAGAAGGAGTTATCGAAGCCAAACTCCGCTGTTCGAGTAAGGGATTTTGCTTTGCCATCCAAGACGAAGAGGGCGCAGAAGATATTTATATCCGCGAAAGCCATTTAAGTACGGCATGGAATGGCGATCGCGTTTTGGTGCGACTGACAAAAGAAGGTAGCCGCCGTCGCAGTCCTGAAGGAGAAGTTCGCTTAATTTTAGAACGTGCTAACCACAGCTTACTCGCACGGTTAAAACAAACTGAAAAAGGCTTTCGTGCAGTTCCTCTAGATGACAGACTATTATTTGAAATTGATTTAGTACCGAGCGATATCAACTTAACAGAAGCAATTGAACATCTCATTCATGTCGAAATCTTGCGCTATCCGTTAGGACAGTCGCCACCACTAGGTCGAGTGGTACAGGTTCTGGGCGGAAGTGCAGAAGCAGCTGCGGATATTGACTTAGTTTGCTGTAAGCACGATCTGCCACGCAGTTTTAGTGAAAATTTACTAGCTGCAGCTGCCAACTTGCCAAGTCAAATCACCAAAACTGAAATTAAACAGCGACTCGATTTGCGATCGCTCCTCACAATAGCGATCGTCACCCAAGAAAGAGCAGACGCTGCCTGCATTGAAAATGCTTTGACTTTAGAAAAAACTTCAGAAGGAAGATGGCGCTTAGGAATTCACATCACAGATGTTGCTCATTACATCTTACCCGATTCACCTTTAGATAAAGAAGCCCTCAAACGAGGTAGCAGTGTTTACTTAAGAGACACAGTATTACCACTGTTTCCTGAAGCTGTTCAAGAACGCTGCTCATTGATAGCGGGTAGCGACAGATTAGCGATGTCTGTACTGCTTATTCTTGACTCTAATACTGGACAAATCGTTGAGTTTGAGATTCAACCTACGGTAATCGCGGTCGATCAACAAATCAGCGAACAACAAACACAAGCCATTATCAAAGCACAACAAGCAGCACTCAATGGTCAACAGGAACCAACTGAGCCGACGTCTGATGAGTTACCCACCGCAGTTGTTGAACTGATCCGCCAGCTATCTGCTATTAGCCAAGCAGCACAAACTCAAAGGCATCAACGTGGTAGCTTTGAACTAAAACTACCTCAAGAAGATTACCCCTACTACGATGAGGGGTCATTGGGAGTGGTTGTTGCCGATGACGCGCCAGTGAAATCGTTACTAACTGAGTTGCTGTTGTTAGGAAATCAGGCGATCGCACAACATCTACAAACTTTGGAAATTCCTGCAATCTATCGCAGTCAACCTGCTCCTGATTCTGAAGATGTGCAGGAGATGATCAAGTTGGCAAGCAATCTAGGTGTAGAACTGCAACTTGAGCAAGAAGACAATATTTCATCGGCTGACTTTCAAGCGTTTACCGAGCAATTTGCGCAAGTACCTGACTCTGAGCAAGTACTGACATATCTTCTGCAAGCGACACTTAAGCCAAGTGTTTACAGCGTTGCTCCCCAACGGCACTTTGGTTTAGCCTTGCCAACTTACGCTCGAGGAAATTCGCCTTTATGGCGTTATGCTGATTTACTATTGCAGCGCGTATTACACACCTTATTTGAACAAGGACGCGATCGCCGGACAACACGAGCCAAAGAGCGGGTGAACCTACGACATAGTTCTGCTCACGGTAATGTCACGTGGAATGTCTTACCACCAGATATTCAGCAAGAGTTAGAAACAGATCTTGCCAGACTTGTTGTGCAACTGAACGATCGCGAAAAAGAAGTCCAAGAAGCCGAAGAAGATCTCGCTGGGTTGCAAAAAGCACAATTAATGAAACAGCGGACTGGAGAAGTTTTTCAAGGGTTGATCACTGGTGTTCAATCCTACGGCTTTTTTGTAGAAATTACGGTTCCAGATGCTAATGGCAAACAACTACGCGTTGAAGGGTTAGTTCATGTTAGCTCGCTCAAAGATGATTGGTATGAGTATCGCGCGCGGCAACAAGCACTCTTTGGTCGTAAAAGTCGTACTGCTTACCGCTTAGGCGATCGCGTTGCTGTCCAAGTGAAAAATGTAGACTACTACCGCCAACAAATTGATTTAGTCACAGTCAATGGTGACGCTGAAGGCGATCTGCTCCAAGATGAGGGTTTGCTAGAAGATAACGACGACGATTTTAATTCTGATTTGGAAGATCTTAATTCCGATTCTGATTTTTATCTTGACGAGGAGTAAACCCAATAATCTTGTGTCTAATCACTCACCACTCACCACTCAACGCCAGTCGTCTCAACGGAGGACACCTCCGCACGACACTGGCTCCCCCTCACCCCTGATCTTAGGAGTTTCTGGAGCATCAGGGTTAATTTATGCTGTTCGTGCGCTCAAGTTTCTCTTAGCTGCTGAATACGCAGTCGAACTCGTTGCTTCTAAATCAACGTACATGGTTTGGCAAGCTGAGCAAAATATCCGGATGCCAGTAGAACCTTTGCAGCAAGAGCAGTTCTGGCGGCAGCAAGCTGGTGTTGGTGTGGAACAAGGAAAACTCTGCTGTCACCACTGGGGCGATGTGGGAGCTAATATTGCCAGCGGCTCCTACCGCACTCTCGGTATGGTTGTCCTTCCCTGTAGTATGAGTACTGTAGCTAAGCTTGCGGCTGGGCTGAGTTCAGACTTGCTTGAGCGGGCATCAGACGTGCAACTAAAAGAAGGACGCAAATTGGTTCTTGTACCGCGTGAAACTCCTTTTAGTTTAATTCACTTAAGAAACTTAACAATGCTTGCTGAAGCTGGTGCAAGAATTGTTCCTGCAATTCCGGCTTGGTACCACAAACCGCAAACAATTGAAGATTTAGTTGATTTTGTTGTTGCCCGTGCTTTGGATCAGCTTGATATTGATTGTATTCCTATTCAACGATGGCAGGGACGTGATTAGAGCGAAAATAGAAGGGTAGTACCCTATCACCTAAAACTATGCCTGTTTTGCGACTACTTTTGCTATTGGTGGTGTTGGGAGGACTAACTTTGTTACTGTTGCAAAACTGGTCCCCCGTCCTTCCACTTGTCTTTTTGGGTGGGCGATCGCTAGCGCTACCACTAGCGGTGTGGATTTTGCTCAGTATAGCTGCTGGAGCCTTTTCTGCATTACTGATTGCAGGTTTATTCAAAACGTCAAATTATTTCGCTCAAAGCCAAGTAAAGCGGCGTAGTTTTGGCGATCGCACCCCACCACGTCAAAATCAACGTACTGTCAAGCAAGAATACACAACAGCAGCGAGTGCTACATCTTCATCAGCATCCGCGTCTACAACGAGTGACACAATTGATGATTGGAGTAGCGATAATTCTACAGACGATGACTGGGATTTTGAAGAAAACACAACGCCGCAAGGATCTCGCCCAGACACAACTATCCAAGACTCTAAAACTTACGAAGTCAGACCTAATCCTAGCAGCAATCAATCTTCTGTTTACTCATATAGTTCTAACGAACCAAAAAACTCCAGTGTCGGTAAGACTGAATCAATCTATGATGCTGACTATCGTGTGATTACGCCACCTTATGGTAGTAGGACAAATACAACGGAGGAAAATGAGGATTGGGGCTTTGAGGATGACGAGTTTGAGGATGAGAATAATTCACCCTTGAAATAAAATATGCTAAATCAGACGCAGTTAACTGCGTCGCTAATCATACTAGGACACAATTTTACTTAATTTAATGTTCATTTTAGCTAGATAGCGCACTAAGTGAATTGCTCAAGTGCTGTGTATTGAAACCGTTCGCGAGATTCTTGCTTGACTTGACCCATCATGGCAGCTTCCTGTAATGCCATGAAAGCATTGAAGTCTTCTAGGTCGTATTGAGTTGTGAGTAATTGTCGCAGTTGTTCCTCTGCTTCAATAGTTAAGTAGCCAGTTTTTAGTGTCTTCTGCACTAGTTCACGAATCAAAGCCATGCTTTAAACCTCATCCATAACACCTGAAGGGTGGAACTACCTACGAACTAACAAAGATTTGTACTTATTGATCGTTGGAGTTCAAGTTAGGCATAGTAGCGTTAGCAACACAAGTAATTAAAGTTAGACTTTGCTTGAGCGCAAGGCAAACCCTATCATGTTGTGACGTACAAGAATTGATAAAGTTTCAATAATCAGATAATCAATTAAGCCAAAGATAACTAAGTTATAAGTAATTTATCACCTAACAATCGTTATGTAAATCGTTAGCTTAACGCTGTTAATCGTTAAAAAAAATCAACTACATTGTTATTGTGTAGCAACAGAAATTAAAAGTTAATGAAAAAATGCACTCTAAAACAAAGCTAGTAGAGTCACAATTTACAGCCGCAGAAGAACTCTGGAATTTAGACAAGCTGTACATGGATTTAGCCAAAGCAAAGGAAAAGTCTTTGACTGCTGTAGAAAGATCATTGCTTAGAGGATTACTGTGTGGCTACAGTCCAGCAGAGATAGCCAGCATTATTTATCAAAACCGTAGTAGCAGTACAGTCAGAGTTTATTTATCAAATGGATTATATAAGTATATAGAAGAGATGTTGAGTTTTCAAACAGGAGACTCTGTTAAAATCCAAAATTGGAGTCGCGTCGCTCAACTACTAGAAAAGGCGGGATATAGAAATTTAACTGCCAAGATAAATGATGCATCTACTCCGCTGCCAAATCAACACTTGGATAATATCGTGACAACGCCCAAACAAGATTGGGGCGAAGCAATTGATGCTCAAATTTTTTACGGACGAAATCAAGAACTGCGATCGCTACAGCAATGGATTGTTGACGATCGGTGTCGCATTGTTGCCCTACTAGGCATGGGTGGTATTGGTAAAACAGCTTTATCAGTAAAAATTGCTGAACAAGTTCAAGGACATTTTCAATATGTTATTTGGCGATCGCTCTGCTTCGCACCACGCATAGAAGATATATTAGAGCAACTGCTGCAGTTTTTTGCGACTGAATCAATTTCCCCTGCTAAAGATACCCACGCTCAAATTTCGCAGCTTTTACAATATCTCCGCGCTTTTCGTTGCCTGATTGTACTTGATGGTCTTGAGGATCTTTTAGATACTGGCGATCGCTCTTTTAAATATATCGAAGGCTATCAAGGCTATGCCGAGTTCATTCGACGTCTTGGAGAATCTTCACATCAAAGCTGCTTAGTTTTTACTAGCCGAGAACAGCCTCATGAGATTGCAGCTATCCAAGGTGCCGCCTTACCAGTGCGAGTATTAAAAATTTCAGGACTCAGTTGTACTGAGGTTGCTTCAATTCTGCAAGTTAAAGGAATTGTCAATTTCTCCGAAGAAGAATGCCACTTTCTTGTTGATTACTATTCTGGTAATCCCTTATTTATTAAAATTGCTGCGACAGTAGTTCAAGATGTATTTGCTAATAATATCGCCAAACTTATAGCGCAGGGAAATATTATTTTTAGCGATATGAGAGAAGTTATCGCTCAGCAGTTATCTCGTTTATCTGTGCTAGAAGAACAAGTCTTGTACTGGCTGACACTAAACCCTCAGTCTAATTTAGTCTCAAATTTACAAAGCGAAATACCACTCGACGCTTCAAACTTAGAAATTTTGGATGCGATCGCTTTTCTGCAACGACGAAACATTATAGATAGTAATGCCCCTCAGATTATTCAAAAAAAGTGTTTCACTGCCTATATAGTTGAACAATTAAGCGATCGCATCTATCAAAGTATCAAAAATCATCAAGATATCTCTTTTTTAAAAAAGGGAAATATTCAAAGCTATTTGAGCACAGTAACCAAAACTGACAATTTTTATAGCAAATTTATTTGAGTTAGAACAACTCTTTAATGAACCACTTCAGTGCAGCAAGCATAGAGAAAAAAGAAATTTATGAAGTGTTTAAGATTTTTATATTACAGTTTTAATATTAATCAATAGTAAGTAACTGAACGATAAGGTTGTGAACAAGTCAGTTGAGCAAAATAATTTATTGAAAGGAGTCAACTTATACTTAGTTGGCATGATGGGGACTGGTAAAACAACAGTAGGGCGTGTTTTAGCAACCAAACTCGGCTATAAATTTGTGGATACAGATGAGATTATTACTCAAGTAACACAGCAATCAATAAGCGAAGTATTTGCGACAAGTGGTGAATCAGCATTCAGGCAGATAGAAACTCAAGTCTTAGCAAGAGTTTGTGCCTATACACATTTAGCGATCGCCACGGGTGGTGGTATTGTCCTGCGACGCGAAAATTGGAGTTATTTGCACCACGGTTTAATTGTCTGGCTTGATGCACCGATAGAATTGCTCTATACCCGTTTAAATACTGATGAAACTCGACCATTACTCCAAGCGGGTGACTTGCGCACACAGCTAGAAACTCTATTGCAACAACGACAACCGCTTTATTCACAAGCAGATCTCCGAGTTAATGTAAATTTGGAAGAAACGCCAGAACAACTTGCTACGCGAATATTAGCAGCAATTCCTCAAGTCTTGAAGAAGGGCGAGACACCTACAACACAACTTTAGATTTGAAATTGTTGCAATTGAGATTGTTGAAAAACGCAAATTCTTTTAAACTGCAATGCATACTTTTTGCTTTATAAAAGCTGCTTATGTTCAACGATAGCGAATATATTAGAGAAACTGAAGCCACCCGTGTTCGAGTCCTGAGTGAAGCACTGCCTTATATTCAACAGTTTGCCGGAAGAACCGTTGTTGTAAAATACGGCGGTGCGGCAATGAAAGATAGTTCGCTTAAAGATAAAGTTATTCGCGACATTGTATTTTTATCTTATGTAGGGCTACGACCAATCGTTGTCCACGGTGGTGGACCAGAAATTAATAGCTGGTTAGATAAGTTGGGAATTGAACCACAATTTAAAAATGGCTTGCGCGTCACGGATGCGGCAACAATGGATGTCGTAGAAATGGTGTTAGTTGGTCGCGTTAACAAAGAAATTGTCTCTCTAATTAACCGTGCTGGCGGCTCTGCGGTTGGATTGTGTGGTAAAGATGGTAATTTGATCAAAGCACGTCCTCAAGGTCAAGAGGGTATTGGCTTTGTCGGAGAAGTCACTAATATGGATGTCAATATTTTGGAGGCGCTAGTTAAGAGTGGTTATATTCCTGTTGTGTCAAGTGTGGCAGCAGACGAAACAGGTCAAGCTTATAATATCAATGCCGATACTGCCGCAGGTGAACTTGCTGCCGCATTAGGTGCGGAAAAATTAATTTTACTGACTGATACGCCAGGAATTTTGAAAGAGTATAAAGATCCTTCTAGCTTGCTGCATAAACTAGACATTCAACAAGCGCGAGAACTAATCTCACAAGGCGTTGTGAGCGGTGGAATGATTCCAAAAGTTAACTGTTGCGTGCGATCGCTCGCACAAGGCGTTCATGCTGCCCATATCATCGATGGGAGAATTCCTCACGCTTTACTGCTAGAAATCTTTACCGATAGTGGTATTGGCTCAATGATTGTAGCCTCTGAGTTTATGGGGTAGATAGGAGCGAGGAGTGAGTGAAAGAGTTTTGAATTTTAAGTTTTGTTAGCGTAGCGGTGCGTTAGCACGTTTTGAATGACAAGAATTCTCATAACTTAACATTCCTACTTCTTCTAGTCATAACTCTCGATCTCCTCTGCTTCCCCCGTTCTAGTTTGAGGGGATAATAATAACGCGTGAAGGAACTCTATTAATACGGCGATGCCCTGAATTGAGAATAACTGGATTGATGAGTGTTGAATCTCGAATTGTGGGATTCACTAAAACAGGATTGACTAGCGTAGAGTTAACAACTGTACCTGTTCTCCTCGTAGGAGTAGAATTCCATGAATTTATTGGAGTCCGACGAACAGAAAATCCAGTGACAGGATCTACAGGCATAGGAGTTGGAATAGGACTACCGTAGATAAAAGAACCTACCATCTGCGGTTGACTGACTCTGTAAGGAGCTTCTTGACCAACAAATATTGCTGACTGAGCCGCGACTGGCGGTGATAGTGTCGTCATCAGCGCTGCACCAGAAACCATAATTGTTAAGACGCTAGTTGCACTCAATAGTCTTTTGAATTGAATCATAACTTTCATTGCCAATAAATTTTTACTGAGTTGTAGATATAGCCAACCCGTAGCAATGTTTAACTATATACTTCTGTTAAAATTCTATCTGTTTTACCAACTCAATAGACATTCTGCATAAATCACAGATGCCCTTAGACTAAAGTCAAGGCTATTCAAGCAAAGTGTACTTTCGTACATTAAGATGAGATTTTGGAGTGAGGCATGCCTTACCCGTAGTCTACGGAGGTGGATGTTTATTTATTTAGTAGCAAATTCACTCCCACTCGCATTCTCAGCTAATCACTAATCGCTAACAATCTACGTCAAGATAGCACCACCCATTAATTTTTGATAGCGATATTCCAACTCAGCTTTCATCAAACGCCAGCGTTCTAAAGTTGCATCAAGTTCAATTACTGTTTCTGCGGCGGCTCTTGCTAATTCCAAAACTTCTTGATCTTCTACAAGACTTGCTAAAGTAAAGTCTGGTAATCCTGATTGTCTTGTCCCTAAGACTTCTCCAGGACCGCGAAAGCGCATATCCATCTCTGAAATGAAAAAGCCATCTTGCGATTGTTCTAAGACTTTTAACCGCGATAGTGCAGTCTCTGCTTTAGAATTACTCATCAAAAGACAGTAAGATTTCGCTGCACCCCGACCCACACGACCGCGTAATTGATGCAGTTGTGATAAACCGAAACGCTCAGCATTCTCAATCATCATCACAGTTGCATTGGGTACATCAACTCCTACTTCGATGACGGTTGTTGACACTAAAATTTGTGTTTGATTGTCACGAAATTGATGAATAGCAGTATCTTTATCAACTGAACTCATGCGACCATGAAGTAAGCCTACTTGATATTGCGGAAAAATACTTTCTTGGAGTCGTTGATGTTCTTCGACAGCAGCACGGACATCCAGCTTTTCTGATTCTTCTACTAAAGGTAAAACGATATAAGTTTGACGTCCTTGGGCAATTTCGCGGTTAATTAAGTCGTAGGCGTGACTGCGTTCTTTTGCTGATAGAACTGTTGTCTGAATTTGTTGTCTTCCTGGTGGTAGTTCGTCAATTTGACTAACATCTAAATCGCCATGTAATGTTAGCGCTAGCGTACGGGGAATGGGAGTAGCTGTCATTGTCAAGACGTGCGGAGATTCGCCTTTTTGCTGTAACTGTGCCCGTTGTCCTACACCAAAACGATGTTGTTCGTCAATCACAACTAAACCTAAACGTTGAAAATTGACTTTTTCTTGAATCAAAGCATGAGTACCGACCAATAGCGGTAATTCACCTGTTTCTAGTTGAGCATGAATTTGGCGGCGTTTTGCAGTTTTTGTAGAACCTGTTAACAGTTCTACGGGTAAATGCAACAGATTAAACCAGCTAACTAATTTGCGATAGTGTTGTTCTGCTAACACTTCTGTTGGAGCCATTAACGCTGCTTGATAACCTGATTGAATCGCTGCAAGGATTGCTATGACAGCAACAACAGTTTTTCCCGAACCTACATCTCCTTGTACCAAACGATTCATCGGTACTGTTTTTTGTAAGTCATCGAGGATATCGTTAACAACTCGCGATTGAGCGTTAGTCAGTTCAAAGGGTAGTAGTTGGTAAAATGTTTGAATAAGTTTTCCAGTACGTGCTAAAATCGCACCGTTTTGAATTTGACGTGCTTTGTGTTGGCGTTGTAGTAAACCGAGTTGTAAATAGAAAAATTCATCGAAAACAAGGCGACGTCGAGCAACTTCCAAAGAAGTGCTATCTGAGGGAAAGTGAATATTAGCGATCGCCGCTTTTAGTTCCATCAAACCATACTTGTCGCGCAGGCGAAATGGCAAGGGGTCTTTGAGATGTACGCACGCAGGTAAAGCCGCCGTAACCGCTTTGCGTACCATATCTGCACCTACGCCCTCAGTCAAAGCATAAACTGGTACTACTCGACCGATTGTCAGCGAATCAATCGTATCTCCTGGATGTGCCAAAACTTCAATTTCGGGGTCTTCTAAGGTTAAACCATATTTGCTTTCTTTGACTAATCCAGAAGCAGCAACAACTGCACCTACAGGATAGCGACGTTTTTGCTGTTCTTGCCAACCACGATGACCGTATCGCGCTCCTGCAAAAAAACGATTAATCCGAATTTGACCAGTATTATCTTTAAGGACAAGTTCCAGGATCGTTAATTTAGGATTGCGCGGGCTATTAAAGCAAGTACAGCGCTTGACTGTTCCTAATAGTGTTACTGTCTCTCCTGCTTGCAATTCTTTGATATTGACTTGTCGTGCATAATCAATGTGGTCGCGGGGATAATAAAATAGAACGTCGCGTACTGTATACAACCCCAGTTTTGCTAAGTAACCACTTCTTCTCACTCCTACTTCGGGTAAGCTTTTTAAGGGTTGCTCTAGGTACGGTGCAATACGGATTGCGGCTTCTGTCTGTAGCGGTTGTACTAAGGGTGTTGTCGGCGGGAGTTTCGTTTTTGTTGAGTGGGGCGATCGCTCTTTTGTACTTTGCTTTGTGACATTGTCCCCACGCTGATATCGTTGTGTATGATACACGCATCTCCGTGCTTCAGCTACCAGGTGTTGTCGTTCTTCTAATGGCAATTCTGGATATTTGGCAAATTGTGCTGCTATTTCTTGCCACCGCTGACGCTCGTCTAACGGCAGAGCTACTGGAGGTTTACCAAAACTAAGACAGAGAAATTCACTAAAGCGATATTGCTTACCTATTAAATCAGCAAAGCCGCGTTCTGCTTCTACTGCCAATGCTTTTTGCAATCGCCCTAAATCTAGTGATGTCATAAGTGATTAGCAAGTCAGCCGAGAGCGATCGGTTCTCTTTATAACTTTAATACTTAAATTTGGACTAGGTAATTTCAAAGTTTTGAATTTTGAGTTAACTTCATTCATTATTCTTAACTCTGCGCAGCGGTAATACAATGCTAATCTTCAAACCAGCTAGCACGCCACGCTGCTTCTGCTTCTGCAATGGCTTGCTCGCGCTGTTTCTTGTAATATTCTTTCAATAAAGTGCGGCTTCGGGTTTCTAGATGACGAATGTGGTTGCGCTCAGTTCTTATTGTCGCATCAGCAAACTCAATTTCGCCTAGCCGTAGATAGATAGCAACAAGCGTAGTGACGCTGGATTCTTCTTGATTGCTATTGCTTTCTGCTTCTACTAATAAGTTTAATAAATTTGGCGGTCCAGCAGTCGCTTCAGCTGGAAGTTCTGGTGCGTTTAATGCTGCATCGAGTAATGGAAAGGGGAGTTTCTCTGGCAAAATCTTTGCTTGCTGAAGTAGATAGTTAATTTCACGCGAAATCGTTTTCAGTTGCGAGGCGATCGCCTGCTCGATATTTTGCTGCCACTTGAGCAGATCTATCGGATTTGTTGGAAATCTCACCAGAGTGCTAAAACTTGTCGTAGGAGGACTAACAGATTCTAATAATGCCTCTTCTGTAGCTTCCAGTTTGATATCTTCTCTAATTTCTTGTTCTAAGTTTTCTTTTTCCTCAACCTGTGTTATCGCCAATAACTGATCAATTGCTTCCCGTATTACCCTACGTACATCTTGCTGCAATTGCTGTCGCTGGCTAAAAGATAAACTCAAAAACGCTTCTGGATAGCCCTGTGTACACAAGTGATAAGTAGCTAAGATTGCTTGTTGCCGTACAGCTTTCGCTAAGGCTATGAAATAACTAGTGTAAGCCGCATAAAGTTCTTCTGCAAGAACGCGACACGCTTCTTCTAAAGCTGCAATCTCTCGTTTAATTTGTTCAATCGTTGCCATTGCCTCAAAAACTAAGGGTGAGGGGGAGCCACTGCGTTGCGGGGGTGTCCCCCGTTGTAGCAAGTGGCGTCGAGGAGTGAGGGGAAGTTATGAGTGTTGAATTATGAGTTAAGACACTTCTTTGTAATTCAAAACTCAAAATAGTTGCCTCCGGCACGCTGCACTTTCCAAAACTCTTTAAGATTCAAAAAAATTCACGCACCAATCACTCACCCCTCGCCCCTAATTTTACTTACTGCCCATTTGCGCAGCGACCTCTTCTGCGAAATTGCTTTCTTGCTTATCGATACCTTCGCCTAAGACAAAGCGGACAAAGCGACGCACTTGGATATTTTCACCTAATTGCGCGATCGCTTGTTTCACTAAATCTTCCACAGAAATATTTTGATCGCGAATGTAGGGTTGATCCATCAAAGTCATTTCTTTCAAGCGTTTTTCAATTCGACCTTGAACGATTTTTTCTTTGATATTGTCTGGCTTTTTCGCCAGATCGTCCCGCCCCATTTCGATTTCTTTTTCTTTTTGGGCGATATCGGCTGGGATATCTTCTACTTTGACATACTCGACATTCGGGCAAGCCGCGACTTGCATGGCGATGTTCCGCACCAGCGTTTGAAATTCTTCACGACGAGCCACGAAGTCTGTCTCGCAGTTGACTTCTACTAATACACCAACTCTACCGCCAGTGTGAATGTAGCTACCTACGAGTCCTTCTGCTGCTACGCGCCCAGCTTTTTTGTCAGCAGAGGTGATACCTTTTTGTCGCAGCCATTCAATGGCTTTGTCCATATCACCGTCGTTTTCTTTCAGCGCTTTTTTGCAGTCCATCATGCCAGCGCCGGTTCTTTCGCGTAGCTCTTTGACGACTTGTGCAGATATTTCCGCCATCTTGCCTCAATTTCCTACTTAACTAAATTGGAGCTTTCAGATAATTCCAGAAAGCTATATTCTATTCTTCTTCGGTTTGTTCCTCTTCTTCGTCTGGTAGCAATGAGTCAGTATACTCGATTTCGCTTTCGTCGTATTCGAGATCTTCCTCTGCACCTTCGTAATCGTATTCCTCTTCTGCTTCTAGCTGACCGTGACGTCCTTCATAGATTGCGTCTGCTAATTTGCCGACAATTAGCTTGATTGAGCGAATTGCGTCATCGTTGGCTGGAATGGGAACATCGACTACATCGGGATCGCAGTTAGTATCTAACATTGACACAATTTGAATCCCTAGTTTTTGACATTCTTGTACGGCGTTGTACTCCCGACGCTGGTCTACAAT
Source organism: Gloeocapsopsis crepidinum LEGE 06123 (assembly GCF_015207655.1). Taxonomy (GTDB): domain Bacteria; phylum Cyanobacteriota; class Cyanobacteriia; order Cyanobacteriales; family Chroococcidiopsidaceae; genus Gloeocapsopsis; species Gloeocapsopsis crepidinum. Next base: position 92,484 of record NZ_JADEWN010000002.1, on the reverse strand, counting down.
CACGACTACATCAGGAATTTTACGCATCGTTTTAATTCCACCCAAATACTTCTGTAGCTTTGCCATCTCGCGGCGCAGTACCGAAGCTTCTTTTTTTGGTAGCAAATCTAGTGCTCCATTTTCTTCGCGGCGCTCCAATTCTTTTAACCGCTCTGCACGTGTTTTGATTGTTGTCCAGTTAGTCAGCATTCCGCCCAACCACCTTTGGTTAACGTAATACGAACCACAACGTGCTGCTTCTTGGGCGATGATTCCGGCTGCTTGCCTTTTTGTACCGACAAAGAGGAACTTCTTACCTTGTTCTGCGGCAGTACGCGTATACTGATATGCATCGTCCATTAACTGGGCAGTTTGTACCAAGTCAATGATATGCACTCCATTGCGGGAGGTATAGATATATGGAGCCATTTTAGGATTCCACCGTCGGGTTTGATGCCCAAAGTGAACTCCTGCCTCCATCATTTGCGCCAATGAGACAACCGGCATATTTTCTCCTAATTTCGGGTTAATCCTCCATCCAGGTGTATTTCCTTACAGGAAACACCCGAAAAAACTGGATGTGCGATTTTGGTCAACTCTACTAGTGTATCACACCAAAATCCCTACTTGGCGCGGGAAGCAGACTGCATTTGAGAGTAAGCCGAATAAACACCTTGAACGTTGTACCAATTTAGAAAAATCCGCGCAATTTCCAGGGCTAACTGCGGTTTACCCTGATCGATTAACCACTGAAGTACAGGAGCCAAGCTACGTTCGTTGAGATTACCACCTAGTGAAAGCAGTCCCCAAAGCAAACGGTGCAACCAAGTCATTTGAATCATCATGCGCACTTCCCAAATGGGGTGTTTCTGATAAAATAGAACTCCCATGCGCCCGCGTTGAATTTCTTTTTCAATTAGGTTGGGAATTTGCTTGAGGTTAAAGGGAGGGTGCCAGTGATAGCCAACTGCCGCAGGGCATTTGACAAGTTTTAAGCCTAATTGTTTTAAGCGTACTCCCAACTCCAAATCTTCCCAGCCATAAAGTTGAAATCGAGTATCAAATAACCCTGCTTTCTCCAGCCACTGACGGGCGATCGCCACATTTCCCGTCGCAAAATAAGCCGCGGAAAAATCGGTAATTTTGTACGGTTCTGCCGTAGGATCGGCAAAATTGCAAGTATTGATTACAAGACCATAGGTAAAAACGCGATCGCTACCGTAGGTTTGCTGTCCTTGCTGTAGCCCGTCAGCGTGAGCTTGGAGAAAATTTTCTGTAACAACGAGGTCGCTATCAATAAAAATAATCGTATCTCCCTGCGCGCGCTCTACACCCAAATTCCGCGCGGCTGCTGGTCCTTGGTGATCTTGCAAATGCGATCGCACGTGAGGAAACTCAGCAGCATTGTCTTGCAACCACTCTAAAGTGCCATCTGTCGAACCATCGTCTACCAAGACAACTTCGTAACCCTCGATGGCGCTATCAGCTGCTAAAAGTTGCTGTTCGAGGGCTATTAAACATTTCGCTAAAATCGGCTGACGATTGTAAGTTGGAATCACAATACTAAAAAACACGCTTCCCCCTAGCACCACCTACAAAAGTCATAATACGATTAGCTTTTAGCCAGGCTTGAATCTGAGCAAGTAAACAACCAGCATTCATCATGAATTTTACCCATTAACACGATTGCCATAGATCGTTGTCAATTTGTAAGTCATCATGACTTATGACGGAATGATAAATAAATCTGTGCCATGGCTGACAAGAATGCGCATAAATTAGTTAGATAATAATCACTCGTTGTTTTGCTAAATCGAGGAATCAATGGGTCGTGCTACCAAAGTTGTACTAGCATACTCCGGTGGAGTAGATACCTCCGTCTGTATTCCCTATCTTAAACAGGAGTGGGGCGTTGCAGAAGTTATTACCTTAGCCGCAGATTTAGGGCAGGGAGATGAGTTAGAACCAATTAAACAAAAAGCGCTGCAATCAGGTGCTAGCGAATCGCTTGTCATCAATGCACAAGAAAGCTTTGTTAAAGATTATGCCTTTGCTGCAATTCAGGCAAATGCTTTGTATGAAAATCGCTATCCGCTGTCAACAGCTTTGGCGCGTCCCCTCATTGCGAAGCTTCTGGTAGAAGCCGCAGAAAAGTACGGTGCAGATGCGGTTGCGCATGGCTGTACTGGTAAAGGTAACGATCAAGTCCGGTTTGATGTTTCTATTGCTGCACTTAACCCAAATTTGAAAGTGCTAGCCCCAGCACGCGAATGGGGAATGAGTCGTGAGGAAACAATTGCGTATGGCGAGCGCTTCGGTATTCCAGCGCCAGTCAAAAAATCCTCGCCTTATAGTATTGACCGTAACTTACTCGGTCGCAGCATTGAAGCTGGACCTTTAGAAGATCCCCGCACCGAACCACTTGAAGAAATTTATTTGATGACAAAGGCGATCGCTGATACTCCTGACACGCCAGAATACATTGAAATCAGCTTTGAGCAAGGTCTGCCTACCAAACTAAATGGAGAAGCGATCGCACCTGTAGAACTGATCGCTCAACTCAACCAAATTGCTGGTAATCACGGTGTTGGGCGCATTGATATGGTAGAAAACCGCTTAGTCGGGATCAAATCACGGGAAATTTACGAAACACCAGCTTTGCTGGTTTTAATTCAAGCGCACCGCGACTTAGAAAGCCTCACCTTAACAGCAGATGTCACCCACTACAAGCGTGGTATTGAAGAAACTTACAGCCAAATGATTTATAACGGGTTGTGGTACAGTCCGCTCAAAGGTGCACTCGATGCCTTTGTGCAAAAAACCCAAGAGCGTGTATCTGGTACTGTGCGTCTTAAATTCTTCAAGGGGAACGCAACGATTGTCGGGCGCTGGTCTGATAATTCTCTCTACACTCCAGATTTAGCAACTTACGGTGCTGACGATCAATTTGATCACAAAGCTGCAGAAGGATTCATCTACGTTTGGGGACTACCAACTCGAATTTGGTCAAAGCAAGTCAGAGGCTAGAGGGTAGAGGCTAGGGGCTAGGAGCGAGTGATTAGTAGCTAGTGGTTAGTTTTGAGTTTTGAGTTGAAAGAGTTTTGGAAAGCGAACAAAGGTGCTGGAGGCAATTATTTTAAGTTATGAGTTTTGTTAGCGTAGCGGTGCGTTAGCACGTTTTGAATTAAAAGACTCTTCATAACTCATAACTCTCTTAAACTCAACACTTCACGACTCAAAACTCAAAACCCTCTATCTCTCCTGCTTTCCCTGCACCTCTGCTCTTAGTCTTCACTGGCAATTTTCTTAACTTGGCGTGACTCCCACCACAAGGGAACAACAATCCAAGCAGTAGCAATAGCTAAGGCTAAGATGGCAAATTCACCTACCCAGGACACTAACTGTTCTAAAGACACAACCTGTCCTACAAAGAAAGCTAAAGTAACCATCACAGATGCCCATACGGCTGCCCCAGCTAAGTTGTATACAAAAAACTTGCCAAAAGACATCCCAGCTATTCCAGCTAATAACCCTGAAAAGATGCGTAATAAAGCAATAAATCGCCCAAAGAATACTGCTTTAGCTGCATTTTGACTAAATTTGTCTTTCAGTTCCTCTAACCGCACTGCGGGAATACGAAAAAAACCAGCAGTACGAAGAATAAATTCCCAACCCGTATATCTGCCAATCCAATATCCGCAAGTGCCACCAAGAACAGCGCCCAAGATTGCACTACCTAGAACAAACCAATAATTGAGTTCTTGACTACCAGCTAGAAAACCTCCAATTAAGGTTACAGTTTCTCCTGGGATGGGAATTCCCAAGTTCTCTAGCAAAATACCGATAAATATTGCCCAGTAGCCGTAATAATGCGCAAACTCCTGGATCTTCTCCAGTGATACAAACTCCAGAGACATTCCCGCAGCCTTTACAAAGATTTACGTTTTCTCCATCTTGGCTTGGTTTTGCTAGGGCTGTCAAATAGGAAATACGGTTTTTGTTTTAAGGTTCTAGTTAATCTATCTAAAGTTATATATCCCTTTTGGATGCATATTCTAAAAGCTGCTAACTGGCAATTAAGGACTTTTAGTTAGGTACATCGCTCAGAGACATAAACCTCTATTATCGTTGAATATTTTATTTTTCGTTTTTACTTTATGAAAGCTTTAAAAAAGCAGCTCTACCTAATAAAGATTCCGTAAAGCTCCCAAAATCTACTGAGATCATTCTGTGTCAGTGTTTTATAGTAGGGGGATTAAAACGTATAGCTTTAGGATCGTACTTCATTAACGACCATAAGCTATGAACTTAACTACGAAGACAGTCAATATGTTCAAATAATAAAGGCATTAGTTGAAGTAATGTTACAAAAACAACAAATTAATATAGGTTTTTAGTGGCATACTTCCTCTCATCCAGTCTAAGCAGTATCTCATGCTTTTTGATCAGTTAATAAAACTGTAGAGAAAACATGATTAATACAATCGAACCTTACAGACTTTTAAGGTCGATTAATTACTGGATTGATTCAAAGGTTTGTCTTTTCCACTTAGATAAATAGACGTAATTACCAGTTTCATCTAAAGATTGCATAGGTGTAATAGACCCATATTTTTGGGCAATTCTACAAGTTGCTTTTCTAGAAGATGAAATTTTCTATTTTTGTGTTTTTATCAAATGTCAATTACACGCACAAACTATATGACGATTACAAACGAAAATTGCCCAATGCTCGTACTTCAACCACAAGGAAGATTAGATTGTGATGGTAGCAAGCTATTAGAGGCTCAGTTTATGAGGCTGATGCTACAACGCGGTACTCTTTGGGTGGTCGATCTTGCACAAGTTGATTTCATGGATAGCTCCGGTTTAGTAGCTTTAATTACAGGGTTAAAAGCTGCGCGAGGAAACAATTGTCGCTTAGTGTTATGTCATTTGCCTGAGCCTATCAAGTTAATTTTAGAACTGACTCAACTTGATTCTGTTTTTGAAATCTGTGAAAGTTATGATGCTGTTTTGACTTTGACTGAGCCTGCTATCCTAGCAGCTTAAGATTTTTCTTTAAGGGTAATCAGTGCAGGAATCCAACCAAAAAGAGACAATTTTTAGTCTTGCTTATTAAGATGAGCAATTGCAATAGGAGTGTTAAATTGCAATTATTTGAACTCGTCGCCTGATGACAAAACCTTGGATCAAGAATGCGTGCAAATAAGATGTGGCTATTTTGAGAGAATCCGTTAACTTATCAATCTACTCTTAGTGCGCGTTAAAACGCCATGCAGTTGATGAGTCCAGAATTTAACTTAGTTAAAATAAGTTTTTATGAGCTTGTATTAGCCTTTAGCAAAAGATTTCTTATTATTTAGTTGAGTGGCTAATAGCAGCATTGCGCGATCGCAGAATGTAAATATATAAAAAAGTAATCCCGCTTTCTATACAGTTAAGCGGGATTTATACCGTATTCTAGTCAGATACTAACTAACAACTGCTTCTTCCGGTAATTGTTGTGAATCTGTACTTTCTATAACTTCAACTTCTTGCTTAATAGTGAGATAGCGAATGACCTCATCACTCAATCGCATTGCTCGTTCTAGCTGGGCAATAACACGTCCAGGAGATTGGTAGTTCATCTGAACGTAAATACCTTCACGATGCTTAGCGATTTCATAAGCAAGACGACGTTTACCACGGTTTTGAACTTCAAGCTGTGTTGCTCCTTGTTCTTCAAGCATGTTCTGATATTTTGTCACAGCTTGTGCCACCTGATCTTCTCCTAGATCAGGACGCAAAATGTACATTGTTTCGTAAGTATAAGCCATAGCGATATTCCTTATGGACAACATGGCTGCTTGAGCGCCTTTTAATGGTTTGTATTGCCATCAAACAATTTCCCAAGCAACAAGGAATTATAATTCTAGCAAAGTTAGTCATTTATGCCATAACCTATGTAGTGAGCGATCGCTGCTAAAAAAGACTAAGTTAACTGCAGATGAGATGATATCTTACAAACTTAATCAACCTATGCAATGTATGCTGAGGTGTGATTATGATAGATTGCGATTTGCCTCAACAGTTGGCAGTCGTTAAGCTCAAAACCTAGAATAACGGCACTTTATGGCGCAGCGCTACGTCCGAGTTCAAAATCAAGAGGGACGGATTTACTACGGGTTACTCAAACCTAGCCAAAGCGTTCAGGTACTTGATGCTCCTCCGTGGTTACAAGGTCAGCCTACAGAGTTACATTTAGAACCAGAAAGCTACCAAATTCTAGCTCCGTGTTCTCCCTCTAAAATTGTTGCAGTTGGGAAAAATTATGCCGATCATGCTGCAGAAATGGGGACAGAAGTCCCGCGAGAGCCATTGTTATTCCTCAAACCATCTACAGCAATTATTCCTACTAGCGGTGAGATTATTTATCCATCCCAAACGCGGCGAGTCGATTACGAAGGAGAATTAGCATTAATTATTGGCGATCGCACTTTCGGCTGTACAGCCGCGCAAGCGCAAAACAAAATTTGGGGCTATACCATCGCCAATGATGTTACTGCACGCGATTTACAGCAACGCGATGGTCAATGGACGCGCGCCAAAGGATTTGATACCTTTTGCCCCTTGGGACCTTGGATTGTCCGAGAACTCAGTCCTGGAGCGCGTTTACAGACATTTATTAATGAACAAGCGCAGCCAGTACAATCTGCCAGTATTGATCAAATGGTATTTTCACCAGATGTTCTGGTGTCGTATATTAGTCAGATCATGACACTTCTTCCTGGTGATGTCGTGTTGACAGGAACTCCTGTTGGTGTAGGACCACTACAATTAGGCGATCTTGTTGTCGTAGAAATTGAGGGAATTGGTCGATTGGAAAATACAGTGATTTCTAGAGAATACACTGTAGTGCAACCATTCGAGAAGTCCTAGCGGACTTGCATATAAACTGCATCAGAGAGCGCAGGAATTTCTGCATAACGACCAAGCAAAGACTGCACAACTGCGTAGGCAGCCGCTATAACTACACCGAGAAAAATAGTATTAGCGAGCGTTGCAACTGCGAAAGTCGTACCAGGCACAGGTGCTAATATTTGCACCAAAATACTGCACAAGAATAACGCAATTGTAATTAATATTGCCTGCATTGTGTTGAAGCGGATAAAGTGACTAACCCGTTCGTTCCTGACAACTAGTAAGAACAAGACAAAGAAAACAATGAGCCCTACAAATGGTATACCAAAGTAGATTTGCACCAAAGGTAGCAAAGGCACTAAAACAATTCTCAGTGCAGGAAATTCCCCAAAAATAGTATTTTGTAAACCTACACGTAGTAGAAGCCCAACAACATCAACTAATGGTAATAAATAAGCAAGACTAGCAAAAATTCTATCCCAAACAGTCGTTGACCCGCGCCAAGCCATTATTCTCCTCCTAAATTTGTGCTGTCACTAAGCTACAGGATAACGCAGGTCTATAGTCCTCTTAAAATTACTGACATCAATTTCGTGAACGAGAAGATTTCCACGCTACAAGGTTGATGGATTATTCAATATTGGCAATTCTGAAGCCCATTATACATTGGTACTGATCTGGCTGACTTGCTGCCAATTTATGAAGTGCTTGACCGCAGCGTAGTTGACCTTGACGCCAGCGGGGTTGTCCACTTTGATCTGCAAGCAAACAACTTTGACAAACCTGATGTGGGGCAAGGATTTGATCTTCTATCAAAACCACTAACATCCGCTGCCTCCTTTAGAACCCCCAATTGACTTAATTCCATTTTATGGTATGAGTTCAGAAATACTGTAAGAATTCATACACAGCTTAATATACTGATGAGTAGTTGAGGTAATCGACCACTACAAAGAACAGGGTGGTGCGATCGCGCATGAAGAAACAGGACAAGTGCAATCAACGCTAAAATTAGCTAGCAAAATCTATTGATGATGGTAGATAACCACTGTTCTAAATTATTTTTAGGGATATCAGCAAGTGACTCGCACTAACTTAGACTTTCTCGCACAAACAGATCCTGCTATTGCAGATTTGATTAACTCAGAACTGCAGCGCCAGCGCGATCATTTAGAGTTAATTGCCAGCGAAAACTTTACTTCCACAGCAGTTTTAGCCGCACAAGGTTCAATACTAACTAACAAATACGCCGAAGGTTTACCAGGAAAACGTTACTACGGTGGTTGTGAGTACATTGATGAAATTGAGCAACTCGCAATTGAGCGTGCTAAGCAACTATTTGGTGCGGCGCATGCCAATGTCCAACCACATTCTGGCGCACAAGCTAATTTTGCTGTGTTTCTGACACTGCTGGAACCTGGGGACACAATTATGGGAATGGATTTATCCCACGGAGGACACTTGACTCACGGTTCTCCCGTTAATGTCTCTGGTAAGTGGTTTAAAGTTTGTCATTATGGTGTTAGCCAAGAAACCGAGCAACTTGATTACGACCAAATTCGCGACCTAGCACGACAACACCGTCCTAAGTTATTGATTTGTGGTTATTCAGCGTATCCACGAATTATTGACTTTGAGAAATTTAGAAGTATTGCCGATGAAATTGGTGCTTACTTATTAGCTGATATTGCCCACATTGCTGGTTTAGTAGCGACTGGCTTGCATCCTAGCCCAATTCCTTATTGTGATGTTGTCACTACAACTACACACAAAACGCTGCGCGGTCCTCGCGGCGGATTGATTTTAACCCACGACGCAGAACTAGGGAAAAAGCTGGATAAGGCAGTGTTTCCTGGTAGTCAAGGTGGACCATTAGAACATGTCATTGCAGGTAAGGCAGTTGCTTTCGGAGAAGCACTTAAACCAGAATTTAAGATTTATAGCTCGCAAGTTATTGAAAACGCGCGTGTGTTGGCAACTCAGCTGCAATCGAGAGGCTTTAAGATTGTTTCTGATGGTACAGACAATCATTTGATGCTTGTTGATTTACGCAGCATCGGCATGACAGGTAAACAAGCCGATCAGTTAGTCAGCGGTGTGAACATCACTGCTAATAAAAATACAGTTCCCTTTGATCCAGAGTCACCATTTGTGACGAGTGGCTTACGCCTTGGTTCGCCAGCCATGACAACGCGAGGTATGGGAAATGCTGAATTTACTGAAATTGGTAATATTATTGCCGATCGCCTACTGCATCCAGAAGATGACACAATAGCACAAACTTGTCGGCAACGGGTAGCACAATTGTGCAATCGCTTCCCGCTTTATCCACATCTTAATATCTCAGTACCAGCACTTGCCTAATTAAGGGGTTAGGGGTCAATAGTTATGAGTGTTGAGCTTAGAGAGTTATGAATTATGAATGTTGAGTGTTGAGTTAAAAATTTCTTGTAATTCAAAACGTGCTAACGCACCGCTACGCTAACAAAACTCAAAACTTAAAACTAGCCCCTCACTCCTTTTTGACTTTTCTCTACTAAATGTCCACACAAATACAGCAAATGCAGGTAAACTTTGGCTGAGACGTTGTCTTGCAACTGAGTATCTGCAGATGCCTATTCAGCTATACCATCTAATTGCCTTTTTCTTCTCTGCCATAGTCGTTCTTTGGATGACTCCTGTTGTTAAGACTTTTGGAATCAAAAGTGGGCGAGTTGATCGACCAAACGAACGTAAAGTGCATCAGCGTCCTATGGTACGCCTAGGAGGAGTTGCCATTTTTACTGGGACGGTTGTAGCTTTATTAATTGTTTGGGCGCTTGGTGGCTTTGGAATCTTACCGCCAACAAAAGAATGGGAAGTATGGGGTGTTACCCTTGGCGGTATCGCATTCTTCTTGATTGGTTTAGCAGATGACTTGTTTAGCTTATCGCCTTTCTTGCGCCTCCTGATGCAAGTTATCATTGCGGGGGTTGTTTGGCAGATGGGCGTACACATCGACTTCTTGAGTATTCCTTTTGTTGGATTGATTCAACTTGGCTGGCTGAGTTTACCTTTTACGGTGATTTGGCTAGTTGGGATGGTCAATGCAATTAATTGGATTGATGGACTTGATGGCTTAGCTGCCGGAGTTTCAGGAATAGCAGCCACTGTCATGCTATTCGTGACACTGTTTATGCAGCAACCAGCAGCAGCTTTGATTGCAGCTGCTCTCGCCGGTGGTACGTTAGGGTTTCTCCGCTATAACTTTAATCCAGCTCAGATTTTCATGGGAGATGGCGGAGCTTATTTTATAGGTTTTACCTTAGCTGGCGTGGGTGTTATTGGACTTGCCAAAACTACAGCCGTTACCGCTGTAGTGTTACCTTATCTGATTTTAGCAGTACCAATTGTGGATATGTCTGCAGTCATTTTGGCACGACTCCGACAGGGAAAATCGCCTTTTAATGCAGATAAGCGTCATTTACATCACAGGCTATTACGTGCTGGGCTGTCACACAGATTAGCAGTTTTGTTCATTTACTCATTAACTCTCTGGGTTGGAACGTTAGCACTAGCTTTTGCAGGTATACCTAGTGGTATTGCTTACGCCTGTGCTGCAACCTCACTTTTGAGTTACACCAGCTGGCAAGTTTGGAAGCACGCTCGACAATAAGCGTAAACTGTAAAAACTAATTCATAGCTAATCGCTAATCGCTAATCGCTAAAAGCTCATCATATGACTGCTGAAATTATTTGTGTTGGCACCGAGTTACTCTTGGGCCATATTTTGAACAAAAATGCCCAATACCTAGCACAGCAACTCGCGAGTTTAGGAATTCCTCATTACTATCAAACTGTTGTTGGAGACAACGTAGAGCGACTCAAACAGGTCATTAAAATTGCTAGCGATCGCTCAAATGTTCTCATTTTCACTGGCGGTCTTGGTCCAACTCCTGATGACTTGACAACTGAAACCCTCGCAGATTTTTTTGGTGTTCCTCTTGTCGAAAAACCAGAAATTCTAGCAGATATTGCTCAAAAATATGCTGTTCGCGGTCGTGTTATGACACCGAGTAACCGCAAGCAAGCATTGATTCCTGAAGGAGCCGAAGTTTTGCCTAATTCTTCCGGTACTGCACCTGGCATTATCTGGTCGCCAATTTCTAATTTGCATATCCTTACTTTTCCTGGTGTGCCATCAGAAATGCAACGAATGTGGCAAGAAACTGCCGTACCATACCTCAAAAACTTAGGATTTGGTCAAGAAATTATCTACAGTCGAACGTTAAAGTTTTGGGGAATTGCTGAGTCTACTTTGGCAGAAAAAGTATCTGCATTTCTTAACCTACCAAATCCTACAGTAGCTCCTTATGCTAGCCGTGGAGAAGTAAAGTTGCGCGTCTCAGCTAAAGCCAATTCCCAAGCTGAAGCGGAACAACTCATAGCTCCCATCGAGCAACAACTCCAAGCAATTGCAGGGCTAAATTATTACGGTCAAGATGAGGACTCGTTAGCTTCTGTGGTAGGACAATTGTTACAACGTGAAGATGCGACACTCAGTGTTGCTGAATCTTGTACTGGTGGGGGACTGGGACAAATGATGACTGATATTGCTGGAAGTTCGCGCTACTTTATGGGCGGAGTTATCTCCTACGATAACCAAGTCAAAGTATCTTTGTTAGGTGTAAATCTTCAAGCTCTCCAACAAGAAGGAGCCGTCAGTAGAACAGTCGCAGCTCAAATGGCAGAAGGCGTGCGATCGCTGCTAGGAACAACTTGGGGATTAAGTATTACTGGTATCGCTGGACCTGATGGCGGTACTTCTACTAAACCAGTTGGTCTTGTTTACATTGGATTGGCTCAATCAAATGAAAAAGTGCAAGTCTTTGAACACCGCTATGGTCAAGATCGTTCTCGATCGCTCATTCGTCACTTAAGTGCTTGCACAGCCCTCGACTTGCTACGGCGAAAGCTACTTGAAAAAGATCATTAATAGACAACAAAATATCAGAGCATGTAATTAATGCTACTAATAAAGAAAAAATTAAGAGTTGCTATACGCTTACAGATTTGTATTGCTTGCCACTATAATTAAAATCCTAGGATAAATACTCCCAGTACTTGGCGTGTTTAGCAAGATATCTGTCTATGGTGTCATGAACCCAGTTTCAGCTGATATGATAAGTTTAATATTAAGTAAAAGTTACAAGCTTAAAATTCAGCCATAGGCAAAATTTTCTCGTTTAGGTCAGCGAAGCAATCTAGGTCGTATTTTAGGAGCAATCGATTCAATGGACTACTTAGAAAAAGTACTGGAAAAATTAAAGGAATGGGCACGTAGGCTAATAGAAACTTTGTTGGGACCAGAAGCTGAACCAGAACCAGAGCCAATTCCTATTCCAGTTGATGATAGACAACGTCGCTATCAGTAGTTCATAAAACCTCTTTTTAAGATGTAGCAATTGAGCAGTATTCTTGTACTACATGGACCAAATTTAAATCTCTTAGGGCAACGCGAGCCAGAGGTTTATGGCTTCACAAATCTAGAAGATATTAATAGCCTCTTAGAAGAAGAAGCCAAGAAGCTAAGTGTAGTTATTGTAGCCCTTCAGTCAAACCACGAAGGTGTTTTAGTAGATGCTATCCATGCAGCAAGGAATGAGCATCAAGGTATACTGATCAACGCAGGTGCATATACGCATACTAGTGTCGCTTTGCGAGACGCACTTACTGCAGTTATGCTACCGACAGTAGAGGTTCATATCAGCAACATCTATCAACGAGAAACTTTCCGTCATCATTCCTATATAGCGCCGGTGGTGTTAGGGCAGATTAGTGGTTTTGGAGCAGAGAGCTATCGCTTGGGGCTACAGGCGTTAGTTAATTATCTTAGTAAGTCATCCTGAGGCTTGTACTTGCTAGAGATACGGATTACACACAATATTAAATTAGCTGAGCAATTATCTATCACAAACGACTCAGTTGTCATATTCAAAAAATTGCAGAAATGCGTTACTCACTTTGTAGTCGATTCCGCGGCACTTTATTAGGCGCGGCAGTTGGAGGCATGCTAACTCATGTGAGTCGATTTTCCCTCGTCAACACCGAAATAAATTCAGATGCCTCAAGCTCCACTGCAGAAGATTTTTTATGGGAACGTCTAGGAACTGCAGTAGCGCAAAGTTTGATTCAAAAAGAGATAATGGATATGGGTGCAGGTCATTCCTACTTCTCAAGCCAAAGTAGACCTATTAATCCAGTTAAAGCTATTATTGCGGCATTACCGATCGCACTTTTCTATCACGACAACGAAACTCAGTTGAAACACAATTTGCGGCAGTTTGTATCATGGCAGGACGATCCAGAAATAGTTGCTGGAGTTTTAGCTGTTGGATATGCGATCGCATTGTCTTTGAAAGAAAAACTCCAGGTAGCTAGCTTAATTTCATTAGTCGTTCATTTTATAGAAGCGCCTCAATCATTACTAACTCAACAGTTGATGCAGGTAAAAAGTTTATTAGAACATCAAGCTAGCCTAGCAAAAGCTGTCTCAGTGTTAGGACAACCTCGTAGTGCGGTCGCCTTGGCATTTTACTGTTTCTTAAGTAGCCTAGAAGACTTTCAGCTTTCTGTAAAGCGAGCAGCGTGTCAACCGCATGTCAGCTCAATCACTGGTGCTTTATCAGGTGCCTATAACGCTGCTCCTAGTATTCCTATTAACTGGCGACTAGCATTGTCTCATTCTACTCGCAAACCACTTGCCTTATGGGGTATGCACAGTGAAGCTGAAATGCTACAGTTATGTGATTCGTTGGTTGCAGTATGGTCAGGAGCATATAACCAGACTGGCACTCTTGATGCAATGGCGATCGCAGCTCCTCAAGTTATTCGTCCGCGTTAATTTCTAGCCTTTAACTCCACTTCCGGTCTCGGTTGGCACAATGTAGCGCTGTAGCAGTAAAAATACTATCAACACAGGCGCAATCGAGATTACAGAACCTGCAGCAATTAAGCGCCAATCGAGAGAAAACGTCCCTGCTAACGTTGCGACTCCTAAAGGTAGAGTGTATAGTTCTGGTCGATCAATAACAATTAAAGGCCACAAGAAATCACTCCAAGAGCCAATAAAAACAAAAATCGCTAAAGTGACTAATGCAGGGCGAATCGCAGGAAGCATCACAAACCACCATAAACCTAATTCTGAACAGCCATCAATGCGTGCTGCCTCTTCCATCTCTTTGGGAACGCCCTGAAAAGCCTGTCGTAGTAGAAAGATGCCAAATGCTGAAGCAAGTGCAGGAAAAATGATTCCTAAATAGCTGTTTCTCATGCCTAACTGCACAGTGAGAATATACAAGGGAATCATGACAATTTGAAAAGGAATCATAATCGTCGCGACAATCGCGGTAAACATTGAGTCTCTGCCTCGAAAGTCTAATCTTGCCAACGGATATGCTGCTAATGCACAAAAAAGCAAATTAAGCGTGACTGTCAAGATAGCAACTAACGTACTGTTAAATAAATATTGTCCAAAAGGATTCGTCTGCCAAACCTGTGCAAAATTTTCTACTGTAGGCTGACTAGGTAACAGCTGTGGCGGAAATTGAAATATGTTTTCGCTTGATGACTTGAAGGCAGTGCTAATTAGCCAAAGTAAGGGAAATAGCATGATGAGCGCGATCGCCCCTAATAACCCATACATCAACACATACTTTCCCGCCCATATGTGTTGATTCTTAACTCGTCCTTGGGTTTTAACTTTACTCATCTGCTGTCAAAATCTGTAACTCTACTGACACATGAAAATAAAAATACCATCCTTTAGGTAAGGAAAGAAGAATTAGATTTTAGTATTGCCTTTAATTTGGTATTGTTGTGCATTATTCTTTATTTATCTAAACAGAGTATGGTTTTATGATTTAAATCTCATTCTACTTAAAGAAGATTTATGAGCAACATTTAGGACATAATAATCTTAATTTTATTCTCTTAATTTAAGAACTTACTTATTTTAGAAAATTGTTATCAAATTCAGTATTATATTTAGAAGAAATCTTGACTTTGTATTTTAAATATAATATTATAGTAAGTGTATTTTTCTAACTAAATACTTACTTAAAAGTATGCAGTTAGAGCGCAGAGGACAATAGTCCTCTGCGCTGGCGTAATCAAATTGAGGAAGTTTTATTGCATCATTTTCAAGCCAGTTTCTGTGCAAACAATATGCAAAGGTATATCCCAAGTCTCAATAGGTAACTGAGGTAAGTAAGCAAAGTCAAAAACAATGCCAATTGTAGGCTTTGACTTCCATTCGGCAGAACTGAGTAAGCGATCGTAGAAACCACCTCCGTAACCTAAACGATAGCCTCGAATATCACAAGCAACAGCAGGAACCAAAATTAAATCTACTTCATTAGCTTTGATTAGTGGGGCACAAGGGAGAGGTTCTAGAATGCCATAATCTCCAATTCGAGTATCGTTCCCTGGGTGCCACAAATGCCAATTTAATGATTGATTGATACAACGTGGGAAACCCCAATTTTTTTTTGCTGTAAATAACGCACTCAGATCTGGTTCTTGACGAAAACTAAAATAGGTCAGAATGGTCTTTGCTTGAGTAAATGGTGATGATGCTTGTAAGTGAGAGCAGATAAGACGACTTTTTTCCTGCCACTCTTTCAAGTTCATAGATTGCCGCTTGTGAAGCAGTAAACGGCGCAATTCTACTTTTACAGGCTGACTAATCACTATTAGCTTCGTAAAGTATATGTTTTGGTGTTTATTAAGTTAACCACCATCAGTCATTATGATGGGCTTAGTCTCAGCGAATACTGAACTAGTAAGTCAACTTAATTAAAAAAGTGAGACTATTTATTTAAAGTTAGGAGCGATTATTTCACTATTTTTGTGTTGGTTCATTTGCTCATCATTTAGCTGTAAGTTCCTCCTAAAATCTCTAACTATAAAATTGCAGAGTTCTGCAGCTAAAAGAAATGCTACTACAGCCAAAGCACCTATAAGCGCTGACTGTTCTCCGAAGGAAAAAATCCTTTTTCATAAGCTTAATTTCGTATCTATGAACGCAATTAAGTTCTGAATTTAGAATAACTTAACCAATAGAGCTAAGAGCTTGATTCTAAAAAAGAGGGCGAAATCACCTCACCCTCTCACATTTTAGTTTGCGTGTTGCCGATACCAATCAATAGTATTTTTTAATCCTCGCCTAAAATCAATTTGAGCAGTAAAGCCAAATTTTTTCGCTCGTTCTGTATCTAAACAACGACGTGGCTGACCATTTGGCTTATCGGTTTCGTAGACAATTTTGCCATCAAACTCCATCAATTCACAGATTAAAGAAATCAAATCGCGGATGGAGATCTCAAAGCCCGTACCTAAGTTAATAGGCTCAGGCTCGTTATAAGATAATGTTCCCATAACTATGCCCCGTGCTGCATCTTCCGAATAGAGAAACTCACGGGTAGGACTGCCATCGCCCCATACTCGAATTTCCTTATCACCTTTTTGTTGAGCTTCGTAGACTTTACGAATAAGTGCAGGAATCACATGAGAACTTTGAGGATTAAAGTTGTCTTCTGGACCGTATAAGTTTACTGGTAGTAAATAAATACCATTGAAATTATATTGTTGCCTGTAGGCTTGAAGTTGTACTAAAAGGGCTTTTTTTGCGACACCATAAGGAGCATTTGTTTCTTCTGGATATCCATTCCAAAGGTCATCTTCTTTGAAGGGCACTGGTGTGAATTTAGGATAGGCACAAATTGTGCCAACACAAACAAATTTTTCTACTCCAGCTTGATAGGCAGCATGAATCAATTGTGCACCCATCATCAGGTTGTCATAAAAAAGTTCAGCAGGTTTCACTTGGTTCAAACCAATACCACCAACATGAGCCGCCAAGTGGATGACGATGTCTTGCTGATCGACTGCGCGTTGGCAATTCTCTAAACTGCGTAAGTCACACTCGTGCGATCGCGGTACAGTAATTTTTTGCTGTTCGGCTCCTGCTAGACACAGCTGTTCAATCACTTGACGACCCAAGAATCCAGCCCCACCAGTGACAAGAATGTGTTTGTCGTTCAAATCTAAGGCTGCCATCTGTTTAATTCCTTGTCAGTTTTGCCTAAAAGTGTAAACTACCCAGCTCTTGACGAATTGTAGCCAAATCATGTACTTGCGCACCGTTACCATTAGGTGATTCTTGACCCAAAGCTCTTAAGTCAGCTTCCACCATGAGTGCGACCAACTGCTCAAACGTAACTGACGGTTGCCAACCGAGTTTTTGCTTAGCTTTTGTAGGATCGCCAATCAATAATTCAACTTCTGCTGGGCGTAAATAACGCTCGTCGAATTCGACATAATCTTGCCAGTCAAGATTGACATAACTAAATGCTAATTTAAGGAATTCTTTTACAGAGTGTGTTTCTCCAGTTGCAATGACATAGTCATCAGGTTCGGGTTGTTGTAGCATCAGCCACATCGCACGTACATAGTCCTTCGCGTACCCCCAGTCACGCTTGGCATCAAGATTACCCATGTAAATGTTCTTTTGTTTTCCTGCAACAATCCGTGCGACTGCCCGAGTAATTTTGCGTGTCACAAAGGTTTCTCCACGCCGTGGTGATTCGTGATTAAATAAAATGCCATTACACGCAAACAAGTCATAAGATTCGCGATAGTTGAGGGTTTGCCAGTGCGCGTATACTTTGGCGCAAGCGTATGGACTACGTGGATAAAACGGTGTAGTTTCTTTCTGTGGAACTTCTTGTACTAAGCCAAACATTTCTGACGAACCTGCTTGATAGAAACGGACTTCAATACCAGTACGTCGCTGGTAGTCGCGAATAGCTTCAAGTAGCCTTAGTGTTCCCATCGCAACCGAATCTACAGTGTATTCTGGTGAGTCAAAGCTTACGCGTACGTGTGATTGCGCACCAAGGTTATAAATTTCTGTCGGCTGGGTTTCTTCTAAAATCCGACGTAGAGTTGTTCCATCGGTGAGGTCGCCGTAGTGTAACAATAACCTCACCCCTTCTTTGTGGGGATCTTCGTAGATATGGTCAATCCGATCCGTGTTGAATGTTGATGTCCGCCGAATTATGCCATGAACTTCGTAGCCTTGTTCTAGTAAAAACTCGCTCAAATAGGAGCCGTCTTGACCAGTAATTCCTGTAATTAGCGCTCGTTTACGTTGCGTCATACTCGGTGATTTATAACCTGTTTCAAATTGGGTACAGTAAAACTGCTACAACTTAACATAGGCACCAGCGGTTCACCATATCTTGTTTGGTGTTGCTTGGTGAACACTACAATAATTGTTAAATTAAACTTTACGCTAACTAACATCTGTTGCCAAGAAACAATCAAAGTGTCAGTTTAGTTTGGCACAATCTAGATATGGATTGATGTGCAAATCAGGTTTTAAGTTCGCGGAAATTAAATCAACTTGTAATTAGCCATTAGCCTCAAGATTGTCGTAAGTATCTCGCTTACTTATAACAGGCAAGGCTTTTGGCTTGGCTTACCAACCACTAAGCAATAGCTAGCATAGTCCTGTAGCACAGTTCTCTATATACATATGTTCAGTAAGCACCGTTATTTTTTGGGACAATAACGACTCCGATTGTTTTCACAATTACCCATAAATCAAGCCAAAAGTTGTGGAACTTGACGTAGTAAAGATCTATCTGAATTCTCCGGTTGTAAGGAATATCGTTACGCCCTGATACCTGCCACAATCCGGTAATTCCTGGTTTGATTGTCAAAACCTTGTCAATATGAGAACCATACATATACAATTCCTGAGCTACTAAAGGGCGAGGACCAACAACACTCATATCTCCTTTAAGAACGTTCCAAAATTGGGGAAATTCATCAAGGCTAGTTAATCGTAAAAAGCGACCTATTTTTGTAATTCTTGGATCCTGTTTTAGCTTAAAATTGTCGGCAAATTCTTGCCGTAGATGAGGCGATGCTTCCATTAATTCTAGTAACATCTCATCAGCGTTCGTTACCATTGTTCGGAACTTGATACACTCAAACGACTGATAGTTTTTTCCAACTCGTTCCTGGATGTAAAACACTGGTCCTTCTGAACTATAAGCAATGAGTAATGCTAACAGTAGATAAACCGGAGAAAATAAAATCAGAACCGACAGAGAGAAGATAACGTCAAACAGTCTTTTGATGAACTCTCGACTGACAAAATCAAGCGATATTGTGATGAACAGCTTTTTAGCAGATAAGAATAAGAGGGATCGCAACAACGTTCTACTTTTATCGCTGGGCGATCGCTTCTGAAAACCAGATTGCACGAAAGCCCGTAATCTTTTGCCTGAGAGGAGCGAATGGGCAGTCATTTTACTCCTTAACAATCCACACCACATTTAGTCATGATTTTAAAGCCTGATGATGCAAGATAGCTCGAATGCGATCCCGACAATCCTAAAATAGGAATGGGAGATCGGGAAACCAAGAACAAGCATAGTACTTCAATCCAAAAAACTTTGTTTTTTTGTCAAGCGGTCTTGCCACGAGTTGTGCAAAAACGCGAGAAACTTCTCACTAAACACATCAGCAGCAAACTGATTAGCATGAGTACGAATCCACTCAGGCTGAAATGCTTTGTGATAGGCTTCAAACTTTTCGATAGCTTCCATTAAGGCTGCTTCTGTTTGGGTTGAAAAAAATATACCAGTTCCTGTGTCTGGATATTGCCAAATCGAACGTACAGTTTCTAACGCTCCGCCTGCTCCATAAGCAATGACCGGAGTACCACAAGCTTGTGCTTCTACAAGAGCTATACCAAAATCTTCACAAGCTGCATAAACAAATGCTTTGGCGGCAGCCATATACTGCTCAACAACTTCATTCGGCTGTGCTCCTAGTACTTGAACATTCGATTGTGCTAAGTTGCGAATTTGCTTGAGTTCTGGTCCAGTACCAATAACGACTAAAGGCTTTTTGAGTTGGTTAAAAGCACGCACAATCAAAGATACTTGCTTGTAACTAACTAAGCGGGAAACCGTTACATAAAAGTCTTGTTTCTCACTGACAAAGGGAAACCGTTCGATGTCTACCGGTGGGTAAATCACGGTTGCAGGACGGCGATAGCATCGCCAAATGCGACGTGCAGTATTTTGTGAGTTGGCAACAAAGTAATCGACTCGATTTGCACTCAATGCATCCCACTGGCGCATTCGGTGGAGTATGTATCGTGTCAAAACTCCTGGCAATCCCTGACCAATACGGCTACTGCGTAAATAATCAAATGTCAGTTCCCAGGCAAACCGCATCGGAGTATGACAGTAGCAAATGTGCATCTGTTCTGGACTAGTTAAAACTCCTTTGGCGACAGTGTGGGAAGAGGAAATGATCGCATCATAAGCACGTAAATCTAACTGTTCGATCGCTAGCGGTAACAACGGTAGATATTTCTGTATGCCATGACGAGCAAAAGGTAGGTGCTGCAAAAATGTCGTTCCAATCGAACGCTGAAATAAATAGCTGTTAGGGTTAGTTGATTCAAAGTCAATCAAAGCATACAAATCCGCATCAATGTGTTTGAGGATTTCTTTAACTACGAGTTCTGAACCACCAGTAGCTTTGGGCGTTAACCACTCATGGACAAGTGCATATTGTAAAGACATTAATAACTAATTGGAGAATACAGGAGCTTGTCTGCTTTGTATTGAGTAATCGAAGCCATGACGTCTTACTCAAAAATAAGTTCCAAGCAAATGACGCAACCTGATAATCTCATAGAAAATGACCCTAGAAGAACAAGGAACCAATCACAATGCGAATTTTAATTATGGGTGGTACGCGATTTATTGGTGTATACCTCACACAACTACTTGTTGCCCAAGGGCATGAGGTTGTGTTGTTTAATCGTGGTAATCGACCAGCACCAGTCTCCGGAGTTGCCCAAATTACGGGCGATCGCACTCAACCCAATGACCTCAAGGAAAAACTTTTTCCAGAAAATTTTGATGCCATTTTTGATAACAATGGGCGAGAACTCAGCGATACTCAACCCTTAGCAGAAATCTTTCAAAACCGAGTGCAGCATTTCGTCTATATGAGTTCAGCAGGAGTGTATTTGCCTGCTGACCAAATGCCGCATCAAGAAGGTGATGCTGTCGATCCCAAAAGCCGTCATCGGGGTAAATACGAGACTGAAACTTTTCTTGCCAAAATGAGTTTACCTTTTACTGCCATTCGTCCAACTTATATTTATGGTCCGCAAAACTACAACGACTTAGAAAGCTGGTTTTTTGATCGCATCGTTCGCGATCGCCCAATTCCTATTCCTGGCAATGGATTACACATAACTCAATTCGGTCACGTCTACGATCTAGCACAAGCGATGTGTCAAATCTTAGGTTCTACGCAAGCCATCGGTGAAATTTACAATGTATCAGGCGACCGCTATGTAACTTTTGATGGGCTGGCACGGGCGTGCGCTGTGGCAGCTGGAAAATCAGGTGAAGCACTACAAATTGTGCATTACGATCCTAAAAAGTTCGATTTTGGTAAGCGAAAAGCTTTTCCGATGCGCGTACAGCACTTTTTTGCTGCAGTAGATAAAGCAAAAGCTCAACTCAACTGGCAGCCACAATACAATTTGATTTCTGGTTTACAAGATTCGTTTCAAAATGATTACCTCACCTCAGGTCGCGATACTGCAGAAGTCGATTTTTCGGTTGATGATGAAATTTTATCTGTTGTCGGTAGTAAGTAGATAACACCAGAAATCAGTGTCAGGGCAACCGCAACCCAGAAGGCGATCAGGGAAAAAAGCTGCCAACTCATAGGTAAAGGCGCAATTAAAAGCGCGATCGCCGCTATTTGGCTCACCGTTTTCAGTTTGCCCCAAAAATTGGCTCCAGCGATCGCGGTATTACCAGTCAAACTAGGAGTTACTCGCCAACCTGCTATAGTTAACTCCCGTGCCAAAATCAGAAATACTCCCCATGTAGGAATTTGTCCTAGTTTATTCAAAGCTAGCAAAGGCGCAAGTATCAGTAGTTTATCGACTAAGGGGTCGAGAAATTTTCCCAGTTCCGTAATTTGATTCAGTCGGCGGGCAAGGTAGCCGTCAACCCAATCAGTCATTGCTGCAATCAAAAAAATGACTACACTCAGCCAGCGATCTGATGTGGGATTTTCCAAAAAGTATAGTAATATTGGTAACACCAATAAACGAGATAGAGTCACCCAATTAGGCAAAGTCATCACAAAGGTAAAGAATGAGAGGTCAAGGTTAGGGTAGTATAAGATGCTCGCCTAAAGGTACAAAAAATACAATTTTTTCTATTTATGCTGGTTGATGGTTAATAGTTAATTGTTGCTCCACTAATCGTTGAGTGTTGACCAATAACAGCCCTTAAGTTACGTTTGTTTTTACCCACTTACTTACCTGTGGGGTTAACTCAAATCTCTTGAAAACGAAGAAAGCTAACCATCAGTTCAGATAAGGCTCGCTTCATGCAAAGTTTAAACTAGGTGAATTTACCTGACTAATTAATGAAGATTCACCAAAGGCTTTCTCAAAACATCGGCAGAGTAGTTTCGAGCAACTATATTTGAAAGTAGTTTACGTAATTCTACTGAAGTAGAGCACAAAGTAGTTGTGACAATGTATCAAGCCCAATCTCCTGCATGTCAACCGCCAACATCCACGCTGTCAGTACAGGAAATTCACCCCTCTGTTAACTCAGTTTTTAAACGTTCCTTGGATATTATCGGCAGTATTGTTGGGCTGCTAATTTTAGCCATTGTATTTGTCCCAGTGGCGATCGCTATTAAGCTAGACAGTCCAGGTCCTATTTTTTTTCGCCAAGAACGCTACGGACTCCACGGACGTAAGTTTCATATCCGTAAATTTCGTTCGATGGTTGTGAATGCTGAGCAGTTAAAATCTCTTGTAAGTAACGAAGCCTCAGGTCTTATCTTTAAAAATCAACGCGATCCCCGAATTACGCGCGTGGGACGTTTTTTAAGAAGCTCTAGTTTAGATGAATTACCTCAATTTTGGAATGTTTTAGTGGGCGACATGAGTTTAGTAGGAACTCGACCGCCAACCGGCGATGAGGTCGCTCAATACAACGAACGTCACTGGCAAAGATTAAATGTCAAACCAGGCATAACTGGTGAATGGCAAGTGAGCGGTCGTTCCAGCGTTAAAGATTTTGAAGAAGTTGTCAACCTCGATCTTCGCTATCAACAGCAATGGTATCCCTTATATGATTTAGAAATAATTGTCAAGACAATATACGTAATATTTGCCAAAGTAGGAGCTTGTTAAAACTGTTAGCTCCTATAGTAATTTCATCCTACTACCTATTACCAACTACCCATGTCGCTGCTGATGCCAACGCCAAGCATGAGTAATAATATCTTTTAAATCAGAATATTGCGGTTCCCAACCTAAAATTTTTCTAGCTTTCTCGCTACTACCAACTAGTATTGGCGGATCTCCAGGACGGCGATCGCTACTCTCGACTTTAATCTCCTTACCCGTGACAGTTTGAGCAGTATCAATGACCTGTTTGACTGAAAATCCATTGCCGTTCCCCAAGTTGAATACTGTAGTCTCTCCTCCTTGCATTAAATATTTCAAACCAAGAATATGTGCATCGGCAAGATCTGTTACATGGATATAGTCTCGGACACAAGTTCCATCAGGGGTTGGATAATCTGTACCATAAATTGACACCGACTCTCGTTGACCTAAAGCCGTCTGTAGTACTAGTGGGATCAAGTGTGTTTCTGGATTATGGTCTTCTCCCAGCAAACCATTGGGATCAGCACCAGCAGCATTGAAATAGCGAAAACATACAGATTGCAACCCATATGCTGGACTAAAGTCTTTCAGAATGCGTTCCACCATTAATTTGGTAGCACCATAAGGATTGATTGGACTTTGGGGATGCTCTTCAGTAATAGGTATTTGATGTGGTACACCATAGGTAGCACAAGTCGAGGAAAACACAAACTTATTTACTGATGCTGCAACCATTGCCTCTAATAGAGTTAAAGTACCAATCACATTATTGCGATAATACTTAGCAGGTTCTGTAACCGACTCCCCTACGTAAGCATAAGCAGAAAAGTGCATGACTGCTGCAATTTTCTTGGTAGCAAACAGTTCGTCTAGTAGCACTCGATCGCTAGTATCTCCGACGATTAGCTCTACTTCTAACTTTTCTACTAAGTCTCGATGTCCATATACCAAGTTATCAAGAATGACTACTTCATATCCAGCATGTTGTAGTGCCATGACTGCGTGGGAGCCAATGTACCCTGCTCCTCCAGTAACTAAAATTGTCTGCTTGACTGGTGGCATTGGTTTTTCTTACTCGGTAATTACCTCTTGCTGATGGTGAGTATACCTGAAACAGTAGTGTCATTACACATTACATTTTCAGCGGATCTGTGCAAATTGATAAAGACTTCAACATAGATTGACAGATATCACTACAGCATTTGTTGTAATTACTTAGCTTTAGCCGTAGTAGGGTACTGCACAGCAATAAACTTTTGCACAATATTTAAATCTAAATACTTGCGTTTAACATGATATGGTAAATGCTTAAAATCTTTAATAACTTTTCTGCAATTTATACTTCCACAACCGCACTGCAAGCTCCAGTAATCCTCATCCATAGTTGTAGAATAATCGAAGTAGATCTCTTCACCTGCTTTAATGTTTCTCAACGCCACTAATTCAATATCATTTTTAATACCAGCATTAGGATCACAAGAATGATTAACAAAACGACCAGGAGGCTCTAAGTTTACATAAATACTTTTACCAATTTGCAAAGCATCACCCTCATATGGTGGTGCCTTTAGGATTGCTTGGTCAAAATCAATAATACCACCAGTAAATATTAAAATATTTTCTCCTACTCTAATATCTTTTTTGGCAAATAGACCCTGACCAAATTTACTATTAGCTATGTAAAATTTTTCATTAGTTAATAAGTAAGAAGCTGCAGATAATGCCAACATTTTTCCTCCAAAAAACACTCTAAGCTATGTGCGTATCCTATTTAGCAAAAACAGCTTATACAAACCTCATGAGGTACTTTGATTGCAGATTTGTAGTTATCAATTTTTTACTGATTTTCACTAACTAAAAAGCAACACTAGAAATATTTTCATACTTTAAATTAATGATTCTACATCAACCCAAAAAAGTTGGAAAGAACCATACTTCAGATTTAGCTAGGATGCTTTACAAAGTATTTTTGCTAAACAAGCTTAATTTAACGCTAACTTTACTGAGGTGCTATGGTAGTTTCACTGATAGAGGTGAACTCAGTATTAGCTCTGTTCAGTGTATTTACTGTTGATTAATAAAGATTTGTCTAATTTATTGCGCAGAGTGATAATGCAGATCTACTCGTACCTACTTCACCTACATATAAGCCAGAGTAAGCTATAAAGTAATGTAAATATTTAAATATTATTAAATACTATAAGGCATAAAAGTATAACAAATCGTGTATTGAAGGGAACAATCGTAATTCTACGGAAATATGATTAAGCTCAAATGCAAGCTTGAGAAAATTGTAGTGGATGTACGGTAGTAAAGAAGAAGGTTCGATGGTTC
The DNA here is from genome assembly GCF_015207655.1 of Gloeocapsopsis crepidinum LEGE 06123. GTDB lineage: Bacteria > Cyanobacteriota > Cyanobacteriia > Cyanobacteriales > Chroococcidiopsidaceae > Gloeocapsopsis > Gloeocapsopsis crepidinum. The sequence continues at coordinate 66,980 of NZ_JADEWN010000002.1, read as the reverse complement.
TTTGAGTATTAGAAGTTTCAAAATTATATTGGAAAACGAGGATGTGTTTTACCAGCGTTTGATTTAACCCCTGAGATTGCACACATGACACTGCGAAAGAAAACACTGTTACTCATCGGCGTCACTCTTATCAGTTTAATTGGGGTTATATACGCTACCTCGTCAACTATTTTGTTACGTGGTTTCTTGAAATTAGAGCAAGAAGATAGTCGTTCTAATGTTAAAAGAGTTCATGAGGCCTTGTCTGATGAAATTGCCAAATTGAGATTAACAACACGCGATTGGGCTGAATGGGATGAAACTTATTCGTTCGTAGAAGATTCTAATCAAGAATACATTACCGCATATCTTAGTAATGTCAGCATTAATCGATTAAAGTTAAATTTGATGCTTTATGTTCGTGCTTCTGGGAAGATTGTTTTTGATAAAGGCTATGACTTAGAACGCGGACAAGAAATTTCTCTTTTGCCTAACTTTCAGACGCATCTTACAGCTAAAACAGTTTTACAGCACTCAAATATAAAAAGTTCTATATCAGGTTTGGTAATGCTACCAGAAGGTCCGATGATGATTGCCTCAAGACCAATTCTCAATAGTGAGAGTCGTGGTCCGATTCGAGGGACATTGATCATGGGTCGTTATTTGAATGATTCAGCGATCGCCAAACTTGCTGAACAAACTCATTTATCTGTAAAGGTGTATCGTTTTGATGATACACAACTACCACAGGATATTCAACGACTGCGTTTTGCCCTCAGTTCTTCGGATCAAGGATCAATCATCGTCAGATCGTTAGATAAACAAATTGCTGGATACACTGTCATTGAGGATATTTATAACAAACCAGCGCTGCTACTGCGCGTAGATACACCAAGATTAATTTATCAACAAGGTCAAGCTAGTATTCGTCATTTGCTGTCATCTTTGTTGATTGTGGGTATTGTGTTTGTTGTTGCCACGCTATTGTTGATTGAAAAACTCATTTTGTCACGACTATCGCGATTAAGCGCTGATGTCCAAGGAATTGGTAGAAGTGGCAATCTTGCAGCAAGAGTATTTTCTATTAGTGGACAAGATGAACTCTCTAGCTTAGCTGGTACAATTAATGAAATGTTAGAAGCGTTGGAACACTCGATTGAAGAGCAACGCCAAAGCGAAGAACGCTATCACACATACAATAGAGTCCTCGCTGAACTAGCAAAACATAAAATGTTAGATTGTAGCGATTTACACACTAATTTACAGGAAATTACAGAAGCAGCAGCACATACTTTAGAAGTAGAACGTGTCGGAGTATGGTTATACGACGATGAACTGTACAAAAAATTACTTTGTGTTGACTTGTATCGCAAAAGTACAGACGAGCATTCTCAAGGTGCAGAATTAGCAGCAGCCCACTATCCTACCTACTTTGAAGCACTACAAGAAGAACGAACCATTGCAGCTTATGATGCTCACACTGATCCTAGAACAAAAGAACTAGCCCAACTGTATCTTTACGCTAATAACATTACATCAATGTTGGATGCACCAATTTGGCTAGGAGGTTCTATGGTAGGAGTAGTCTGTCACGAACACCTAAGCTCTAACCGTCATTGGAGTATTGAGGAGAAGAATTTTGCAGCTTCAATTGCTGACTTGGTTTCTGTCTCAATTGAGGCTTGTGAACGCAAGCGATCGCAAGAAGCATTACGCAAAGCCCACGATGACTTGGAAATTCGTGTCAAACAAAGAACTGCAGAACTAGCACAAATTAATAAAGAGTTGCAAGCAGAAATTACTGAACGAACCTTAGCTGAAGAAAAATTACTCTACGAAGCTTTTCATGACTCTCTGACAGGTTTACCTAATCGAGCACTATTTATGCAGCGACTAGGGCATGCTTTAGTACGAACTAAAAGGCGTCATAGTTATTTATTTGCTGTCCTATTTTTAGACTTAGATCGCTTCAAATTAGTTAATGACAGTCTTGGGCATTTAGTTGGAGATCAATTACTGATTGCTTTTGTTCGTAGGTTAGAAGTTTGCTTACGTTCTACAGATACAGTCGCCCGTTTAGGTGGCGATGAGTTTGTGATCTTACTTGACGATATAAAAGATGTTAAAGATGCAACTTTAATAGCAGAACGAATTCAAAAAGAACTGACATCGCCGTTTAATCTTAATGGTTACGAAGTGTTCATTACAACAAGTATTGGTATTGCTCTAAGTACAACTGAATACAATCAACCCGAAGATATCCTCCGAGATGCTGACACTGTTATGTATCGTGCTAAATCACTTGGTAAAGCCCGCCATGCAGTGTTTGATAAAGAAATGCATACACGAGCAGTATCATTATTGCAATTAGAGAATGACCTACGACGCGCTGTAGAACGCCAAGAGTTGCAAATTTACTACCAACCAATTGTCTCACTACGTAGCAACCAAATTACTGGATTTGAGGCACTACTGCGGTGGAATCACCCAGTTCATGGTATTGTTTCACCACTAGAGTTTATTCCTGTAGCTGAAGAAACTGGCTTAATTATTCCTATTGGCTACTGGGTGCTACACGAAGCTTGTCATCAAACACATATTTGGCAAGAACAATTCACAGCTTCACCTTTGTCAATCAATATTAATTTTTCTGGCAAACAATTTGCTCAACCAGATTTAATTAAACAAATTGACCGAATTTTACAGGAGACTAGCTTGCCTGGGCAGAGTTTGAAGATAGAAATTACAGAAAGTGTTTTAATTGAAAATGCAGACCTAGCAGCAAATATGCTCGCACAGCTCAAAAAGCTAGGTATTCAAGTGTACATTGATGACTTTGGTACTGGTTATTCATCGCTCAGTTATTTGCATAGTTTTCCTATTGATGCCTTAAAAATTGACCGTTCTTTTGTGAAACGAATGGGTAGAGATAATGAGAATCCAGAACTTGTAAAGACAATTACAAGAATGGCACATAACTTAAATATGAATGTAGTTGCTGAAGGAATTGAAACTTCAGAGCAACTTACGCAAATTCAGGCTTTAGAATGTGAATATGGGCAAGGATACTTCTTTTCTCAACCATTACACAAAGAAGCTGCAACTGCCTTAATTCAACAAAATGTTTTTGTTTAAACTAGTTACTTTTGACTGCCTTTATTGATAAGCTAATCCGTTTTTGCTTTTCATTAATATCTAATACTTTAACTCGCACAATTTGTCCTACCTTAACAATTTGTTTAGGATCGCTCACAAAACGATGTGATAATTGTGATATATGAATTAAGCCATTTTCGTGAATTCCAATATCTACGAATGCACCAAAGTTAGCAACATTTGTCACAATACCTTCTAATTCCATGCCAATTTGAAGGTCAGTTATTTCTTTAATTCCTTCTTTGAAAGTAGCATACTTAAACTCTGCGCGAGGATCTCTTCCAGGTTTTTCTAATTCGTTGATGATATCGCGTAATGTTGGTTCGCCAATCGTCGCTGTCACATATTTTTTCAGAGAAATTGATTTGAGTTTTTGGGCAGCTTGGGTAATTTGTACTGGAGATATATTTAAGTCCGCAGCGATCGCCTCTACAACACTATAACTTTCAGGATGTACTGCAGTGTTATCTAAAGGGTTTTTTCCTCCACGAATCCGTAAAAAACCTGCGGCTTGTTCAAAAGCTTTTGGTCCTAGTTTAGCGACTTTAAGTAGCTCCTGGCGACTCTTGAAAGCACCGTTTTGATTGCGATAAGCAACAATATTATTTGCGACTGTAGAACTAATTCCAGACACAAAATTTAGTAATTCTTTAGAAGCAGTATTCAAATCTACACCAACGTAATTAACACAGCTTTCTACAACTTCATCCAACTTTTTTTTGAGCAACTTTTGCTCGACATCGTGTTGGTATTGCCCAACACCGATTGATTTAGGATCGATTTTTACTAATTCTGCTAAAGGGTCTTGCAACCGACGACCAATACTAATTGCACCGCGTACTGTAATATCTAGATTGGGAAATTCTGCGATCGCAACTTTACTTGCTGAATAAATTGATGCACCCGACTCGTTTACAATTACTTTAATTGGCTTTTGCTCTACTGTTTTTAAAACTTCTGAAACAAATTCATCAGTTTCGCGGCTAGCTGTCCCATTACCGATCGCAATCAGTTCAATTTTGTATTCTTCAATCAATTTTTGAATTGTTTTTGCGGCTTGCGATCGCTCGTTTGCAGAAGCATGAGGAAATACTGCGTGATAATCTAAAAACTTTCCTGTTTCATCTAGTACAGCAACTTTACAACCTGTCCGAAATCCAGGATCGATCGCTAGTGTCGGTTTCATTCCAGCGGGTGGAGATAACAATAATTCTCTCAAATTTGTTTCAAAGGTTTTAATTGACTCAATATCTGCTTCAGCTTTCTTTTGAGTAATAACTTCACCGATTAAAGAATTTTTCATCAAGCGGTTGAAGGCGTCTTTAAGCATTTCGCGATAGAAGTCACGAATTTCTGGAACTTTAGTTTTGATTTCTTGTGCTGCTATGTTAAATAAAACCTCTGTTTCATCAAAAGCTAATTCTAAAGCTAAGATTTTTTCATTCTCACCTCGTAGTAAGGCTAGCAGGTTGTGCGGGGCAATATCTTGAACGCAGACACTAAAATTTCGGTAAGTTTCAAACTTAGTTGTACCTTCAGGATACTCTTTTTTAATTTGAGATTTAAATACTCCATTCTGAATAAGGTAATCTCGCACATAGGCACGTAAATGTGCTTTTTCTGAAACTTCTTCCGCAAGAATGTCTCCAGCGCCACTCAGCGCTTCTGCTATGGTTTTGACTTCTTCGGATAAATACTTTGTTGCTTCCTTTTCGAGGGATACTAATGATGCGTTTTTAGTATTTAAAGATTTAATCAACTCCGCAAGCGGTTCTAACCCTTTTTCTCTCGCAATAGTTGCCTTAGTGCGTCGTTTCGGGCGATAGGGAAGATAGAGATCTTCTAATTCAGTTTTTTGCAGACACGTTTCTATTTTGTCTTTGAGTTCATCTGTAAGCTTACCTGAGGCGGCGATCGCATCTAGAATTGTTGTCTTTCTTGCTTCTAATTCGGTTAAATAAGTGTATCTTTCTGCTAAATCCCGCAGTTGTACCTCATTCATTTCTCCTGTACGTTCCTTGCGGTAACGCGCAATAAAAGGAATCGTCGCACCTTCGGCAAACAAATCAAGCGCATTTTGAACCTGAAAAGGTTTGAGAGACAATTCTTGTGCTAGAAATTGCGGAATATTTAACATCAGGCGTGTAATTTTGATAGCAGATTAACTAAATAAAGAGATGATGATCGGCGATTAGCAATAAGTGATAGTGAATTACTCTATAAAGAGATCTTGAAAATCACCATTTCAAGTCAGCCCGTAACCTGCTCTAAATCAGGTATTAAAGTAATTCTCTAACCTCCGACCTCTCCTATATTGTTTAGCATAGGAAAGGAACTTAGGTTCAATAAAAGCGTGACATACGAGGGATTAGGAACAACGATCGCTGCGATCGCAACTGCTATTGTGCCACAACAAGGCAGTGTCGGTATTGTGCGGGTATCTGGTATGGAAAGCCTTGCTATTGCCCAAGCTTTATTCCACGCCCCAGGAAAGCAAGTTTGGGATTCCCACCGCATTCTTTATGGTTATATCCGTCATCCTCAAACACAACAAGTCGTAGATGAAGCACTCTTACTGATTATGCAAGCACCGCGTTCTTACACGCGCGAAGATGTTGTGGAGTTTCACTGTCATGGGGGCATTATGGCAGTGCAACAGATATTGCAGTTGTGTTTAATGCAAGGTGCAAAACTCGCGCAACCTGGAGAATTTACTCTACGAGCCTTTTTGAATGGCAGACTTGATCTGACTCAAGCTGAAAGCATTGCCGATTTAGTGGGAGCGCGATCGCCTCAAGCTGCTCAAACTGCGTTAGCTGGATTACAAGGCAAGTTAGCACATCCAATTCGTTACTTACGTGCTAAATGTTTAGATATTCTCGCAGAAATTGAAGCTCGTATCGATTTTGAGGAAGATTTGCCGCCGCTGGATTGTAGTGAGATAATAACACAACTTGCGGAAGTTTTAGCACAAGTCACGCAAATCTTAGCAACAGCAGATCGCGGTGAACTGCTGCGCAGCGGCTTAAAAGTTGCCATTGTCGGGCGTCCGAATGTGGGAAAATCAAGCTTACTCAATGCTTGGAGTCGCAGCGATCGCGCGATCGTGACTGATTTACCTGGAACTACTCGCGATGTTGTCGAGTCGCAGTTAGTCGTTGGTGGTATTCCTATCCAAGTGTTAGATACTGCTGGAATTCGAGCGACTGAAGATCAAGTTGAGAAAATTGGCGTTGAGCGATCGCAAGCTTGTGCTGCTGCAGCTGATTTAGTCTTACTGACGATTGATGCAACTGCGGGATGGACTGCTGCGGATGCTGAGATTTACCAACAAGTGCAACATCGCCCGTTAATATTAGTTATTAATAAAATCGACTTAGCTTTAGCAGAAGCAGTGAAGTATCCAGATAGCATAAGTTACGTAGTGACAACCGCCGCTGCTAAACATCAAGGTATTGAAGATTTAGAAAACGCTATTTTAACGACAGTACAAACGGGAATTCACTCAGCTAATACCGACTTAGCAATTAATCAGCGCCAAGCCGCCGCACTTATTCGTGCCAAAGCTTCTTTAGAGCAAGTACAAGACACAATCGCGCAACAATTACCTTTAGATTTTTGGACAATTGACTTGAGAGGGGCGATTCAATCTTTAGGAGAAATTACTGGAGAAGAAGTCACTGAGTCGGTTCTCGATCGCATCTTTAGTCGGTTCTGTATTGGGAAGTAGTTTAGTGTTTTTTCAACTGAATCTTGGTGAGTGTGGTAATTGGTAATCGGTAATAAGCCATAATTAATATAAACATTAGCCTTTTTTCTGTTTTATATTATCTCCGGTTGAATAACTAGAATATCTTTGAGTTATTAACCACTAGTCACTAGCCATTAGCTACTGATCGCATTGTGGGTAATTAACCGGATTTTATATTAGCATCACTCAGCGTTAGAAAAATCTATATTTTCATAAAGTTCGGCAATTTGAATCTCAAATTCAAAAGCTTTAAAAGATATTGTAATTGTAAGATCTTCATACTCTGAAAGCAGCCATTGATGTGCAGCAGTCTTGATATAGTGTTCAACATGAACGTTATATTGATCGATCAATAAATATTCACGAAAGCTATCAATAGTACGGTAAGAGACAAACTTTTCGCCGCGATCGTAATCTTGCGTTGATTTAGATAGAACTTCAGCAATCATTACAGGATTGATAATGGTATCAGTGCGCCCTGATTGCAGTTGCAAAGGCTTTTCAACAACCATAACATCAGGATAAGTGTAGAGATTGCGATCGGGAATCCAAAGACGCTGATCGGCAACAAAGATACCATAAGGTTTACCCTTCAAACCTACTCTTATGGCAGCATTGAGAATACTAGCAATTTCATTATGTGCAGGAGTGCCACCAGTCATAGGGATAATTTCTTTATTAATGTACTCATGTCTTTCGTCTGAGTTTACCTCGAACTCAAGGTATTCTTCTGGTGTACATGTACGTTGTAGTGCCTGTGTCATGGTATTGTTACTCCCAATGCTCTAAGCTAATGATTTAATTTAGGCGATCGCTTCACGTTTATTTTTAGCGACTATCAAGACGACACTGTTTGCATTTTGTGGAAAGATAAATTTTCATAATCGCTAAAGTCCGTATTTTCTCTATTGTGCTTAGATGAGACAAGAAACATAATTTTATACAGTAGTGCTAATCTCTCTTTTCTAAATTTAGCTTATGCTGAGATGAAAAGTACTATTATGAGAAAGTTTTGTAAACAAATAGTTATGCAGAATTCAATTCAACAAAACGTTATTGAATCAAAACAACGTAAATTTCAATTTATGAATGTTCGGTATCAATTAGTTGGTCGAGGAATTACAGGAGAAATTTCAACTTTATACGTAAATGGACAACAAGTTAAAAATTTTCCAACAATTGATGCATTTTACAATGCAATGGGGCAACAAGGCTGGGAAGTACGCCCATTAGGCATGGAACAAGAAGGTGTCTATACTTATTTTGTGGTTATGCAACGGGAAGTCTAAATTCATATGAATCGAGATAAAGTTGATAAGACAGATCGCAAAGACACAAAAGATGTTGATTTTTTTAATCAACTTCAAGAAAATGAGAAAGAAAAAGGAAAAGTAGTTCGAGGAAAAGGACACACCTGGACGACTTTTATTGAAACTCTTTTAGGTGATTGGTAACAGTATTTTTATGTAACTATCATGCTTTTTATTGTTTAAAATCTAACTAATCATAAAAGAGGTTAAAGCAACAAAATGCTTTTTATATCAAACAGTGCAGGTAACTTATAACTCCTCTTTTTGTGCTGTTTAGAAAGTACTCATTCACTATTTGATATGATTAACAATGAGAAGAGCAATACAACATCCAAAAAGATTTTACAACCGTGCAAAACCGTGCTGGCGCAAATATATTCCAGGTTATATACTACTCTTAGTATGTTTGGTTTATTCCTATAAAGATACTTTTTACTTTAATAACGGCTTTGGTGCTGTCGATTGGAATATTGGTAAACCAAAAGTCAATTTATGGAATGCTCATAATACTCGTTCTCTTACTGAGTTGAGAGTATTTGCTCTAGAGTTAATTAATCGCGATCGCCAACTCAATGGGCTTACCACTCTTAGGGGAAGATTCGTTATTAACACAATCTGCTCAAAGTCATGCTGAGGATATGAAAGATCGAAACTATTATGCTCATCTCACTCCTGAAGGAAGAACACCTACCGATCGCTTTGCTAATATTGGCGGGCAAGGAGGTGTTGGTGAGAACATTATGCTTCAGTCTCAGAGTATTGGCATTAGTTCTATATTAAGTTGGGGATTGGTTGAAAACTTTCAAAAAAGCTGGATGTATAGTAATGGACATCGTGCTAACTTACTAAATCCTCACTATACACGAGTTGGTTACGGTATTGGATCAGATCCTATGACTGGTAAAGTCTACGCAGTTCAAAATTTTCAGTAGATTTCATACTTTAGATAGCCAACATCTGCATCTAGATAACAAGAATAGCGATCGCGACTCTTAATCAAAATATGATTATGGTTCAATAATAGAACCCATAAACAGCATTGTTCCTGTTTGGTTATCTCGGATGGCACAAAAGAAAGGACGATTCACAACCATCTGAAATGGTGGTTCAAGTGGTGCCGATACAGCCATGACTCTTCCAGAAGTCACAGCAGCAGCCTCGGTTCCTTCTTCGTTAACTTCAACAAAAGTTTTATGCTTAACTTCACTTAAGGTAAGGTTGTCACCCATTGCCGAAAAATCAGCACTATCTTCAAAAGCAACTTCCATACCCAAAGCTTTCAGCGTATCGTTAAGGGTTAAGTCATATTCCATTTGAAAACGCGGGAGACGAATTGAACCTTCACGTTGACTAAATTGCGTTAGCCATTTTTCCCAATTAGCAGAAGTGAGTTGTTGGTAAAAACTCGTTAAGTCAGAGTTTTCGCTAGGTAGAAAAACGTATAAACTGAGTCTACCTTTGCCATAGGGCAAGCTTACTGCTTGAAATTGCTCGTTTTCATAGTACCTATATCTCCCTGTTTGAGACATCATCGGGTGTTGTGTCGATCCACCTTTCGTAAAAAATGGCTCATTTGTTGTTTGACTAGGATCAAATTCATCTGCCCATCTACCTTTAAAGTAAATAGCATTGATGAGAAACAACACATCTTGGGGATTGATTTGTTCTACAATTTGCTCAATTCTGCCATTCGTATTTTGGTTAACCCATGCATTAATTGTATTTGTCGCATCAGGAGACTGAAAATCCAAAGTTGTCACCTGTGCTTTGTAGAAGCTTTGTTTCTGTAAAAAGTCTTTGCGAAAAGGATACTCTTGTCTTGCCCACAGTGAGTTAGCAATGGCAACTTGGACATCTGCATCAGGGTTTGTGAGTGCGCTTAGCAGTGCAGCATTGGCGGTGTTGATTTCTGGCAGGTTGATTCCTTGTAATTCTAAGGTTTGTGCCATTGCTTGTTGCGTTTCACCGCTTGCACCATTGTATAGCATAGCAAGTGCGATCGCGATACTTGTTGGCGAGATAAAAACATTACTGCTGTCTTGACTCAGCAACTGGGAAAACAGCTTGAAGCCAAATTGCGTGTTAGCAGACACTACTTCATTGACAGCAGATGTAGTCATTTGCTTATCTGGATCTTGCCGATTAAATGGGCGGGGTTGGGCAACAACAGAATCGATACGATCTATTCTGGAGCATCCCATCATGCCAATAAACAGGATACCTGTTGCCGCGAGGACATAACGTCTTCCCAGGCAAATTGCATAGCGTCTTAGCAAGAAACTCCGCTGCATGCCACTGTCACCATAGTTCTATTATGGAGACTATGCCATCTTTACAGATGCGATCGCAGCGCGGTTACGTTTTTCGCAACAATAGATGTAGGAATTAGTTTCTTGCAGGTACTGTCCACCAAGCAAGAGCATAAGGTTGTACAGCGTGGTTAACTTGTTGCTGAAACTGGACGCGAACTTTGTATCTACCAGAATTAGGTACTCGACAAAAAATGTGTTCGACACTATCAACTTCACTAGTTGATGTGCAAGTTGTATCCACAATTGTGTTGGTATCGGCGTTCAGCAGATAAAGATCCAGATTATTTAAACCGCGATCGCGAAAAGTTTCTCCTATGTCAAATTTTCGATTGTTGTTAGAATCATTCAACTCTACCAATCGATTCCAATTTAATGTCACTGAGACAAAACTATCTTGCTGTAATGGTTGGGCTAATACATAGTCATGACGCGAGGCGACGTTAACTGTGCGATAGTCCCAGCCAATTGCTGGTACAGGTCGTGCTGGATGCCATTGACCAGTACTAAATTGTTGATATGCGCGATAAGCGTTTAATTGTCCTGTTCCCATCTGTGCTTGCAAAGGAATTTTAGGATTGCGGTAAGCATCTGAATTTAACCAGTGTTGGTTTTGCTTATCTAGAATTGTTTTTGTCATTCCTAGCAACAAACCATTTCCTGGATCTTGAAATTTATCCGCAGAATTAAGCATTACGGCTTTCATCACTTCTTGACGGCGAGAATCTAAAGTCCAGTTACGTTGGCGTGGCGATTGCGCATCGCGCAGCGCCCGAAGCGATCGCAGTTGTTTGTCGCCAAATTCTTGGAGTAATGCCACAGTTGCAGTCACATGAGGTGCAGCAAAACTTGTGCCTGTGACGCGTGTAGTTTTACCGTTGGGGTTTAGTAGAGTAATTTTATTTCCAGGCGCAACTATCCCAACAGTACGACGCGGACCTAAATTCACTTCACGACCATTAAGCCTACCACCAACTGCTCCAGAAATGGCATCACTTAAATTAGAAACATCAATTCTTGTAAAAAACCCTTGTCTGCGAGTCGTAAACGCAACATTAATGCCATTAAAATTATCTGTCGGGATTGGAATTCCACCCTTACCTTGATTACCAGCGATCGCATACATCACATTATGAACGCGGGCAGACCAATCAATACATTGTGTCAGCAATGCTTGACCATCTAACAGTGCATTTGGGCGCGGATCGCGCTCAAGAGTTTCTCCAAAGCTAAAGTTAATCGCTCGTACATCACCACTATTTTGTAATGCGACGTGTTGTGCAGATAGACATTCTTCTGGCTGACCACCTGTTCTCAGCGAACCAACCGCAGTAGAATATAGTCGCGCTCCTGGTGCGACACCACGCACAGCTTTATCTGTACTCACCATGACACTGGCAACATTTTGTGCATGTGGGTCAATATTTGTATTAGGTTTTGCGGGCTGATTGCGCAAAAATACACCAGCTAAACTAACTTGTTGTTTATGAGTAACTGCTTTATCTAAACCAAATTGTCCAGGACGTCCAATTTCTACTTGACCAATACCAATTTTGCGACCAATTAGGTTGTAAGGTGCATCGTGTAACCGCAAGGCATTAATTCCTGCATTTCCTACTGAAGTTGTTTCAAGGGCAAGGACAGGAATACTGACGCAGGAAGCGCTTAGCCCCCCTAATATCCAAATATACTTTCTTAGCATTGACTTAAAAATCTACTCAATTGGCACAAGCGTTACTAACTATCTTTACTAACGGATAATGAATTGCTCCTCACCTTTTTTATTTTCTCGTGAGTTGTTTCAGTAGCTAAACTAATATCTAGCAAAAATTTTGTTAAAGTAAGCAATTGCGATCGCGCTTTTAATGCTAAAGATTTTGTTAAAATGCATACAACTGAGGAAGCAGGAGAATCATTAACATGACCCAAGCCAGCAAAAAGCCGATTGTAATTGCTCCATCCATACTATCAGCTGATTTTTCTCGCCTAGGAGAAGAAATTCGTGCAGTAGACGCAGCAGGGGCAGATTGGATTCATGTTGATGTCATGGATGGGCGGTTTGTTCCCAATATTACGATTGGTCCATTAATTGTTGAAGCGATTCGCCCTGTGACTCAAAAGCCACTGGATGTCCACCTGATGATTGTGGAGCCAGAAAAATATGTAGAAGATTTTGCCAAGGCGGGAGCAGACCACATTTATGTCCATGCTGAACATAATGCTTCACCACACTTGCATCGTACTCTAGGTCAAATTAGAGAGTTGGGCAAAAAAGCAGGTGTTGTTCTTAATCCTGGTTCTCCGCTAGAGTTGATTGAATATGTCTTAGAACTATGCGACATGATTTTGATCATGAGCGTTAACCCTGGCTTTGGCGGTCAAAGTTTTATCCCTGGTGTCTTGCCTAAAATTCGGAAACTACGTCAAATGCTTGACGATCGCGGACTCGATCCTTGGATTGAAGTTGATGGCGGACTCAAGGCAAATAATACTTGGCAAGTTATCGAAGCTGGTGCTAATGCGATTGTAGCTGGTTCAGCAGTATTTAATGCAAAAGACTATGCTGAAGCAATTAGTGGTATTCGTAACAGCAAGCGTCCTACCCCAGAATTGGCAACAGTCTAAAAGTTAAGTATTTTGATAAAAAAGAGAGTAGATCGCAACAGAATCTACTCTCTTTGGTTTTTTGGTATGAATGCGATCGCGAATAAACTCGCTGTTAGATAAACAAATCTCTGATTATTGAGGGTGACGAGCGCATACTTCGTTTATTTAGCCTCAACTTTAAACCAAAAAGCAGCTGGAATTCACGCATGGAATTGAACGATTACTACTTCTTGCGGCTTCCTAACCACTTAGCTGCGGCAATTCCCAAAACAGCAGCAACAACAGGATTACTCAGGAATTTAATGATACCTGGTTGCTCTGCCATAACTTCCTGGAAGATATCAGGATGATTGTGGTAAACAAAAGATGCCAGCTTACTTACATCATCTGCGCTCATCTTATTGGGATTGTGAGTCCCCAGTGCTAGCTGTTGTTCGAGTTGGCGATCGCTCAATCCTCTTTCTTTGAGATGCTTAAAGAAGGCACGAGCAACGTCGTCTCTCTCATTAGGCTTAATTTGGGCGATCGCCTGTTTCAACTCTGGTTCCATTTGGCTGGGAGGAATCCGCTCTGGATGCAAAGATTTACCAAATAATTGGCGACGCTCTGCTTGAGATGAACGCTGAGCAAAATCATCAAAGTTTTCGTATTGACGCTCATCACTTGATACGTCTTCCATTGTTTCCGTATCGCCTTGCGCCAAGTCGTTCATAATTTGGCGCTTATATTGTTCGTTATTATACATTTTTCCTCTCCTTGCTTGATTGTTGTAGCGTTGTGCTGTCAACTTAGTGAACTCAGCTAGCCTTGCTCATATTTTCAAGCTGAGCCTTGCTTGTCTAACTAGCTTATTACTGATATTTAATTTGATTGGACTGAATATCGTAATCAGCAGTCAGAATGAGTTTTTTGTCAGGAGCGTACATCAAAACCTTTAAGTCTTGATTGGGAAAAGTCCGATGGAATCCTTGAAGCAATGACTTAGCTAAAGGTCTGACTTCATTAGGACGTACTTGTGGAGTAATGACAACGCCCAGTTTATTTTGGTCGCGTACATATGCATCCTGAACTAAACCTCTCGCTGTCTGGATAACCCAATTGCCAAAGTCTTGTCCAGCAGTTGTATTGCCACGCTCTAGTAAAGCATAGTTACCAGTTGTGTCTGCGGCTGGTGGTAAACTTGTAGTTGGTGCTTTAGCATTAACAGCACTACTACAAGCGACAGACATCGTAAGAACTAACACTAAAGTTAACGCCGTCAGAACTTTACGAAATCTCTGCATAAAATCCACTTTAACTTTCCTCCCGTTGACTACAGAATTGCAAAACTCAATTGCTTATTTTGTTCCGAATTTATAAAGCTTTATAAATGATGAAGGTCTAGTTATTCTAGACCTTTTAACTGAATTAATTAGCAACTAGTCAAGCTTTTCTTTGACGTTATCTTTTACGTCTTCTACACCGTGACGTACTTCACTTTCTGCTTGCTTTGCTTTGCCTTCTGCTTTATCTTCGGGATCTCCTGTAACGTTACCCCAAGCTTCTTGAGCTTTACCTTCGACATTTTTACCTGTAGCTTTAGCTCTATCTTCTAAACTCATTTTTCTTCTCCTTGTTCCTAAACAAACTTACCGTGTTGTCTAGCAACCTTGAAGTTTGTTTGTGCTTACGTTTACAACTTATCCGAAACGCTACACTACAGACTTCTGTCAGAAGACATATTAAACTTCTCACTATAAAGAAAGATAAAAACTAAAGTTTGTTTACTACTATGTCTAAATGAAGAGAATCACAATTCAGATACAAAAAAACTGGTGTTTTAGAAACAACCAGTTATCAAAACCATAATTAAATACTTTTGTGCTAATCTAGATACCCTATCAGCTCATCAATTTTTTCTATTTTATTGCTAGCAATCGGACGAATACCAGATGTTGTTATTGTTTTAGAAACTTGTAATTTGCTGGCAGCAATTGGACGAATACCAAGCAAATTTATAGTATCAGAAACTTGTAGTTCACTGGCAGCAATTGGACGTATCCCTAGTATATTGACAGTATCACTAATTTCAAAAGTGCTAGCAGTGATAGGGCGATCGCCAGGCAATGGACTGGGGTGAATGTCAGATGCTGAGACTGGTAACTGTAATGGGTCTTTACCCTTGCGCTGTAAAGAATTTTCTTTGGTCAAAGTAGGATTTGTGCCAAGAGTTATATTGGCTTCGGCAGTGCTGCTGACACTCATAGTTTTGTCTCCCTTAATATGACATCTTAAGTTAAATAGAAAAAGTATTTTTTGTGATTGCTTTTGAGTTTACTGGAAATAGCATTATTTAGGTCTAAATAAGTTCGCATGGTATGCATAAATAAACCTAAATATGTAAAGATAAGTAAAGAGAGTTGTCATGTATGATGCAATTTTGTCTCCAAGCACCGTTTCAACCAACTGGCGATCAACCCCGTGCGATCGCGCAACTCACTCAACAAATCAAACAGGGACACCAGCATCAAACTTTACTCGGCGCAACAGGAACTGGAAAGACATTCACTGTTGCATCGGTTATTGAGAATATTGGGAAACCAACACTAGTACTTGCACACAACAAAACCCTCGCCGCCCAACTGTGTAATGAGTTACGCGAGTTCTTTCCTGACAATGCTGTAGAGTACTTCGTAAGTTACTACGATTACTATCAACCAGAAGCTTATATTCCTGTCACAGATACTTATATTGAAAAGAGTGCTTCAATTAACGATGAAATTGATATGTTACGGCACTCAGCGACGCGATCGCTATTTGAACGCCGTGATGTAATTGTAGTCGCATCAATTAGCTGTATTTACGGTTTAGGAATTCCTTCGGAGTACCTTAAAGCAGCGATTCCCTTGAAAATGGGCATGGAAATTGACCAAAGACAGATTCTCCGCGATTTGGCTACGGTACAATACAGCCGCAACGATATTGAAATGGGGCGAGGACGCTTTCGAGTGCGGGGGGATGTTTTAGAAATTGGTCCTGCATACGAAGATCGGATTATTCGCGTCGAATTTTTTGGTGATGAGATTGACGCAATTCGCTACGTCGATCCAGTAACGGGAGAGATTATTCAAAGTTTGTCTGCGGTTAACATCTACCCAGCGCGACACTTTGTGACTCCTGAAGAACGTTTAGAAGCTGCGTGCGATGCCATTGAAGCTGAACTGAAACAGCGTAAAGCTGAATTAGAACAAGCAAGTAAACTACTAGAAGCCCAACGATTGGATCAGCGAACGCGCTACGACTTAGAAATGTTGCGCGAAGTTGGTTACTGTAATGGTGTCGAAAACTATTCGCGTCACTTAGCAGGGCGTCAACCAGGAGAACCACCAGAGTGTTTGATCGATTACTTTCCTGATGATTGGCTACTCGTAGTAGATGAATCGCACGTCACGGTTCCCCAAATTCGAGGAATGTATAATGGCGACCAAGCACGGAAAAAGGTACTTGTTGAGCATGGATTTCGCTTACCGAGTGCAGCAGACAACCGCCCGTTGAAAGCTGAAGAGTTTTGGTCAAAAGTCAATCAGTGTATTTTTGTTTCGGCAACACCAGGAGATTGGGAATTAGCACTATCAGAAGGTAGAGTTGTTGAACAGGTAATTCGTCCTACCGGTGTTGTCGATCCGGAAATTTATGTGCGTCCTACCGAAGGACAAATTGACGATCTTTTAGGAGAAGTGAAAGAACGCATTGATCGCCGCGAACGGGTTTTGATAACAACCTTGACGAAGCGCATGGCAGAAGACTTAACTGAATATATGCAAGATCAAGGAATTCGGATAAGGTATCTGCATTCAGAGATTAACTCAATTGAGCGGATCGAGATTTTGCAAGAGTTGCGCCAAGGCAATTTTGATGTTTTAGTCGGAGTGAACTTATTACGGGAAGGATTGGATTTACCCGAAGTTTCCTTAGTCGCAATTTTAGACGCAGATAAAGAAGGTTTCTTGCGTGCAGAGCGATCGCTGATTCAGACTATTGGTAGGGCAGCACGTCATGTTCGCGGACAAGCAATTCTGTATGCGGATAATCTCACTGATAGCATGATTAAGGCAATTGATGAAACCGAACGCCGACGGGCAATTCAGTTAGAATACAACGAAAAACACGGAATTATACCGCAACCGATTGTTAAACGCACGAATAATGCCATTTTGTCGTTTTTAGAAGTATCGCGACGCTTAAACTCACAACAACTTGAAGAAGCTTACGAACAAGCAGATGATTTACCGCTAGCTAATATTCCCGAATTAATTACGCAACTAGAAGCCCAAATGAAAGAAGCAGCGAAGAATTTGGAGTTTGAGGAAGCAGCAAAGTATCGCGATCGCATTAAGCATTTGCGTGATAAGTTATTGGGACATTGAGGGATTTGGCATTGGAGGGGTTTGGCACTGCCAAACCCTTACGATATGGTTGATGAGTTGCACATTCTAGATTGTCTATGTTTGTTTGGCAGCACAAAGAAGTTATCTGTCAAAGTCAGCGTTTACTGTACAGTTTTGAGTATTGGACGGGGAATGCACTACTCAATATTACGGGAACACCAACAGAAATTGCTCAAGCTTTGTTTACTGCACCGTTTGTTTTGGTTTCGCATGGTACAGAATTTGATCCAATGTTTAACTATGGCAATCAGCAGGCGTTGACACTGTGGGAGTTTTCTTGGGAAGAGTTTACGCAAATGCCTTCGCGCAAATCTGCGGAACAGATGGTACAGCAGGAACGCGATCGCTTACTTGCAGAAACAACCAATCAGGGCTTTTGTCATTATTCTGGTATCCGCATCTCAAAAACTGGCAAGCGGTTTCATATTGAAGACGGTATTATTTGGAATGTTATTGATGACGAAAACCAAAGCTGGGGGCAAGCAGCTGTTTTCTCTAAGTATCAATTTGTTTAGCTAGTGACATTACAACTGTTCTGGATTGATACGCCTTTCTCGTAATTTGCTAGCACTTGTTTGTTCGAGTTGTAAAAGTGGGGGGGGCTTCTTTTTCTTGGGTTCTTGCTGCCATAGTTGATCTAGTTCTACAGGCGTGAGAAACTTTCTGCGATCGGGGTGATAAATCTCTAAGGTGTCTGCAAGAAGTTGAAACTGAATTCCTAATCATAGATTCAATTTCGGTTAACCACTCTCTAGAACGCAAAAAACCTGTTAATTCTACAGTGTCAGAATCGTAGATGTAATATTCCTCCACTCCGTAACTTCCGCTTCTACACTAAGTTATAGAAGGTAGCAAAGGCAACCTTACCCCAATCGCTATGAATACCATTACGCTGAAAATTCCCCGTTTGACAGCAAAAGAATTTGTAGAACTGTGCCAAGCTAACGAACATTTGCAGCTGGAACGTACTGCGACTGGAGAAGTTATTGTTATGCCTCCAACATATCCTTGGACGGGTAAGCAAAATTTTAGCTTAAGCGTTCAACTTGGAGCGTGGATTGAGAAGACAGGTTTAGGTATTGGGTTCGATTCCTCCACTGGCTTTACTTTACCTAATGGTGCGGTGAAGTCACCGGATGTGTCTTGGGTAAGTAATGAACGCTGGGAGGCTTTAACGGAATCTCAGCAACAAGAGGAATTTTCGCCCCTAGCGCCTGATTTTGTTGTGGAATTACGCTCTAGTAGTGACTCGCTAGACAAGTTACAAGCAAAAATGCAGGAGTATACTGATAATGGCGTTCGCTTAGGTTGGTTAATTGACCCTAAAACTAAGCAAGTAGAAATTTATCATCCAAATAGTGATGTAGAGGTATTGCAGTCACCCACAACAGTGTCTGGTGAGGATGTTTTACCAGGATTTGAATTGAACTTAAATAAAATTTGGTGAATTGATGTAGTGAGTAGCTAGTGAATAGATGTATTGAGCTTGAATTGTTCCATAATATCCCAATATTGACTCGTGAAGCTTATCATATAGCGCTTCAATCCAAAATCTAAAATCTAAAATTGTATGATTGCTTCAGCTTGGATAGGTATTGCGCTTGCATTTTACGCTTTTATTGCTATTGGTATTGCGGAGGGAGGATTAGGAGTTTTATTACCCTCAATTTTGGCAGCTTATAACTTAACTCCGGCGACAGTAACACTGTTGTTTCTTAGCCAGGTGAGTGGCTACGTAGTGGCAGCGATTTCCAGTAGTTTGCTTGCTAGTCGCATCGGATTGGCACGGATGTTACTTGTGGCGTCGATGACGTTGACAAGTGCTTTGGTCATTTATGCGATCGCTCCACGTTGGCATATTATGGTTGCGGCAGGAACGCTGCTAGGATTAGGCATAGGACTGATTGACGCGGGAATTAATACATACATTGCTAATCAAGACAATGCGAATGTGATGGGTGTGTTACATGCATTTTATGGTGTTGGTGCATTACTTGGTCCTGCTTTAGCAACCACACTGCTAGCTTTTGGAATGGACTGGCAACGGATTTATTTGCACATCGCTGGAATTGTCGGAATGACTGTGATTGGGATGTTGTGGGCAGTAATATTCGACTATAAATCAATGAATACACGTGTCGCCACGCAGGATGCCGATGCTAAGACAAGTTTAAAACTGGCACTGCGGACACCTGCTGTATTAGTTGCAGGGATATTGTTGCTAGTCTATGTTGGTACAGAAGCATCTTTAGGTAACTGGGCTTACAGTGTCCAAAGTTTAAGTCGCGGAACACCTGAGGTCATTGCTGGTTATAGCGTCACTGCTTATTGGTTAGGACTCACAATTGGACGTTTGGTGATGGGGCGTTTTGTGGCGCATTTAGGTGCAATCCGCACAATGGATTTTTCTATTGGGTTACTATTGGCAGGGTTATTTGCTTGGTGGTTACTGCCAAATCAATTATTTAGCTTACCGCTGATTGGTTTTGCCCTTGCTGCAATTTTTCCAGCAACAATCTGGTTGATTCCGCGACGTGTTGCTACTACTATGGTTCCGGCTGCGATCGGATTTGTCACTAGCGTTGCTAGTTTGGGTGCAGCAACGATACCAACTGTTCTTGGTTGGATTGCAGATAAGGCTGGTTTAGAAATTATTCCTGTATTGATGATGCCGCTTGCTCTTGTCGTGTTGGCGCTGCATCGTTGGTTAGTTAAGTATGCACCTATTAAGAATGAACCAACCACAGAAGTACATTATTAACTCATATCAACATCACCTAGACCTTGAATTTGTTCCTCTTCATAACCAGCTGCACGTAAAGCTGCAATTACGTCGTGTTGTAAATCAGGAACATAGCCAGCAATCAAAGTCGCGCTTTTGTCAGGAATAATACGGACTTCTCCAATAGACGCAGGTAAAATGCACGACTCTGCACGTTCTAATGTTTCTGTTCCTTCCGCAAACTCTAACTGTACTGGATCGCCTACATTTGTTAGTGTGATACAGCGATGTGGGTGTGATGGTTCGGTAAACGGTTCGCTGAGTAACAAGCGTTCTAAAGCAAAATATGGTCCTGCACAACAAAAAATACGACGGTTCGCGCCTTGTTGTATCTCTAATCCTGAATTGGGATACGGTTGGTAGTGCGATCGCAGTTCATCTAATACTGTATTAATATTCTCATACCACTTTTCTTGACTTAGTGGCTTACCATACAAATCTGTAGGCATCACCGAATTACCTAAATCGGATGTTTGTTGCACTTCAAACACTAATGCATCAGGACCAAATGAGTGGATAATTCCTGCAGGAACATAAACTGTATCTCCGGTTTGAATGAGATGTCGCACCATCACCGAGTCGTAATCTTGAGCAACAAATGCATCAAAGAGTTGTTTGCGAGAAAAATCGGCTTTGAGTCCAGCTAATACAGTTGCACCAAGTGCAGCCCAAACAATATGCCAAGCTTCGGTTTTACCATTAGGTTCGTTATACACGCGCTTTGCTATTTCATCATCCGCATGAAGATGCACAGGTAACATATGCGAAGCATCGAGAAACTTTTCGAGAATGGGAAAGTGTGGACCACGCCAACCGCTACCAACAAGTTCATTGGGATATTCCAGTACTAGATCGTGCAATGTGCGACCTGCAAAAGCACCATTAACAATGGTTCCAGTTGTATCTTGATAATCGCTAATTTCCCAGGTTTCGGCAATGATACCTTCTGTTGGTAAGCCTTGCTTGCCAAGTTTATCAGCGATCGCTCTTTCTCCAAATGCATACTTGCGAATGTGCGTTGTTAGTTTAATGGGATACCAATTCATCTCAATCTCCTAAATGATGCCATTGATGCAATGATGGATACAGTGATTGATAGCGTTGCCAAGCTGCTTCTAGCGAGGAATCTGGATTATTTGGTGTTGTGTTTTGTCCAGATGATTGTGTGGCGATCGCATCCTGAAAGACTCCAATACCCATGCCTGCTAAAATTGCTGCACCGCGTGCGGAAGCTGCTGCGACTGTTGTAGAGTAAAGGGAAACTTGTAAAACATCAGCGAGTAATTGTTGCCACATAGGTTCTAGGGTTCCACCACCAGCTAAGCGCAATTGAGTGGCTGTGACACCCGTTGCTGCGATCGCATCTAAACCTTGCTTCAAACTAAAAGCAACTCCTTCTAATGCAGCCCGCATTAGGTGTGCGCGAGTATGATGTAGTCCTAATCCTACCCAAGCGCCCCGTGCAAGTGGATCGAGGTGGGGAGTGCGATCGCCTGTCAAATACGGTAAAAACGTCAAACCTTCACACCCTAGAGGAACTGCGAACGCTTCGGCATACACTTGTTCCCAGGTGTAACCTAAGACGCCTTTCACCCACTCTAACGCGAGTCCAGCATTTTGAATTGCTGCTAGAGTGTACCATTGATGCGGTAACGCGGCGCGATACAGATGCGTACGACCGTAAGAATCGACTATTGGTTGAGAACGTGGTGTAATGATTTGTGCGGCAGATCCTACTGTAAGTTGCACAGTTCCTGGTTGAATTAAACCATTACCCAATGCTGCAGCAGCGGTATCAGCTGCACCTGCAATGACAGGAGTATTGACAATTAACTCAAGGTGTGAAGCAGCTTCTGGTATTAAATTTCCAGCAATGCTACTACTTGATGGCAAAAGTTCAGGTAGCCAATCGGAACGTA
Organism: Gloeocapsopsis crepidinum LEGE 06123; assembly: GCF_015207655.1. GTDB lineage: Bacteria > Cyanobacteriota > Cyanobacteriia > Cyanobacteriales > Chroococcidiopsidaceae > Gloeocapsopsis > Gloeocapsopsis crepidinum. The sequence goes on along the minus strand of NZ_JADEWN010000002.1, from coordinate 44,740 downwards.
ATTTTAAGGCGGCAATAACATCAAGCGCCCAGCAATCGGAGACAACATCATAAAGCAACGTTCCTGAAGCATCTGAGGGTTCAGCGGCGACTTTTCCGGTCAGGCGCAAGCGTAACCAATCTTTCGGTTGCACTACCCAACGCGCCCTTGCATACACTTCGGGTTCGTACTTGCGTAACCATAATAAACTTGCTCCTGCCATGCCTGCTGCTATGGGATTTGCGAGTTGACTACGCATACTAGAATCGAGGACATCATATTGTGGCAACATTTCACTCGATCGCGTATCTGCCCAGAGAATCGCCGGACGTAACGGCGTACCTTCGGCATCAGTTAAAACAACGCCGTGCATTTGCCCAGAAAGTGCAATCGCTTGTACTTCAACTTGACGATTCTTTACGGCTTTTTGGACAGCGATCGCAACCGCTAACCACCAGGCTTCGGGATTTGTTTCTGCCCATCCTGGATATGGTGCATTCACATCGTAAGCACTCGAAGCTTCACCAACGACTGTTCCATCTGTGTCTAAAAGTAATACTTTGACAGAACTAGTACCTAAATCAATCCCTAGCAGCATGAGACTTGCCTTAGATTGTGGACTACTTGTAAATAGAGTTTTGAGTTTTGAATTAACCCAGACAAAGTTTTGAGTTTCGTCTTGCACTCATAACTTATAATTTACGGACTTTAAACCAGGTGCGGAGTTATTCATCATTCATAACTCTGCGCGGCGATAATGCATATTTTCAGAGATTCAATTACCTCTTGCCGATCGCACTATAAAAGTCTTAGCGCTTTCTGGAACGTCTCCGCAGACGATCAATTGTGACCGCAAAGATAATGACTAAACCTTTGACGACGAGTTGCCAGAAAAACGACATATTCAGCAGCGTCAAACCGTTGTTAAGAACAGCGATGATCAACGCACCTACCAAAGTACCGAAGATTGTACCAATACCGCCAGAGAAACTTGTACCGCCTAAAATAACAGCCGCGATCGCATCGAGTTCATAGCCATTTCCCAGCATTCCTGTCGCACTATAAAGACGGCTAGCACTCATAACGCCTGCTAAGCCTGCGAGTAAGCCGCTGACACCATAGACAAATAACAGGACTCGATTGACCTTAATACCTGTCAACCTAGCCGCTTGCTGATTACCGCCCACAGCATAAATTTGTACGCCTAAGACGGTACGGCGGAGGATAAACCAGCTAACAAACACTGCTAGCAGGGCAATCACAACTAACCAGGGTAATGGTCCTAAATAGTTGTTACCGATCCACGCAAAATTGAGATTGCGATTGATAACTGTTGTGCCATTTGCTACCAAGTAGGCAACACCTCGTAGAGCCGTCAATGCACCTAAAGTGACGATAAACGGCGGTAAATCCAAAAAGGCAATTAATGCACCGTTTAATAAACCTAAACCTAAGCCTGTCAAAAGTGCCGCTGGAACTGCAAACCATCCGATTCCTGGTAGAAGTGATGCCAGTACTCCGACTACGGCAGAAACTCCTAAAATAGAGCCAATCGATAAGTCAATCCCGCCCGTTAAAATGACGAACGTCATCCCCGTTGCCAGCACGATATTGATTGATGCTTGCCGGAGAATGTTAACAATATTACCAGGTGTCAGAAAGTTAGGAGTAAGGAAAGTAAATAGAATGCCAATCAGTAACAGAATTGGCAGAATTCCTGCTACTTGAAGTAAATTATTTGTCGATCTGCGTCCACCGACTGGAGAGCGATCGCGTGACTTCGTTCTAACAGGTCTTGCTGTTTGACTCATATTCCTACCTCAGTTGCTCCGGTGGCGTAAGCCATAATGTTTTCTTGAGTAATGTCTGTACCAGTAAGTTCACCTTCTAAGCGTCCTTCGCGCATGACTAAGACGCGATCGCTTAATCCAATAATTTCGAGCAATTCGCTAGAAACCATCAAAATAGCCATGCCTTGTGCGGCTAAATCGCTAATAATTCGGTAAATTTCGCTTTTTGCTCCAATATCTACACCCCGCGTCGGTTCATCGAGTAGCAAAACTTTAGGATTAATCGCTAGCCAGCGTGCTAGCAGCAACTTTTGCTGATTTCCACCCGATAAATCGAGCGCTCGATTTTCTAAACTTGCTAAGCGGATGTTAAACTCATCAACGGCTTTTGAGGCAACTGTACCCAGTTTTTTAAAGTTAAGTAAGCCCGAATTAGCATTGCGCTTGAGGATGTTGAGTACAATATTCTGGCGACAACTCATCTCTAAAAATAAACCTTGGTCTTTGCGGTCTTCTGGTACATAAGCAATTCCCGCTGCGATTGCATCACTCGGTTGATCAATTCTCAGTGGTACGCCGTTCAAAAATACTTCACCGCTTGCTTTGGGGTCAGCACCAAAAATCAACCTTGATAGTTCAGTTCGACCTGCACCTACCAATCCTGCTAGCCCGACAATTTCACCAGCGTGAAGTTTAAGACTTGTTGGCTGAATCTTTCTCCCATCACTGAGATTTTTGACCTCCAAGACGACTGAACCGAGTTGTTTTTCTGGGCGTCGTTCAAATAAGTCTTTGACAGGTCTACCCACCATCATCTGTACTAATCGCTCGGAGGAGATTTCCTCGCGCGTTAGACTACCAACATACTCACCATCGCGTAGCACGCTGATCCGATCAGCCAAAGCGTAGATTTCTTCCATACGATGGCTAATGTAGATAATTGCAATCCCATCAGCACGCAGTTTCCGAATTAACTCAAACAAACGTTCGGTTTCGCGGTCTGATAAGGCTGCGGTTGGTTCATCCATGACGAGGATGCGGCTATTGTCTTTCAGCGCCCGCGCAATTTCGACTTGCTGTTGTTCCGCGATCGAGAGGCTAGAAACAACATCATTTGGTGCAAAACTTGCTCCCAAGCTGTTAAGTACCTGTGCGGCTTCTTGGTTCATGCGATCGCGATCGAGTAAATACCCCTTGGTAAACTCGCTACCCATGAAAATGTTCTCAGCCACAGTTAAATTGGATGCAACGTTGAGTTCTTGGTAAATCAACGCAATACCTGCTTGTCTTGCTGCTTTGGGGTCAGAAATCTTAACTATTTCGCCGTTGATCCGAATCTCGCCTTCATCGTTTTCGTAAGCCCCAGCGAGAATCTTCATCAGCGTACTTTTACCCGCGCCATTTTCACCCATCAGCGCATGAACTTCGCCTGGATATACAGTCAAGTCAACATTGCTTAAGGCTGATACACCATGAAATTTCTTTGAAATGCCTCGCATTTCGAGTCTGGGAATTGTGGAAGATTGAGTTGCTGTCATGGCAGTAATTTTTTAGTGTGTAGTGCAGCTATCTGGCACAAACCGTATCAGTGAAGATGACAAATCATTAGACCTTCTGTATGAATCACAGATGCCCGACGACTAAAGTCGGGGCTATCCAGGTGAAGTGTACCTTCGTACACTAAAATAAGACTTTTAGCAGTAAGTCCACGGTGGTGGACTTTGTTTATTTAGGTGCGAATTTATTCGCAAGCGCATTCACGCAGGAAGTCTATTGTGTCCAACCTGCGTAGTCTTTAACGTTCTCTCTTGTAATCAATCTGACTGGAATCAAGATGTTAGGATCTTCAGGCTTTTTCCCGTTGAGGATATCGTTGCCTACCTGAACTGCTGTTTGGGTCATTCCCAAAGGATCTTGAGCAGCTGTTGCAACAAATATACTACTAGGGTCTTCGATCGCATCTTTGGCTTCGGGTGCGCCGTCTACGCCAACAATGAAAAATTCGTCACGTTTGGCTTGCCTTGCGGCTAATTCTGCACCTACTCCAGTCGGATCGTTAATCGCAAACACTGCATCGATTTGTTTGAACGAAGTTAGCAGGTCGGTCATGACCCTTAAACCACCGTCTCTGCTGCCTTCAGCATTTTGATCTTTAGAAAGCACTTTGATATTGGGATATTTAGCAAAGCTTTGTTCGCAACCCTGAACGCGATCAATAACTGATTTAACAGGTGGACCGTTAATAATCACGACGTTGCCTTGCCCGTTGAGGCGATCTGCAATATATTGACAGCTAATTTGTCCTGCTTGCAAATTGTTTGAGGTAACGGTAGCATCTACACCACCTTCCGCGCCTGTATCAACTGCAATTACGGTAATGCCAGCTTCTTTTGCTTTAGCGACAGCAGGTGCAATTCCCACACTATCAGCAGCGTTAAGTAAGATTAAGCTTGTGTTAGCAGCGATAAAGTTTTCCAGCTGATTGAACTGCAAGTTCAGATCGTAACCGCTAGAAACAATCGTGGTACGTACATCTTCTCCACCAATTTTTTTCGCTTCCGACTCTGCACCTCGCCCCATGAGTACAAAGAATGGATTACCAAGATCGCCTACGGTTAAAGCTACTGATTGCAGCTTTGAATTTGTATTCGTTTGTGGCTGGGTTGAATTATTTTGAGAAGGTGAGCAAGCAACAAGTACAGTACTTGCCACACTTAGAAATCCTATAAGCGCAATTTGCTTCACTGCAATATCTCCGTATTCTTTTGGGACACTCCTTTTACTAAGGCGCTAATCATCAAACTCAATTCAAATGCGATCGCTACTTTTTTCACTTCTGTCTCCACCAAATCATGTGTGGATGAGTCAGAATATTGACCTGCGGTTGCTGCCAAAGCTGTTGATAAAATTGCCTATCAATCTAGCTTGACAGTGTTAAAAAGTGTTTCTATTTCCACTTTTTATATTGTCTTTTGTCTTGCTTTAGTGTTTAAGTTTTACTTCTTCTTAAGCCCTCGCTGCTCATTTAAAGTGCCAAGTCGCTTAAGACAATATTGTTTCTTTCTCAAAACTTAAGTTTTATTACTAAAGCAAACAAATTAATTATAAAGAGTGTACTTAGATCGCTGTTTTAAAAATTTTTGCAGGCTTTTCTTTTATGAACTCTCCATCTTTTAATTATGATCCCTGAGCTAGTTAGTGTATATCTATCTGTCAGCTTATATCTTAGGGATCAGTAAATCTAGCACAAAAAATATGCTACTTTTCGTTAATATATTTTAATAATTTCCAAGAATTAGTATTAACTAATTGCAATAAAAACCCAATTTTAAACTAGAGTAATTTTACTCAATTAATACTTTTAAGTGCAGCATAAATTGCTATAAAGCGATGAAATGCATCGGTGTAAACTGCATGAGAATTGGGCTGAGTATATTCTTCAGTAGAAGGCAGAATTTGGAAGACCGTTTCTAAATTCGGGCAAACATCACAGCCAACCAAAGCTAGTAGCGCTGCGCCGTATGCGGCACCTTCTGTTAACATCGGTTTGGCAAGATTGACACCAAGCACATCCGTAATAATTTGTAACCAAAGCCTAGATCGCGAACCACCACCCGTTGCGACAAATTCATGAGTTGGTGCGATCGCCTCTATCACCTCTAACGCCGCACGTAAACTATAGGCAACACCTTCGAGTACCGCCCGCGTCATTTCTGCTTTGCTATGCGCTAAAGAGAGATTCAGCCAAGCACCTCGCGCCTCAGAATCAAGAAAAGGACTGCGTTCGCCTGCCAAATGCGGTAAAAATATCACACCACCTGAACCAGGAGGCGCACTACTCGCCCACTCCGTCAACTCGTCATAGCTAAAATCTGGGAAAAAAGTATCGCGATACCAGCGTAACGAACCACTCGCTGCTAATGTGACACCTAACAAGTGATAACCACCATCAGCATGACAAAATAAATGTACTCGTCCTTCAGGTTCAGGAATAGGTTGCGCCAAAGGGACAAAAATAACTCCTGAAGTTCCAATACTGAGACTACCGCGATCGCAATTCGTACTAGAAATTCCTAAACCAATCGCCGCAGCTGCATTGTCACCACCACCAGCAATAATCGGTAAACCTGCGGGTAAACCAGTGATGTTTGCAATTTCCGGTTTTAATTTTCCGACAACCGCAGTCGAGTCGATAACTTGGGGAAATAACTGCGGATCAAGATCGAGGGCAGTGAGAATATCTAAATCCCAAGTGCGATCGCCTAAATTTAAACATCCCACCCCCGAAGCATCTGATGGTTCCGTGGCGATTTCCCCCGTTAAGACGTATCCCAAATAGTCTTTCGGTAAGAGTACATGATGCATCTGACTAAACGCCTGCGGTTCCGATTCACGCAACCACACAATCTTGGGTAATTGAAAGCCTGTAATTGCGGGATTTCCTGTGCGTTGAATCAATTCTTGTCGGGGAACTATCGTTTCAATCGTCGTAACCGCTTTACCAGTACGTTGATCGTTCCATAAAATTGCTGGCCGAAGCACATTTCCTACTGCATCAAGAGGAACCATCCCATGCATTTGCCCCGATAATCCTAAACCAAGAATCTGGTAATCTTCCAATTGCTGAACTACCTCAGTCAAAGCCTGAAAAGTTGCTGCAATCCAATCATCGGGGTTTTGTTCTGTCCACCCAGGTTGGGGTGTGAGTAATTGATAGCTACGCGTTGCTTGGACAGCAATCGCACCTTGAAGATTAACTGCAACAACTCGCACACCACTAGTACCAAGATCGATTCCTATCACAACATAACTACTGTTAACCAAACTTAAAGTCATTTGTTCTTCACTTGCGTTATTTGATAAATAGAGCAGCAACTTCAACCCTAACAATCCTAATTGTGCGTGAAGAATCTCTCTTAATTTCCCTTCCTCTGTGTTCTGTGCGCCCCTGCGGTAGCCTGCGGCAAGTCACTACGCGTTTACGTTACAAATGTTACAACGCAGATAGAATTGCTATAAGCATCCATAACTCACAATTAACAATTAAAGATCAATCTTCAAATAAGTATCCCTATCCTACCCCTATGAATCCTCGTGTTCTCGTCTTCGGTAGTATAAATATGGACTTAGTTACCAAAGTTCCGCACTTACCTATTCCTGGCGAAACTTTATTAGGTCATAGTTTTGTGACTGTGCCTGGAGGAAAAGGCGCGAATCAAGCGGTAGCAGTGGCGCGCTTAGGAGTACCTACAGCAATTGTGGGACGCGTGGGAAAAGATCAATTTGGGCAAGAGTTACTGCGAAATCTGCAAAGCGATCGCGTTCAAACTGATGGTGTATACATTGATCCGTCAAATACTTCAGGAGTTGCAGTCATTGCAGTAGACGACAACGCCGAAAATCATATTATCGTGATTCCTGGTGCCAACGGCAATGTTGGTGAGGAAGATATCAAACGTCTCACACAGCAGCTATCAGCAGCAGTCTTGCTATTACAACTAGAAGTTCCACTTTTCGCGGTACAAAAAGCAGCACAAGCAGCACAACAAACAGGTGTTAAAGTCATTTTAGACCCAGCGCCAGCACCTACTGAGCTACCATCAGAACTTTATCCGGTAGTTGATATCATTACACCAAATGCAGTAGAAGCAGGACAATTAGTGAATTTTCGAGTCGATAGTCCTGAAAGCGCCGAAAAAGCGGCATTAGTACTACAGCAACGTGGTGTCAAAACAGCAATTATCAAGTTAGGTGCTAAGGGTGTTTGCTGTGCCACCCCAGATGAAACCTTTTTTGTTCCTGCTTTCTCTGTAAAAGCTGTAGATACCGTTGCAGCAGGAGACGCATTTAATGGTGGACTAGCAGCCGCGTTATCTCAAGGATACTCGCTTCGCGAAGCCGTTGTATGGGGCGCTGCAACTGGTGCGCTTGCAACGACCAAGTCAGGCGCACAATCTTCATTACCTACACGCGAGACAGTTGAAGCTTTTCTCCAAGAACACGAACGAAATTAAAAAGTCACAACAAGATCGCTCCACAACTGCGATCAAACAACATAGAGGTTGCTTATTTTAAACTTTAAAATTGAGGTAATAGTTCAAGCTTTTTACAAACTTCTTCAATATAGACATCTTTGTATTAATTTTTAATTATATAAAGAACAGAAGGTATTTACAATAAATATTTCACTAAAGGAAACATTCGAGTAATGATTAGCTTTTATCAGACACCATGAATTCAAAAAATCATTGGTGTGTTATTTCAACTATTACAAGAATATTCAAAAGCAGGTCAGCAATATAGAATAGAAGCTGCTATACGAGCTATCAAGATACAAGCAGCATATTATATACGTTAATATAACCGTCTCAAATTGTTCGCGATACAATCTTTTTTCTTGGTGTACTTTATGTACTACCCTACTGGAAAGCTACGCCTATGTGGTTCGTTTCAAAACAAATTTCTAAAAGATAACAACTGTCAAAAAAATCAGATGACTTTACGCAATCTGCAAGCTAGATTTAATTTCTTCAGATTTAGCTTCATAATCTACTAGCTGCACGATCGCTTGATCAATGACTTCTAACCCTTGATCGACAGTTTCAATTACACTCAACAATCCACGTAACTCCGCCGCACCTGTAAAGCCTTTCGCGTACCATGTCATATGCTTGCGGGCTTGTCGGACACCGCGATCGCCTTTATATTCCCATAAAGCTTGGAGATGTTCTCGCGCACATTGCAACCGTTCTACAGGCGTTGGTGGTGGTAACTCTTGCCCAGTTTTGAGAAAGTAATCAATTTCCCCAACTAAAAACGGATAACCTAGCGTTCCTCGCGAACACATAACCCCATCCGCACCTGTTTGTTCCAAGCAGCGTACTGCAGCTTCTACTGAGAAAATATCACCATTGGCAATTACTGGAATCGACAAAACTTCCTTAACACGCGCAATCCATTCCCAACGTGCGGAACCATTGTAACCTTGAGCGCGGGTGCGACCGTGGACTGTAATCATCTGCGCCCCAGCGTCTTCCATTCGCTTAGCAAAGTCGAGAATTGTAATTTCTTTATCAGTCCAACCAATGCGAGTTTTTACCGTCACAGGTACATCTACTGCATTCACAACAGACCGCACAATTTCTTCTGCAACTTCTGGTTGACGCAACAATGAAGAACCACCACCGTTTTTGGTGATTTTATTCACTGGACAACCCATATTAATATCTACAGTGTCTGCACCTTCCTTTACTGCCATCACCGCTGCTTCTGCCAAGAAATCTGGGCGACAATCGAATAGCTGAATACTAATCGGTCGTTCGTTCGGATCGACTTCCATAATTATGGGCAACTCTTTAACGTAATGCAGCCCTGTCGCGTTTACCATCTCGGTGTACATCATTGATTCGGGTGCATAACGCCGCACCAACCGCCGAAATACCAAATCAGTCACACCAGATAAAGGCGACTGCAAAACACGGCTTTTAACTGCGAGTGAACCGATTTGCAATGGTGTGGCAAGTCGAACTTGTAAGTTGGGAGACAGCGCGATCATAAATACAAAAAACTATTGCATGAGCACTGAGTAGAACTTCACTATCTTAACGATAATTACAAAGCGATTAACTAACTAGCTGTTAGTACTAATTGACATGGGTTTAGCCTTACACCTATCCTACTCCTGTTTTTACTCTTAAAGTGAGTTCAGCTTTTTAAAGGCGACGTGTTCTTCAGGGTTTCCGACTACTAAAAGGCGATCGCCTGCTTCTAAAGTCATTTCACCTGTAGGATAGCGATAAAGTTGCTTATGACGTTCAATTGCCATAATCGTCACTCCTGTTAAGCGCCGAATGTTAGCCTTAGCAAGGCTTTGCCCTAGCAATGGAGAATTTTCGTCCAGGATATACCAGTGTCTTTTTAGTCCTTCAATAACAGTTTCTAAATCTGCTGCTCCCCAATACTCCGACCGTTCTGGTAGAATGTCGCGATATCGTCCGTTCCGATAGCGCGTGACAACCTGCTGTACTGCGTACGGTGAATCTCCGAGTTTTAAAAGCAGATGTGCGCCCATCTCCAAAGAAGCTTCAAATTCAGGCTGCACAACTTCCTGCGCACCTAACTGGTAGAGTACATCTATTTCGTCCTTGACGTGGGCGCGGACAGTGATATCTAAATCAGGTGCAATACTTAAGGCTCGTTTCAAGGTTAATCGCGTTGCCATCGGATCGGGAAGTGCGATCGCCATTGCCTTTGCTTGACGGAGGTTGGCTTTTTCTAAGACTAATGTACTCGCAGCATCACCATACAAATAGACTATTTCGCGTCCTCGTAAAGTTTGCAGTGTTGCTTCGTTATTATCGATGACTAAAATGTGATGACCTTGAAAATACAACATTCGCACAAGCGTTTGTCCAACTCTGCCATATCCTGCCACGACGATATGATCGATAAGTTTTTCTTCAATATCAATAAAATGCGGCGGGTGATTCCACCGCAGACGCAAATTCATCTGTACAAAACGCTCTAACCAGATTAAGAAATATGGTGTTGCTTTTAATAAGAAAGGTGCAAGTAACAAGGTGGCTGCTGTTGTGCCTACTGTTAAACCATAAAGTCTTGCAGTAAAAAGTCCTGCGCTTTTTGCAACACCTGCTAACACAAAAGAGAATTCGCCAATTTGGTTAATCCCAATACCAACCGTTAACGCAGTTTTCAGCGGATAGCCGAACAGCATAACGATGAGGGTTGCGATCGCGGCTTTCCCTAACATTGTCACCGCAACCAATCCCAGCAAAACCCAAATATTCGCAAGTAGAAATCCTGGATCGATTAAAAGTCCAATCGACGCAAAAAACAACGTAGCGAAGACATCCCGCATTGGGATCACGCGATCAAGTGCATGATCGGCATACTCCACATTAGAAATCATTAACCCAGCAACAAATGCTCCCATCGCAATCCCCAAGCCGATCGCAGAGGTAAATAACGCAATTCCCAAGCAGAGCAAGACAATGCCTAGTATAAATAAATCTTGAGAACCACTTTGTGCAAGCAGCCGAACTGAGAACGGGATAAACCATTTTCCGGTAATAATTGCCCCGCCAACAAATAGTAAAGCTTTGAACAGCGCGGCGATTAATGCAAAACCGACGACATCTGGAGGTTGAGTCAGCGCCGGAAGAACTGCTAGCATCAAGCCTAAGCTAAGATCTTGCACGATCAAAATTGCTAGCATGACTTGTCCGTGAGCAGTTTGAACTTCGTTGCGTTCAATTAGACTTTTGAAGACAACTGCTGTTGAGGATAGCGAAATAACAGCCCCTAAAAAAACTGCTTTGGGCAGTGTACTCACCCACCCCGTCAAGTAAGCAAGTCCGCCTCCGAGGAGAATTGTCAAGATGATTTGCAGCGTCCCACCGCCCAGGGCGATCGCACGGACTCGCAATAAGTCTTTAAGCGAAAACTCTACACCTAAAGCAAACAGCAGCAGCGCCACTCCTACTTCAGATAACACCTCAATATCACCTTCTAAGGTGACTAAATTGAATCCCGCAGGACCTACAACCACGCCGCCGATGAGGTATCCTAACAACACAGGTTGTCGCAGCCGATTTGCGAGATATCCTCCTGTTGCAGCAGCACCCAACACCGTCACCATTTCGACAAGCAGCGTTAAGTTAGCCATTTACCCCATTCCTTGTTATTTCCTACAGCGTATAGTTGCAGGGATACAAATAGCTTGAGGTTGGAAAATTTCTTAGGAATTTAGAATTTGCATACTGGAAACAAATTTAGTTTTAGTCGTGGAGACAATTTATGCAAGTTGAGCAGGTAGAAAAATTTAGTAGCGATCGCTTAACGGCTTCTCGCTTGTGTGCGGAGGATTTTAGTATCTTATGCCAGATGCATCAAGATCCAAATGTCATGGCGACTCTCTACGGTATTCGCGCCGACGCGCAAACACGGCAGTATCTTCAACATAACCTTGACCATTGGCAGCGTTATAGATACGGGTTATGGATGTTTCGCGACACTGACGGTAATTTTGTTGGTCGTGGTGGCTTACGCAACGTCTATATAGATAGTAACGATGAGATCGAACTTGCTTACGCACTCATGCCAGCTTACTGGGGCAAAGGGTTAGCAACCGAAATGGCAAAGGCAATTTTAAAAGTAGGTTTTGAGTATCTTGATATAGCGGAAGTTGTTTGCTTCACGCTGACAACTAACCAAGCATCACAACGAGTCATGCAAAAAGTTGGATTTCAATACGATCGCAATATCATTCATGCCAATTTACCTCATGTACTCTATCGCCTCACCATCACCGATTGGCAAAGACGCAGATAATCCATATCAACAAGATAGTTGCTGTAAATTACTTAAACAATGGAATAATCCAGGCAGCAGCAATGCTTATTAAAATTGCCAATTCTAGTACTGTCAAAACAGAGGCGGATTGAAACCAGTTTGACCAAGAACCCTGTTGAAAACTTGACCACCATTGCGCAAGATGCGCAGACCAAAGCCTAGGACTATCTTTGTCACGAAATCGCCAATTTAGCATCGATAGTAGTAATGGTACTCCGCCAACCCTGGCATTCATCAACAGGTGAAGTGCGATCGCAACAACCATGACGATCCACGCAATTAAATGGGCATAGTACCAACTGTGATTTAATTCCCCCCTTGGCAGCCATCCTGAATCCATCATCTTGCCACTAAAAAGCGCAAATGTTAACGCTACAAGCGCAAATGTATTGGCAAAACGGTTCAAATTGTACCACCAAATTGGTTTACCCACCTGAGTTAATTTAGCAAACGAATCAGCTTGAACCAGTCGCTTTTGCCCCCGATGAAATGCATACATGACAAATGCAGGAAATATCAGTAAGGTGTATAATCCAAAACTTCCATGTATACCTTCTATTTCTTTGTAGGAGGGAAGTGGAATTCTTCCCCAACGTCCATCGTAAGTATCATAAGTCCAGAAAGCCGTCAGTATTGCAGCAATCAGGAAAAGACCTGTCAGTCCATGCAGAATACGAAACAGTAGCGGTTGATAGGGTTGAGTTGATTTCATATAGCAATAACAAGTGCAATGAGTAGTTAGTGAAACCCGTGCACTCTCTAGATAAATGGTGTCATTTTAACAGGAGAAATAGTCTTATTAAATATTAGAAGGTATGATGAGTATTTTTGAAAATTACTTAACATAAAATGCCTAGTATAAAATAAATTGAATTATAAAAAATCAATAAAAGGAAACAAAAAAATGATTAACTGTAATCCTCATGAGACAAGTCATTAACTAATATTCAATTGCTTTAAAATCACATTCTTGAGAACCACAATTGAGTGTGGATAGAAGTTAATGTTGGTTCGTAACTCGTGATTTGTAATCTACTCTCCTCTGCCCCTCTGCTGCGTCTGCTCATATCCGCCGGAATTCAGAAGATTTAGTATTAGAGGATGCCGACACAAAGGAAGCGATTGTCAGAAAATAACCCTCGCTCCTAATCCCTGCGTTAATTGACGGCAAACACAACTACTGAATTACGGTTCGCCCCAATTCTTTAGGGTTTTGATTTGCGTACATTAGACACAGTGCAGTCAGCAGTCAAAAACGTGGAGGTTGACGAACACTCTTGCGATTAACCGTCCTGAACGTGTTCGGAAAACCCTCCTTCATAGAGTAGCAAGCCACGCTCAGTATATAGATCAGTACATAAATTCACACGTATTGAAACTAGAAAGTACTGCTGACGAGAAATTAGTTGTTCAATTTCTAGTTTTGTTCTCATTTTAGTAGTTATACGGAGCCAAGATTCCCAATGGCAAAAGTAGTTGGAATAGACTTAGGTACGACTAACTCCTGTGTCGCAGTGATGGAAGGTGGTAAACCCACCGTTATTGCCAACGCAGAAGGTTTTCGGACAACGCCATCAGTCGTTGCCTTTGCGAAAAATGGCGATCGCTTGGTAGGTCAAATTGCTAAGCGCCAAGCAGTGATGAACCCCGAAAACACATTTTATTCGGTAAAGCGCTTCATCGGACGTCGATATGATGAAGTCACAAATGAAGCTACTGAAGTTGCTTATAAAGTGTTGCGCGATAGCAGTGGCAACGTCAAGTTAGATTGCCCTGGTGCTGGTAAGCAGTTTGCCCCAGAAGAAATCTCTGCGCAAGTACTGCGTAAGTTAGTCGAAGATGCCAGTAAATATTTAGGTGAAACTGTTACCCAAGCAGTAATTACTGTTCCTGCTTACTTCAACGACTCACAGCGTCAAGCAACCAAAGATGCTGGCAAAATTGCTGGTATTGAAGTACTGCGGATTATCAACGAACCTACCGCTGCTTCTCTTGCTTACGGTTTTGATAAGAAGAGTAATGAAACCATCCTAGTATTCGACCTTGGTGGTGGTACCTTTGACGTATCCATCCTTGAAGTGGGTGATGGTGTCTTTGAAGTTATGGCTACATCAGGTGATACACACCTTGGTGGTGACGACTTCGATAAGAAAATTGTTGATTATTTAGCAGAAGAATTCCGTAGAAGCGAAGGTATCGACCTGCGCAAGGATAGGCAAGCACTACAACGCTTAACTGAAGCAGCAGAAAAAGCCAAAATTGAGCTTTCGAGCGTTACTCAAGCGGAAATCAATCTACCATTTATTACCGCTACCCAAGATGGTCCTAAGCACCTCGATACAACACTAACCCGCGCCAAGTTTGAAGAACTTTGTTCTGACTTAATCGATCGTTGTCGCATTCCGGTAGAGAATGCATTACGTGATGCCAAAGTTGACAAGAGCGCGATCAACGAAGTTGTATTAGTTGGTGGATCTACTCGAATTCCTGCCGTTCAGGACGTTGTTAAGCGGTTGTTGGGTAAAGATCCCAACCAAACTGTTAACCCTGATGAAGTTGTTGCAGTTGGTGCAGCAATTCAAGCTGGTGTATTGGCTGGCGATGTCACGGGTATCTTATTACTAGACGTCTCACCATTATCCTTAGGCGTAGAAACCTTGGGCGGTGTGATGACTCGGATTATTCCTCGTAACACCACAATTCCTACCAAGAAGTCTGAAGTCTTCTCAACAGCAGTTGACGGACAAACCAACGTAGAAATTCACGTTCTTCAAGGTGAGCGTGAAATGTCGAGTGATAATAAGAGCTTGGGTACATTCCGCTTAGATGGTATTCCTCCCGCACCGCGTGGAGTTCCTCAAATCGAAGTGACATTTGATATCGACGCTAACGGTATTCTCAACGTCACTGCTAAAGATAAAGGTAGTGGTAAAGAGCAATCGATCAGCATCACTGGTGCTTCTACTTTAGATAAGACTGAAGTTGAGCGGATGGTAACTGAAGCCGAAAGAAATGCTTCTACTGATAAAGACCGTCGGGAGAAAGTCGATCGTAAGAACCAAGCTGACTCATTAGCTTATCAAGCCGAGAAGCAATTGCAAGACTTGGGGGATAAAGTTCCTGCTGGTGATAAAACCAAGGTAGAAGGTTTAGTCAAAGACTTACGCGACGCAGTTTCTAAGGAAGATGACGATCGCATTAAGACTTTGATGCCAGAGTTACAACAGACACTTTACACTATCGGTACTAACTTGTATCAACAACAAGGTGGTCCTGGTGCTGCAGCTGGTGGTGGTCCTACTCCAGATGGTAGCGATGCAGGTGCTACTCCTAGCGGTGATGATGTTATTGATGCAGATTTCACCGAAACCAAATAATGTAGCTAAATAACTCAAGCGTTCCCCACTCAGAATTCTCCTGAGTGGGGATTTTTTTTGGTTGATAGTTGAGTAATTTGTGAGTATCTTTTTCCCAACAAGATAACTATAAGAAACGGTATGACACCATATCCCCAAGCACCCTGGACACTTCAAGGCTACGCAGTCGCAACATTACACCTGATAGATATTGAACGCGTTCGTGCTTTAATTCCTCAAGAACTAGACATCATCTCTGTGTTTCCTGGAAAAACACTTGGTGGTGTGTATTTATCTAATTACAGTACAGGTTCAGTACTTCAATATAGTGAATTAATCGTCGTTGCTGCTGCTGTCACTCACTTAGGGAAAATTGGTGGCTGGGTTTCGCATATCTATGTCGATAATCCTGATTCTGTTGCTGGTGGGCGCGAAATTTGGGGATTACCAAAAGAACTTGCAGAGTTTACCTGGGGTAATAATAGTGTCAGTGTCAGACAAGGCGATTGCACTCTATGTACTTTGAACTACAATCCCTTATTCAGCGTCGGCTGGAAACCGCGCTTAGGTGCTTCCAGTTTCAGTCATAATTCTGAATTATTAAGTTTTGCATTTGAGGTAGAGGCACAATTTGGGTTAGTTAATGCGCAATTATCAGTACCTACCGCTAGTCCCTTTACTGATTTAATTACAGGGCAACCTTGGTTAGCAATTTCTGCAACACAGATGCAGTTAACAGTTGATGCACCAAAAGTATTGACAAGACGTTAATGCAGATTCTCTAAACACTATTGCGCTGCAAGTTACGATTTGAGTGTACCTGCTAAATACTTATAGGAGTTTTTATGAGTGCGATCGCAGCTAAACGCTTCACGCTAGAAGAATATCATCGCCTCGCAGAACTCGGATTTTTTCAAGATCACCGAGTTGAACTGATCAGAGGAGAAATTTTTCAAATGTCAGCTAAAGGTACATCTCACTCCGTTTGTAGCACTCGCTTGTATCGAGAGTTATTCAAGTTAGTAGCAGACAGTGCTACTTTAAGAGGACAAGAGCCGATTATTTTACTGAGAGATAGCGAACCTGAGCCAGATTTAACAATTGTGCGCAATCGTTCTGATGACTACTTGTCTGCTCATCCAACTTCAATTGATATCTTGCTTGTGATTGAAGTTGCTGATTCTACTTTGAAATATGACCAAGAAGTTAAGTTACCACTATACGCAGAAGCAAGTATATCTGATTACTGGATATTTAATTTACCAGCTAATTGCTTAGAATGCTATAGCGAACCATATCAAGATTTACAAAATAAATTTGGGTATCGACAAAAACTCATTTTCTTGCCAAATGAGTCTGTTAAACTACCCCATTTTTCAGATTTATTACTTGATTTATCTAAAGTTTTTCCTAATTAAAAGACTTGACTTAATTTCTAACCCAAAGAGCTATTCCACCACCACGACCACGAGCAGCAATAAAATCTTCATTCACTAAGAAAAAAGCAAAAAAAGGAAGCTTAGCAATTGGTTTTTCATTAAAACTACTTGCCATATTTTTACTCCGATTACCATCATAAATAGCTCGATTAAATAAGTACAATTGCATCCGATTGAAATCAAATGCAAGCAAATTTTTCTTACTAAAATACTGAGCAGAACCTGTTAGCTTAAATCGTAGTGAACCTAATTGAATTTGGTTGCTAATCAATAGTTGCTCCTCACCAAAAAAAGAAATTCGTGCAGGCGCAAATTGGGGGACATACAAGCCTTTACCTAAAACTTTACCCTTTTGAAGGTGTGTACGAGGAGCAGTAAACCAAAGTCTCCAATCACCTATGAGCGGCTCTAATGGATATGTAATACGTTGCTGTTTGGCGGTTTTTTCTGCTTGCAACAGCGCTAAAATTACAGAGGATGCTGAGGGACGATCGCGTTTTTTCCTAACAGCATCAGTCAAAGTAGTCATGAAATCAGGTACTTCAGTAGCTGCTAAATCCGTACTCATCAAGCTAACCTTTACGTTATTGTTTACAGTAATACATTAAGCTCGATAAAAAGCTTTTCTCAAAAAAAATTATGCTATTCATCCTCAAGTATCCTCTAAAATTCAACTTAGAATATTAGGCGATCGCATAGATATAAAGCAAATGCAACGACAAAGAACATTTTCAGGAACTACATGGGAAACAAAAGCTGGCTACTGTCGAGCTATCCGCGTCGGTAATCACATTTATGTATCAGGTACTGCGCCAGTCGATGAGCAAGGTGGTGTTTTTGCCCCAAATGATGCATATAGTCAAACAAAGCGCTGTTTAGAAATTATTCAGAAAGCTTTACAAAATTTAAGCGCAGACTTACAAACCGTTGTTCGTACTCGCGTATATGTTACTGACATGAAACGCTGGACTGAATATGCGCAAGCTCATCAAGAATGCTTTGGAGAACATCCCCCTGCAAATACAATGGTAGAAATTCAAGCACTTGTCGATCCCGCGATGTTGGTAGAAGTTGAAGTCGAAGCAGTTTGCGAAGACTAATTATTAAAATCGTAGTATGTAATTTAGCAAACTACAGCGAATCATTAGATTAGCTACACTGTAACTAAGCTAAATACAAATAAAAGCTAAGGAGCTATCTAACATATGCTGGCTTTTTTGCTGGTTGTAGGAGCAGTGGGATCAGCGATCGCTTATGTTCTTTGGAGCGAGAACAACTTAAGGCGTGGTGGAGCTTAATTGACATATTCATCTACTCTGTTTACTAGGTGCAATCTAGACAAAAAAAATTACGGTTTTCTACCTAATGACAGAAGCAAAACAAGAGTTAAGATTGATATAAACAAAGAAGGATAAATCGTTCATCTTTCACTTTGAAAGACGGAAGTAGGGAAAGTCCCCGAAGGAACGCGCCTCATTCGACACCACATACACAAGAAAGAGGCGAAAAATGAACAATAAATCTATTGGTATTCAAAATCAAGATCCCCGCGTGGCTGCTCAAGCCCGTCTTTTGATGAGCGAACGTCGTCAAAGACAGCAAAACCGTCAGCAATCTATGCTACAACGTGCGGGAATTGAAGAAATTACCGATGCGTAAATCTCATCAATAGTGAATTGTAAGTTACGAGGTGTGTTGTAATGAAAAATGCATTGCAGCGCTTCCAAAGTGCGTCAGAAGCTCATCGCATTAATATCCAAAAAAGTTTAGAGCATCGCTTGCAAGTTGCTCGAACAAAAGGTGATGAAAAGCTAATTCGGCAGTTGGAAGCAGAAAAAAGCTACTACAACTGAATTTAAGGTAGTTACCTATCTTGTTCATTTAGATAGATAATTTGGTCAAAGCTTAGGTTTGTGTATCAGAACCAGGCTTTGGCTTTTTTTCGTCAGGGCAATACGCAAGTTTCATAATGCGAAGATAAATTTTCTGGTAAAGCAATAAAATGCCACCAAGCCATCCAAAACTCATGTTTGCTATCAAATCCTGAATCGATATCTCAGCGCCAGACATCTTGGCAATTACTTCTTTAGACCTCCTGCATGAATCACAGATGCCCTCCGACTAAAGTCAGGGCTATCCAAGCAAAGTGTACCTTCGTACACTAAAACAAGATTTTTATAAGTAAGTCCACCTCCGTGGACTTTGTTTATTTAGCTAGCGAATATATTCGCTAGCGCATTCACGCAGGAGGTCTTTTGGGTAAATCAGCAAGTTTCATCATAGAAAAGTCTTAAATCAACCTAGCTTATTCGGAAAGCTTTAGGAGACAACCCCACATATTGCCGAAACCACTTTCCCAAATGGCTATGGCTGCTAAAACCGCATCTCAAAGCAATCTCCATAATTGGTAAGTCTGTATTTTTGAGTAAGTGCTTGGCGCGTTCTATACGTTGCCCAAGGACGTATTGATAGGGTGACACTCCTGTTGATTGCTTAAAGCACCGACTAAAATGAAACTGGCTAAGTCCTAATAACTCAGCTAAATCAGATAGTTGAATATTGTCTGCTAAACGATCGCTGATGTAATCTGTTACCTGGAAAAGCTGGCGATCGCTTAAAGTTTGCTTGATAGAATTGCTCATCCAATCGCAAACCGCAATATGTGGTTGTCTTGCCGTATAATTTCTGAGCAAATGCACGCCTAATACATTCATTAGTGATTCAACATAAAGTTGTCCTGCTATCCCGCCATTGCGCAGTTCACTCAGCAGCATCATCCCAATCTGTTCAATTTGTGGATTGCGAACTCGGAATTCTGACAAGATTTTTACCTGTTTATCGAACGTAGTTTGTGCAACTTGTTGTAGGAACTCAGCCTTGAGTCGAATTCGTAAGTAACGATCTTCCTCATTCCATTGATACACAAGTAAAGATCCAGCAGGAGCGATCGTAATATCTCCTTTGATGCAGAGACTGGTATAACGGCGATCGCCAATTGCTTGCGATAAACGCGACGGACGACGATTCATTGATATGCAAAGCGTATGTTCGGTTAAACTTTGATAGATCTCTTCGCCTGGAGGTTGGTGAAACTCTTCAACCAAAATATTCTGCCAACCATACGCTCTACTCGAACATATCGGAGGCTGTAGCCCGTTTTTTTGTGGATTTGTCACGGATGGTTGCATTGAAGAACCTGCTCTACACACTTGAGTTAAGAAAATTTTAGGGTGACAACTGCTTGAGATGCAAAAATTACCGCAAGAATCTAATAGTTGCGCAAGGTTTGAGTAGTTCAGAACAATTAATTTTTCTTAAATTTAAGCCGTGAACAGCGTGAAGAGGCACGGTGATGAGTACTAGAGTGTTCTTGACGAACATCAAAACAGAAACTTGGGAATTTCTCAAACTTGCTATTCCGTTAGCTAGTGCTCAAGTAGCGATCGCCTCTGTTGGTTTTGTAGATACCATCATGATGGGGCATTTAGGAGCAGAAAGCTTGGCAGCAGGTGGCTTAGCATCAACAACCTTCCAGCTTTTGCTCAATACAACAAGTGGTATTGTTATGGCAGTCAGTCCCCTTGTTGCTGAGGCTTACGGAGCAGAGCAAAAAACGCAAATCACGCAAATCGCACGTCAAGGACTCTGGTTATCGCTGTTTCTCAGTATCCCGATGATGTTTGCGATCGCACAGTTAGATACTGTCATGCTCTTGCTTAGGCAACAAGCAGCGATTGTTACACTTACAGCGCAATATTTCGATTTCATCCTGTGGGGAATTTTTCCAGCCTTAGGCTTTGCGATGTTGAGAGGTTATGTTTCAGCACTTTCTCAAGCTCAAATAGTCACAGTAATTGTTGTTATCGGAACGCTATTCAACATAATAGGCAATTACATTTTGGGATTTGGGAAGTTTGGTTTTCCCCGCATGGAGTTGGCAGGTTTAGGGTTGGCAAGTGGATTGAGTTTTTGGTTGATGTTTCTGATGTTCTTGGTATATACCCTCAATCACCCGCAACTAAAAGAGTACCAGTTCTTACGAAAGCTACATCGACTGAAACCACAAGTCTTAAAGCGATTAATAGAAATTGGAACTGCGATCGCACTCACGATTGCCTTAGAGTACGGGTTATTTGCGGTTGTTACGTTTTTGATGGGCATTTTGGGAACTGAAGTATTAGCAGCACATCAAACGGTTTACCAAACGATGTACTTAATTTTCATGGTTCCATTAGGAATGTCTTATGCTGTTACTGCGCGTGTTGGTCAGTGGTTGGGGCAACAAGACTTTAAAAGTGCGCGACGATCAGGATATATCAGTATTACTATTGCGGCAATATTCATGATTGTGACAGCGATCGCATTAGTGATATATCGTCAGCAAGTGATTGGACTCTATTTGGATATTCATAATCCAGCAAATGTTAACGTGCTAACTTTAGCCGTACCCATGCTAATTATTTCAGCCGTGGCTCAACTTTTGGATGGCGTACAACGGGTTGCTATGGGCGCATTATATGGACTGCAAGATACTCGTATCCCAATGCTATTGAGTGGATTAGCATTTTGGGGTGTGGGATTAACCAGTGGTTATTTACTAGGGTTTCCCTTGGGGTTGGGAGGTGTTGGATTGTGGACAGGACAATCAATTGGAGTTGCAGTCGCTGGAGTGATTTTTGTGTGGCGCTTTCATCGGCTAACTGCTTGTTGTGGTTATGTTGATTGCGATCAATGCGATCGCCTACCACCTGATCTATAAAGACACACCATCAATATTTCAAGCCCTCAGTTGTTTGTGTCAATGAAGTTAACTCAACACTTCACTACTCAACACTCAAAACTTTGAATAAAAGCTAATTGCTTCTGTAACGCTCGTGATGTTTTAGACTGAGATCGACGCATATCTGGTCACAATGAAGGGAACAAGCGATGCGACTGTCTCAGATGCTTTTTGTTACATTACGGGAAGATCCAGCTGAAGCGGAAATTCCTAGCCATAAACTTTTACTGCGTGCAGGTTATATTCGTCGCATCGGTAGTGGTATCTACGCTTATTTACCTTTAATGTGGCGAGTACTGCAAAAAGTTTCCCAAATCGTGCGCGAAGAAATGAATGCGATCGGCGCACAAGAATGTCTATTACCACAAGTACAACCGGCGGAATTGTGGCGCGAATCGGGACGTTGGGATACTTACACGCAGGCTGAAGGTATCATGTTTGCGCTTAAAGATCGACAAGAGCGCGAACTAGGTTTAGGACCAACACACGAAGAAGTTATTACATATATCGCTCGCGATATGATTCGCTCATATCGCCAGTTACCGCAGACGCTTTATCAAATTCAAACGAAGTTTCGCGATGAAATTCGTCCCCGTTTTGGCTTGATGCGCGGACGCGAATTTATTATGAAAGATGCCTATTCTTTTAATGCAAACGAAGAAGATTTGCGACAAACTTATCACGATATGCACCGCGCTTATAGCAATATTCTGCGGCGGAGTGGGTTAGCTTTTCGGGCGGTGGAAGCAGATTCTGGCGCAATTGGTGGTTCGGCTTCGCAAGAATTTATGGTTTTAGCAGAAGCAGGTGAAGATGAGGTTCTTTATACCGAAGATGGAAAATACGCCGCTAACGTAGAAAAAGCTGTGTCGCTACCACCAGATGCACAACAATCACCGTTTACAACTTACGAAAAACTCGAAACACCAGGAACACCAACGATTGAAACAATGTGTGCCTTTGTGGGATGTTCTCCTACACAAGTCGTCAAAAATGTTTTATATCAAGTTGTGTTCGATCATGGTTTGACACTACTTGTAATAGTCAGTATCCGAGGCGATCAAGATGTTAATGAAGTGAAGTTGCAAAATGAGATAACTCGCCTAGCACCGCAGTACGGCGGAAAAACCGCGATCGCTCTTATAGTACCAGATGCAACAGCCCAACAGAAATGGGCAGCGAAACCTTTACCACTAGGATATATTGCTCCAGATATTGCAGATGATTACATCCGTGCTGAAAAAGTTCATCCGAAGTTTCTGCGATTGGTTGATAAAACTGCAGTAGATTTGCAAAACTTTGCTACAGGAGCAAACGAATCAGGATATCACGTTGTTGGAGCAAATTGGAACGAGCAGTTTAGATTACCAGAGAATATTGTCGATGTTCGTAAAGCTAGAATCGGCGATCGCGCGATTCATAACCCTGAACAAACGTTGCAAAGCGCTAGAGGCATTGAAATCGGACATATCTTTCAATTAGGGACAAAATACTCAGTAGCGATGGGGGCTACCTACACAAACGAACAAGGAGAAGAAGTTCCTTTAGTCATGGGTTGCTACGGTGTAGGAGTTTCACGGCTTGCCCAAGCTGCTGTTGAGCAATCTTACGACAAAGACGGTATTATTTGGCCTGTGGCGATCGCTCCTTATCACGCAATTGTGACTATTCCTAATATCAACAATGCACAACAAGTAGAAGTTGCCGAAAAATTGTATCAACAATTAAACAACGCAGGAATCGAAGCGCTGCTTGACGATCGCAACGAACGCGCCGGAGTTAAGTTTAAAGATGCCGATCTTGTTGGTATTCCTTACCGCATTGTTACAGGGCGATCGCTTGAAGCAGGCAAAGTGGAAGTTGTCGAACGCAAAAGCCGCAATTCACACGAAATTGCCATTGATGCAGTTGTCTCAACGCTCCAGCAGTGGATTAACAGTGCAGTTCAGGGATAAGCAAGCAGTTAGTTAAACTTAGCTAAACTTTGAATAAATCGAACAAGCACGCGCTTGTGCAGTTCTATTTTCATGAACGATTTCACCAATTCATACCATTTCCTAAATTGTAATTGAAGAAGTGAGACAAGTTTTTGATTTTGGCTTTTGAATCTGTTGCCAAAATTTGGAGAATTGGTATCACTACCCAATTGACTCAATTTGATGTAAGGTGAGCAATGCCTATGTCACGACAAAGAGTGTCATGCATAAGTTGAGTCCAGGAAACTACTCCTGTTATGGAACTGCTAACGATTCTTCTATCTGGGTTACTGGGGTTATTGTCACCTGTAGGAGGTGTCGTCGAGCGTATTGCTGAAAATATCATTCGTTCTCAATTTCAACAGGTAGAACAACTGCGAGTCCGAGTTGACAACGTTCCTACACACCAGTTGCTCCAAGGTAAAGTACAACGAGTCAGAATTGCTGGACGTTCGCTACAGCTTAGACAAAATATGACAATTGCTGTTTTAGAGGTAGAAACAGACAAAGTTGATTTTGATACTGATAATTTAAATAGAATCCAACTACAACAACCTTTGGAAGCTGGAGTGAGCGTGGTATTAACCGAGCAAGATGTTAATCAAGCATTGCAATCTGACGCCGTGGCAAGCTGGTTACTTAATGTAACCGTAGGTACACTTGGGAGACGCACAGAACAAAGTCAACAATTCAATTTTTCACAACCTAAGATACATTTCTTAGCAAACCAGCGGTTACGTTTTCAGGTGCAACTTACAGAAGATGGTGTTGAACCATTACAGATTACTGTAGAGTCAGGACTGGGTATCGTCTCTGGAAGTCAGCTTCAGTTGATCGCGCCAATTGTATGGGTAAATGAGGAGCAGGTACCAGAACAAATTTTAAATGCGATCGCTACAAATTTTTCGCAGCAGTTCGATCTGCGCAGTTTACAAAGTGCCGGAATCCAAGCCAGAATTTTACAATTGAATATAAGTCCGCAAAAATTAGAAATTGCGGCTTTTCTCCACCTAGAAACATCTTCTCGTTTATTGAAACAGCTACAGCTTTAATGCAGTCACAGTGTTCATCCTTGACCCCATACCATCCACTTTGAATTTGAATTGTTCGTTGTTCTCCTTACACCACAACTATCCTAATTTTCTGGAGGGTTTTCCCCATGACACAAGAAAGAGCTAAACGTGTTCCTACTGGTGTAATTGCTAGTGTCATAATCGGCGTTTTAGCAGCAGGCGGAACTGGCGCTTGGTGGGCGTTTCGTTCAGCGCAAACTCCCAACTCACAGCAGGCGATTACAACACCCAACTCACCAGCAACAAATCCATCTGTTCAGCCTGGTATCAATCAAACTGCACAAGTTTATTGGTTGAGAAACACAGGAACGAGTCTAGAAGTTGTGCCAAGTGCATTTACCGTTAATAGTGATGAGCCTAATGTAGTAGTCCAGACTGCATTTGAACAACTCTTGGCAGGACCAACAGACAATTCTGTTAGTAGCACAATTCCCCAAGGAACCAAGCTACGTAACGTTAGAGTTCAAAACGATGGGGTACACGTCGATTTGTCTTCAGAGTTTACAAGTGGCGGTGGTAGCGCTTCTATGAGCGGTCGCCTAGCGCAAGTCGTTTACACCGCAACAACAATAGATCCGAATGCTCAAGTGTGGATCGACGTAGAAGGTCAAAAATTAGAGTATCTGGGTGGTGAAGGCGTCATGTTAAATCAACCTCTTACTAGACAAAGCTTCAAAGAGAATTTTCAACTCTAAATTACACTCAAGTAAGTCAACTGAATTAATTCTGGGATAGCTGCTAGCAAGCGTGGGCAGGCAAGATGGCTACCCCACATCTAAATTTAAATTTATAATACTAATCAGGTGACTAACTCCCTCAACTATTGCGAACTAGCATGAGGCTTTTCAATGCGAAAGCTTAATTTGTAAAGATTTTCAAAGAAATACTTAGTACATCTGGCAAATAATTGTTCTATTGCCAACTACTACCGATTGCGGTTTAACACTTGAAATGAATTAGCTTGTTGTTGAATGCGAGTGGCAAGGCGATTGTATACTACATTGCACAATTCAAAGATTGTATCGTCTTCTACTCGGTAATAAGCAGAGGTTCCACAACTACGGCGGCTGAGGATTCCAGCTTGCCACATAATTTTTAAATGTTTAGAAACATTGGCTTGACTTGTTTGTGTTGCTTCTACCAATTCTTGCACGCATTTTTCACCGTCACTCAGCAAATGCAGTAGACGCAGGCGCATCGGTTCACTGAGAAGGCTGAAGTAATCAGCTACTTGTTGCACAACTTCTGGCGGCACAGGCTTCGCTGACTTCATCAAAATTAACCTGAAGGAACTGCTAAATTTTAGCAATAATCACTCAATTAGCAATAGAGCGTGCAATTAATCTGGGTTGAGACGCAGTAAAGGCTGTCCATATTCAACCGGCTCGCCATTTTGCACTAAGATTTCTACTACTTGTCCAGAGACTTCAGTTTCAATTTCATTCATAAGCTTCATTGCCTCAATAATGCAGACAGTTTGACCACTTCTAACGCGATCGCCAACTTCCACAAATGAAGGTTCACCAGGAGCAGGAGCACGATAAAATGTTCCCACCATTGGAGAAACCACCTCAACTAATTTCTGATCCTTTGCTGCAGGTGTAGAAGCTTGTCCAGCCACAAATCCACTTGAGGTAGTTTCTGCCCCTCGTGATGGAGTATCTAATCCATTTACTGCCGTGGTAGATGTTGGCGGCGTAGTCGGCGTTGATTCTAAACCTACTACGCCACTTGGCATTGCACCAAGCAGTGATGCATTGCTCATACCAACAGCCTTACGTACCGTTAGTTCAAAATCGTCGCTTTTGAGAGTTAGTTCCGCAATATCTGTTTGAGCAATTGTTAGCAGAAGTTGCCGGAGTTCATTAAAATCAAGTGGCACAGTGTATCTGACCCCATTTACGAGCTTTAAGCTATTCGCTGCGAGCAGTACGTGTTGCTCGTTGTTTATTCCCGACCTAAATAAGTATCGTTACGCGTATCAATTCGGATGCGTTCGCCTTGAGAGATAAACAAAGGCACCATCACCGTTGCACCCGTTTCTAATGTTGCTGGTTTAGTACCGCCAGTAGCAGTGTCTCCCCGTACTCCTGGATCAGTTTGCACAATTTCTAAAGTGACAGAATTAGGTAATTCTACTTCAAGTACCTGATCGCCCCAACGAACAACATTGACTTCCATTCCATCTTTTATGTACTTGACGCGATCGCCAATTTGATTAGCACTTAATCTGCTTTCTTCATATGTTTCCATATCCATAAAAACGAATTCATCACCGTCTTTATAGGTATGCTGCATCGTGCTTTTTTCTAAATTGGCTTGAGGTACTGTTTCCCCAGCACGGAAGGTTCGCTCTACAACGCTGCCACTTTGAACATTCTTTAGCTTGGTTCGGACAAAGGCAGATCCTTTTCCTGGTTTGACGTGAAGAAATTCTACTACTCGCCAAACAGACCCATCTAACACAATCGTGACACCAGGTCGAAAATCATTACTAGAAATCATGAAGCAATGTGTATATTTGCGCAAGACAATCGGCATTTCATTGTACCTCTACAACGTGGTGCAGTAGAAGGGGTTAAATAAAGTATGGAGGAAAATAAAGCTGGGAGGTGAGGGGTGAGGGGTGAGGGGTGAGTTTAAGAGAGTTTTGAGCTATGAAAGTTTTTTTAATAAATGCCTCCGGCACCTTTGTTTGCGAACAATTCAAAACTCAAAACTAATCACTCGCCCCTTTTATAAAATTTGAATTCTGAAGTGAACTACACTATGGCAAGATTATGAATGAGTTGATACCCAGTCAATTGCAACTATCAGGCAGACAAGCAATGGGTGAAAGGTTGTAACGCATCCTTAATAGCCTAATTGCCTAACTTATACCCATGCCGCATTTGAGCTATCTCATGACAAATTTGAACTGCTGGTGGAAAAAAATTCTCACCGTACTATTGCTGGTCGCGATGTTTTTTGGAACAAGTGTTGTCTGGTGGACTTCCCCCAGCAATGCGGCGTTGCCAGCTGGAAATGCCATTACTGATGGTAAAGCTTTACTGCGTTACTCGCTTCCGATTGATAATCAAGCTGTTCGGGATTTGCAAGCCGACTTAGAAGACATTGCTACTCAACTACGAGCAAATCGACGCTGGGGCGCTATTTCCAAAGACGTTTCTCAAGCTTCTCGCATCGTTAACTCACAGAAAGATGAACTACTCAAAAGCATTCCCGATGAGCAACAGCCACAAGCAGAAGCCCTCATCGATGAGCTGCAAGCTGGTATCAACGATTTGCGACAAGCCACTGAGTCAAAGGATAAAGAGCAAATTTGGATAGGGCGGGCTAAAGTTCTCAATTTGGTCAGTACTCTTGAAGAGTTGATGGTGCAAGGATTTCCCTATGACGTTCCAGATGAGTATAGTAATTTACCCCAGCTGAAAGGTCGTGCCACAGTGGAGATGGAAACTAATAAAGGCAATTTAACTATTGTTGTAGACGGCTATAGCGCTCCTGTCACCGCAGGAAACTTTGTCGATTTGGTAGAACGAGGCTTTTATAACGGTTTAGAGTTTATTCGGGCAGAAGACTCGTATGTACTACAAACCGGCGATCCACCTGGTCCAGAGCAAGGATTTATTGATCCAGGTACGGGAAAATATCGTAGTATTCCTTTGGAAGTGCTTGTGAAAGGCGATCCTGTTCCTACCTATGGCATTACATTAGAGCAAGCTGGTCGCTATCGTGAAGAACCAGTACTACCCTTTTCAGCCTATGGTGCAGTTGCGATGGCGCGTCCAGAATTTGATAATAATGGAGGTTCTTCGCAATTTTTCTTCTTTTTATTTGAGCCTGAACTGACTCCAGCAGGTCGTAATCTATTAGACGGTCGTTATGCTGTGTTTGGTTACTTAATGGAAGGAAAAGAAGTGCTAGAACAGCTTAAAGAAGGAGATAAAATTGTTTCTGCCAAAGTCGTTAGCGGTGTAGAACATTTAGTTCAACCGCAATAAACCTTCTATTGGCTAAACCCTCACCCCTGGTTAATGGAATTACGTTTATCCAACAAGATTGAAGCGATTTTGTATCTCAAAGGTCAGCCACTATCGATCGCCCAACTGGCAGAATATGCAGGATGCGATCGCCACACTCTTGAGGAAGGACTGATTGAACTCATTGATGACTATGCACATCGCAATAGCGCTTTAGAAGTCGTAGAAACTGTATCAGGTACTTATAGCCTACAACTCAAGTCAAATTTTCAAGAATTAGTGCAAACACTTATTCCGGTAGAACTTGGGGTAGGGGCTTTACGAACTTTAGCGGCGATCGCCCTGCGTAGTCCAATGACACAAACTGAACTTGTCAACCTCCGTGGTTCTGGAGCATATCAACACGTCCAAGAACTTGTAGAACAGGGCTTTGTCCGTAAACGCCGTCCATTAGACAGTCGCTCATTCTTGCTGGATGTGACTGATAAGTTTTATCAGTATTTTCAATTAGAGCAACTTCCTCAACTACTCAGTAACAGCGATAATGAGCAGGAAGCGGACGTGCAAGAAGAGCAAGTAAATTAAACTGAATTTGGAAGGTGATTCAGACATTTATCATGAATTCACCAACAAAGTTTTATTCTCCCTTAATAATCAGGTTAAATAACGTAAACTCGTCAAATATAACCGCTTGCTACTGATTCCTATTCCGGTAGCAACTACTTGACGACTGAGGTACCAGCGGACGCAACACAACCGCTTTTTGGAATGCTGTCTCCAACTTATACTATGCAGATATACATAAAGATTCCGTTTAATACTCTTAACTAGGATGTGTACGAACAAATTCTATTGAACACTTTATAGATTAGGTGGAGGTCATATGATTACCGATATTGTCGAGATGGGCGAGCAAACGAAGCTGCAGGGACAGGTGGTTGTACTCGGCTCTGGGATCGCGGGTGCCGAAGTAGCAACGTACCTTGCGCGTCACGGTCGAGAGGTGATCCTCGTGGAAAGCGGGCGCGAGCAATTCGATCCATCGATCCAGGCATTGAATGATGTCATTTTTCTTGGTAAACGCCATCGCGAACTGGATCCAGACTCTTACTACCATCGATACTTGCCACCTGAGCTACGTGGAGTCAGTCGCGTGCGTCAGTTTGGTGGCACGAGTAACGTCTGGACAGGTAAGTGGAAATACTTGCAGCCCTTAGATTTTGAGGGTAGACCCTGGGTTGCCAATAGTGGCTGGCCAATACACTTCGCTGATCTCTTGGAACACTACCGTTCGGCGGCAAAAGATTACGGCTTCGGTGATTTAGAAGCAGAAGCTGTACGACCCGAAATTATGGAACTTCGAGCCAAGCTTGCCGCAGGTGGTTTGAAAATGAGCAGCTTCTATTGGGAGCAGACCCCCACGCGCACGGCGATCCGCTTTGGTGACGAGATGCGCCGCTCAAAAAACTTGCACGTCGTATTGGGCGCGACTGCAACGGAATTAAGACTCAACGATTCCTGTCAACGCGTGACCGCAGTCGTTTGCCGCTCACTCGAAGGTCGAGAACTCATTGTCGAAGGTGACGTAATCATCATTGCAACTGGGGCGTTTGAAGCCGCACGTCTCCTACTAGCCTCAAACCGTCAAATCCCTAGTGGAATCGGCAATGCACATGACCTCGTTGGTCGCTTTTATACTGACCATCCCAAGCACCATACCGGAACACTACAGCCAGGTTCTTTAACTCGACAATATGCCCACGAGCTGCAATACGCCCCAAAACCACGTTTCTGTATATGCTTTGCGCTTGACGACGCAACCCAGCGAGAGCAAGAGCTGCTTGAGCATGTCTTGTACCTGAAACCAATCTATGAGAAGTCAAGAGATCGCCTGTGGCGAACTTTGCGGTTCCGTCCTGCTTGCCGAGACGGTAATGGATCTGTTGCCACCTACCGAGTCAAGTTCGTGACCGAGCAGGTTCCCCATCAGAGCAGTCGCATTAAGCTGGGAACGGAATGCGACCCATTAGGTCAACGAAAGCTGGAGGTCGATTGGTGCTTCACCGACCAGGATCAGCGTTCGATGGCGAAAACGCTGCAACTTTTGACGCAACGATTTGCGGAAGTTGGGCTTGGAACCTTTGACTTCGGAGACGATCCGCCGAGATTGGAGACTATGACCGACGCAGCCCATCAAATGGGTACCACTCGTATGGCCAGTCGCCCTGAAGAGGGTGTCGTTGACACAGATTGTCGAGTGTTCGGTACCGATAATCTCTATGTGGCTAGTTCGGCAGTGTTTCCGACGGGTCCGTCTTACTCACCTACCTTCACAATCTTGGCACTTGCGCGCCGCCTCGGTCAACATCTGCTCCAGACCTCGAAAATCTTACAAATTTAGCAATAGAATGTAGTATTAGCAAGTATTACAGTGATTTTGAGCCGGATCAAGACAAGATTGAAACTGTCAAGTTTAGAATGTGTTTCAGACTTGTTGATTTTGTATTAATATTGACAACTCGAACTCGTAGCGATTAACAAATAATCCAATCTACAATATCGTGCATCCTCTCTGCCTTGGAAAAGCAAATCTTTCGTAGTGCAGCACTTGGGTAATAATGGTTTCGCTCAATCTGGAGTGGTGCTCTAAATCTTCTGATAGAGTTTAGCCATGCCCTAATTCTGGAACACCTTTTGAATTTGATTAACAGCTTGACGACTAAAGTAACGACTGAACTAAGATTATTAGATCGAGCGCCGTTAGCGCTTAGCTAATTGCCTACTGAAGATCGCTAGTTGTTACAAGATAGAGTCTAGTGTAGCTGCAGTGTCATACGTTAAACTATTTTCTGTCGAACTGAAGTTACAGCAGTTCTTACTATTCAAAACTCAAAATTTTTGACTAACCCGATGTAATATCACTCCCTGCTCAAAACTACTCTAAGGCAAGAGGTGCCATCTATTACAATGAGTTAAATTAGAATCAGCACAGCTAAACTGAACTGCCCATGGTATTTGATCCTGACTTTCTCAGTGATGATCCTCAAGAAGAGTCGCAAGCAAATCCACTACTAAACTACCTGCAGCGTCAATCACCGGAGATGTTAGCTCATGTAGCTCGTTCTGTTAGTCCCGAAATTAAAGAAATCATTTCTCAAAATGTTCAAGGGCTAGTCGGAATGCTTCCTTCTGAGAATTTTAACGTGAAAATCTCTACAGATCGGGACAATCTAGCCGGTCTTTTGGCATCGGCAATGATGACAGGCTATTTCCTCCGCCAAATGGAACAGCGCATGCATCTTGATGATTTAGCTGATTCTGTGCCTTTACCAGGCGATTCCACAGGAGGACAGTAGGCAGCAAAGATAGGAATTGTAGAGCTTAAATCGCTTGTTGTTAGGTGATGGCAAATACTGCGGTGGCTTTAACTTACACTTAACCTAGTTCCTCGACAGGAAAAGCTTCTGGGGCTACCCGAAAAGTTTCAACTTTGCCATTACGGTTAACTTCTATGCTAAGTAGAGCACCAACCTCACTAGATTCAACGCGTTCTTGAACCTCAGATGCTTTGCGAATGTGTCTACCATCGATTCTTTGAATGATATCGCCTTCGCGTAAACCAGCACGGTGTGAGGGAGATCTTCTAATGACGCGCACAATCAATACACCCCGCTCTTGCTGGATATTCAGGCTCGTTTCTTGATTGATATCTTCCTTTGTTGCAGGGGTAAGGTCAACCATTTGAATTCCCAAAAAAGGATGATCGACGCTACCTTTTGTAAAAAGCTTGTTAGCAATTCTTGCTGCCGTATCAATAGGTATGGCAAAACCTAGTCCTTGAGCATCCGAGCGAATCGCAGTGTTTACACCAATCACTTCACCCTCGGCGTTTAATAGCGGACCCCCAGAGTTACCAGGATTAATTGCTGCGTCAGTTTGAATAAAGTTAACTCGTTTATCAGGTACACCTACTTGAGCGCTAGAGC
The DNA here is from genome assembly GCF_015207655.1 of Gloeocapsopsis crepidinum LEGE 06123. GTDB lineage: Bacteria > Cyanobacteriota > Cyanobacteriia > Cyanobacteriales > Chroococcidiopsidaceae > Gloeocapsopsis > Gloeocapsopsis crepidinum. The sequence goes on along the minus strand of NZ_JADEWN010000002.1, from coordinate 12,007 downwards.
GGTCTGTAGCACTAATGATACCAACAGTCACGGTGTTATCTAATCCTAAGGGATTGCCAATGGCGATCGCCCATTGTCCTGGAGATAAGTTCCGCGAATTTCCCAATTTGACTGCTGGTAAGTTGTTAGCTTTAATTTTGACAACAGCAACATCTGTGACCGCATCGGTTCCTACAACTTTACCCTCGAAACTGCGACCATCTTTGAGAGTCACTTGCACTGTGTTCGTTTCCGCAACCACATGAGCATTGGTTAACACGCGTCCATCTTGGCTCAGAATAAATCCCGAACCAGTACCGCGTTCTATTCTTTCTTCCGGAATTTCCTGCTCTGAGCCAAAAAATCTCCGTAACAAGGGATTATTGAACGCTTGGGGAAGTCGGTTAGTTACCTTACGCGTGGCATTAATCCGCACAACAGCAGGTCCTACTTTTTCTACTGCTGAGGCGATAAAGTTGCGATCGCTGTTTCCACTCGCGCCTGTTGGGGTTTCAGGCATCAGAAGTTGCTCTGATAAGGGTGGCACAATCACGGGTACTGTACTTAACTCTTTTGACGAACGATTGTACATTGAGAAATACTGACTACCCCACCAACCAGCACCACCTCCAATCGCCAACAAGATCAGCGCAGTGGTCAAACTCTTTAACGATAAACTCATACTCCTTCCGCCTATACACAGCAAGTAGATGCTAACTTCTAAGTTTAGTCAAGATGAGAGGCAAGATCAGCTGTCGGCAACTAGTAAAAAGATGATAGATACTAAGTAATGTAGTTCTATGCACTACAACTTTATTCTGTACGAGCGCACGCTGCAATCAGCGCATTGACCTTGCATCTAGTATGGCGTCCATATGATTAAGACACTCAAGATACTTAGAGCCATTGTCTTGTACAAGTTTGCGCTCATCGGAACGTTAATTCCTACAACGGAGGAAACCTCCGCACGCAACTTTCCGCTGCCTCAATCTTGCTAACCCTAACCCTGACCTCTGACCCTTGCCCCCTGCCATATCATGACTTTACGCTATTGGACATTTTTTTCGGCACTACCTCTAGGCTTATTGCTCTTGAGCATGCAAGTAAATTCTGCACTTGGTAATGATGACTTAGTCACAGATCAAGGATGTCCTGCACCAGCGCTATCGCGGCTCACTCGTCATAAAGTCGCTCCAGGTGAAACATTGGAATCTATTGCACAAAGATATAATGTTATTCCCGCTACTCTTCTGGGGATGAACCCTGCACTGCGCGCAGCACAAGTTACAGTTGGCAGTGAAGTTCTAGTTCCTCCTTTTAATGGTATTCGGGTAGAAGTTCCACCCAGCCAATCCTGGCAGCAAATTGCTACAAAATACAAAGTTCGAGCTGATGTTTTGTTTGAGGCTAATGGTTGTCAACCAGTATCGCAATTTGTTTTTATTCCTGGTGTCAATTGGTCGCCTGAGGCTCCTAGCACTAGTGCAAGTAGTCAATTTACAAAGTATCCTTTGCCTACCAAAGCTACAGTAGTAATCGGGTATGGTTGGCAGATTAACCCGAATACAGGTCAAGTTTTCTTTCACAGTGGGGTAGATTTGTTAGCACCCACCGGAACATCAGTACAAGCTGTTGGCGCCGGAACTGTAGCTTTTGCCGGAGAACAAGGTAGTTATGGTAATCTCGTCGTCATTAATCACCAAGAAGGACGTCAAACTCGCTACGCCCACCTACAAAAAGTCAGCGTAACGATAGGTCAAACAGTGCAACCTGGGCAATTGCTGGGAACTGTTGGAATAACAGGGGAGCCTACATCTACGGAGCCTCATTTGCATTTTGAAGTCCGTTATAACTCATCACTTGGTTGGGTTGCAGAAGAACCTACGTTGTAACTTAAATATCAATAACCCAATTTTTACTTGACGGAAAATATAACTCTATACTATAACGATATTGTTTGTTGCTATGTGGCAAAAGCAACAATTTTGCTTTTGTTTGTCAAACTATTCAGAGAGCAAAAAAGCTTATGAAAGTAAGAAAAGTCTCATAATCTTTGAGAAAAAAACTGTTAAACTCTACGTGTCAGTTTGGGTATAGTTAGATTATATTTGCTAGGAAATAAATGCGTGCGACGGTACTCATGCAGATTCAAATGAGCAAGTCGATATGAAAATAGCCTTCGTTGTCTTAGGCTTTCCTGAGTTATCACAAACATTTATCCTTAATCAAATCACTGGGTTGATTGATCGCGGTCATTCAGTTGATATCTATGCCCTCAAAGGTTCAGAAGTAGAAACTTCTAAAGTCCACCCAGATGTCGAAAAATATCAACTTTTAGCAAGAACGTGTTACTACTCTGTTCCCAATGTACCTAAAAATAACTTGTGGCGATTTGCGAAGGGATTTTGGTTACTCTCGGCTAAGCTATACAGAAATCCTCAGATTTGGTTGCGATCGCTCAACATTTTTCAGCACAGCAACGCAATGTCCCTGCGACCGTTATATAAAGTTATTCCGCTTCTAGAAAAACCCAATCACTACGATATCATCCATTGCCAATTTGGTTTGTGTGGGCTGCAAGCAATGTCGCTACGAAAATTTGGCTTGCTGCAAGGTAAATTAGTTGTTGCTTTTCGAGGGTTTGATATTAGTGAATTTATTCAGCAGCATGGTGATAGAGTCTATCACGAATTATTTACAGCGGGTGATTTCTTCTTAACAAACTGCGATTATTTCCGACAGCGTTTACTGAAACTTGGTTGTGCAGAAGATAAAGTTATAGTGCATCGCTCAGGCTTAGACTGTCAGCGATTTATTTTTAATCCTGCTAAAGTAGACTCTCAGCCTGTAACCCAGATTGTGACAAGTGGACGCTTGGTCGAAAAGAAAGGTATAGAATACGCTATTCGTGCTGTAGCTAAAGTTGCAAAAAATCAGCCACGTATTGAATATAAAATTATCGGTGACGGACCTCTCAAGCAAGCATTACAGCAACTGATTGAAGAATTAAATGTAAGTGACACAATACAGTTATTGGGATGGAAAGATCAACAAGAAATTATTGAGATCTTGAAAAAATCTCATATTTTTATCGCTCCAAGTGTGACTGCTAAAAGTGGCGATCAAGATGCTCCAGTAAATGTTCTCAAAGAAGCAATGGCAATTGGGCTACCTGTGATATCAACATATCATGGCGGAATTCCTGAACTCATTCAAGATAATGTATCAGGGTTTTTAGTACCTGAACGTAATGCGGATGCGATCGCCGAAAAAATAAGCTATCTTTTGGACAATCCCCAAATTTGGGTTCCTATTACACAAGCAGCTCGCCTTCAGGTAGAAGAAAATTATGATTTGCATAAACTTAATGATGAGCTTGTAGATATTTATCAACAATTATTGACGCAAGGTTTCGTGCGTATGAGTTCTCAAAAAGTGGTTAAGAATGCATCTGTGACTTACTAAGTTACACAGTACTGTTCACTCATACCAGTATCTTTTTTTTACAGGGACTGCGCTAAACTTTACAAATATATACAAACATCTGAAACAACAAGTAAAGAAGGGAGCTATCAGCAATGTCAAAACCACAAGTCACAATTGTTGTCTCACCGCGAGAGCGTTTTAGCTGCGCGCAAGCATCATTAGAAAGCATTTATGAACACACGCAAACACCATTCAATTTGATATACGTTGATGGAGGTTCGCCAGCAAAAATCAAGCGTTATCTAGAAGAAAAAGCAATTGAAAAGCAATTTCAACTGATTCGTACTGAATACTATCTCTCCCCAAATAAAGCAAGAAACTTGGGACTAGCGCAGGTGAACAGTGAATACGTGGTTTTTATTGATAACGATGTTGTTGTTACCCCAGGTTGGCTGCAACAATTGGTAAAGTGTGCTGAAGAAACAAAAGCAACCGTCGTAAGTCCGCTAATTTGTCAAGGTGAGCCAGTGCATGAAGAAGTACACTGCGCTGGTGGTGAATCGGGAGTCAAAATAGAAACTTCATGCGATCGCACTCGTCGTCGAATAGTGGAAAAAATCTACAAGCAAGGGCGCAAAGTTGCAGATGTCCTACCGCAACTCCAAAGACATCAAACAGGACTTGCAGAATTCCATTGCATGATGGTTCGTACAGAAATTTTTGAACGAATTGGGATGCTCGATGAAGCTATTTTAAATACTAAGGAACACGTAGATTTTTGCATGACAGTTATGGAAACTGGCGGTAGCGTTTACTTAGAACCAGAATCCATTGTTACCTACGTACCAGGACCGCCACTAGAATTGACTGATATGCCCTTTTATATGCTACGTTGGAGCGATGCTTGGGAACTTACTAGCCTACATCGCTTGCGTGACAAATGGAACCTTACTGAAGATGAGTATTTCAAAAATCGGTATAAAGGTTTAGGTTGGCGGAGAAAAACAACGATTATTAAACCTTTGAGCCGCAAGATTAGCAAAACGATCTTAAGACGCCAAAGCAAGAAAGTTGAGGATTTGCTAGTGAGTGTGGATAAGGCACTCAATCAATATCTTACTAATCGCTACACTCGTAAACAGTTGCAGATGCAGCCCAATCAAACTTCACAACTACTGCAAAAGTCCCCAACAACAGTTTGAATCGTAGCTTCAAAGGACAGATTTTGAAAAATTCCAGTTTGAGGCGAATATCGCCTGAGGTGCTTTATACGCCCCACAGTAAACTGAGACATCCAATTCAGTTGTTTAAGCAGATGGGGCGAGACCTATTAGCTTCGCGGGAATTAGCTTGGCGACTGATGGTACGTAATATAACTGCACAGTACCGTCAGTCTTTTCTTGGCATTGCTTGGGCTTTTGTACCACCAATTGTCATGGCAGCAGGCTTCACAATAGCAAGTGATGCCAACGTGATCAACGTGGGTGCGACAGATCTACCTTATCCAGCTTATGTGATGTTCAGCACAGCGCTATGGCAAACGTTTGTGGAAGCCTTAAGTGGTCCGGTGCAAGCAGTGACAGTAGCAAAACCGATGTTGGCGAGAGTCAATTTTCCGCGCGAAGCAATCGTTTTAGCGAAGGTAGGGGAAGTATTCTTCAACTTTGCTATTAAACTGTTATTGATTGTAGCCTTGTTTCTTTGGTTTCAGATTGCAGTCGGATGGACAGTAGTTTTAGCGATTGTAGCACTGATTCATTTAGTGATGCTGGGAACATTCTTTGGTCTACTATTAGCTCCACTAGGTGCTTTGTATCAAGATGTTTCCAAAGGAATAACGATGATTACAGGGTTTTGGCTATTTCTAACACCAGTGGTGTTTCCAGTGCCTAGAGAGGGAACCTTTGGATTCCTTGTAAATCTTAATCCTGTCACTCCACTATTGGTAACAACGCGAGAATTAGCAACAACAGGAGTTGTTTCAGATCCTTATGGATTTTGGGTAGCGAGTCTTTTTGCTTTTATAGGATTACTGTTAGCATGGGTAGCATTCCGTGTATCTATGCCTTTTGTGATTGAAAGGATAAGTTCTTAATGACAACTGAATTGAGGCATCAAGAAATTGCAATTCAGCCTAAAGATAGCGAAGTAGTGCTGAGTGTAGAGGAGATCTCTAAAAAGTTTTGTAGAAACTTGAGACGATCTTTACTCTATGGCGTGCAAGATATTGCTACAGAGTTATCAGGAGGAAAGAGAACAAGTGCTAAGTTGCGATCGCAAGAATTTTGGGCATTAAGAGATGTGAGTTTTCAACTACGGCGCGGTGAAGCTGTGGGTTTAGTAGGCTCAAATGGAGCGGGAAAAAGTACACTTTTACGTATTATTAGTGGTTTAATTAACCCAGATACAGGAGCAGTAAAAATTAGAGGAAGATTAGCACCACTAATCGCATTAGGTGCAGGCTTTAATCCGATCTTGACAGGTCGAGAAAATATCTATGCTAATATGTCAATTTTGGGTTTGTCTACAAAAGAAATTAAAGCCAAATTTGAGGAAGTTGTAGACTTTGCCGAAATTTGGGAAGCAATTGATACGCCAGTACAAAACTACAGTTCTGGTATGGCAGCACGGTTAGGTTTTGCTTGTGCAGTTCACACAGAACCAGATATTTTTCTGATAGATGAAGTGCTGTCTGTCGGGGATGTTAAATTCAAAATGAAATGCCACCGTAGGCTCGCAAAATTGCGCGAGAAGGGCACAGCTTTTGTCTTAGTTTCCCATAACTCGCATAGCATTCTTAATATTTGTAACACAGCAATATATTTAGCAAAAGGTCAATTAATTACTGTAGGAGAAACTGAAGCGGTAGTACGCAAATACGAAGAAGATCTCTGTCTCAGTGGTATGGAAAAAGCGACAGGACCACTGATATTGCCGAGGAAGTCTCCAGATGAAAGTTTTGGTTTAGATATTACCTTGGTTGGTTTTAAAGACGCACAAGGAAATATCTTGGAGACTCCGATGTCTGGAGAACCTGTTAATTTATGCGTAGAATGCTTTGCTCATAGGTATATTGATAGCGCAAATTTGGGAGTTGTCGTTAAATCTCTATCTGGAGAAAACGATCGAGTACTGTATTTTACCTCTGCAAGCGATAATGAGTCTTTAAAAATTACTCCAGGAAATACTGAGTTACAAATACAAATGCCGTACTGTTGCTTAATACCTGGTGTATACAGTGCAAAAATCTACATTAAAAGTGGCGTATGTTCCTTTGATGTCGTTGAATCTTTTAGATTTACAGTCCAAGCAGACAAAACTATCAGTAGAAGTTTATTCTATCAACCACGAACATGGAAAGTCATCAGTAAGTAGGTACTTGCAAATATGAGCAATCCGCTTATCAGTATAATTATTCCGACTCACAACAGACCCGACTTGCTACCGCGTGCTGTTGAAAGTGCCTTGGCACAAACTATAGATGATTTTGAGGTGATAGTTGTAGATGATGCTTCTACAGAGCCAGTTCAACTACCAGAACATCCTCGCTTGCGATTAATTCGTCTCGATCAGTCGCATGGAGGTGCAGGTGCGCGTAACGTAGGTACAGAAGCAGCAAAAGGACGATGGATTACTTACCTTGATGACGACGATCGCCTACTTCCCCATATGGCAGCTACTTCACTAGAGGCATTATCTCAAACTCAGTTGCCAACTCCTGTAGGTGTAATTTCAGGGTTAGAGATAGTAAATACCGAAGGTCAAGTTATAAGCACGCGATTACCACCACCTGCTCGCCCGCGTGGCGCGCACTTTGCACTAGAAGCCCTAGAACCTGGCTGTTCGTATAACACCAAGCAAACCTTGGTTGTAGAGCGTGAAATCATTCTCCAGATTGGCGGTTGGGATAAGTCGTTCCGCTCGCGCGTCCACTCGGAACTCTTTTTGCGGCTTAACCCTGTTTGTTCATTACTTGGTGTGCCTATTGTAACATATCAACTGTACAATCACCAAAGCGATCGCGTATCGCGAAATCTTGTGTTGCGTCAAGAAAGCTTTCAGCGTTTGGTAAGTAAGCACAAATCCCTCTTTCAAGCTCACCCTAGAATGTTTGCTAAGTTTGTTATCGATCACGCTCAAAGATCCTATCAAATGGGTCAAACAGGTGCAGCAATTGCTGCGGTTTTACAGGCAATGCAAATCGAGCCGATTTACACCGTTAAAAGAGTGACTAGACCATTTCGCAGACAGCTACAACAACAAGATGATTCACTATAACAGTGAGAAATTCACTAATTTTAAAGAGCAAGAGAAAAAGAACAGTAACTGACAGTATCACAGCAATTAAGATTTAGAGGATTTACTGATGTTACTGCTGCAACACTTGGTAAATTTGTGCTGAAGACACTTGATCCGTAACTTTCACAACACCAATCAGAGTAGGCAATACAAATCGAACTTTCCCCGCTTTGACTTTTTTATCAGTTTGCAACGTATCAACGATCGCATCAAGATCGATTCCGTCAGGTAACTTTGTCGGTAGCCCTGCTTTTTGAATTAATGCTAACTGACGATTTTGCGATTCTTGTTCCCACAAACCCAGATTAACGGCTAATTGTCCAGCAGCTACCATTCCAATTGCGACAGCTTCGCCGTGATTAACAACGCGATATCCTGTTAAACTTTCAACAGCATGACCGATGGTATGCCCATAATTGAGGACTGCACGTAATCCAGCTTCTTTTTCATCTTTACTGACGACATCAGCTTTAGCTTGACACGATCGCACAAGAATTTCTTGTAACAAGTTTTCGCTTAAATACCGAAATTGATCCAAGCGATCGCATTTCTCCATCTGTTCAAATAACTCTGCATCCCAAATCACGCCATACTTAATCACTTCTGCCATTCCTGCACGAAACTCGCGTTCGGGTAGTGTTTGCAACACCTGCGGATCGATTAAAACTAACTTAGGTTGATGAAACGCACCGATAAGATTTTTACCTTGGGGATGATTTACCCCAGTTTTCCCACCAATTGCTGCATCAACCATTGCTAACAACGTAGTAGGTACTTGCACAAAATTGATACCACGCAGCCACGTAGCCGCTGCAAAACCTGTCATATCGCCAATCACACCGCCACCTAAAGCAACCATTGTTGAGGAGCGTTCTAGACGGTTCTCTAGGGCTGTATTGTAGAGTTTTTCTACTGAAGCGAGTGTCTTGTATTGTTCGCCGTCGGGTAAGTTGTAATTACTAACATCAAATCCAGCATTTTCTAAAGACGCGATCGCCTGTTCTCCATAATGCTGGAAAACGACAGAATTAGAGACTAGTAAAACCTGCTTTCCTAGATGCAGATGCGACATCAGTTCACCTAGCTTAGAGATTCCTCCAGGTGCGATCGCGATGTCGTAAGCCTCTTGCGGTAAATTTAGCCGAATCGTGTGCATTACGAAAACTCATTTTCCAGCAGCGTTGCGCTGTTATTTTATCTTATTCACAGCGGTAAGTAAGTCCCTTGTGGATGATGCCACTTGTCATGCAGCATATGCTTTAATATTTTTTAATACCCAGTGAGCTGGGAACACTCTTGAACAGGAACAGAAAAATGCTTGGAGTTATCGCTTACATCGTCATGTTGGGTGCTTTTTTTGCCCTTGCTGTTGGTTTACTTTTTGGTTTACGTGCAGTCAAGTTGATCTAGCAACAAGCCAGAGGTGAGACATTAGAATTAAGTCTCTAACCTCTACAGCTTTGCTACAAAGTTAACTCGCTAATGCCGTTTGTTGAATTTTTGCTTCGGCTTGGATTTCTGCTTCTCTAGCGAGAAACTCAGCAAGTTGCGCTTCGAGTTCGTCGCGGACGATTTGACGATATTCGAGAAAATGTTCGTTATGCGCGCAGACAGCAAGGTAGTGATCCCATACTTCGGGATTATTCTTGATAATGCTGAATAAATGATGCCAGAACTTCCAGCGCGTATTGCGTTTAATACCTTGTCGCCAACAAACGATTAGCAATGCACGGATATCTACCCAACTCGGCATTTTAGCTGGGGCTTTGCATTTGGGCGCACCTAGCATTAAAAAACAGCGATAAGTTCGATCTAGATACTTAACTGGATCATATAATTGCCAGAATGACTCGATATATTCCCTAGTGATTTGTTCGAGCGATCGCGTCGGGATGAAATTCATCAAAGTTGTCTGGTTAATATTGCCATCTTTCCCGCGTAAGCGTCCTTCTTTATCTAACCGATGCCATAACGCAGTATTTGGTAACGCCTGTAGCATCGCAAACGTCGTTGTGGGAATTGCGGTTTTTTCGGCAAAACGGACAATGCGATCGCCTGCACCTGCTTTTTCGCCATCAAAACCAATAATAAATCCGGCGATCGGTCGTAATCCTGCACGAGTGATAGATTGCACCGATTCTATTAACGAACTGCGCGTGTTTTGAAATTTCTTTGTAAGCTGTAAGCTATCTTCATCGGGTGTTTCAATTCCCAGGAAAACTGCATCAAAATTGCATTCCACCATCAAGTCCATTAATTCTCGATCTTGCGCGAGATCGACAGATGCTTCGGTGTTAAAGCGGAAGGGATACTGATGTTCTGCTTGCCAAACTTTTAATTCTTGTAACAACAACTTGACATTGCGTTTATTACCAATAAAATTGTCGTCTACCATAAATACACCACGTCGCCATCCCAAACTGTAGAGATACTCCAACTCGGCTAAGAGTTGTTTTGGGGATTTTGTGCGTGGTTTACGTCCATAAAGTACAATAATGTCACAAAACTCGCACTGAAACGGACACCCACGCGAGAATTGAATTGACATCGAATCATACGCATCGAATTCTAATAAGTCGTAACGGGGAATCGGTGTTGTAGTGACATCTGGTTTCTCGTCATTTGAACGGAAAGTTCCACTCGTTTTACCCTGGGCGATCGCTTCGACAAACATCGGTAAGGTGATCTCACCTTCATCTAATATGAGATAATCTGCACCAGCTTTTTCGGCTTCTTGAGGAACTGAAGTCGGATAGGGACCACCCACAGCAACTCTTTTTCCTCGCCGTTTTGCTTCGCGAATTTGGTCGAGAAGGTCGTCTTTTTGCACAATCATCGCTGAAAGAACAACAACATCTGCCCATTGCCATTCAGCTTCGGTAACTGGACGGATATTACGATCTACTAGTTTAAACTCCCATTCTTGCGGCAAAATTGCTGCTACGGTAACTAAACCTAAAGGTGGCAGCAAAACTTTACGATTAACTAATTCTAAAATTTTTTCGTATGACCAAAACGTTTTGGGAAACCGAGGATAAACTAGTAAAACTCGCATAAAATCTCTATCCCCACACAAATTATTGTTATTTTTATTTTCTACTTAGCTGTTGGTTAATAAGCTAAACCTGTTTGCATATTAATAGGTTTTCCTAGTTTTTAGCTACTATACAGTTAATTTTATGAGTTCAGATTAACATTTTTAACAAAGTGTCGAGCTTACTTGATTAAGTTGGGGTTTATGGAGTTAGTGAACCACACAGACACAAAGGGAATTAATCTTTATTGATGGATTGAGTTGTGAAGAGTTTTTACGCTTAAGGTTTTCTTGTTACTTGGGACTTAAATTCCCAGCTTAATGTTCCTCTAAAGTTTTTTGCGAGGAGGAATCCCGCTGATTTTTAAAACGTCGCTGAGGGTTGCACAGTAATTTGGTAGACCAAATGTTGCCGGATTTACGGCATTGCGATAGATGAAGTGGCGATAGTCTAAACAAAAGCGATCCCAGTCTGCCATTTGAATGCGAAACAACGCAATAATTGCGTTGGCTAAAGATAAAGTTAAGGGAATACGAAAATAAATCTTTTTATTGAAATAAGAACACACTTCTTCGACAGCTTGGTTGACAGTCAGTGGTGCTTGACCGAGTACAAGAGAACGCGATTCATTTTCAGTAGGCGGATGGTCGATTAAATATCGCACGACTTGGGCAATGTCGCGTCCGTGAATGAAGTGAAAACTACCGTCGGCTTGAAAAAAGCGAATTAAGTCTACCCATTTTGTGACTTCGGGTAAGCCACTGGTCAGGTGCGAATACGGTTTATTGGCGTCGCCTCCAATTACTAATGTTGGAAAAAGAATTGTGGTTTTGGATGCAATTGCCTTTTGACTTAATTGATGATGACAATCGTATTTAGAACGAATATAGTCAGTACCGATTTCTCCTGCGATTTTGAGTAAGTTACCGTTATTATCGAGAATGCTTGCAGTAGAAAAATAAATGACTTGTTGGCATTCTGGAGACAATAAACTTAGTAACTCTTGGGTTTTAACTACATTTATATCGTAGGTGTCTGCACCGCCCCAAGCTGTCGCGGCAAGCACTGCAGTATCAATTGTTTCTAGTAAACTAGCAAAAGTACGAATGTTATGCATATCGCCCTGTAGCACATGAATTCCAGGGCGATAGTTTGTATCTACTTGCAGTTTCTGCGGATTCCTGACTAATAAGTACAACTCGTGATTAGTCTGTTGTATCAACGCCTCACTAATGTAATGACCAATGCATCCACTCGCACCTGTAACT
>NZ_JADEWN010000029.1 GCF_015207655.1 Gloeocapsopsis crepidinum LEGE 06123 | reverse complement strand
CCCCAACTACTGCATTCAGGGTTGATCTTCTCATTGCCACTGCACTCGATTTAATTAATCCCGTGCATTTGAAAAACTGGTTTACTCACTGTTGCTACTGTGCCTCATAAAACTGCAATAGGCTGTAAAATATGAGTATAATCGCAAATCTGCGTCATCCTAGCCTTCAGTTGTATTCATTTTTGTCGCGTTTTTCACTGTTAAAAAGCTACAAAGGAAAAATTATGATTGTTGCCTTTGTAGGCACTCATATACCTCTTTTAAGTTTACTCATATATTTTATTAGCACAACAACTTTTCCTTTCCAATTGAAGCTGCGTATTATCATTATTGCTCTATTGGCTACTTTGATAGGTACAGCCCTAACACTCTATGCACTGCATAATCTACTAGCACCAATATCACTCACCTTTCTAGGATTAAGAAAATACTTACTTCACAAACAACTGCCAAACTTGCCCACAGAATTTACTGATGAAGCAGGAATTCTCATGGCAGATACAGTTCACACAATCAAAAAACTCGATCAAGTGATTGATTACATGGCAAGCTATGACGATTTAACAGGTTTGCCAAACCGAGATTTATTTCGCGATCGGTTGCAACAGGCTGTATCGCAAGCCCAAGATAGCCACCAAACGTTGGCAGTGATGTTCCTCAGCTTAAATCGTCTCAAAAGAATTAATGATACTTTGGGATATCATGCTGGAGATGTGCTACTGAGAAGTGCGGCTCAAAGATTTACTAATTGCATAAGTGACAACAACATTTTGGCACGTGTTGGTAGCAACACATTTGCGATTGTGCAAACTCGTTTTCGCACTGTTGACGATATTGTTAGCTTAGCTGAAAAAATTTGTGACACCGTTGCTAAGCCGTTCGCGATTGATAATCATGAAATTACTACTGGTGCCAGTGTAGGGATCGCGATTTATCCTAGTGACACGACAAATATCGATCATCTTGTCGGGTGTGCGGATACGGCAATGCATCAAGCACAAAGACAAGAATCAAATAACTATCATTTTTATTCAGCTGATCTCAACAGTAGTTTACAAGAACGGCTAGCTTTAGAAAATGAACTATATTGTGCACTGGATCGCGGTGAACTTTTACTACACTACCAACCCCAAGTTTCTCTGCACAGCGGACGCATAATTGGTGTCGAAACTCTCATTCGCTGGCAAAATCCGGTAAGAGGGTTAGTCTCTCCTGCAAAGTTTATTCCCATTGCGGAAGAAACAGGTTTAATTGTTCCAATTGGTGAATGGGTTCTCCGTACAGCTTGCGCTCAAAGCCTCGCATGGCAAGCACAAGGGTTTCCCTCATTGAAAATTGCAGTTAATTTATCAGCGCGTCAATTCAAGCAACAAAACCTTGTCGAAACAGTGTCTCAAGTTTTAGAGACAACAGGTCTAGATCCACATTATCTTGAACTTGAGTTAACTGAAAGCCTGATGGTAGACAACATCCAACAATCTATAAATATCATGCAACAATTGCATAACATGGGAATTGTACTTTCGGTTGATGACTTTGGAACAGGTTATTCTTCTTTAAACTACCTCAAACGATTTCCGATTCATACCCTGAAAATTGATCAGTCTTTTGTCCGTGACTTAGTAGTAGACTCTGACGATGCAGCGATTGTTGATGCAATTATTTCTCTAGCTCATAGTCTTAACTTGAGTGTCATTGCTGAAGGTGTCGAAAGTCAGGAGCAGTTAACCTACTTACAAAACAAAGGTTGTGACGAAATACAAGGGTACTACTTTAGCCGTCCACTCCCTGCTCATACCCTTACCCAACTACTAGAAGAAGGTAAAGTCTTAAGCAATATTACATTACTTGACGTTACTTAATGCTCTTACAAACCTAAATCTACTGCTACGCGATGTGCACACGCAAATCCTGAAAATGCTACTGCATTTAAACCTTGTCCAGGAAAGGTACTATCACCAACACAGTAAAGACCAGAAATTGCAGTACGATTAAAGGGCATTCCTAACAACCCCCGTAACCTACGCTTGGGTATCGGTCCATAGGTACCGTCATTGCGATTGAGAAAACGTCGATGAGTGCGCGGCGTACCTACTTCCATGTAATCTAATCCTGCATCCAACCCAGGGAATATTTTTTCCAGGCGTTCAATAACACGTCCTGCTGCAGCTTCTTTCTTTTGTTCGTACTCACTTGATGAAAGTGCTTGCCAATCATCTACCCAACTCGGTGTAAAGGCATGGACAATGTGATAACCAGCAGGTGCTAAATCTGAATCGAGTAAAGTTGGAATGGAAACGAAGAGCGTCCCTTCAGGATCTGCCATATTTTGCCAATCTTCTAACACAATATGATGACATTCAGTACCGATGGGCAAAACATCAGCTTGCACACCCAAATGTAAACTTAAAAAACTAGGTGACTTTTGATATCTTTGCTGCCATTTACGTTCTGCTGCTGGCATTTCATCAGCAGGAAGTAGCTTTTCAAACGTATCCCAGCGTGTCGCGTTAGAGATAATTCGTTTAGCGTAGTAAGTTTTGCCCGAAGCTAACTCAACGCCAATGGCGCGATCGCCATCTAGTAAAATTTTACTAACCCGTGCTTTGTATTGAATTTCTCCACCTGCTTTTTCTAATCCTGCCACCAGTTTTTGGGCGATTTGACCTACACCACCTTTGGGGTAATTAATTCCGCCATAATGCCGATCGGAAAATACCATTCCTGCGTTGATCATAGGCGTTAAATTTGCAGGAACCACCGACCAACAGTAGCATTCTATGTCAATAAATTGGAGTAATTCTGGATCTTTAATGTAGCGCCGCGCTATGTCTCCAACATTTTTTGGTAAATATTTGACTAATCCTAAGCAAGCAAGAGGATGCTGAAAAAAGACTCGTGCTAGATATCGAGGTTCTTCCAGCGATAATAATTCCATCGAGTTGAGGCAGTTGAAAACTTTCCAGCACTCATCATAGAATTGACGAATTCCTTGCCTCTCATGCGGAAAGATATTTCCTAGCTCTTGCAAAAATTTCTCATAATTTTTGTGGACTTTTAGCTCAATGCCCTTGGGCAAATGATAGTGAATCTGCACAGGGTCGGCAATTGTTTCTAGTTTGACTTCAACCGCTTCTAGAGCTTTTGTGAGTAGGTTAGTTGTACCTTGAGTCCCAAAGCCAAAAATCATCGAAGCCCCAACATCAAAGTGATAGCCTTCTCTTTCAAAGTATCCTGAACTACCACCAGGAATCGTATAGCTCTCAAGAACGAGAACCTTAGCACCCTTTGCTGCTAACTGAGTTGCACTCACTAGTCCTCCAATACCAGAACCTATAATGATGGCGTCGAAGCACAGGTGAGCATTTGGATGCGATCGCAAGGAATTAGCAAGCATGAAAATATTAGGTTACAAGAATTCTCGAAATATAGTGTAACGCTTCTTGCGATCGCTAAGCACTAGTTACTAAGGGGTGAGCCTATAAAAAAATAGGGATCAGTCTGCTACTGCTGACTAACCCCGTCTGCCGATCTTTAAAGAGAGGAGAACACTGAAAGTCAATATAAACTTGATTGATAAATCTTGTCAATAGCTAATGAAAATAATTTTCAACAAAGTGCAAAAACTCTCCATTGAATTGGCAATCAAGGTTACTCAAAGACTGGGAACACCAGAACCTGGGAACGTAAAAAGAATATCTCCCTGTCTCCAAAAATAAACTTAATGTTTAACGACTGATACCAATTCAAAAATAGTTGCAACAAATCACAATTCTCCTCTGCTCCCCAATATGTAGCAACCTGAAAGCAAAATGGCATGACAACCTCCCAAGCCGCGTTGGAAGAGAGTATGATGATGCAGACCAGTAATCTGATGAGACTATGACGCTGCAGTTGCGTGTTTACGTTCCACCCCACCCATTAATTCAGCATTGGCTAGGCGTTGCTCGTGATGCTGCTACGCCTTCAGTTCTCTTTAAAAGTGCTATGACAGAATTAGGACGCTGGTTAACTTATGAAGCAGTAAGAGACTGGCTACCCACGCAAGACGTAACTATAGATACGCCTTTGGCGAATGCACCTGCAACTTTAGTTAATCCTGAAGTACCGATCGCTGTTGTTCCTGTTTTACGCGCAGGATTAGCTTTACTAGAAGGAGCGCAAACACTGCTACCTTTGGCATCAGTTTATCACTTGGGCTTAGTCCGCGATGAAAAAACACTAGAAGCAAGTTGCTACCTGAATAAACTCCCTGAACGGTTCGCGCCAGAGACACGAGTTTTAATCACTGAGCCAATGTTAGCAACAGGTGGCTCAATTATGATGACATTAGCAGAATTAGAAAAACGGGGAGTTGATCCCAGTTTGACGCGGATTATTTCAGTTGTTGTCGCTCCTCCGGCACTGCAAAAAATAGGTGGAGCTTATCCAGGTTTAGTGATTTATACTGCAACAATTGATGAAATGGTTAACGAAGACGGATTTATTGTTCCTGGTTTAGGAGATGCGGGCGATCGCACTTTCGGGACTTAAGAAACTTAAACTCTCAGCAATAAGCTTAATCGCCTACCATTTGAATAAGATGAATTAAGCAGCCGGAGTGCAACGATAGTTACTTCATAAAGTCTACAATTTTGTTAATTGGGGAAAATCAATAACAAGCAATTGAGCACCAGGTGACAGCGTATTCCCAGAAGGCGGTAATTAATATGAATCAACGTGATAGCTTTGCCAGTGGTTTTTTAACTGGCACAATTGTTGGAGGGATTGTAGGTGGTGTTATTGGAGCTTTACTAGCTTCCCAAAATGCTAATTATGAAGCAACAGGCGATCTTCCCGAAAAGCGCAACTCAAAATTATCCGACAATAATAGACTGAAGCGACGCCCACTCAAAGCAGCATACTCCGATCAGAGTATTGAAACTGCACGGCGCAGTTTAGAAGACAAAATTGCTCAACTCAATGAAACGATTGATGAAGTTCGATTGACACTAGGACAAGTTAACGGCAATCAACCAGATAGCGAGCGATCGGTGTCTCAGGATTCCTAGTACACGACCTGCGGTTAATGTCAATGAGTTTGCAGATCTTTCTTGTTAAAGATCCCAAAAGCGTTAATATCGGCTAAATTAAAATCATTCTTGGTCTAAATGCAATTTAGTAACTGACTTCCTATCTATGAGTTCCATTTACTTACTGACGAGTACACTCGTTACATTCATCACCATTTACACCTACATCTTAATCATTCGGGTGCTGCTCACTTGGTTTCCTAACATTGATTGGTATTCTCAACCTTTTGCAGCAATTAGCCAGATTACTGACCCTTATTTAAATCTATTTCGCTCGTTCATTCCTCCATTAGGAGGAATTGATATCTCACCGATTTTGGCCATTTTGCTATTACAAGTAGCAGGTAGTTTGATCGGTGGATTACCAGGAGCCTTCGCTTACTACTAAAGAGTAATCTGACTTACCGTCGGACTTGACCACTAAAACCGGCTGCTTTAAACTGCTTTAACTTTAAAGGAGTAGGCTGATTAGCCGGTACAGAAATTCTTAGCTCAAAGTCGCTGATGCCTGGTGGTACTTCGGTAATGGAACCCAACCGAGTACGATTTTGCATGACGGGTTCGTTGTTGGCATCGTAAATTCTGCCAAAAATATCAGCATCATAGACTGGTTTGTTAGAAGCATTTTCAGCTTTACCAGTCACAATAAAACAGTTTGCTGCCATTGTAGTCCCACTTGTTACTGCTCCTTCGGAGAGTTCTTGGGGACACTCGTGATAAGTAACATTAGATAGTTTAATTTGAGTGAGTGCTAGTGCTGAAGGACTCCAGAAACAAGTTATCAGCCCGATGAAGCAGGTGACGAGAATGACAGTAAAACCGCGATACATAATAGACGAAGACAGAAAAACAGTAGTTGTTACCAACCTCAGCTTAAGCTGAGTTTTTTGTATGGACAAGCATTTTTAGAAGTTTTGTATTCAACTTTATATCGTAAAATAGGGAACCGAGACTTAACTTGCTATGAACCCTGCGGAGATCGAAGCTACCCTGCAAGCAGCATTTAACAACTGTGAAGCAGCTGGCTGCGCTCTTACTGAACAGCAAAAAGAAATTCTGATTCAAGCGATCGCACATCAGCAAAGTTCACTCGAAGATATAAATCGTGCTTCTACAAACCCACTTGCAGAACTCACAATAGAGGAACGTCGTAGTTTTTGGGAATACATTAAAGAACAACAACAGCAAGAACGTGATTGGAAAATTCAACTGTTGAATGATTGGTTAATGAGCCGTGATTCTGGAAAAGTGCAGTTTATTCGCGATCGCTACGGCTTGCAATGGTTAAATCGCATCAAACCAGTTCACATTGCCGAATATGCAGATGAGACAGAAGATGCTTTGAGACTCAAAGTTGGCGATCGCATTGAAGTCTCAAATGGCTTGTGGGAATGGGTACAAGAAACAGGTCCTTGTCAGCGTGAATGGTATAGCTGTACTGTACTCCAAATTAAAGAGGCATATGATGGGAATAATACTACAAGCTGTATTGTTCGTTTGAGTAATGGCGCAGAATACGAAATTCAAGGCGTGTATAGCTGGAACCGTTATAATTGGCGTTGGTCGCCAGAATGAAATTGACTTCGGGCGCATCACGCACTTCAACTAGATGATTGTCAAATACTTCTACTAAAGCATCAAGCATATTAAAAATAGCTGGGTCAAGTACAAAACGGATGCGATTTGTGCTTAATATGGACACCGCTCGACTTGTTGCGCTAGAAGACATTGACCATGACTTAAAATGACGAAACTATAGCTTACTACTGAGTGGGTTGCAACCCCAGGTAAAGCATAATGCTAGAACGTAGTGGCTTACTCGACAAAATAGGTCAAGAAAACTGTTTTGAAACTACCGATGCCGCAATTTGTGCGCTGTCTCCTGAACTAGGATGCCATCAAGAGTTAATATCTGTTCGTGAAGATCAAACGACTAAATTGCCTCTAGTTTGATGAGTGCCATACGAGCTTATTTCTTTTTATAGAAACATTTATACCAGATATCAAAATGCAACAAATTAGTGGCTGTGCCTGTAGTCAACCTCATCAATTTCCTCGTCGTCATTTTTTGCGATCGCTCTTGCCTGGAATTGTTGCTTTTCCTCTTTTGCTAAAAATACCAGCTACCGCAAATCATCAGGCGAAAGCACTAGTACTTAGTTGTATTGATTTTCGCTTTCTAGAAACAGAGCGATATTTTTTGTCGCTTCAACATCTTAGCAATCAATATGACTGGACAGCTTTGGCGGGTGCTTCTCTAGCATTATCTGGCTTTCCCCACACTGCTGAAGCCGAGGCATTTTGGGATCAACTAGAGTTATCTCACAATTTACATCACATCACAAAAGTGATCGTCTTAGATCATCAAGATTGTGGAGCATACGCTCGTAAAATTGACCTTGAGTTGAGCAATGACCGAGAACGCGAACAACAAGTTCATGCAGATTATTTAAATCGAGCTTATTGGGAGATTCGCAAGCGCTATCCTGATATCAACATAGAGCTTTATTTTGTGACTCTTAATGCCGAGGTTCAGTCTGTGATGCCTACAGCTGAATCAAGTCTCAGCTAACACTTGATTAATTGCTGTTGTAATGCCTGTCGCATAATATCGACAGGTACTGATTGCTGTAACCAGATTTTTAGCGCAGCCGCACCTTGTTGGACGAGCATTTCTAGTCCATCTATTGTCATTACACCTTGTTTTTCAGCTTGTTGGAGAAACTGAGTGGGACGTGGAGTGTAAACTAAATCGTATGCGATCGCTTCTGAAGATAAGAGCTTCATTTCCGTAATACTTAATGGTGATGCTTCAGTGTGCGGATGCATGCCAATAGGAGTCGTGTTTACTAATAAGGTTGCTTGAGGAATCAACTGTGGTAGTTTGTCCCAAGAATGAACTTGTAGTTTACTGCTGATATCCGCATCATTCCAACTAGCATAAAACTGCTGCAGCTTTTGGTAGTTACGACCGATAGTATAAATTCTCAGACAACCTAATTGAGCGCAAGCAGCTACAACTGCCCTAGCGGCTCCTCCATTGCCTAAAATAAGTACTACAGCACTGCTCCAATCGCGATTTAAATCTTGTAAAGGAGCAAGAAAGCCTTCGACATCAGTGTTAGTACCTACCCAAGTATTATCCTTACGCCAAACCGTATTTACAGCCCCCACAGCTTGAGCGACAGGAGAAATTTCTGACAGCAACGGTAGAATTGCCTGTTTATGGGGAATCGTTACATTAAAGCCTTTTAAGTTGATTGCTGCAAATCCAGCAACTGCTGTTGTTAAAGCTTCTGGTTTAACTGATAGAGGTAGATAGACATAATCGAGCTTTAAGTGGGCGATCGCTGCATTATGCATTATCGGAGACAGTGAGTGTTCTACCGGATGCCCCATAACGCCAAGTAGTTGTGTTTTACCTGTAATCACTTGTATTGATAAATGCAAATTTAACCTATCTATTTACATAGATTACATGGTTATACTCCGCGTTAAGATTATTAAAGTAACTTAACATTTATTGAGATTATGCAGGTGACTTCTGCTACTACCTCAATTCCTGGCAAATATTGGCAGTGGCGAGGGCAGTCAATTTATTATGTACGCGCTGGACAATCTTCACAGCATCCACCGATACTACTAATACATGGATTCGGTGCTTCAACCGACCACTGGCGAAAAAACGTTGCTGGGCTGTCGCGTGATTTTGAAGTATGGGCAGTTGATTTATTAGGTTTTGGGCGTTCTGCTAAGCCAAAGTGGCAATACAGCGGAGATCTATGGCGCGATCAGTTGTATGACTTTATTCGAGAAGTCATTGGTCAGCCAGTTGTGTTAGCCGGTAACTCTTTGGGTGGATATACTAGTTTGTGTGTTGCTGCCCAGCGAAAAGACGCAGCTGCGGGATTAGTTTTATTAAATAGTGCAGGTCCTTTTCATGAAGATCAGCCTACGCCGGAATCAGAAGCAGTACAATCAGAGATTCAACCACCAAAACAGTCTGATTTTGTGCAGAAATTCTTGCAAGAGTCGGCAAAGTGGTTTTTTCAGCAGCCCTTAGGACGTTTCTTATTATTTCAGTACATCCGTCAACCTTGGGTTATCCGGCAAACCTTAGAAAAGGTATACCTTGATAAAAGTGCGATCACAGATCAATTAGTAGAAGACATTTACCGTCCTGCTTGCGATCCTGGTGCCATCGATGTTTTTGCCTCTGTGTTCAGTACTCCTCAAGGGGAAAAAGTTGACACGCTGCTACGACAGTTGGATTGTCCCTTACTACTATTATGGGGAGAAGCTGACCCTTGGATGAATGCTAGAGAGCGATCGCCTAAGTTTCGCAAGTATTATCCAGAATTGACGGAATATTTTTTACGGGCAGGACACTGCCCTCATGATGAAGTCCCAGAACAAGTTAATTCTTTATTAAGCGAGTGGGCACTCACATTGAAAAGCTCTCAAAGCTACTAACTACTGGTGATTAGTGCTAATTGCTTGTGGCTTATCAAACGTCAAGGGTCTAGCCAGAATAGATGGACTAGACCCTTTAGGAAATAAGACTCAACTTCTTCAAATTGAATGTGGAATAGAGAGATAAGTGGAATAACAACTAAGGTTTACTAGTATCGCAACTCCAGCATAGAAGCGTCTTTCTTGACCAAGGTTAGGCGTTACCATTTTAGGTGTGTTGCCTCTGAAGCTATGCTTGGTATTTGCTGTTGGTAGTTCTACGACGGGAGACACCGAGCCGAGAACCTTTTTGGATGTGGTTTTATCCATCTGGTGCCTTAATATTTAAGTTATCACGTTGTTTGATAACTGCAAGTGGGTATTTACTCAAGTTTAAAAGTCTTTGAACTTTGCAACAACAACCGACATATTCAGCAAAACACCAATAACTTTCCTTTGTAAACCCCTTAACCTCTGAACCGTAGATCTGCGCAGCGTCCTCTATTCTTTCTACCAATTCCACATCACTGGGTTTTCGTCTA
Source organism: Gloeocapsopsis crepidinum LEGE 06123 (assembly GCF_015207655.1). Classification (GTDB taxonomy): domain Bacteria; phylum Cyanobacteriota; class Cyanobacteriia; order Cyanobacteriales; family Chroococcidiopsidaceae; genus Gloeocapsopsis; species Gloeocapsopsis crepidinum. The sequence continues at coordinate 50,626 of NZ_JADEWN010000029.1, read as the reverse complement.
AATGGTCGGTCACGATGCGACCAATAGCGTCAATTTCTGCTAATTCTTCAGGACTTAGTTGTACTGTAGCGGCTTTAGCGTTACCAACAGCTTGTTCTGCGGTTCTTGCACCAACAATAGCTTGGGATTGGGGTTGGGCGATTAACCAGGCGATCGCCAAAGAAGCCAGGGAAGCTTGATGACGGTCAGCAATCGGACGAAGTTTCTCTAAAGCTTGCTGCGCCCGTTCGTAGTTTTCGCCTTGAAATAGTTTATTTTTGGCACGGTTATCTTGGGGATCAAATTGATGATCTCGACCAAATTTTCCTGTTAATAACCCTTGGGCAAGAGGAGAGTAGGCAAGAATCGAAATATTATGCTCAATGCAGTAAGGCATCACGTCTTTCTCAACCCAGCGCCAAAACAGCGAGTAAGGCGGCTGAATGCTATCAATGCGTCCATACTGTGCAGCTTCTTCTAATTGAGGGCGGGAGAAATTAGAAACCCCGATCGCCCGAATTTTACCTTGCTGCTTTAATTGATTTAAAGCACCCATCGTTTCTTCAATAGGGACAATTTCTGTATTGAAAGAACCCGAAGGCCAATGAATTTGGTATAGGTCGATATAGTCGATTTTTAGGTTTTTGAGAGAGCGATCGCAAGCTTCGAGCACTTGATCGTGTTTCAAATGATTGGCAAAAACTTTTGTGGCATAAACAATGCGATCGCGTGGTACATCATTTAAGGCTTGTGCAATTACTTGTTCTGAGTGACCATTACCATAAACCTCTGCCGTATCAATTGTTGTAATGCCAGCATCCACGGCAGCGCGAATGGCTTTGATACTTTCTTCATCCTCAATACCAACCCACTGTTTTTGACCAGCTTGCCATGTTCCCATTAAGATGGGAGTAATTTGAATATCGGTTGTGCCTAAGCGTCGCTTCTCCATTTCCACCTCCTAGTGTTCTTTGTTTATTGTGCAATCAGATTCACAAACTAGAATTCCAACTTATGGTAGTAGTTTGGCAAAGAATGACACTTACGATTGGCTTAACCTACAGCAACTGACTTAAAGCAAAAGCGATCGCTGCGCTACCCAGAGGAACTGTCAAATTATCAATACCAAATTTGGAGAAAGCTTCTAGAGTAGTAGCAACTAAGGCAATAACTAGTGAAATCAACCAGGTTTGCCAGACATTACCTTGTATCCCCAAAAAAATTAGGCTACTGACGATGTAACTGACGATAGTCATTGTCAAAGAACCTTCCCAGCTTTTTTGAATTCCCCAAATTTTGTAGCGATGCTTGCCAAATCTTTGACCAACTAAGGCAGCTAATCCATCACCCCACGTCATTACCAAAATGCCTAAAGCTGCATATTGAGGTTGTTCTACAGACCAAAACCAAGCAACCAAAACACCAATACTTACTGCATAGAAAAACGTGCCGAGGCTTTGGCGTCCAACACTGTTAATTCCAGGTAGTAGCGGAAATTTATATGAGAGCAGAGTAACGATACTCGCTACAACTGAAGCACCAATACCTATACTTGCAGGTATATCTAACCACCAAGCAAACAAAATGATGTTACCTGTGCCAATGTGAACAATCTTGCGCGTAATTTCTGAGTCGGCACTAGTATAGCGATTGGCAACTAATGCTATTAATAAGATCGCACCTACCCACGTTCCTACAACGGTAATTGGCTGCCACAATGGTACTGATTCTAACTGAGTTAAAGTAAGCAAGGTCTTGACTTAAGCTGAAGATAAGGATTCTTGTATCACTCTATCTAGATTTGGCTCTGTGATGAAACGTCTGATTCTTTTCTTAATTCGCGGCTATCGTATTTTAATTTCACCGCTATTTCCTCCTACTTGCCGTTTTCATCCTACCTGTTCGCAGTATGCAATGGAAGCAGTTGAACGCTTTGGAGTATGGCGCGGCGGAATTTTAGCTATGCGACGGGTGCTGCGTTGTCATCCTTGGCATCCAGGTGGATACGATCCAGTGCCAAAATAACTGCATCAATACTAAACACTAACCTACTGGTGAAGCCGTATTGCGCTTTAATACTCCATCTTCCATGTGAACAATGCGGTCGGCAACGTCTAAAATCCGATTGTCGTGGGTCACTAGTAAAATTGTGCAGCCTTGCTCTTTTGCAAGAGTTTGCATCAGGTTGACCACATCTCGACCAGATTTGCTATCTAATGCCGCAGTCGGTTCATCTGCAAGTACTAGTTTAGGATGGCTAACCAGCGCACGGGCGATCGCAACTCTTTGTTTCTGTCCGCCAGATAAACCATCAGGATAATAATTGGTGCGCTCTCCTAATCCTACTTGTTCTAACATCCTAATTGCTCGCGCTTTCATCTCTGTTGGAGGTATCTCTCGATGCAATTCCAAACCCATTTTGACGTTTTGTAACGTCGTTAAGCTGCTATGCAAGTTGTGTGCTTGAAAGATGTATCCGTGATGTTTTCGGGCTTGCGTGAGTTTTTGAGGTGTTGCGCCGCACAATTCTTGCCCCAAAACTTGTAAGCTGCCAGATTGGGCAGACCGCAATCCACCAATCAAGGTGAGTAATGTTGTTTTTCCAGAACCCGAAGGACCGGTCATAATCACAATCTCGCCTGTGTTAATTTCGAGATTAATATCAAATAAGACTTGCTTGCGAAGTTGACCTTGACCAAAGTAGTGATTGAGATCTTGAACTGAAATAGCGATCGCCATTGTTCGTTCCTAAAACATATCTGCTGGATCAGCGGACTGGAGTTTGCGAGTTGCGATCGCCCCTGAAAGCGCACACATTACAACCGTTAGTACTAAGACAAATACAGCCCTTGAAGCTGTCATATAAATTGGTAAAGCAGTTGCGTTAGCAGCTAGAGCATAAAGTCCCAAAGGAAGAATAGCACCAGGGATAAATCCGAGAAATGCCAGGATAATTGCTTCTTCAAACACAACGCTTAATAAGTAGGAATTACTGTAGCCCATAGCTTTGAAGGTGGCGTACTCCTTGATGTGCGCGTTCACGTCAGTTGATAGGACTTGATACACAATCACAACGCCAACGACAAACGCCATGACAGTTCCTAGCCCAAACACAAATCCAATTGGGCTTGCAGTTCTCCAATAGTTTTCTTCAAATTGCAGATACTCCTGAGTTGTCAGTACGCGTACATCTTCAGGTAAATGAGATTCTAAGGCAGCAGCAACTTGTTGAGGATTGTATCCCGATTTCACTTGAATCAACCCCAAGCTAACGCTAGCAGCATCTCGTCGCGGAAAGAGGCGGAGAAAGGTTTGATCGCTCACCATTAAGTTGGCATCTGCGCCAAAAGACGCTCCCAAGCTAAACAGCCCTGCGATTGTTAATGTCCGGCGATCGACTTCAGTAGTCGTTGTTTTTCCCTGCTCCACTTGGGCGATCGCCTCTGCATACTGACCTCTAGCACCGCGATCAAAAAGAACTGTATCCGGTAACTTCAGCTTGTCAAGTTGTTGATTAACTTCTGGTAAGTCAAACGCTGGCTCGTCGGGTGCAAATCCTAACACTTGCACAGTGGCATTGAGACGAGTTTGAGGATTTCGCCAGGTGATGCTGTTAATGTATAGTGCAGTTGACGTTTGGACACCTGGAACATCTTTTGCCTGGAACAGTCGCCGCCGTGAAAAGGTAGATAAATTTTGCAGATTAAGGGCTTTGGGACTGAGTAGAATAATGTCGGCTGACATCGCACGACTGACACGAGTATTACTGTCATATAATGCATTTTGAAAGCCAAGCTGCATAAACATCAGCACATCTGCAAAAGCAATGCCTGCTAGTGCAACTAGTAAGCGACCTTTCTCGTGGCTTAGTTGTAGCCATCCAAGAGGAGTGCGACGCTGTAATTGTTGAATGAAGCCAATCATTGTTCAATCACCACCTGAACTTGAAGATTCGTAAATTTGGCAGCTTCTTGACTGGAGGCATCATCTAAGTTGATCTGCACCTCAATCACTCTGGCATCAATATTGGCGCTAGGATCGGTGTTGACGATCGCTTGTCGGCGTACTTGAGAACCAATCCGTTCAACTGTCCCTGCTAATTCACTCGCAATTGAATCGCTTGTTACTCGAACTCGTTGCCCGACCTGAACTTTACTAATATCGCTTTGATAGACTTCTGCGATCGCTCGCATCTGTTGCGTTTGCCCAATCTCTGCAATGCCATCTGTCGAAACCACTTCACCCGCTCGTGTATAAATATCTAGCACTTCACCATCAATCGGAGAACGCACTACTGATTGCTCAAAACTTGCCTTTGCTTGATTGCGGGCAGCGATCGCTCGATTCACTTCTGCTTGTGCCGAACGCACATCGACAGGACGCACCTCAGCAATTTGCTCTAGCGTTGCTCTTGCCCTGTTCAACTCCGCAGGAGTTGTCGAACGCAGGCGAGCGAGATTAACTTGCGCTTCTTGGACAGATTTTTGAGCCGTGTCTAATGCTAAGCGTCTGCTGTCACGTTCAGATGCTGAAATTGCTCCTTCCTGATACAGTAATTGATAACGATTGAACTCGGCTTGAGCATTTTGCAACTCTGATTGCAACCGAGCTACAGTTGCTACTTGTGCTTCGATATTGCCTTGACGTTCTGCACTTAATCGAGCAATTTCTGCTTGTTGTGCATTGATTTCACCTTGTTTTGCACCTGCTTGAATGACGTCGAGTTGAGCGCGTGCCACATTTACTTGTTCCTCTGCTTCTTCAAGAGCAGCTTTACGTTGATCGTGCGAGTCTAAAATGGCAATAACTTGACCTGCTTGAATGCGATCGCCCTCTTGCACCAGTAATCGCTCAACTCGATTGCCTTGACTTGACGTTGGAGCCGAAAGCGCGATCGCTGTACCCCGTGGCTCTAATCGCCCTAGTGCAGTTACTGTTTGAATTACAGGCGTTATCACAGGTGCATCAGCCTCCTGTTCAACCGATGCCATTTGCATCCATCTATATATCATTGCACCACCGACGCCCAACAGTATAATTCCCGCAATTATCACTCCTCGCTGGGATATTGCTTTAATAAATTGATTCCGACTCTGAATCGTATCCTGCATAAGTCACATCCTGAAAGCGCAGATATATTAAGTTAGTCCAATCTTACGGAAGTAGGCTTTGAGGTCTTCTAAAGAACAGTCTGGCGAGAGTAATGCAATGTAGTTATCCGGTCGCAGCAGCACTTTGAATGGTTTCTGACTACCGAAAATTTCAACAACTTTTGGGTAAAGCGGAATGATATGAAAATCGATACACTCACCGAATTCTTCAAGTTCCAGTTTCAGATACTCATAATTTTGTTGCCCATCAGAAAACACGAGTAAGTGAAACTTAGGACTGCGCAACTGATCGTAAACGTTCTCACCATTGACAAGAAAATACGGCATTCGATCTCCTGCTTTGACCTCGAAGTGGCTTTGCTGATGTTGGCTTAAAGAACTATCGCAGTAGTCCAGTCCGATTTGCGAAATCATGGGAAACAGAAACTCTCTTGCTGCACTAAACTGGGTCACAAACCCCGCAATGCTTGGAAAAATATTGTCGCGGAAGAAACGGAAATACCAGCGATCGCTTGCTGCGACATCAAAAAATTGGTCAGTCGTCTGTAACAACCGTTTCGCATTCGCTACGCGTTCCTCGTTGTAAGTTGCTAGCAATGAATTGTGAGCATTACCCCGTAAAACGAAAGCCAGCTTCCAAGCAAGGTTGTAAGCATCCTGAATACCCGTGTTCATGCCTTGTCCCCCCGCAGGCGTATGAATATGTGCTGCATCACCTGCGAGAAAACATCTACCAACCGAGAAAGTTTCTGCCAGCCGAGTATGAACCTTGTATGTCGAAAACCAGTGTAAAGTTGTAATTTCCAGCGGGAGTTGCACTAATTGCTTCACTTTATGTTCGATTGCATCAAACAGAACTTCTCGATCAATTTCGTCTTCATACTCAGGCAAGTTACCGATCAGCCGCCAGCGGTTTTCACCTTGCATTGGCACCATCAGCACAAAGGAGTCATGCCCCAGTACTGGATACCCCGTGCCCTCGTCCCCTGAAAATTCCATCTGCACATCAGCGACATAAAATAAGCGCGGATGCGTTGAACCTTCAAAGGGCAGACCGAGGATCTGCCGCGTGGGACTACTCGCACCATCACACCCCACTAGATAGGATGCTTCGATTATTTGCGTTTCGCCACTGATAGTTTTGACCACCACCCTTACACTGTCTGTATCTTGTGTCAAGGTTTCTAATTCGGTCTGCCATTGAACAGTCTTGCCGTTGCGCTGGAGATGTTCGTAGAGTAAATGCTCGTTTTTGCTTTGTTCAAAGACAAGCATAAATGGAAATGGACTGAGTCCCTTACCAAAATCTGAAAAATCGAGGCGGGTACTGATTTTACCGTCATGCATGAGGGCGACTTTTTGCACCTGTTCTCCCCCTGCAACTGCTTTTTTCGCCAAGCCCACTTGGTCGTAAATTTCCAACGTACGAGCATGCACTACCAGCGCCTTGGATAGCTCAGTAACTCCTTCTTTCTTGTCAAAGATGACAAAATCAATGTTGTAGCGCATTAACTGCACCGCTAGCGAAAGCCCTGTAGGACCTGCTCCGACGATGATGACGTCTGTTTGAATGATGTTTTGCATACTTTTATGCCTCCTAGTTTCAGAAGCAATGAACTAAACTGATTAGTTCAGGTAGCTATTAGACTAAACTGATTAGTTTAGAATGTCAAGGTAAGATTGATGATTCAACTTTCTTAAGGACAACTTGGCATGAGACAGGCAAAACCTGGACGTACAGATAGACAGCTTTCTCCAGAAAAAACCGCAGCCATTTTAGAAGGTGGAATGCAAGAATTTTTAACTCATGGTTATGCAGCAACGAGTATGGATCGAGTTGCGATCGCCGCCAAAGTTTCAAAAGCGACGGTATATAGTCACTTTCAAGACAAAGAAAGTTTATTTATTGCGCTCATCCAACGTTTAGTTGAGCAAAGATTCCAATCTATTTTTGGTACAGCAGACGAGCAGATTTTACAAATGCCACCCCAAGTTGTTCTGAGAAATTTTGCTAATCGAGCCTTAGATATTGGGACAACTGAACCCCAGTTTCTCAATTTTATGCGGCTGATTTTAGGAGAGTCGGGACGATTTCCGCAATTAGCTCGTGCTTTTGTTCGTAATATTGAACAGACTGCATTTAGAAGGCTGTGTCACTATTTCACGCATTGTCCGCAACTTAAGCTATCTGATCCTGAAGCAACAGCAAGAATCTTTGTTGGTGCTGTTGTGCATTTTATGATTGTGCAAGAGATGTTGCATGGTAAGGATATTTTACCGATGGAGCGCGATCGCATCGTCGATAGCTTGATTGACTTGATTGTAGAACCGCCACTCACAGATAAATTTGATACAGGTTGCAACACAGTATCAGGTGGCTAGCTGCACTGATAGCTATTGAAAACTCAATAACCATCTTTAAGTACTGATCAATTAATTCTTGATTAGCAAGGTAAAAAGCAATACCACCGTTGTTCGAGTTCAAGCAAAGGAAAATTTTGGGCAATACTTTTGCTTAAGGTATAGTTTTTGTTGTCCAACTATATGATGGCTTTGCAGAAGTCGCGGTACGTGGTGGGGTGCTACGTCGCGCTTGAGTTGCTGCGGGGCGGCGGACAACTCTTGTAGTAGTTCGATTAACAGGGCGTGGTTGAACGCGTTTAACTGGAACTACTGGAGTACTTCTGCGTTGAGGAGTCACTCGTTTTGTAGTCGTTGGCGTGACTGTGCGTCTTGGAGTTGTCGTAGATGCAGGTTTTGCGATCGCAGCAGTACGGACTGCTGGAGTTGTTTTCTGAGGGCTAGTTGTTGACTGTGCTGTAACAGCAGTTTTCTTAACTTCTGCAAGCTTTGATTCGGCGGTTTGAATAATTGGCTGTGTTTGTTGTTGCCAATAGAGTGTGTCTAAAACTTTATTCGCTTCGGCGATCGCTTGTTCCCATTTTTCAGCTTTGAGAGCGGTTTTAGCAGCTTCAATGTGTTGATTGTTACTTTGCCACTCAGTATTCCATTGTTTGATTGTTGTTTGCGCTTCTAAGTAAACAGGACTTGATTCAGGAATGTGTCGCGCGATCGCGATCGCTTGCTGCAGATCGCCTGCTTGATATTCGTTAGTTGCAGTTTCTAGGATACTATTTGACCACTGTTCAATCAGCTGCTGAACATTTTGATAAAAAGCTGCCGAAGATGGTATTTTACTTGCTTCTATAATTGCAGCATGAAAGTTCCGTTCTCCTGCAAATCTTATGGCTTGGGCAACTTGACACTCATATAAAATTGACTGCGCATCTGCATCATAGCTGGATTTCTCTAACAAATTAGAAGCCTGACTAACGCACTCTTCATATCTTCCTTCCGCTTTGAGTGACTTCATTTGTTCTATCGGCTTAGAGATACTAGGACGTGGTTGCCAGTAGATGGCATATCCTGCAACTAAGCTCAAAATAATTGCTGTAATTCCTGCACCAATACGCAGCTTGTATTTACTTTGAACCGTATGACTAGTACTTGCAGGGTTATTTGATGGTGGATCAATGTAAGTGTTGTTAACTGAATTGACTGGCAGCGCAAAAGTACTTGTCTGGTCAGACAAGGGTTGTGGGGGGAGGGGTGGTGGCAGTTGTGTAACACTCATTTGACGACTTGGAGCAAGCGATTGCGCTCTTCTCAGCGCCAGAGGCGATCGCTCAATGATTGGGCTAACTAACTGCGAGCTAATTTGACCAGTGTACAGCTCTGTAGATCCTGCTAAGGTAACTGGAACAACGTGTTGAAGTTCTGATGTTCTGGTGTCTTCAGTAAAAATGATAGTGCTTTGTGGCGGACATGGTAGCGGAACTTGTTCTAATAAAAAGTCTGCTGTATTTGCTGGTTCTTCTGGTATGTTGATGCGTGCGAGATCTTGCAAAACTTCTGTTGCTGTTTGATAGCGATCTTTAAAGTGGTAACGCACCATTTTTGAAAGTAAGTGAGCAAGTGCCGAGTCAACTTGCGCTACTGTGTGTAACCACAAAATTTCGCCCGTGTCCAAATCTTCTTGAAAACGCATCGGACTTAGACCAGTTAGGGCTTGAATGCCAATAACACCTAAGGCATAAATATCACTATTCGGACGCGGTCTTCCTCGCCCTTGTTCAGTGGGCATATATCCTGGCGTGCCGATACCAATTGTTGCTGGGGTTCCTAGAGCAAAACTTGTTTTTGTCTGTCCGTGGGCAGTCACAACTTGCGTCCACGCTTGCTTTACTGAACCAAAATCAACCAAGACTAACTTGTTGTCCTCTTGGCGTTGAATTAAGTTGTTTGGCTTGATATCGCGATGAATCACTCCTTGGCTGTGGACGTATTCTAAAATGCCTAAAACTTCGCTTAACATATGATAGACTCTTCCCTCACTCCAGCGTCTATCTGCTTGTAACGCCACACTTAATGGATGACCTTGAATAAAATCTTGAACTAAGTAAAATTCTTCGTTTTCCTCAAAGTAAGCGAGTAGTCTCGGGATTTGGTCATGACTACCCAGCTTCTCTAAGGTTTGCGCTTCAGATTGAAAGAGACGCCGTGCATTCTCTAAAAAACTGGAGTTGCTGCTAGCAGGCTTGAGGTGTTTTACAACACATTTAGGACTACCTGGTCGGTGGATGTCTTGGGCAACATACGTTTGACCAAAGCCACCAGTGCCTAAAACATCTACGATTTGGTATCGCCCACCTAGCAATTTGCCTATCATTGCTTAACTCTCCCCAAGAGTTGAATCGCTTTGGTAAAAGTGACAACTACTCCACCACTTTTACTAATTTGAATTCATTGATCAGCTTAAATTTCAGTTTAAACAAATTAAAAAATAGTTGCTAATTCAATGGATAATTCAATGAAAAATGCCAAAAGTTGTGGCATGTTTTTTTTTGTAAAGTTCAGGAACAAAATTGCCTTCAGTAGCTTCTACGCGCTTTATTCACATACTCTATTCACAAATCAGCAACACCTAATAATCATGAGTAACATGCAAAAATACGCACAATTTTGTAGCTACGCATACAAATTAGATTTTGTCAACATTAGTAATTTTGGATAACAGCTTTTCAGAATTTGCTTGTTCTATTAAGAGATGTAAGTTTCCACAATAATTTTGACATAAAATGACAATATTTTCTGCTGCATTTGCTAGGAATAAGTCAAATACATTAAATTGATGAATCGCGACAATTTAAGCTAGGTTGCAGGAATCTATTCATCAGATTAGCTTTCTCAATCAGAGAGTTTTACACTGAGCCTATGAATAGCCAAAAGCCTCGGTAGGCTAATACAGTTAGTTGTGCAATCACCGAAAAAGGTAGCTATGTCTTTACAAGCAATTGTGTTTACCGCGCTTCCATTATTAAATTTTAGTGTTATGCCGTTATCTGCACTACCAGCAATACCACAGCTAACAGCAAGACAAACTCAACAGCTACAGACACAAAATATCTTGGCAGCGGCAAATGCGTGGCGTGGAAAACTCTCAGTAGATACAATTAGCGGTGGTCATGCTCGACCAATATACACAGTAAAATTTAGCCCCAATGGACAAGTTCTGGCTAGTGGAAGTGGCGATCGCACTGTGAAAGTTTGGAATTTGGGTGCCAAAAAGCTGCAATACACACTATCAGGACACAAAGACTGGATTAGTTCAGTAGCATTCACTCCGAATAGCCAAATTTTAGCAAGTGCAAGTGGTGACAAAACAATCAAATTATGGGATCTCAAGTCAGGTAAAATCATCCGCACGCTAGCCGGACACAAAGATTGGGTAAGTTCTATTGCCTTTAGTCCTAACGGTGTGATTTTAGTGAGTGGAAGTAATGACCGCACCATCAAAATATGGGATATCAGAACAGGACAACTTCTGCGGACAATTACAGATGATGGAGGCGTAGCAGCGATCGCAATGAGTCCAAATGGAGAAATGATTGCTACTGGTACTTTTCGCCAAAGAGCAAACCTCTGGAGTATGAAAACAGGTAAGTTACTTCATTCTTTATCAGGACACGCAAGACCAATCTACTCGGTTGCCTTTAGTCCTGACAATAAAACCCTAGCTAGTGGCAGTAATATCGGAGAAGTCAAACTTTGGAACACCAGTAATGGCGAACTTCGGCGTACTATAGCTGCACACAAAAAAGAAGTGACAGCAATTAGCTTTAGTGGTGATGGCGAAACTTTTGCAACAGCGAGTGAAGATCGAGTTATTCGACTGTGGAATATGGAAAATGGAGAAGTTGTTCGCAATCTTGCCGATCACTCTCAAGGAATCACGAGTGTAGCTTTTAGTCAGAATGGGCTAAATTTTGCTACTGCTAGTAAAGATCGCACGATTAAGATTTGGCGTGTTTCTCCTACTGGATCTATAAGTCAGCGGTGAGTCGTTAGGTAAATAATTTTTGTGAATATTTCTTGCCTGAATATGGTAGAGATTTTAGGTAGATCGCAAGTACTTTTTTACCTTTATTAAACCTACTAGGTCTGCAATGACGCTCAACTATCAGTCAGATACTTTAAATCATCGATCTTTTGAGTCGAATAGCAACAGCTTACTACAAACTAACAGTTTCAATGAATCGCAGGCTTTAAGTACACTTTCACCTTTAAGACAACATTCTTCAGTTCAAGCTGCAGCAAGTGGTCCTGAAATTGAAATTCAAAACCTCGACAATGTACCTTATAGCGATCGCCTTGTCTTTAGTCGTATTGGTAGCTTGAGCGACCCACCTGATAATGGAGTTCACGATACGGTTACGCTACGAACCAAAAACTTGGGCAGTAGCCCTCTCAGAATCACAGGCGTACCAATTACAGGACCTTGGGAATTGCTCAATAACATTCAAGTTCCCACAACAATTGCTCCTGGAGGACAGCTTGATTTACGAGTCCGCTTTAAAGCAACGAGTGGCAATATTCACAATGGTACATTAACTATCAAGTCTAACGATGCTGATGAGGCAAATAAAGTTATCCAACTTTCGGGTTTCTGGCAATCAGTATCCGAAGGCAATCAAGAACCCAGTCTAAATGAGATTTTGCGAGTTTTTGGCTATCAAACAAAAGTGACTGGTCCTGGACAAAAACTCAATCAAAATGGTTTAGTACAAGCTGTGGGTGATGAAGTTCTTTCCGCCTATTGGCAACGGGCAAATGCTGCTCAACCTGTCACTGTGAGGCAGTTAGCAGCTTATCATACCCAAGATAAAACTGCGACAATTTCCTGGCATAGCAAAGGTAGCGACGCAACTAAGATTGTTTTTACCCACACAGGTGTTGATGGACAAACGCTGCTACCACGTAAACGAGATTTGGTACAACCTGCACAAGGTTCTTTTACTCCCAATGGAGCTTTTGGCTTTAAAATTGACCAAGAGTGGAGCGATCCAACAAAAAATAATCAATTAATTGACCAACAAAAAGGTAGTCCTGGACCGAGTGGTCATCACGTTCGTTTTTGGGCAGTTCGCGATCGCCAAGGACAAGTGATTCCCAACACTTGGATTGTTGCAATGGACTACTCTGGAATTAACTACGATTACCAAGACAACGTTTATTTAGTCAGCAACATCAAGCCAGAAACGCGAAATACTCTGTATCGAATTAATGTAGGAAGTAACACTTCTTTTACAGATAGCACAGGTAAAGTGTGGTCTTCTGACACAGGGAAAGGCTGGCTTTCACCAACAAATGCACAAGCAGAGAATGCTGGGAATGTGCAGATCGCAAATACAACTAGTGATAAGCTTTACCAAACTTATCGCGGGAAAATTGCCAATAACACTCCTCTAGCATCGCGCGTGATTAACTTTAACCTCCCAGTTATCAATCCAAGTAATCTTGAAGTGCGATTACATTTTGCCGAAACCTACTGGGGTGCGCCTGGTAGGGGTCCTGGTGGTGTTGGTAGACGCGTGTTTGATGTCCTTGCAGAAGGTAAACTTGTGATGAATAACTACGACATCTCAAAGGCTGCTGGTGGTGCTTTAAACGCAACAATGGTCGCAATTAGAGGTGTACAAGTCACCGATGGCAAGTTAACTCTCACTTTCAAAGCAGAAAAAGACTTTCCTTTGATTTCTGCCATTGAAGTCTTACGGATTTAGCATAACGACCTTTTTAATCTCAGCAAAGTTTTGAGTTTTGAATTGAACAATTGCTTTAACTTTCTTGAACTCACGACTCGACAAAGGGTGGATATGGTTTGTTTAGCTGCGAATGAATTCCCACTCGCATTGATGCAGGAAGCTTAATGGAGAAGCCTTATCAGCAAGTTCCAATTTTAGAGTGTCATGAGCCACTTGTTCCGATTCCTCTAGAAAAGTTTGCGGTAGTTTCTCCTCATCCTTATCAGCAATTAGGAGCAATTTATAGCGATCGCTCTCCTTATTATTTACGTCAAAGTGTTGTATCGGCTTTACTTGTTGCTCAAACTCAACTGCAAAAACAGTATCCTTCTTGGCGAATTCTTATTTTTGATGCTTATCGTCCTGTAGCTGTGCAGCAATTTATGGTAGATTACACGTTCCAGCAAGTTGCGTGCACTACTGGATTGCAAGTAAGTAATTTATCCGCAACTCAACGTCAAGAAATTTGGGAACAAGTTTATCAGCTTTGGGCAGTACCTAGTTTAGACAAGCGCTATCCACCCCCACATAGTACTGGTGCAGCAGTTGATATCACACTAGTTAATAGTATGGGTGAGAACGTGAATATGGGTTCTGCGATTGATGAATTATCAGAGCGATCGCATCCCAACTACTATGTCAATAGTACTTGTGCTGAGGCACAACAATATCACCATCATCGCCAGATACTATTTAAGGTGATGCATTCTGCAGGCTTCCAACGTCATCCCAGTGAATGGTGGCATTTTTCCTTGGGAGATCAAATGTGGGCGTATTTAACACAAGCCAATTTTAACGATCCCATTGTCGCACGTTATGGTCGTGTGGATTGAGACAGCAAAAGATGGCTATCCTTCAAAGTGACTAAAGTTTTGTGACAGCACTTTAAATTTTGCATAAAACTAGCAAATAAAGTCCGAGAGATCATTTTAGAGGCTTGCATTGACTCTTTGACACTATTTAAAGTTGCACATGAATCAATCGGAGAATGAAGTAAATGAGCAACTCAAGCAACTAGCCCTAATTGCTCAGCATTACCCACCTTTAACTCAAGGGCGACAGCTAGCCCTCAAGCAACTAGTTCAGACAATCCTGAACTGGACTGCGGCAATATCTGCTAGATCACACTGCTCACAAAGTCGATCTAGCGCTGATTGTTGGTTTCATTAGCCATACCTTTCGACTACCCTTAAGCTACTTCGAGTCTCGTTACGTGGGCGATATCATTTCTTGCGTACAAGAAAATCGCAAGATTCAACGCTTTCTTACGGGTGAAGCACTATCAATTTTTCTCGATTTGCTGACAGTATTCATCTATGTAGGATTGATGTTTTGGTATAGCTGGAAGATGGCGCTACTAACGTTAGTCATTATCCCACCGTTTGTCTTACTAGCACTCATTGCTACACCCTTCTTGCAACGTGTTTCACGAGAGATTTTTGGTGCTTACAACGAAGAGACTGGGTACTTAATTCAATCCCTGACTGGTATCCGCACAGTCAAATCGATGGCGGTTGAGCAGACAGTGCGCTGGCATTGGGAGGAACTGTTTGGTAAGTCAATTAAAAAGACATTTTCTGGACAAGTCATCGGCAACACGCTGCAAATTTTTAGCTCAGGTATCGAAGCTATAGTGACTACGGCGTTGCTGTGGTTTGGCGCTTGGCAAGTTATTCAAAACGAACTCACAATTGGGCAATTAGTTGCTTTCAATATGTTGTTAGGAAATGTCATTAACCCTTTTCAGCGGTTAATTGTGCTGTGGAATGAGTTGCAGGAAGTAGTCATTGCAGTTGAACGTATCAGTGACGTGATTGATGCTGAACCTGAAGAAGACTTGCACTTATCAACTCGTCAATTTCTTCCGCCAATTAGAGGCTATATTCAGTTTCTTGCAGTTACTTTTCGCTACCACTCAGAAAGTGATATCAACACGCTGGAAAATATTAGTTTTGATGTGCAACCAGGACAAATGGTAGCGTTGGTTGGGCGCAGCGGTTCGGGGAAAACAACGATTTCTAAACTGCTTTTGGGTCTTTATCCCTCAACACAAGGGAAGATTTTAATCGACGGCTACGATATCACTGGCTTGACATTGCGATCGCTCAAACTGACATTCAATCCCAAAGTATTGCCTTAACACCAGGTCAAACCGCAACTGCAGAAGTGATTGTGCGGCAACGCCGTTTAATTGATTTCATCCTCGATCCATTTAAGAAATTACACAAAGGTGGCTTAGAACTTTAAAACGACTGCTTGATTATTCGTTTTTACCATCAAATAGGAGCTTTTTTATGTTGGAAGTATTGACTATCTCCCAAAATGACATTGTGCATCAAATTAAGCTTTCTTGCGAATTGCCATCTATTCTTGAAAGTATTATGACTCGTCAAATTATTACACGAGCAGCATCAGAAATAGGAATTAAAGTTGAGTTGGAAGAACTTCAGCAAGCAGTAGACAATTTCCGCCTAATGAACCATCTCGGTAGCACTGATGCTACTTGGTTATGGTTGCAAAAACACAGTTTATCTTTAGACGATTTAGAAGAAATAGCTACAGTAAGTGTGTTGTTCTCTAAATTATCTCAATATCTCTTCGCTGCTCAAGTTGAACATTTTTTCGTTGAACATCAACTTGATTGTGTTCAAATTGTTATGTATGAAGTGATTCTAGACGATGAGGACTTAGCTATGGAACTTTTCTACGCCATTAAAGAAGGCGAGATAAGTTTTTCTGAAGTTGCTCACCAATATATTCAAGATCCAGAACTACGCAGAAAAGGAGGATATTTAGGTAAACTTAAGCGCATAGAGCTTAAACCAGAAATTTCTACTGCTGTTTTCTCAGCAACTCCTCCAGCAATTCTTAAACCAATACTAACTGCTCAAGGAGCACACTTAATTTTAGTTGAGGAATTCATCCAACCTAAGCTAGATAATGTATTGCGCTATAACATTCTCTCAAACTTATTTTCTGAGTGGCTTAAACAACAAATTGAGCAGTTTCAAGTTAAAATTGACTAGAGAAATAAGTCGCGCAACTAAAAATAAATATTAAATATGGGGTAGGTATCTGCCTGCCCTGGGTATAAACTCAGAGAAAATTAAAAACTACCGGATTCTCCAAAGTTGACCGATAGGGTGAATTATTTCTAAGTTATAATTTGGACTTTGTTCAAGAGCTGCTAGTAAATCTGCCTCTGGTCTAAATAAGAAAATATCACTAAATTGACTTATATTTTTAGGAATTTCAGTCTCACTTACTAATAAAATACTTACTTTGGTGTCAAGTTCATAGCTAAGAGACGTGATTCGACTGACTCGTTTTTGGCTACTAATAACTAAAGGTTGATTTGTTTGATTAATAATATTAGCAATCTCTGGATTATAGTAGCTGCTATATTTATTCCACCAAGTTTCTGCTTGGTTAATGATAACACAAGATAAAATTCCACCGGATAACACTATAACCAAAATAATACGCCACGCTTTTTGTTGCCAATGTTGAAAAGATGTAGTAAACCGATTAGCAAACAAATACGCAACAGCTAATTGTATGCCAAGATAACTGGGAAACAAATATCTTGCTATACTTGAGCGTTGTCCTCCAGATACTAAATCTGGGATGAACAAACTACTTGCAGGAATTATGACTAATGTACATATAAAAAGCCAGCATGATAATGGTGTATTGCGACACAATACATAAAATGAATATAATACTAAAACAATAACTAAAGGAATTAAATATAATAAAGGTTCACTAAAGCTAAATTGAAAAATATCATTGCCATTTTCTACATCAAAAAAACGAACGTTATTATAGCCAAACTTTATATCAAAAAATACGGCATTTAAATTTAATAACCATCTTTTAATAAGCGTGTCAATACCAATTGTTCTTGCTGTCCACTCACCAATGCTACTTGCATTAATAAAATATAAAATTATCCAGGGAACAAGTGTAAGCAAACCTGCTATGGAAGCTTTCAGATAAGCAATAAAATTCTTAGTTATTTGAAATTCTTGAATGAATAAGTAAGTTCCATGAGCTACACACACTAGTATAAAGATTAGATGAGAGTATAGTCCTAAGGCTACCGTTAAAGCATATATTCCCCAACTTAACTTTGATTTTTGTCGCATAGCTCGCAGCAGAGTAATACTTGCGAGTAAAGTAGTTACTGTGAGTAAACTATATTCTCTAGCTTCTTGAGCATACAGTACATGTAGTGGAGAAACTGCTACTAATGCTATGGCAATCCATCCAACAAGTGGCGAAGCAAATAACTCTAAACACAGCCAGTAGATGTATGGAAATACAAATAAACTAATAATAGCAGCAACACCGCGAGTAACTGTGATAGAACTACCGAAGATTTGCATTGCGAGTCGAGCGATCGCATAATATGCTGGTGTATGTTCTGCATTACCTGCCAAAGCATTTATTGTATCTAGCCAATCTTTTTCTGGAGATAAATATTGAAAAACTTGTAAATCTCCAACATTGATAATGCGATCGCTTGGTACTTGATCGACAAACTCTGTTTTCTTATAACCAACAACACGCACAGAAGTATGAACTTCATCAATCCAATAAACTTTTTTGTCTAGATTGGAAAACCTAAAAAATATACCTAGAATTAATGCACTAATAACAAAAATCTTAAAATAATTGGGTGGAGTTTTATAGGCATTCATTTAGATTTTAATCTAGTTACGATTGTTTTTGGATACACTGTGCTTGTAGAACTACAAACCTGTCAACTTCAAAAATAGTACATTGGACACTGATATTACTTAAAGCCGGTACTGTTTGTTGTAACTGTTGAATTGTATTTGTAGCAAGTGGTTGAAATTGTTGAATCCAGCGATCGCTTGCAATATACTCTGGAGTAAAAGCATTTTTTTCTAATAACCAGAAATCTATACTGTATTGCCGAACAAATTTTTGTACGTCTGTTAAATCTTGACTGTATTGTGCCTGAATCAGATCAAGAGTACGCTGACGAAATTGACTATAGTATCCCCAATGATAAGGTATAGCATACTCGCTACCAACGAGAATAGAACGTTGAGCAAAACTTGGCAAGTTATTTGCTTCATCTGCTAGTGAAGCTATCAGGCTATTTGCAGGTTGCTGTTGAAAAAACTGATATAAACTAGGGCTACTACCGACAACATAACCTGTCCATAAAAAATTATTTAATATAGATGGATAAAATATTAATGCAAGAGTAATTACGATAGCTGCGGTAAACGTGAAAGCACGTTTTAACTTAGGTATTCTTCTACGATAAGCAAATGATTGCCGTAATAGAGTATCTAGTAATAAAGTTAAAGCGATCGCAGCGGCTATTGTGATAACAATCCGCAAACTATGTTGAGTGTAGCGACTCGGAAGATGTAGTTTAAATATCAATGCATGAGCAATGAAAAACATGACCAATGACGCAAGTAACAGCTGTGGTAAGAGAATAATATTACGGCGGATCTTGGTTGCTAAAGGAAACAGCGACGGATACAACAACATAATCGGTAGCAAAATTCCAGCATAAACAAGTGGTGGCATCAGTGCGGAAGTCAACCGAATACCACTACGACTTTCATTAAACCAAAACTCCCAAAGGTCGTGATTAAAAAAGCTGCTTCTTCCTCCTGGTGAGAATTCAGGCAAAGTTCTTGCAGTCGATATGGGAATTGTAGGTGCAAATTCACTCGTATGCAGTGCATAAGGCAATAGTACAAGAACAACAACTCCAATTCCAGCTATGCAGAAAACATAATCTCGACGATTACGTGACAGATATAGTTGCCAATGACGCCAGTGGCAAATTTGAAATAGTAAAATTAAAGTACAAACGAATAAGAGGGAAGGATAAAAGAGTCCTAATAGTGCGATCGCAATTAAACAAAGGATGAAAGAACGTCGTAAAAAATAGTAGAGAAATGCTAAAAATAGTGGATAAATAAAAGCTTTTGGTGTAGCCGAAATTAAGCCATCTTGCATCCACAAATTTTGATTGAGGAGGATTGATCCGATAAATCCAGTTATCGGTATCGGTAATAGCTGTAAGCAAACACTAAAACTATAAGCTGTAGTAATTAACCCTAAAACAATGGGTAAAACTTTACTCAACCATAGCGGATCAATACCTAATAAAGCGAAGCTGCGATAAAAGAAGGCGTATCCTAATGGTGCAACAGATTGAAAATAATCAGCAATTAAATCGTTAGGAAACAATGCAGAGTTTAAAAACCGCCGCATCCAAAAAACATGCTGTCGCGCATCGTCTTGCACAATATACTCACTACCAAAAGCGTGCTGAAGCGCTAGAATGCCATAAAGAGTGGCAAAAATTAGACTAAGACCAAACCAGAATTTAGCATGAGTGTTAAATTGATTTGTTTGTGGTGGAATGAGAAGCTTATGCAGATGCCTTAGCATGAGCGCGATCGCTAGTAAATAAGTATAAAATTATCTCTAACTTCTGCAAGGCATTTAGCTAGAGCAGAAAGTACAGCGATTGTCTATGAGAATTCTACTTTCGTCAATAGGGATACTCTTTTTCAGAACAACTAGAAAATCCTACTCAAAAATGTTTAGAAAAATTATATTACTCAGTATTGCAGCGATCGCCGTAGTATTTACTTGGAGTAGTTTATTTGCTCATCCTGCTGCATCGCAAGCACAATCTCGCATTAATGCACTAGAAGTAGATCTCAGAGGTGTGCGATCGCGACTTAACCGTGTAGAAGCCCAATTGAATCAATTGCGTGGCGTTCAGTCACCAAGAACACCAATTACACTACCAACTCCACCAGGACCAAGAGCACAATTAAGTCAAGACCAAATGTTTGATCGATTAGCAACGCTCGTAGTAGAAGTAAAGCAACAAGTAAATCAACTAGAAACTCGCGTTTCTGTGTTAGAAAAACGAACTCAATAAGACAATCAATTTATTGTTTACCATTACGCAGCTAGTAAGTCAACTTCATCAACTCTTAGATAGTAGTTTCATTGTCGGGTGTGGGTGGGCAGGCAAGATGCTTACCCCACTGAATTATTTTAATTTAGAACTTAATCTACTAAGATTCTGCTGATTTCAAGGCACGGTCAAGGATAACGCGGGCTTCTTCAGCTTTTGCTCTTGCTTCTTGATAACGAAGATTAACTTGTGCAAAGTTTTTTAATGCTTTGAAGCCTTCTTTGATGCGAGTAATTTCTGCTTCACTTACAGACTTATCTGTAAATAATACATCAATAGCAGTCCGAACAGCCATCGCTTCATCTCGCGACTCTTGCACTTTCAGCTTGAGGGTAGCCAGATTGCTTAAAACTTGTACCGCTTGCGTTACTGCATCTTCATCACTTGCTGTCTCTGTGGTTGATTCTTTTAACTCAATTAGCTGTTGAGAACTAAAACCTTCTGCAAGATCTGTTGGAAGTTGACCTTCATCCATCAGTTCCATCAGCTGATCCATCGCTTTCTCACGCGCTTTCGCTGAGTCTTTGCCGGAAACGGTGAGGACAATTTCTGGACTTTGAGGCAAGGTGTATTTAACCATAGTTGCTTACAATAAATTCTTCATGTGTATTGCTGAGTCTAGTCGTTTTTAGCAGCAGTACTCATAACACAAGAGATAAATTTTAACTCAAGTGGTTAGGCGATCGCTTAGCCATGCTTTTGGATAAACACTCGCTCAACTCAATGACCAAAACTTAGAACCTTATACTAAAGAAAGGATACTGATTTCTCAAGGGTTTTGTGTACCGCAGGGTCAATCCCAAATCAAGAATCCACAATTGATTTGACTGAGGGCGTGTGAATGGCTCCAAATCCTACTATTATTCAAGCTGTAGAACAACTGGGCTACCGCGTTACTGTTGGAGACGTTGCGACTCAATCAGGATTAAACGTCAGCTTGGCACAACAAGGATTATTGACACTTGCTTCTGAAGCTGGCGGACATATGCAAGTTGCTGAGTCTGGTGAGATTGTCTACCAATTTCCCAAAAATCTCCACACAGTTCTAAGAAACAAATTTTGGCGGTTGCGGCTACAGGCTTGGTGGCAAAAAGTCTGGCGAGTTTTGTTTTATTTAATTAGGATTTCCTTTGGTATTGTTTTATTGCTCTCAATTGCGATTATTTTTCTGAGCATCGTCATTATTATCAGCGCGGCAAATCGCGACAATGACAATCGCAGCGATCATTCTGGTGGTGGGATGATGTATATGCCGCGCTTCTGGATTGGTCCTAATTGGTATTGGTTTTTTTATCCTGACTATGGTAGGCGCTATCAACAGCAGCGTCGTGAAACCAGCGAACAGAATTTTTTAGAGGCAATCTTCTCATTTTTATTTGGCGATGGCAATCCGAATGCCGATTTAGAAGAACAGCGCTGGCAAACAATTGGAACTATCATTCGCAATAATCAAGGTGCAGTTGTTGCCGAACAAATTGCGCCGTATCTTGATGAAGTGGGTACAGGCTACGCTCAAGAGTATGAAGATTATATGTTACCTGTGCTGACTCGGTTTAACGGACAACCTGTCGTAAGCCCCCAAGGGCAATTGGTGTATCATTTTCCTGAATTACAGGTAAGTGCCTCGCAACGGCGATCGCGTTCTGTTGCACCATATCTACAAGAATCACTCTGGCGCTTTAGTACTGCAAGTTCTGGGCAAATCGCTTTAGCTGCAGGGTTGGGTTTGTTAAATTTTGTTGGTGCTGTATTTTTAGGTTCTTTATTAGCCGATGGTGCTGTTGCTGCGGAACTAGGAGGATTAGTCGCGTTTGCCCAAGGTATTTACTGGCTACTTCTGGGCTATGGTACAGCGTTTTTAGCAGTTCCTCTGGTACGGTATTTCTGGATCAAATGGCGGAATCGTCAAATTAGCGATCGCAATCATCAGCGACAGCTTAGAGCAGGAACTTTAGTCAATCCTGATGCGACTTTACAACAAAAAATGTCTTATGCTAAGCAATTCAGTGCGAATACAGTGATTACTCAAGAAGACTTGATCTACACTACCGAAACAGATCTCTTAGAACAAGAAGCAGAATCTGATAGTATAGATGCAGAATGGCAACGTCGATTGCGTCGCTCTGATTCTTAAAAGGAATCTCAGTTGCCCTCATTTCGTGGCAGCCCAAATTACTGAATGGTTACGTTAGTATTGTTGTAATTTGGTATTTTCTACGTTCAACGGAAACATTTTCACAAGTTAATTATGGAATCTAGGGAAGCTTCTACAGGATTCCAGCAGTACTGGCTAATGTTGAAGCGGCGGTGGTTACCTGCTTCTATAGTTTTTAGTGTCATTTTTGCCTTGACTGCTGCGGGTCTATTAATACGAAAACCAACTTATGTAGCTGAAGGAAAGTTACAATTTCGTAGAACCAGTCCAACATCCTTGCTGACAGGATTAGGAACAGAAATAGGGCAATTAGATCCTTTGCAATATCAAAACACACCCCTTGATACTGAAGCAGAAGTGATGCGATCTGCGCCCATTACAACAAATACAATTAATAAACTTAATCTGAGCGATCAAGAAGGTAGAGCACTCTCACCAACTCAGCTTCTCAACCAACTCAGCGTCAGAAATATTACTGGTACTGACGTGTTGCAAGTAACTTATAAAGATAAAAATCCAGAACGAGCAGCAGCGGTTGTGAATACTCTGATGACTTCGTATCTTGAGAACAATATAGTTAATAACCGCAGTGCAGCGGCAGCAGCGCGAAAATTTATTGAAGAGCAGTTACCAGAAGCAAAAGCAACTTTACAACAAAGAGAATCGGCTTTACGTGCTTTCCGCGAACAAAATCGAATTGTCTCACTTCCAGAAGAAAAACGGACTGCGGTAGATACATCTGCAGATATTCAAAGACAGATTAATACGATTCAAACTCAGCTAGCAGACGCACAAGCACAATCAGCACTGCTACAAAGACAACTTGGTAGAGGCTTACAACAAGCAGGTACAGCTACCGCCGCAAGTCAGTTACCTGGTGTCCAAGAATTACTCGCAGAAATTCAACGTGTTGAGTCACAACTAGCAACAGATCGCGGACGTTTTCAGCCAGATCATCCTAGTATTGTGTCTTCGGAAGCAAGACAAGCTGATTTAGAACGGTTGTTACAACAGCGAGTTCAAAGTAGTTTTGGTGCTAATCAGCCACAAAACATTCGTGGTTTACAACTGAGTCCGTATGAGCAAAACTTGACTCAAGACTTAGCACGCTCTGAGGCAAGAAGACTAGGGTTGAATAGTCAACTAACAGCTTTATCAAACCTACAAACAGCTTACACGCAAAAACTCAATGGTATTCCTCAACTAGAACAACAACAAGGAGATTTAGAACGCGAACGAGATACCGCGCAAGCTACATACAACTTGTTACAACAGCGCTATCAAGAAGCACGAATTGCAGAAAACCAAAATGCAAGCAACGCGAGTATTATTTCAGCAGCTTTTGTTCCTCCAGAACCAGTAGGTTCTCGTCAGTTGTCAATTTTGGCAGCAATACTACTAGGTGGATTTGCCGCAGCAGCTACAGTTTATATCTTAGAAGCACGAGATAAATCACTGAAAACAGTTGATGAAGCGAAAAGAATTTATGGTTTGCCATTGTTAGGCATTATTCCAGCTTTTAAAAAATCAGACAAACCTGCCCTGCGCCAAGGAATGGAACGCACAATTCCAGAAGTTGTGGTGTTGAATGCCCCGCGATCGCCTTTTAGTGCCGTGTACCGCATGTTACAGGCAAATCTGAGGTTTCTGAGTTCTGACAAGGAACTGAAAGTTATTGTTGTTTCTAGTGCAGTACCCAAAGAAGGTAAATCGACTGTAGCAGCTAATTTAGCAGCGACAATGGCGCAATCAGGTAGAAGAATCTTACTTGTGGATGCGGATATGCATCGTCCTGTACAGCATCATGTCTGGGAAACAACGAATCAAACAGGTTTAAGTAATCTTTTAGTTGGGCAAGCAGAATTTAGAACAGCAATTAAATCCGCAATGCCTAATCTAGATGTTCTTCCGGCAGGAGTCACACCACCTAACCCTGTTGCATTACTCGATTCCCAGAAAATGGCAGCTTTGATGAGGCGATTTGTCAAAGATTACGACTTCACAATTATCGATACACCCGCAATTAATGTAGATGCTGAAGCACCAATTTTAGGCAAAATGGCAGATGGAGTATTGCTTGTTGTCCGTCCTGGAGTATCAGATGCTAATAATGCGGCTTTGGCTAAACAGTTTCTGCAACAGTCAAACCAAAATATTTTAGGGTTGGTTGTGAATGGTGTTGTCCCTGAAAACGAACCCCAAAGCTACTACTACTTTTCGCAAGAGTACAACACTGTTGATACAAATTCCACACCACAAGCTGTACAGCCCAAAGTAGGCAAATAGAGTTATCAAGGGTGGAGATTGGCGATCGCTTGAATCACTCTGGCTAAATCTTCTGATGTTAAGTTAGAACCTGATGGCAAACATAGACCACGGTCAAATAAATCTTCTGCGATCGCCCCACCAATACATTCACATTCAGTAAATACGGGTTGCAAATGTAACGGCTTCCATACCGGACGGACTTCAATTTGTTGTTGTGCTAATGCCAAACGAATCTGTTCGCGATCGACACCAAAAGTATCAGGATCAACTGTAAGACAAGTTAACCAGCGTGTAGCACGCCCAAAGGTTGCTTCTGGCATAAACTCAATTCCTGGTAACTTACCTAACGCTTGCTGATAAGTTCCAAAATTATGCCGTCGCGCTGCAACTCGATCTGCTAGAATACGCAATTGACCGCGACCAATTCCTGCTAAAACATTGCTCAGACGGTAGTTATAACCAATTTCAGAGTGCTGGTAGTGTGGTGCAGGATCTCTAGCTTGCGTTGCTAAAAAACGAGCTTTGGTTACTAAATCAGCATCTTCAGACACTAACATCCCGCCGCCAGAAGTTGTGATGATTTTATTGCCATTAAACGAAAAAATTCCCATCTGCCCAAATGTCCCAGGCGATCGCCCTTTATATGTCGCACCTAACGATTCAGCAGCGTCTTCAATTAGTGGAATTTCGTATTCATTGCAAGCTTCTACAATTGGTGCAAGATCGGCACTTTGTCCATAAAGATGAACGACAACAACGGCTTTAGGGAGTTTCCCCTGATGCGATCGCTTGGCTAAAGTTTCTCGCAACAAGTCGGGGTTCATGTTCCAAGAAGTGCGATCGCTGTCAATAAATAGTGGTTTTGCCCCTAAGTAGGTAATCGGACTTGCCGTTGCAATAAACGTTAGTGTTGAGCAAACGACTTCATCACCTGGTTCAATACCAATTAAGCGTAATGCTAAATGTAAGGCGGCAGTTCCTGAACTAACTGCGGCTGCATGACTTGCACCAATGACTTGACAAAACTCTTGTTCAAAAGCATCAATATGAGGACCAACAGGCGCAATCCAATTAGTTTCAAAGGCTTCTTGGACAAACTTAAGTTCATCACTCCCCATGTGTGGTGTAGACAACAAAATTGGTTTAGTCATCACTCGCTATGCAAAACGATAAGCAGGAAAAAACTCTTTTTCTAGAAGTTCTTCAGGCTGAATATTCAAAGCCTGTGCGCGTAGTTTAACTAAATCGCGATACTTTTCAGCATCTGTAATTAAACGTAAAGTCAAAAACTCATGTTTTTGCCGCGAATAACCTGATTTGAACTTAAACAAGCTATCTACGCTTCCTCCTACACCACCACCAAGATGTAAAAATTTATTACCTCTAGATTTTGCCCAGTATCGCACGTAATCTAGTAACAAATTAAAAGGGGATTGTTCAATAAATTGATTTTGCGTTCCGCCTAGATGGGCTTGCACAATACTACAGCACTCAAAAAATAGACAAGCCGCAGCAATTTCTGTGTCTTTTTCTACAATACATAGATGAAGTTTGTCACCTAAAGCCAACAGACTATCAAAATAATTATCATCAAAATAATACAATTGTTTTGCAGAAACTCGATTCATTGTTTCTACATAAATCGCCTTTAAAATATTCATGTATTCTGCGCAGGGAACCATACGTGCTGTGAATCCTAGGCGCTTACATTTATTAATTGTACTTTGATGACCTTTTCTAGTGTGTGCCCAAATTTCTGCTTCAGAGAGTGTTAAATCAACAGAAACTGTTTCTCCATTATGAGTAAATGTATCAGATGCAAAAAATGTGGTTAAATTGTGATTTAAAATAGGATGCATTCGCCCAAAAACAGAGCATATTCCTTGAGCTTTTAAAACTTGCTGTAATTGTTGCATTGCCAACTTGGCGAATCCAGGAGTATGTATTGCTGCTTCACTTAACAAAATGCCTGGATATCCGTAGGGAGAAACAGCATCAAATACTTGTGTTGTTAATTGATCCGAAATGCCCCTACACTGGCGTAGAAGATACGGAAAAAATAACACCTGATCGCCATTCATAACAACAACTGCTGCGGGAGTTGTTTGAGTTCTTTGGGCTTCTGCTGCAACATACTGGGGTAAGTGATACACATCATGACGCAGTGTTTCCAGCGTTTGCATCCACAGCGGATCTAGGAGATCAATAATTTGTGCCTTCATTTGTTACGAACTGGCTTCAGTCCATAGTACAGGAAATACTTTTGGATCGCTAAAATCTGGATCGCCATTGGCTAATTTTCGGCAGAGAACTTCATCAAAAATGTGAATTTCTTTTCCCTGATGGTTGCGAAAAGGACGATAATGATTTGCAGCATCTTGGAGGTGTACAGCTAGCGCTAAGCGAGGTGAGGTACTGTAGTTCGAGTAACTACCGTGAATTGTCCAGCGATGGTGAAAACTGACCTGACCTTTTTGCAAAGTCATCGGAACTTTGGTAATCTTGCGCCCAGGAGCATAAAATTTTTGTTCTGTCTCAGTCAGATTTTGCTGATTGAAATAGCGGATATCTTGTAATCCAGACCATTTATGACTACCGTCAATGACAACGAGTGGTCCTCTAGTTTCATCACAATCATGAAAAGGAATCCATGCGGTGAGTAAGTTAGGGGAACTACAGGTAGCCCAATAAGCACCATCAGCGTGCCAGCCTACAGCACTTTGGCGTTTTTTACTGGGTGGTTTATAAACGAGTTGATCGTCTAGAAGGCGAATTTGAGTTGTACGGGCAAGTCGGGCGGCGATCGCCCCGATAATTGGTTGTAGTGCAAGGAGGCGCAACTGCTGATTTTGCAATGAAACAAACTCGTTATTGCGGACAATATTGTCGCCATCTTCAGGCTTCCAATCACTAAATCCGCTCTCTACTGCAAGACGGTAATCGCGATCGCCACGATAATACTTTTCACTTCCTTGAATTGCGGCATCAATCACTTCATCAGGAATGACTTTTTGGGATATGTACCAACCGTGTTCCTCGTAAAAAGCAATATCTTCTTCTGTAGGTAATAATGCTAGTTGTGCTTCTGTCAGACGTGGAGTGAGTGTCTGCATCTGCAATATCTCCTCTAACCAATTTGCTCGTGATGTTAATGTTCGTTAAGTTGACCTTTAAATTCTTCGCACGTAGCGTAGCCTTGTTGGCTAATGCCCTCACGTTGCAGAACTTTCCACACTGTCAACCAAAGAATTTTGAGATCGAGCCACAAGCTCCAACTATCAACATACCAAACATCGAGTTTAAATCTTTCCTCCCAAGAGAGGGCATTACGTCCGTTGATTTGTGCTAAGCCAGTAATACCTGGTTTGGCTTCATGACGGCGTGCTTGTTCAGGAGTGTAACGGTCGAGGTATTTAATGAGTAAAGGGCGGGGTCCAACAATACTCATATCGCCCTTAATGACGTTCCATAGTTGTGGAAGTTCGTCTAAACTTGTACGACGGATAAATTGTCCTACTGGCGTCAAACGTTGTTCGTCAGGAAGTAAATTACCTTGGGCGTCACAATCATTAGTCATTGAGCGAAACTTGTAGAAATTAAAGATTTTGCCGTCTTTCCCAGGACGCTGCTGCGTGAAAAAAATTGGTCGTCCAATCTGTGTAGCAATGGCGATCGCAACTCCTACCATGATAGGAGATAATAAACTAAGAGCGATGATTGCTGTAATTTTGTCTAGGAAAGATTTTACCAAGCGGCTAAACTTGCTATTCATTAGCACCCATCAGAAAATTTTTATTTTTCCTAAAGAATTAGTTTATCCTAGTTTTGAACCAAAATGAGATTTGATAGGGGCAGGGCAGGATGACTACCCCACTTTTCTTTGTGGTACCGATCAAGTCTTTTGACAAACACAGTAAAGCATTCCTGCGATGGGCTGATGCGCTAAACTTTCAGAATCAAGCATTTGCTGTTGTTGAAGTTGATAACTTGAACCAAGTGCTAGTATTGTGAAACCTACAGATGTTAATGCTAAAGTTGCTTCGTGCAGACTATACCAATACATATACGGTTCGCGATCGCAAAGTGCCTTCCAGTTGGGCTTTCCACCAAGTTTGAGCCAAGGTAGATAGTTCAGCGTTCGGTTTGATCCGCGTAACTTTCTTGTTGTTCTGAGATACATCAAGAATGGTAAATAGACTAGATTTTGAAGTCTAGATTCGAGATATAAAAACGAGAATAAAGCGATACCTTTCCTTTTTAAAATTCGATAAGCTTCTTGAATTGCTTTTGTTCGTCCTACTTCAGTTTCAATTGAGCTAACAATCTGCTGTAAATAAATTATCTGCTCAAAGCTAGAATCTGTATACTCTAACTGAGTTGCATCTTGAACTTCAAAACTAATTTTAGAATTAGGATTTTTTTGTTGAGCTTGTTCAATATACTCAGGCATATAGTCATAGCCATAAAGAGAATTAAAGCCCATTTTCTCCATTTCTAAAAGAATTCTGCCACCACCAGTACCTGCTTCCAACGTTTTTCTTTCTTTATCTAAGTAAGTATCAACTAAATACTTTTCCTCATCAAGCAGATTTACCCCATATGCCCAGGCATCAAATTCTGCTGTGCTGTATATTTGTTTGTTATTAACTTTTGACATGATTTAGTTAGTAGTTTGCTATTTAACTGCAACGATAAGCAGGAAAAAATTCAGAGTTCAGTAGTTCTTCAAAAGAAATATTTAATTCTGCTGCACGTTTTTGAACTAAATTGTGGTATTTTTTTTGATTTACAACTAAGCGAATTGTTGAAAATGTATGTGTCTGTTTGGAAAAACCAGCTTTGAAATGAAAAAGGCTATCTTTTACACTGCCAACACCGCCACCAAGGTGTAGAAACTCATTGTTACATTCTTTAGCCCAAGTGCGGACATAGTCAAACATGAGTTTACTCGGTGCTTGTTTGAGAAAGGCTGATTTTGTGCCACCCAAGTGATATTGAACGATGCCACAAGCTTCAGTAAATAAACCACTACAAATAACTTCATTGTCTAATTCAACAATACATAAGTGAAGTTGATTTTTGAGAGCTTGCGATAGTTCGACAAAATAATCTCTGCCAAAGTAGTAGGATGGACTTGCTCCTACACGATCCATTGTTTGCTCATAAATATCAACAAAATCATCAATATATGCTACGAACGGCACTATTTTGGCTGTCATCCCAGCGCGTTTGCATTTGTTGATTTTATTGCGATGTTCTGGTCTGGTTTGACTCCATATTTCTGCAAGTGATAATTTTAGATTGACCGAAACAGTTTCGCCGTTGATTTTGTTACATGGATACTCGCTTACATTTTGATTGAGTAGAGGATGAAGTCGTATAAAAGCCGAGCAAACATTTTTTTTAGATAACTGGCGTGTTAACTCATTAATGGCAAACCTAAGGAATTCTGGATTGTTAGCTGCTTCGTTTAATAAAATTCCTGGATAGCCATAAGGAGAAATAACATCAAAAAGATTGATCTGGGGCTGAAGAATTGGAAATAGATCGTCACACGAGCGTAGCAAATAGGGAACAAAGAAAATTTTGTCGCGTTCTGTAATTAAAATAGCTTCAGGAATTGCTTTAATTCTTTGTGCTTCTAAAGCTACATATGCAGGTAGATGATAAATATCATGGCGTAAGATAGTTAATGCTTGTTGCCATAAAGGATTTGCTAAATCAAGTACTTGACAGATGGGTTTGTTTGAGAAAAGAGTATTTATAGATTGAGCTTTGTGGCAGCTTTTCATGTCATATCCACTCAGGTCTATCACAGCAACTTGAAATTTTCTCTCAAGGTGTAAATATTTTAACTAATTACATGTACGTAGTTTCCATAAATTACTACTGTGATAAGAATTTTCAATTTTACTGAGTACTATAGATACATATATCAAACATTGCTTGATAAACATATGAGTTATATCAAATCCAGTTAATTACGATTCAAGTAGCTAGTGAATAATGACTAGCAACTCAATAATAGTTTGGTTATTCAATCAGAGATCATATTAATCATAAGTCTTTCAATGTACTAAACTTAGATATCATTTAAAGCTTCAGCATAGAGTTGCTCGTGTTTGGCGATAACTTGCTGTAAGTCATAATTAGTCATGCGATCGCGTCCTTTTTTCCCTAAATTTTGAGCAGCTTCAGGTTGATCTAGCACCCAACTCATAGCTTGTGCAATTCCAGAGACGTCTCCTAACTGAACTAAAAGATGAGATTCTAAAAGATCTTGAATACCTCTAATATCAGTACCAATAACAGGAACTTCTAAACTCAAAGACTCCATCACACTCCGAGGTAATCCTTCTTGGGCTGAAACAAGTAAAGTTGCGACTGAGGCACGAATCAGTACCGGAATATCGCGTCGCAGCCCCAGAAAATGAGTGCGATCAGCAATACCCAACTCAGAGGCTAAGCTTTGCATTTGTGCTTGCAACGATCCTGTTCCTGCTAGTGCCAAGTGGGCTTGCGGTTTTAATAAAGCAAAGGCTTGCAGAAGATCGCGATGACGTTTACGAGGAATAAATTCTGCAATTGACAAAAATAGGGGAGTTTCTGGGGTCAAACCCAATTCTTGACGTACTTGCCTCACCTCAGTCGGTGCAACTGCGTGAGGACTGTAGTAATCTGTATCTACGCCGATTCCTGGCATGTATCGAACTTTAGTTGCAGGAACAATTTGATTCGCAGCTTGTTCATCTTCGCGATTAATCACGACAAGATAATCTGTCCATTGCCCTGCGAATTTTTCTAGGGTTTGAAAAATTAGATTTTTTATGGGTGAACCACCACGATAGAAGTGAAATCCATGCGCTGTATAAATGACTCGTGGTTTTGTTGAGTTTTGCCAACAATTGATAGCATAACGAGTGACAAACGCTGCAACTGGGGTGTGAACGTGGACTAAATCATAATTTTGTTGGTCAAGAACTTGCTGAATTTGACGCGGTGCATTGATGAAGTTGCGTGGATCGAGAGGATTTCGCGACCATTCGATATCCCAAACGCGATCGC
The DNA here is from genome assembly GCF_015207655.1 of Gloeocapsopsis crepidinum LEGE 06123. Taxonomy (GTDB): domain Bacteria; phylum Cyanobacteriota; class Cyanobacteriia; order Cyanobacteriales; family Chroococcidiopsidaceae; genus Gloeocapsopsis; species Gloeocapsopsis crepidinum. The sequence continues at coordinate 18,913 of NZ_JADEWN010000029.1, read as the reverse complement.
ATGCACTAATACACTCGTTACAATCAGTAATACCTTGTGCCATAGCATCAACTTGCCAACCTTGTGCGCGAAAGTGGGCGATATAAGGCAACAGAAACGCCCGCACAGTAGCAGGAATTGTTGTAACAATCAAAAGTCTATACATATAAAGCTTGATACTGGGCGACAACGGCATCAAGGGCAAAATTTTCTTGAATTCTGACTCTTGCTGCTTGACCTAAAGCAGTTCTTCCTGCTGAACCGATTTCAATTAATTCTTGCCAAGCCTTAGCGAGGGCTTGAGGATTTTTTGGTGGGACAACTTTTCCGGTGTTGCTAACAATCCACTGAGAATCACCAACATCTGTAACAGTACAAGGTACTCCACAAGACATTGCTTCTCCTACTACCAAAGGAAACGCTTCACCATAAGCTGAGGCTGAAGTTGCAATATCGAGGGCAGCCATTAAGTCTGGTATATCACTACGTTCACCCAAAAGATGAACTTGAGACTGTAGCGCTAGATCGTCAATAATTTGTTGCAAATTTTGATTTGCTGCATCAACGTCTGTACCTGCTAGCAAAAAATGAACGTTTGAATATTTTTTAGTTAAAATTGCCGCAGCTTGCAAAAAGTTTGCATGATCTTTCATTGGATGATAGCGACAAAATAATCCGATTAATAATGTATCTGGGGCTAATCTCAAAGCAGTGCGAAGATTGATTCTTGCCTGTAATGAAGGTTGAAAGCGTACAAGATCAAAACCGTTAGGAATAACGCAGCTATTTTGATGACAATATCCTAATGCTTCGTGTTGCGATCGACTTGTTTGCGAAACAAAAACAATTTTTTTAGGAGAATCAGATATTTTTGCACCTAGTTTAATAATTGCTTGCGTCATTTGCTTTTCAGCATCAAGTGCCGCAATTGAGTGATGAATTCCCCAAATAACTGGAATTTTAGGTGTAAAAAAACGACTAGCAACGTATGCAGCTAAGTTGCCGTGATACATCCAACCTTGAATTATATTTGGTTGCAATTGACGTAAAGTCCGAATCAAATTCCAGAAAATATTTGGTGTAGGAAGTGCCCCTGGTTTCATACCAAGGGAATATACAGGGAGATCTAATTCTAAAATGCGATTGCCTAATGTTCCTTGTTCCAGCAACGAGACTACACTTGGGCTAAAGCGATCGCGGTTTATCCGCGACAACAGATTGTAAAGCATGATTTCTGCACCACCAGTAGAAAGTCCGGTGATGACATGAACGATTCTCATATTTGGTGCCTTAAGTGATATTTCTCCTCTTGTTGACTTGTCACATTCAATGCTGCCATTAAAGCAAAGCTGAGTAAAATGAATCTATCTTCAAGTATTGTGTGACTAAACAAACCCCACAATAGGATAAGTATGGCAAATGATAGGGCAATGTATCGGTTTTTTCCTCTATTAGGATATGTTACGGCATAAACAAATAAGGGCAGAATTAAGATACCTAAAAAACCATGATCTGCCATAAATACCAAATACATATTATGCGTCGAGATTCTATAACTCCAATCTATAGTTGAAGCAATTCCATTTCCCCATAATGGACTTTGAATGAATAATTGCCATCCAGCAATTAAAATTGCCATCCGCGAATCTGCAGAGTGTTCAGAAGCAGTTGGGTCTTCAAACCATTCCAACCTTTCGCGAACTCCGTACGGAAGTTGATTGATATTAATAAAGTTACTGCCCAGTAGTCCCAATCCAATAACAATAATTCCTGTTCCAATCAGCCAGTAGATTAATTGATGTTTAGTAATAACTTTTTGCTTAAGAAAAATGAGGATAACTAAAATCCATCCTAAAATTGCTCCACGAGAAAAAGTCAGTAGAATTCCCAATCCTATAAATGCAATAAAATATGGGCGATATTTTCGAGGTACTAAACCAGTACCAAAGATCATACTTAAAACAAGAGCGCATCCAGTTCTGTTAGGATCTACATAAAACCCTGCTGGACGACCTGTATCATTAAGTCCACCAAATACCAAAGGATTTAAAAGTTCATAAATATTGTTAAGAACTCCCATGATACCAACAATGATAGTTGCATATCGTGCTGATGATTGAACAGCACGATATCGAGAAAATATCAGTAGCATGATTAGAAAAAACAAAACTGATAAAATCCGTAGTCTTAATTCTTGATAACCAGCATCAGACGATAAAAAGATCAGAAAAGACAATAAAGAAACTAATAAATAACTACTACACCAAGTAACAATAGGTGCTGAAAAAAAATCAATTCTACTAAAAATTGAAAGTAGTAACGGAAGCGATGCAAATCCAAATAGAACAATCAACATCACAGGTGCAGGCGCTTGCCCAGTTCTGAAAAAATAAAGATCTATATCAGAAAAGAAGAGAATAACAGCACCTACTGCTAGTATACATTGATAATAAAGAAGCAGATCGTGTTTTCTATCTAAAGCAGGAGTCATAATTTTATAGATACTATTTTTTACACGAGCGTTTTAGTAACCTAACAAACTCAGATATTTAGGAACTGCTTGTTGTAATGAAAAATCTTGCGATCGCTGAATCAATAATTCTTGCTTAGTAGGACTGCTTAATACTTTTAACATTGCTGCTGCTAAAGCATGAACATCCCCTACTGGTACTAAAACCCCATATTTACCATCTGCTAGAATTTCTTCTGGACCACTAGGACAGTTAGTAGAAATAACAGGACAACCACAAGCCATTGCTTCAATTAATACAGTTGGTAAACCTTCCCAGCGCGAAGAAAGAATAAAAGCAGTAGCCTTACTCATGTAGGAATAAGGATTATCAACAAATCCTGCTAAAGAGACGTCTTCAGCAATTTTTAGTTCTTGCATTAGTGCTTCTAGTTCTTGTCGTGCTTCACCTTCTCCTAAAATTAACAATCGTGCTTGTTGGGTTTGACGTAAAATAGCAAAAGCTTTAATTAAAGTGCTGAAGTCTTTTTGTAGAGTAAGTCTTCCGACAGCTAGAAATACAGGTAGAGCTTGACTTTGAAACCAAGGATGATCTAGAGTTGCTTTTGCTTTATTAATCAGTTCTTCATCAACAACCGGATTATAAATTGCATGAAGCTTATAGGGAACAATATTTAAATGTTTGCTTAGATCATCGGTTACGCCTTGAGAAACTCCTACAACTGCATCAGCACTTGGATACAACCATTTCATAAATAATGGGACAAGTTTTGCCCGCAGAAGTTTAGATCTAGCCACAGATAAGGTGTCATGTTCTACCAAAACAAGTCGAGTGTTTGTCGATGCTAGTTTATTTGCCATGACTGCGATCGCATTGGCATGATTCATATGTGACAATAATGCGTCTGGTTTAGTTTGACGTAGATAACGCGATAAAGGTGCGATCGCCTTAATGACTCTTCCTGCTTCTAAGTCAATAATTTTGACTTGAGAGGGAACTTGTTCCAAGTATGGACCTTCTTTGCTGGCTAAAACTAAATCTAAAGACACATCATATTGCAACATTCCTTTAAGAAGATTTATTGCTACTTTTTCTGCACCACCACCATGTAAAGCAGGTAGAAAAAAAGCAATACGTTTTGTTGATGAAAATTCAGGCATAGTACTAAGCTGTAATTTGTGCTAGCGCACAACCTCGTCAAATAATGCTTCCCATTGACGCATTGCACTATCAAGACTAAATCTTGTGGAAACTTCTGGCGCACGGTTAGCTAGTTGCTGACGCGCTACTTCATCTGTCATTAAATACTTCATTGCTGTAGCTAGCGCTGTAACATCTCCATTAGGTACTAAAATACCATCTATGCGATCGCGAATAATTTCTCTAGGACCGCTAGGACAATCTGTACTAATCACAGGTAAACCGCAAGCTAAAGCTTCTCCATGCACCATCGGAAAGCCCTCGAATCGAGAAGCCATTGCAAAAAACTTTGCTTGTCTGAGGATCGCAAAAGGATTATTTACAACTCCAGCTAGAACAACTTGATGTGACAAACCTAACTTATTCACATAAGTTTCTAACTCTTGCCGTAACTCTCCCTCACCTAAAATAATCAATTGCCAATCTGAAAACTGATCAGCTATTTTCTGGAATGCAGCTATTAATAAGTCAAAGCCCTTTTGATAAGTCAACCTACCCATAGCAACAATCCACTGCTTGTGCGGGTCAAATTGCGGCAGATTAGCTACATGTTGATTTTCACGAATGATGAGTGGATTGTAAATGACCATTCTTTTTCTTGCAGGTAGCCACTGAAAAGCACTGTCTACACCTTGACTAACACTAACAAGCTTCGCTGTACGAGGATAGGTAATTCGGCGCAGTTTTTCCCAAATAGCGCCACCATATTTCATGCCAACATCACAATGTTCTGTGACAATCACTGGATAACCTGTTGCTTGCAGCGATAACACAGTTGTAATGTTAGTTTGATCGACAAAAGAAATCACTACATCTGGTTGAGTAGACTGAATTGCTCTCCTTAACTGTAACAAGCGATAAAGATTATTTCTTACGGCTTGAAAAAGATTAGGAGATTTTTGCATCACATCTAAAGCAATTCTCGTCACTTTTGGTGGCAACTGATAAAAATCATTTTCCTTTCCTGAAAGTGTTACTACAGCAACATTATGTCCTTGCTGCAAAAAGCCCTCTGCCAGCAGAACCAAAACTCGTTCTGCCCCACCACAGGTAAGAGTTGCAGTTACTAGTGTTAATCGCATTGTGCTGCAAATATTTTTAAGTTTTTGTTAGCAAAAAAGAGTAAATACAAAAAAGAGAATAAGTAGACACAGCTAGTGGATAAAGCAATACCACTCACTCCGATCCATTGCATAAATAAGTAGTTGAGACTAATATTAATTAGAAGATTGAAGACTGACACCCACATTAAAATATGATTTAGTCGCATTGAAGTGAGGAGCTTTACCACAAAAATATCTGCTATATAAAAAGGAATTTGAAGGGCGTACAAAGATTGAATTTGAGCAACTGTTTGTGTATCTTCAGATGTAAAAGAACCCCGTTGGAATAAGATTTCTACTATTAATTCAGAACTTAGTAGTAGTAATCCAGTAAAAGGTATAGACACAGCAAATATCAACCACATATAGCGATTTAATGTGTGGCGTACCCCTGCCCATTCATTGCAAGCAACCATTCTAGAAAAATAGGGAATGACTGCTGTACTTAAAGCTGTTGTTGCAAGCGTAATAGGAAATGCAATCACTCGATTGCCATAATTAAGTGATGCCACACTTCCTGGTGCCAGCATAGCAGCCATAGATTGATCGACCAAAGTAGCACTACACATAATAAACGCGCCAATCAGTGCTGGTACGCATTGATGAGCAACTTGGCGTATTGCTGGATTAATACCATACCACTTTGGTAGCAAAAAGATACCTTGTTTATGCAGTGCCAACCCTAGTAAAATAATTTCTATTGCCGTACCTGCAACGAGTCCTGCTGCTAAAGCAAAGATCCCCCAAGATTTGATAAATAGAAAAATAATAGTAACTGCTGGAGTGGCGATTGGAGCTAGTGCCGCTAATGCAAAACGCTCGCCGGCGTTCAAAACGGCTCCCCAAATGGTAACAATACTACTGAGTAAAATAATTGGGGCGATCGCACACAGCAAGTAAAATGTTAAACCGAGTTTTTCTGAATCAAACCCAGCTGCAATCAATGGTAGATAAACTGGTGCTGAAAGGATCGTGAGTAAGGTCGTTATTCCAAGTAAACCTAACCCCCAAATCATGGTTGCAGAAAATAAATGTTGCGCCGCTTGTATACCTTGTTTTTCTCTAACTTGAATGTAAGTAGGAATTAAAGCCGCATTAAAAGAACCAGCAACAACATTAATAATAAAAGCAGGTACTAACAAAGCAATTAAAAAAGCATCAACTGCATCACTAGTACCGAACCTCCAAGCAACTACTAATTCTTTAATTACAGCTGCGATTTTGACAAATGCAGTTAGGATAGCAACCGTAATGGCTGCACCAAAAATTTTCCGATTGACGGAAGTGCTTGTTAGTTTTGTCCAACCATTTATTAATCTTTGCACTTGCCAATTCCTTGAAGTAGCTTTCTACTTTATGAAACTATTCTACTTTAATGAAGTTAACTTACTTGTCTTGATGATAGCTTCATGTAGTAGACAACTATTTTGCTTTTTTAAATATGCCTAATAAGGAGTTATGATTAGCTGTTTGCAATATATATTTTACAATAAACAGCTATATATCATCATAGTTTTGGCAATAAATTTATTTTAAAAATTGAAAGTAGCGGAAAATCTCTCATAAATTCCGCTACAGACTGCTATATTTAAAACTTGTAAAGACTGAGGAATTACCGAGAAGTAAAAATTTGAGTACCTGAATAATTACTTCCCGAGCCGTTTGAAGTAACTGTAACAGTGGTTGATAATAAATTATAACCTGTTGCTGCTTCCCATGTATTTTGATTTGCTAGCCGAACAGAGTATGCTGGGCGATTATATAACTTAGATGACGGATCGGGAAGATTAAGGAGAACTTGATACTCTCCACTCGGCATATTTGCTGGAATACCTGCCTTAACTGTGACAGTTTTTGTACTACCAGGTAGCCATTTGCGCGGATCTTCATTGACTGGTATGTAGTATTCTTTTTTTGTCTGCTTATGACGTAAAACAATTTCTACTTTACGGGGATTGTAAGCATTAGCCCAGCCGTCATTAGTCACAACAAAATTCATTGCAAAAGTACCTGCGGGCTTAACTTGGTTAGGAATTGTTGACTTGAGTAACCGAAAGCGGTAGCCTAGACGTTTTTTAATTTCTGGCATACAGCCTTGCTTTTCCCAACCTTGTACAACTGTGTGATGAAATTCTAGATTTAAGACACTCCAGCGTAGTTGTGCCATTTCTGTTAACGCATTTGCACAACCAATATAAGGTTGTGCATGGCTACTAGCACTTGCAGTTTCACCACCATGAACAACATACAAATTATCTGTACTTAAGTATTGTTTATCTCTTTCTACCTGGCGATAAGTATAAAACCCTAAATTATCAGAACTTGCCAAGAAACCATCATTGTGAGTCGCTGTTCTAGCGCGATCGCTTCCGCTAAAAGCTTCACTCGATTTGAGTGGTTGAGTTGTGTTAAACATATCCATTTTCTGCTTGGGAAATGGTAACGCAACCATTCTTTGTGGAGGTAAGACAGTCAGCATTTTAGAAAATATTGCTCTTGAATCTGCTGTAACATCTAAATTTGTGTTATTAATCAACTGATGAGAAGAGCGATTCCACTGTCCCCAAGCACCAATAAATCCTGCTTCTAAATAAGCAATCACATCATGGTTATTTGTTAACACAGGTCGCAATTGTTCTAGATGATTTAAAATAACATCTCTTGGTGCATCATATCCACCAATGTCCCAATTATAGGCAAAGCGAACTACTAATTTTATCCCAGCTTGTCGAGCTATATCTAAGTCTTGTTTGACAAATTCGAGAAAAGATGGCGGTAAGCTATTGTAACGATATTGTGGAATGATGTAAAGACGTCTAACTAAACTTATATTCCTGCTTTTTAGTGTTGCTAACTGAGAAGCTTTTAAGGGAGATTCTTGATGTCTTGTCAGGTAATTTATATAGAATCCACGCTCAGGATTAGTAAAATTTTCTTGACTTACTTGATAATTTTTCGTTTCTCCACTAATAGTGGTAGCAGCATGACATGAACCAGTAACAGTTAAACTCAATAATGAAAAAATAATAGGTGTTCGCAAACGCTGTAGAAGTTGTCTTACCATGATTTATCTGAATAGGAAACATCTCATATTTAGTTTTGATAGTTAGATTTTTATAATAACTATACATAACCAAATGACAAATTGAAGATAGCTTTACTTATATTTTTTACCCTAGAGTAAATCTACTGAAAATAGAGCTATATTCTGTTTTTCCTTATGCTGATAATTCAGGATTTTTACTCATTTAAGAAGCTATCCTCAACAAAATTGAGGGAAATATTCAGTAAGATCTCAGTATTTGAATAGACATTTTGCATCTACTGTTATTTTACTACCACCAATAATTATATACCTAAAAGGTATTGATTGGAGTGTAGTGTGTTGCTAGTAATGGTTGAATTGCTTGGCTTTCTAGAGGTTCTGAGAACAAATAACCCTGTCCATATTTACACTCAAGTGCCCGAACCTGTGCAAGTTGCTTTATTGTTTCTACACCAGTAGCCGTGAGGTTTATATGCAAGTCGTGCGCGATCGCAGCGATAGTTTGCATAATTTCTGAAGTTTCACTGTCAGTAGAACTAATGAGCGTACGATCCAGCTTTAACTTACTAATTCTGTGATTTTGTAGAAGTTGCGGTAATTGCTGAAGTAAGCTCAAGAAAGAGTATCCAACACCAATATTATCTATTTGTAACTGAACACCTAAATTATTTAACTGTTGAATGACTGCCGAAGCACGATCGAGATTTTCTAAAATAACGTTCTCAGATATCTCTAATCTCAAACTACCTGCTGTCAAATTGACATCTTGCAAAATTTGGGCAACTTGTTTGCTCAAGTCAGGTTGAAAAAACTGCTTGTGCGAGAAATTGATACTCATCGTTAAGCGAATGTGAGGAAATTGGTGTTGCCAAGTTCGGAGTTGTCTGCAAGCTTGACGCAACACCCACCAGCCAATTGGGATAATTAAATCTGTACTTTCGGCGAGATCGATAAATTTAGATGGTGTTATCAAGCCTTGTTGAGGATGTTGCCAGCGCAATAAAGCTTCAAATCCTGTAATCTCATTCGTGTTTAAGTTGACGATCGGTTGATAGTGAATGCGAAACTCGGATTGTGTTAAAGCATTTTGCAAGTCTTTTGCGAGTTGTTGTGGTTTTGTGACTTGATGTAGGCGATCGCTTGAGACAACTGTACTATCCTTAGGAATTGCATTACTTCCTGGTTGATACTCGATGACTAGCTGTTTTAACAAAGAAGCAATAGCTCGATTATCATTTAAATTTGCGGCTTCACAAAGCGCTGCCACCATTGCATCTAAATTTAAAGGAATAATTCCACTCGCATTGCCAACTGAAACAATCTTCTCGTGCTGCGTTGGTTCGTAACGTTCTCCAGGAATAAACAACTCCTCATACAGTTTTTCTCCTGGTCGCAGCCCTGTATACACAATATCAATGTCTTTACCGACTTCATAACCAGAAAGGCGAATGAGATCTTTTGCTAAATCGACAATCTTAACAGGTTCCCCCATTTTAAGCATAAAGACTTCTCCACCTTGACCAATCACCGCAGCTTGCAGTACAAGTTGAACTGCTTCGGGAATTGTCATGAAATAACGGCAAATATCAGGATGTGTAATTGTAATTGGACCGCCTGCTGCAATCTGTCGCTTAAATGTCGGAACTACACTACCTCGACTCCCTAATACATTGCCAAAACGCACAACAACAAAAGGTTTTTTACTTTTTTGTGCTGCTTTTAAGACCAACATTTCTGCTGCCCTTTTGCTTGCACCCATAATACTTGTGGGATTCACAGCTTTATCGGTAGAAATCATTACAAAGTGTTTTACGTTGTAGTGCAGTGCCAAGTCGAGTAGATTTTTTGTTCCTACAACATTATTCGTAATTGCTTCTGGTGAGTTTGCCTCCATTAATGGCACATGTTTATGTGCTGCTGCATGGAAAACAATATCTGGTCTAAATTGCTCAAAAGCATATTCCAGGCGCAATGCAAAGCGAATATCAGCAATTAACGTTGTCAGCCGAGGTGGATTTGGGCAAGAATGCCAAGAGTCTAAGACTTGCTTGAGTTCCTGTTGAATGTTGAAAACAGAGTTTTCTCCGTGTCCGACAAGCAATATTTCTGCAGGACAACATTGCAATACTTGACGGCAAATTTCACCACCTATTGAGCCTCCAGCACCTGTAATCAAAACTCGCTTGCCATTGAGAAAGTGTGAAACCTCCTTGACATCTGTTTTAATTGGTTCGCGTCGCAGCAAATCTTCAATTTTGACATCTCGAATACTGGCAACACACGCATTACCACTAAGGATTTCATGCATGCTTGGCAAGGTACTTGTCGCCACACCTAAAGATTGACAGCGATCGACAATTTGTCTCACTGTTTTTCCAGAAACAGTCGGCATGGCAATAATGACGCGCTCGATGTTGAAAGCGCGAACAATATCTGGAATGTTACGGCAATCGCCTAAAACGCGAATTCCCCGAATGCGTAAGCCTAGTTTTGTTACGTCATCATCAATAAAACCGACTGCATAAAGACCTAGTTCAGGATTATGTTGAATTGTTTGAACTAGCGACACGCCCGCATTACCAGCACCAATAATCAACGCCCGTTCGTACTGGTGAGTTGTTTGCGGTAATTGATACATGCGCTCTACAGCACGTACGCTAAAGCGTACTCCACCAACTAAGAGTAAACTAAGTATGCCATCGAGTAGTGGTAGCGATCGCGGTAAGTCGTCTACTAAGGCACTACTGTAGTAAAGCAGGTAAAATAACCAACTTTGAACAATAACAGCAGCAGTCATAGAAGCCACGACTTGAATAAGTTCATCAATACTGGCATAACGCCAACAGCGGCGATAAAAACCAAACAAGTACAGCAGTACGATCTTTACAACTAAAAATAGGATTGTTACAATAAGAACGTCGGTGCCATACACTCTATAGACAAATAATTTGTCTAAGCGCAACGCGAGTGCTAATGCAGGTGTTAATAAGAAAATTGCTGTATCAACAGCAAGAAAATGGCGGTTACGTAACCTCAGCCAAACACTTGATAGTGTATCTATCATGACTTTACGTCCAGGCAAATTTTCAAGACAATCTCCTTTCCTCAACTCAAACTGAAGAAGGATTTTCGTTAACTTAGTAGTATTTGATTAAGGAGATTGGTGGATTTTGGGCAATCGCTCGATATCCGTTGTTTACACAAATAAGAATTTGAACAGGCTTATATAAGATTTATTGATGAACTGAAAATTTAATTCAATTACTCCTCGATTAGTCATTACGGACAACCACACATGATTAATAATAATTAGGGTTTGCACTAGTTCGTCTCAGTCTCATAGACTAAGCTAATGCTGTATAAGACATTAATTTGTACACCAAGAAAATTATTTGTTCCTACAAGATACCACTAATATTGATAGCTTTTTACTAATTTTTTGTTAAAGCTTCTGTAAATTTTCAATGTTCATTTAATGAAAGCATGCTTTAACTGTAACTTTTACAGTAAGACTTAAATATAAAAACCAGTCCAAAGATAGATAAAAAATTGCGTTTATCTCCAGTTGTCGTACCTGGTGTCCAAACATTAATATTTGCGTTAGCTTCTAGAAGAAATTGTGCTGAGCAAAAACTAGTTTCAATTTAGTCGGATTGAGAAGATCCTGGTTGAGCAGGCAAAAAATACCTAACCCTGGGTGATTCATTGGTGTGGTTAATGCACCAACTTTACATCAAATACCAAGTTAGTTAGTATTAGGTTCAACCCAACCCGAATCAATGCTTGGCTCGACTGGGCGTCTTTGGACATAAGCAAACAATGCTGACGCCAATACAAGGACAACAGAGACAAATGCCACTACTTCAAGCATGATTTTAAAACGCATAATTTTTAAGCTGTGACCTCTATCAAACAAGATTAAAGTGTTCCATGTGAATGTATTTTGCTGGAACTTTTAGCTCGTGCAGAGCTTTTTCTGCTTCATCTAAAAAGCGAGGAGAACCACAAAGGAAATAGCGCCAGCCTTCGCGATTATCGGGAATGTGTCGTGCTAGGAGATCTTTATCTACGTAACCTGATTCTCCTGCCCAATCTTCAGGAGGTTCTTTAATAACATGAGTCACTGTGAGACTATCTAAGCGCTTGTTGAGATATTCCAAGTCTTCCCGAAAAGCAACATCGTCCCACGAACCGTTGGCGTAAATTAAGCGAATTGGTCGATGATCGCCGCGTTCCGCAAGCGTAATCATAATACTGATCATTGGGGTAACACCGACACCGTTGGCGATTAGAACTAAGCCAGCGCAGTCAAAACGATCAGGCGTAAAAGCCCCGTGAGGACCATCTAGAAAAGCTTTTGTTCCAGGCTGAACATTTTTAATTGTATTTGTGAAGTCACCAACAGCTTTGATTGTTAGTGCAACTTGGTCGCCGCGATCGCCATTAGAAGAAAATGAAAACGGATGCTCTTGAATGCGATACGGAGAACGATCCAAAGTAAGCCAAGCAAATTGTCCTGGCAAAAAACGAATGCCTTCGTGTCCCTGCGGACGCAGTACTAATGTGTAAACATCACCCCGCTGAGGTACAACAGTTTCTACCCGATAGGGTTTTTGCATCATCAGCCACGGTTTGATCAAGCGGACATATATTAAAGAACCAAACGCCAGTAAGGCTAATAGTATCCACAACATCGCCTTCCACGGCAGTGCGAGATAGTAGTTTACACCAAAAGCATGAGCTAGCCCTAAACCTACCGTCGCAACCGCCAGAATTCCATGACTCGTCCGCCACACTTCATAGTTCAGCTTCAGCTTCTCTCGCCATAGTGAAGTCACAACTAGTAAGATTAATGATATCGTCGAAATAACCGCAAATCTTGCTCGCCAAGGTGCTTCAAAGAAGTTGAGTAGTCGTAGATATTCAGCGTCCTGGAAAAATAAAATGATTGGGTGAATTAGGATTAGCGCAAAGGCAACTTGGGTAATATAGCGATGGTACTGCAAGACAATATCAATGCCGTAAGGTGCGGCGATCGCATCAAAACGAGCTGTCAATGCAAATTGCAGCATCATCATTGCCAAGCCCACATAACCCAATGCTGCGGAAAATTCGATCCAAAATCCCCTCCCTCCTGGTGCTGGGTGAATTAACAGAATTAACAAGGGAGAAAGGGTTACTAAGAGGTATAAAACAATCCAAAATGTTCCTGCAACCCAGGGATTTTTCATTTGAAACATCTTTCTCTTTCCACTTAATTTGAGATTGACGTTGAACTACAGCAGTCTTATGTTGACTGTGAAAAACGGTAGAATTTGGTAATAGCTCTTTTTAAAAATTTTGATTCAATGAGCTTGCCATAAAACTAACCTTTATATTCCTACTGTACCAAGCAAGCCGAATAAAATAGAGTTGACGATGCTCAAAGCAATTGTGCCAATTAAGGCACTCCAAATTCCCCAACGCAAACGAAATCCATGTACTAACAATGCTGCTAATCCAAAAATAATTGCATTGATAACAATGCTGAATAAACCCAAAGTTAAAAGATTGATGGGAAAAGCTAGAAAAGCAATAATTGGTCGGACAAAAGCATTGAGAAGTCCAAAAACTGCTGCAGATATTGCGGCTTTCCCAAAACCGTCAACTTCAACACCAATAGGTATTTTTGAAATAATTAAAAAACTGATTGTAGTTACAATCCAATTAATAATAATTCCCATTTAATAACTCCTCTAAAAACTCCTTTAGAGTATTTGGTTCAAATCGAGAACCATACACTGTTCATAATTTCATATTATTTGCAGACAATGTGGCGAAAAAGTGACAAGGTACTTATTGTAATTGAATTAGTTTAAATTAAGTGAGGTGGGTTACTGCCCACCTCAAATAGAAAAGTCAATCAGAACAACAATTGACTATCTTTTTGCTGTGCCAGCATAAGTTACACGGTAAATAACACCATTGGTATCATCTATAAATAATAATGCTCCATCCGGTGTCATACCAATACCCTACTGGTCTACCAAATTGTGCAGTTCGTTGGTAGTGTTCTACACCTGTGGATGTATCAAACAGCCCGAGCAAATTCATAGCGGTTGATGAACAATCCAATCACTATATCGTGTAGCCAGAACAGTTTTTGGTTTTTGATTAAATACCTGCAATCATTTTTACAATTTTCACATAGTATTGTCTGTGATCGCTATCAACAAACACTGTTAATCACTTCATTGAAGATGACATAACAAGTTTTCTAATCACAGTTTTCCATATCAACCCAGCAACAATCAGTCCAATACCGACTAACCAAACTCGCTGTTCTACCCAAAAAGCTAGGAAAAGACAAGCGGATAAACCGATCCAAGCAATCCATTTGGGATAAAGCCGTTGTTCATCAGGAATTTGTAATGCTGATAAATCAGTAATGGCATAGTAAATTAATACAGAAAACGCACTAAAAGACCAAGTTGTTCTCACATCACCAATTAACACCAAACAGGCGATCGCTGTTCCCATAATGAGTACTGCGATATAAGGTGTTGTGCGTGATGAATTCATTTTAGAGACAAATTTGGGCATATCTTGACGCCGCCCCATAGCTAGCAAAACGCGAGATAAACCTAAAACTAAATTCAGTAACACGCCTAATGTTGCTGTCACAGCACCAACTGCCAAAATTAAACCACTACCAGGAATATTAATGCTACGCGCCGCAATTTCTAAAGGTGCAACTTGTGCGCTAGTCACTGCTCCTAATGTCTCTGCTCCTACTGTACCAATACCCACAACGACAACACCGATATAGAGCAACATCGTTATCGCTAGTGTAATTATAATTGCTTTAGGAATCGTCTTTCGTGGTTCTTTGACCTCTTCGCCAAGTGTCGCAATTCGTCCGTATCCAGTATAAGCAACAAACATCAAGGCGGTTGCTTGTAAAACTGAAGCAACCGGATTACTGGTATCTGCGACAAACGGAGTGAAATTTTCAAATTCAGTAGATACCACTACTGGTAAACCAGCCACAATAAAGAAAATCAAAGAGAGTAGTGTAATTGAAACAATAGTTATATTGACAATCTTTGAGCGTCGTACTCCACCCAAAACAATCAAAGTGAGTAAGACAACAGCTGCTAATGCCGTAGGAACCAAGTAAGTGCGATCGCTAATTCCCAATAAATTCAACAAGTAACCCGCAAAACCCAAAGCCGCAGTCGCTGCTGAAGCCGATTTTGCTACCAAAAACATCCACCCTGCTGTAAACCCTAGCCAAGGCGTGAGATATTTATAGCCATACTCATAAGCACCACCACTCACAGGATGACTCGCGGCTAATTGAGCGCTATTTAAGCCATTACAAACTGCCACACAAGCCGCGATCGCCACCGAAATAATCACAGCAGGTCCCGCTACACCCGCAGCAATTCCCGTACTGACAAATACACCAGCACCCACAATTGAACCTAAACCAAGGGCAACTGCACCAACTACACCTAATTCTCGCTTGAGTGATGGTGATGAATTCTGTGACATGGTTTCTTGCTTAGACTTAAGTATATATAAAGATATAGCGATCGCTTACATAACGCTATTCTGCATCAGAACTATCTTCGTCTTCACTTGCTAGTTCAGTTGTCAACAACATCACCTCAAAACTACATATTTGCATTTGATTACGTCGTTAATAGTCAGTTAATAAGAGGTTAAATAAAATATAAATATCAGTATTTTATACCTATTGGTATAAATTATTATTAAATAATTTTTGTACTTTCAAATACTTTTTGACTAGTTGGCAATGCCTCTACTAATCTAACTGCCTCAAGACTCTGTTAAACTTCATCAAAGCTTAATGTTTCTGAAATTATCTCTGCTTTGCGACTGATGCATTTAAATCGCAAGGCATTGAAAACTTAGTATTAGCACCAAATAAAGGGAAAAAACATGAATTCTGAACAAAGCAAAAATAATATTCCGGCAGGCTACAACTCAGAAGAAACAACAGGCATCTCCCCTGATATTGCCACTGAGGAAATAGATCAAAACACTGCTAGTCAAGAAACCGAAAACACTGATACAGTAACTCCTGACGATACTGCTCCCGCGCCTGGAGAAAACGTTGTTGATCGTCAAATAGACATCATTGCTCGAATGTAAGTAGAAACAAACTAAGACGAGGTATTTGCCTATGGGGTAGGTATTTGCCTCCCCACAATTAAGCTAATCCTAAATTTAAACAATTAGCTTTCATACAGCAGTTAAGTAGTAAACTTAGTACAAGCATCTTCACTTCTCGCCCTGAAAAATTATTTCAGGGCGAGTGTTTTTTTATACTAATATTGTTTTATAATAACAAAAGATTAAACTCAATTTAACGAGCGATTAAGTTTAAATTTTTACTACACAGTGTAGAAGATTCAGAAATTTTATAGTAGAAAATTTAGTCATTAATTCTACAGCTTACTTAAACTAGAATTGACAGCAACTCACAATAAATTTAGCAAAATCTATTGCAGTGATAGAAATTTTTAGGCATTTACTTTGATCGCAAATCGTAGAGGTTGAATTGCATGAATAAATTGCTAATTATTGGTGGTAGTGATGCAGGCATCAGTGCAGCTTTACGTGCTAAAGAAGTTAATTCGAGTATCGATGTCACAGTTGTCGTAGCAGATTGCTTCCCCAATTACAGTATTTGTGGTTTGCCATTTTATCTCAGTGGTGAAGTGACAGATTGGCACAACTTAGCCTACAGAACAGCATCAGAGATTGTAGATGCAGGAATTAATCTTTTACTCGACTGTACTGCTCAAACTATCATGTCCGCATCACAGGCGATCGCCGCACCCAGCGTTTATTAGGCGCTCAAATTGTCGGTCATTGCCAAGCAGAAGTTGATAAGCGAATTGATATTTTCGCAACTGCTCTATTTCATAACATGAAGATCGAAGATCTCAACGACCTCGATCTTAGTTATACACCACCTCTCAGTAGCCGTTGGAACCCTGTGCAAATGAGTGCCCAAGCATGGCTAAAGAAATACTCCTTTTCATTACTTGTCTCGGCTTAAACGCAGATCAGGTAGTGGAGAGTTATGAGTTATGAAGAGTCTTTTAATTCAAAACTCAAAATTCAAAACTCAAAACTTCTTTAGCTACTTACCGAGTAACGCGTAGTATCTTATCTTGTCCTGCGGGACAGCTACCTCTGCCATCACAGTTACTTGTTGTGATATAAAGTTCTCCATCAGGACCCATCACAGCATCTCGTAGCCTACCATGTTCGCCCTGTAAGTAGACTTCATGTTGTTTGATTTGCTGAGAATTAGGATCGAAAGCAACGCGATGTAAGTGTTCAGAACGCAGTGTTGTAATCATCAAATTACCTTGCCACTCTGGAATTGCATTTCCGGTATAAATTGTTGCGCCTCCTGGCGGTGCGGCTTCTCGCCAGACTAAAGAGGGAGTCACTAATCCTTCCTGCGATTCACAGCGATAAATTTTGGGCCATCCTAAATTATCACCTGCTGTGGCGACACTGACTTTATCGTGACCGCTTCTCCCTAATTCGCCACTAGGACCGTGATCTGTCACCCACATCGTTGATTCGTTTGCCCAGTCAAAACCTTGCGTGTTGCGAATGCCGCTGATATATACAGGATTACCTGGAAATGGATTATCTTGGGGAACTTCACCATCAGGTGTCACGCGCAAGATTTTACCAGCTAAGCTGCTATTATCCTGAGAAATATCTGGATCTCTCGCATCCCCAGTGCCAATATAGAGCATCCCATCTGGACCAAAGCGAATACGTCCGCCGTTGTGATAAAGTGCAACTGGAATATCATCAACAATGATGCGATCGCTAGTAGCACTCGTTCCGTCTTGAGATAATTGCCAGCGTTCAACTCTATTTACTGGCGTTCCACTGCGCTCAGCAGTGTAATATACATAGAACAGACGGTTTTCTGCAAAGTCAGGATGAGCTGCAATGCCAAGTAAGCCACCTTCACCGCTATCAGTAACACTAATTGTTGCCACAGGTGAGGATTGTAATTGACCATTTCGGACTAATCGCACTCTTCCTGGTCTTTCTGTCACCAACATATCGTTGTTAGGCAGAAATGCGATTCCCCAAGGAACTTCTAATCCAGTCACAACTTCTTCGGTTCGCACACTAACTTGTCCTTGTGGACCTGCGCCTTCGGGTACTAAAGTACAAGCTTGTTGGTTTGCACTTGCTAATTGTGATTGAGGTGATTGAGCAACGTTGTCATTACTAGAAACTTGTTCTGAGGATTGTACCCCACAAGCCGCAACACCTAATGTACTAATACCTGCTACTACACTGCCAATAATTCTTGTCAGCTGCATTTATACCCTCCAATTATGTTAACTTGAAATTTGATATAAACTTGCTTTTTACGCATTCAAGTTTTGAGAAAATGACATCATCGATATAGTTTTCTTGATGAATATTTCATTGAAATTGTTTCATTGTCTGATTGGCAATCAAGTATAAAATTAATATCAATCAGTTGACAGATAAAAAATCTCAAATTCAAAATTCTTAGCGATTATAAATTGCAGCTATACATACAAAATTAACTTTGCGGCTTATTTTTATTCAGTTTATATATCTTGGAATTTGTTCGTTTATTAACGAATTTCCACCAATTGTTTCTGAGTTTTGCACTTACAATGTGATGAAAATATTCCTGAACTCATTACTTAATACTGCTAATTTAAGCGAAATTATGTATTTTTAACTATTATAGCGTAACAGTAGAAGTTAACCGCTGCCATAAGAACTTGTACTTCTATATAATTCTTCCTATAGATAGAAGACACATAGTTAAGTAAGCCAAATCTAAAAAACTAAGATCAAGAGAAAGGAACTCAGCAGTTAATGTGAGATCGTGCGATCGCCGATTGCCCAATTAGCTAGATCTTCTTAAAAATATCAATTGAGGAGTAATATTTGATACAGCCTATTGCAAGTTTATGAGGTACAGTAAGAGGAGTACACAAATGAAGTCTAATGAAACCGTACTCGCTCGACTTGCGAGAAAAAATAGTTAAGGCATACACACAAGGTGACACCTCAATCAG
>NZ_JADEWN010000135.1 GCF_015207655.1 Gloeocapsopsis crepidinum LEGE 06123 | reverse complement strand
CCAATTCCAATTTATTGCTTGGATTTAATCACTTAATTAGTGCAATGAATCAATTCAAATTCTTTT
The DNA here is from genome assembly GCF_015207655.1 of Gloeocapsopsis crepidinum LEGE 06123. Lineage (GTDB taxonomy): Bacteria > Cyanobacteriota > Cyanobacteriia > Cyanobacteriales > Chroococcidiopsidaceae > Gloeocapsopsis > Gloeocapsopsis crepidinum. The sequence goes on along the minus strand of NZ_JADEWN010000135.1, from coordinate 2,318 downwards.
ATTCTTCTGGATGAAAGGGTTTATCTAGTACTTGTTGATTTCGGAAAGTGACAGAAGAGGGATAGGTAGATTCTGATAGGCGAGATTCGTTTACCTTGCTAAAGAGAGGGCGAGTCGCTAAATCAGACCATCGATCTCCTCCGGCTTTTACTTGGTGGTCAAGCAAGATATCGGCATTAGGGTCAACCCAGTCTCCCTCAGCGTTACGCACACTTACTGAAAATCTATTCTTATCAGCTTTCCAGATTTGATCGTAAATTGTTGGATCGGCAAGCATCTTGTCTGTACTCCTTGTATATTTGGCTTTTTGATATCTCAATCTAGCCGCAGCGTAGTTATGAGCGTCCTTGCCTTATAACTATGTGAATTGACTACAGCTCCTGATGGGGTGACAGGGAGCTAGAACGCAAGCTGGAGAAGGTCTATAGCTTGTAAGCATGTTGATAATAGAGTTGCTTATTGCGATTAGAGCGCATCCATTGTCCTATCCAATCAATACATAGTTGGAGATTATTCAACCAAGCTTGACCATACAAACCTACCCAAAAGTTGCTGTGACGGCGTTGAATTCGACCAGCGTCTTTTGGACGACAGATGTAACGCTCAACCTTTGATGTTCTGATGTTTATGCCTTGAATGATTGCACTGGTATAGGCAATAGCAATGAGTAAAACAATGGTAGATAAACGCGCTTCAATTGCATGACATCCTTCAAGATTGTATCCACCACTTTTACAGTCTTTAAACATACACTCAATTCCACTACGCTGTTGGTAAGCTGTTGTAGCAGCTCGAGTGTTTGGCAAATTAGTTAATAGAAACCAACCTTCTTTTGTTTGACTTTTGCGATAGTTTCTCTTCCATTTACAGGCTACATTAAACTGGTTAAATCCCAGTTGCTTAGTCACATTGACTCCAGCAAAGAACATTGACATTCCTGGCTTTAATCCTAGTTGCTTTAACTGCTGTGTGAACTCCTGATGCCGCCGAATATATTCATTACACTTTAACCGCAGACATATTGTCATTCCTTGGTTTTCTAGCCATTGACCTAGTTCAACTGAACAAAACTCTCTATCTCCTAAAATTGTAACTTTGTAGTCCTTAAGTAGCGGTAAAACGCTGTTAAATAAGGCTTGTTGCTGAGTAAAACTACTCTTCCCTTTATGGGGGAGAAATTGCCAATGTAGCGGGATAGCTCGTTGCTGCCAAATAATGCTGACCATTAACAAATTTAGTTCCCGCCACTGTGTTCGGTCAACTACAACAGTCAACTGCTTATTAGTTGAAAAATAATTTGTCAGTAAGTAGTTTATCAGCGCCAACCAAACTGATGAAATTGTTAACTTTGGAGAGATTAAAAATCTTTGTAGTTGGCGACGACGGCTCTCGAATAAAATTGGTAACGGTAGATTAGCAGCAAGTCTTTCTATTCGTACTTGTTTTTCCCCTTGCAGTAGTTCAACCAAGATATTTAGTAGTATGTATTGGTTTGCATTCAATGTGGAGCGCAAATGGGTCTGGTAGAATAATGGCAACATTTTAGCGATAGGCGGGTTGTGTCAATAGCCAGCCTATCTTTTTTTGACGCGAAGCGTACAACCATTATCTAGCTTTACTTTTAGCCCTTCTGTCACCCCATCAGCTACAGCTCAAAAACTGCAGTGATGGGTGAGTGATCTGAACCAGGTTTACCTCGTCTTAGATTTGGTTCATCGCTAATAGAAGGAAGTGCATCCATAACATCGATGTGGCTATCTACTTTAGGCAATCTACGCGGTTGACCAGGAAGCAGTTCTTGACTGACAAAAATATGATCGATGAGTTCTTTGTTGTTTCGGTAAATACGAGAATAACGCCTCGCTTCAGAAATCAACGGGGCTAGATTGAAAAGTCGAGTGTCATCCCCCTTATCTGTCTTCTCAAATCCACGCATACCAATCTCGCTACCACTTGGACCTTGAAGAATTTGAGTAGTTGCCGCCGAGGGCACATCATTGAGATCTCCCAGAATAATCAGCCCCTGCTCATTATTGTTTTCGAGTAATTCATTTGCTTTAACGCGCAATGCAACAGATTCTGCTGTTCGCCTCAAAAGTGCTAACCCAGCTACTTGTGCGCGTTCGTTTTCATCCTTGGGGTTAAATCTTGCTCGACCAGTCGATGAGGAAAAAGTCAACAGCTTAGATTTTACAGCCTATTGCAAGTTTATGAGGTACAGTAAGAGGAGTACACAAATGAAGTCTAATGAAACCGTACTCGCTCGACTTGCGAGAAAAAATAGTTAAGGCATACACACAAGGTGACACCTCAATCAG
>NZ_JADEWN010000134.1 GCF_015207655.1 Gloeocapsopsis crepidinum LEGE 06123 | reverse complement strand
AATTTCTCTACAAATCAAGTTTTCTGAATTACTCTCTGCCACAAAAGCGAATTTCCGCTTCTGCTGTCACTTTCTTACACTACTTATTCATGTATTAGTGGTTTTCCTGATAGGTGCAAGATGTGAGGTATGGCGCATGTCATCCAGCCAAGCGGTTCTTCCCGCAAATTTAGGATCGAACATTGTTGCCCAGCTATCAATTTCTTGATTGTTTGTTGCTGTGATGTTGTAACCAATTCCTAAAGTTCCCCATTGATAAGGCAAACTATATTTATTTTCTAGATCGTAGGGTGCATTCATAAATGTTGAATCAAGATGTGTCCTATTAGGAATATTCTCTAAATTTAATTCTTCTAATAAACCTTCATTAGCCATAATTGCGACCATGTAATCTCCAGGAAACGCAACGTCATAACCTGGATTTCCTGGCTGAATCTTAGCGTAAAGGGCTTCGCTATTTTCATAAGTATCATACTTAATTTTAGCGTTAAACTCTTTCTCAAACTGAGTAAGAACTTCAGGTGCAATATAAGTAGACCAATTATAAACACTCAATACATTAGACGGTGTATTACTATCACTAACATTTGTTTGGTTACTCCCACTACATCCAAGTGGTAATATTAAAGCAACAAAAAACAACACTACAAAGCTCAAAATTCTTCTCATCATAGAACTAAAATCCTATTCATTACTTGATGAGTTAATCCCTACTTTTTTCTTTCGCATCCGCGCTACAGACACTTTACTCAACGAGGGAAACCCTGCACTTTCATGTGTCCTCCTCTGTGGTTCGTTCACCTCAATTCTTTCGTCCCAACCACCAATGCTGGCACAATCAACACTAAAGAAGCCAACAACATTAAACTAGAAATAGCATTAATCGCAGGTGTCACCGAAAATTTAATCATCCCGTAAACAAAAAGTGGTAAAGTTGTTGCACCAACTCCAGCAGTAAAGAAAGTCACGACAAAATCATCTAGAGAAAGTGTAAAAGCAAGCAAAGCACCACTAAAAATTGCTGGAGCAATTAGTGGTAAAATAACTCTCGATAATACTTTCCATTCATTAGCCCCTAAATCTAAAGCAGCTTCTTCTAGTGCTGGATCGAGTTCTGCTAAACGCGCCCTGACAGTAATTGCAACAAAAGAAATATTAAACGATACATGACCAATAATTATTGTAGGTAAGCCAAAAGTCAATCGAATTCCTATAAAATTTTCTATTAACCTAAAGACTAAACTAAAGAAAACTAATAAAGAGATTCCCATTGTAATTTCTGGAATCACAATAGGAAGAAACAACAAGCTATCAATAATCACTCGCCCAGGAAAGCGAAAACGTTCTAACGCAAGTGCGATCGCTGTTCCTAAGATTGTTGCTAGAAGAGTTGAAATCACAGCAACGAGTAAACTGTTCTGTAATGCATCCCAAATTCGAGTGTCAGTAACATTCGCAGTTAATTGTGAGTCAGCTTGAAGTAAACCACGATACCAATCTAAAGTAAAGCCACGCCAAACAGCATTAAAACGCGATGCATTAAACGAGTAAATAACTAAAATCAGAATTGGCAAATAAATAAAAGCAAATCCTAATGCTGTATGGAGTAATAGCCAACGTTTACCAAGCGATCGCACCAATACATCGAATTTTACTGAGGTATTATCTGACACAGAAATCGTCATGAGACTTCCTCAGATGACCGAAAATAAACCAACACCGGAACTAAAACTACCACCATCAGCAACATCGAAAGTGCCGAACCAAAAGGCCAATTACGCGCTTTCAAAAACTGATTTTGAATCAAATTTCCTACCATCAAAGTTTTCGCACCCCCAAGAATATCTGGCGTGACAAACGCACCCACAGCCGGAATAAAAACAAGTAGCGATCCTGCAACAATCCCCCGCATTGTCAATGGCAAAACGACACGTATAAAGCTGCGAACATCATTGGCACCCAAATCATGTGCTGCTTCAACCAACGAGAAATTAAAACGTTCCATTGTGGCATATAACGGCAAAATCATAAATGGCAAATAGCCATAAATTAAGCCCACTGTAACAGCAAAAGGAGTAAACAATAAATTCAGAGGTGCATCAATAATTTGAAAATTTTGTAGCGCTACATTAATCACCCCCTCTTGTCGCAAAAGCACAATCCAAGCGTAAGTACGCACCAAAAAATTAGTCCAAAAAGGAACAATTACCAGTAACACTAGAACATTCCGCCAATACCCTGAACAAGTAGCAATAAAAAACGCCAATGGATAACCAATAATTAAGCAAGCAACTGTCGTTATTGAAGCCAACCCTATCGAACGCCAAATAACTCCTAAGAGGAGGTCTGAAAAGTAAAAAAGCTCTCGTTACAATAACCTGTCAATAGCAAAAAATGACAGAGAACGAGAGTCATGGGTCAATCATATCGTACCGATCTCACAGATGAACAATGGGAATTACTG
>NZ_JADEWN010000028.1 GCF_015207655.1 Gloeocapsopsis crepidinum LEGE 06123 | reverse complement strand
CAAATCGCACTCCAAACTATATTTCCACAATTGGTGCTGTTACTTCTTTTACTAGACATTGAACGCCTGAGAGATTTGGCATTTAGTCAAGGAATTGACATTCAAATTTCCAGGTGCAAGATATGAGAAACCCAGCCATTACTCGCCAATAACAAAACAACAAGGGCGATTGTTAATGCAGTTGATGCTTGACGTGGTTTTTTCCACAACGTTACTAATGCAAATACAATGAGAACACACGCCAATCCTAGCGGATAGAAAAATAAAGGTAATAACTTTGATAAATATAAAAACATCCTTATTAGCTGATTGCGTTAGGTTCAGTAACAACAATAAACTCTCAACCTGTAAGTAGCTAAGCAAAAATTGGCTGTAAATCTAAAACAAACCCAGGAAGAACACCTTCACCGGATAAAGTTGGAGGCGAAGCTAAAACTTCAACTTCTTGCCCAGCACGATAAATTTCTACTTGTTGAGTACTAGGATTAATTAACCAACCTAGCTGCAAACCGTTATCTAGATATTCTCGCATTTTGACTTGAGTGTCTGCTAGCTCATCGGTTTCTGAAAGCAGTTCAATCACAAAATCTGGACATAAAGGTAGAAACTTCTTTCTTTGTGCTTGAGTCAAACTATTCCATCGCTCCATTTTTACCCAAGAAACATCAGGAGAACGAGTCGCGCCATTCGGTAAGCGAAAGCCTGTCGAGGAGTCAAAAGCTTTTCCTAAGCGATTTTGGCGATTCCACAACCAAAATTGTCCAGCTAACTCAAAGTTGCGATCGCCTGTTTCTCCTCCCGTAGGTGGCATAATAATCAGTTCTCCCTTGGTCGTTAATTCTAATTGCAACTCGCGATTAGCTGCGGCGAGTTGTTCAAACTGTTCGTCAGTGAGTCTGAGAACCAAAGGAAGTTGTAAAGTTACGCTCATATCACATCAAATCCCAAGATGAATGCCGTAAAAAAGCGATCGCACTTTTCTGATGTATTTTTGAATCATGTGAATACTCTAATCTCATGTTGGTGCATTATTGTGAGGAGCTATTGAGATTGAGCCTAATGGAGTATGGAAGTTTGTATCAATACTACATAACTGATACACGCTCCTTTATGTAATATCAAGGATGTTACACTTTTGGATAAAATTGCACTGAATTGCAACATAAACAAGCTCTCATGTGTCAACTGCTGGGAATGAATTGCAATGTTCCAACAGATATTTGTTTCTCGTTTGAGGGCTTTTCAGCGAGGGGTGGAAGAACCGACGAACATCAAGATGGTTGGGGTATTGCGTTTTTTGAGGGTTTGGGATGTCGGATTTTTTTAGATGCTAAACCAGCGACCGCTTCTCCAGTTGCAGATTTAGTACGACGCTATCCGATTCACTCAACTCACGTCATTGCACATATCCGCAAAGCGACTCAAGGTGGAATTGCTTTAGTTAATTGTCATCCTTTTCAACGCGAACTTTGGGGAAGATATTGGGTATTTGCTCACAATGGCAATCTTTTGGATTTTCACGCACACACAGCTTTTTATCAGCCAGTTGGTCAAACTGATAGTGAAAGGGCATTCTGCTTAATCCTCGAAACTTTACGACAAAGCTTTCCCACAGGTAAACCTTTGCTAGCACAACTATATCCTGTGCTCCAAGAAATAACTGCAATCATCGCCGCAAAAGGTATCTTTAACTATCTACTTTCGGACGGCGAACACTTTTTTACATACTGCTCAACTAAGCTATGCTACATTGTCCGTCAAGCACCTTTTGCAGCTGCACATTTAATCGATGAAGATATCACTGTCGATTTTCAGAAATTGACGACACCAAGCGATCGCGTTGCAGTCATCGCTACAACTCCCCTGACTGATAATGAAGTTTGGACGCAAATTCATCCAGGAGAACTACTCGTCTTTCAGGATGGCTTGCCTAATAGAGTTTAACAATTTTTACTCATTCGTTGACTTTGCTCTCGAAAATAACAATTTCCTATTACTGAATCATCGGTGTAGGACTAGATTTTACTTTCTGAGCTTGAAATATTTTATCTCACCACGGGCACTATAACAAAGACTCTAGTTACGACCTTACAAAAGCCTTGTGAAGAGACATGAGTTATCGCGAATTTTTCAAGCAGTGCACAGGATGCTACTCGTATCCTTGGCAAGAGCGTTTTTCGATTTGGAGCGGTAAATCAATCGCTGTAGTTGCTGCGCCTACAGGGGCGGGTAAAGAATTTGAGGCAGTTATTCCTTGGCTTTACTTCCATAAAATGAGTATTCCCACAACAGCCCGATTAGTTTATGCATTGCCCACGCGATCGCTAGTAGAACAGGTTTATGAAAACACGCGTCGAGTTGTAGCTGCGCTACTTTTACCTATTAAGGTATATTGCCTAAAAGGTGGCTTCATCGAACACGGCTTTGAACAAGACTTAACTCAGCCTGCAATTCTTATTGGCACGCAAGATCAGTTATTGTCTCGTGCTTTAAATCGTGGATTTGGCGTATCGTGGGGACAACGCCCTCTGCACTGTGCAGCCCTGACTAACGATTGTCGTTGGATCTTAGATGAAATTCAACTGACGGGTGTTGCATATGGAACTTTGGTTCAGCTTTATAAACACTGGCAAGAATTAGGGACTTTTGGGCAAACTCAATTGTGCTTAATGTCCGCAACCTTAGACGACAGACCATTAGAAGGGTTAGACGTAGAGCGATTTGAGCTAGACACCAAAGACTTGGCTTATGCGCAATTAGCTGCGAAAGTGACTCGCCCGAAACCTGTTTTGAGAGCCGTTGTTAAAGGTGTTGCAGATGTTGCGGCTTTAGTGGAAGCAAAGCACTTGCCAGAAAGCTTATCACTGATTATAAGGAGATTTACTGTAAGCGAGCTTACCTTTTTTAGCTCGCCCGTAACGGCGAGTCATAGCTAGATTAACTCCAGTTTCGTCAACAAAAACTAAATCTTTGAGCCGAACTTCTCCAATCGTTGTCCAATATTGGCTTCTCAAGTTTTGCACTCGTTCAGATTGTGCTTCATCAGCGTGTAGAGTCTTTTTTTCTGGTTAACTCTAGTCTTTGTAAAACACGGCAGATTGTAGCAAGGCTAGCTTTTACACCTATTGTTTTGGTTAATCTAACGCTTAACTCCTGTAAAGTAGCATCGTTATCTTCTTGGACTAATTGCTCTAGTATTTCTATTTGTTGAGCGTTGAGTAAGGGAGGTTTTCCTCCTCCATGAGGATTCGGTTCTACGCTTACTGTTGCTTCATAGCGCTTTAACAGCCGGCTGATAAAACTGTAACTTACCCCAAATCGTTCAGCTAGTTGTCCAATTGATTCATTAGTTTTGTGCTTAGCTTCGATATTGAAACAGGAATAGGAGCCTCAGCAACTTCACCCCCGTCTTTGGTAGAAATCCCTTTATTTGAAGGGACTAACTTGAAACTTTACTCTAGCATTAATTGTGATTCTAACTCTTGAGTTGTATTCACCTCTTGCACTAAACCCTGTTCCTCGGTAGTGAAAGGCTCAAATGCTGCTTGCTGCGCTTCTAGTAACTCTACGGTTGCATCTGCAATGTCACCCGTGCGTGAAGACAAGCGATCGCGTAACACTTCCATAGGAGCTGTACAGTGGATAATCTCTAAAGGTAATTGCTGAGATTGTGCAGCCGCGATCGCCTCATGTCGTAGTGAAGTGCGATCGTACTTTGCATCTAAAATTACTGTGTAACCTTGACTCGCTAACATTAAACTCAAATCTAACAACCGCGCGTAGGTTTTCTGCGTCATCTCGGCTGTATAAATTTCATCTCCACCTCGTTCTAACAGAGGAATTCCTGCTAAATGCTTGCGTACTGCATCAGAACGAACATGAATCGCTCCGATTTTTCGCGCTAATTGTCGTGCTACAGTACTTTTCCCCGAACCCGATAACCCCGACATTAATAGCAGTTTCCCTTGACGTGGCTTTGTATATTCCCACGCTAATTTGTAGTAAGCCGCAGCAGTTTTTGCAGCTTCTTGTTTAACTGCTTCTGGTACACCAGGATCGTCAAGTAAGAAAGAATTAACCTTAGCACGAACATATGATTGACGGCTGAGATACAACGGTAATACCTGCAAACCTTCCCAATCCCCTGTTTGTTCAATATAGGTATTTAAATATGCATTACCTAAATCTGAACGCTGCAACATCTCTAGTTCCATAACTGCATAGGCAATGTCAAACATTACATCAACAAAGCGAAACGGCTCATTAAACTCAATGCAGTCAAAGAGTAAAATCTTGTCATGCCATAAACAAATATTGCGTAAGTGCAAATCGCCATGACACTCACGAATCCAGTCGTTTTCAATTCTGCTAGTAAATAGTTGCTGACGCTGGGCAAAAAAGTTATCTGTATATTTTTTTGTTTCCTCAAACTGTGATTGTGTTTGTGGACCACCAATATACTTCATTGTTTGGTCATAATTTTCATCAATTGATTGGCGTACTTGCTCAACTTCGCCGAACTTACGAATATAATCATTCGTCGCCGCTTGCGCGTGGTACCGAGCGACAATACGCCCCAATTCTTCCATATATGCTTCATCTAGTTCTCCCCGTTCAAACATTGAGAGAAACAATGCTTCTTGGGGAAACTGCAGCATTTTTAGCACGTACTCTACAGGTTCTCCTGTACCAGCAAGGTGATACTGTTCCTCTTGAGTAATCGGCAAAACCTCTAGATAAATTTCTCCTGCACCTCTTTGATTCAGCCGCAACTCTTCCTCACAAAAATGCTGTCGCAGTTCTAAGGTTGAGTAGTCCAAAAAACCAAAATTTACGGGTTTTTTGAGTTTATATGCATAATCACCTGCAAGCAGCACATACGAAACATGAGTTTGAATCAGTTCAATTGGCTCTTTTACCGGATGTGGATAAAACTCCGGTTGCATCATTTGTTGAATTAAAGTAGGAAGCAAAGTATTTGATGCCATCTTGAATTTTAGATTTTAATTTTTGGTTTGAGCTTAGCAGATGAAACTGCAGATAGATAGGTGAAGCAGAGGTTTATAAAATTCTTATTTTTGTATTAGTCCACAAAGGCAGACTTTGTTTGTCAAGCTGCGACCAAAGTTACCTGGCTAATTATAAATAAAAGACCAGAATCTGACTCTGGTCTCATACAATAGCAAACTGTAATTTTAGTAAGAATTAACCACCCGTTTCAACATCGGTTTGTGGTTCTTTTTGTTCTGCTTCAGATTCTTGTGCCGTCACAATTTCTTCATCAGCTGCGGCTTCTTGAGCTTCAATAATTTCCGGTGTAATTTGTGGTGCTAGCACAGAAACAACAGCATCATTTGTTTCACTTATCAAAGAAACGCCTTCGGGTAAAACTAACTCTTGAAGATATAATACATCTCCCATATTCATCTTGGAAACGTCAATTTCAATTGTTTCAGGAATGCGATCGGGAGCGCAACGTACTTGAATATGAGTCAAGACTGTATCTAACGCACCACCTTCCATCTTCACACCTGGGGCTTCACCTACAAAGTGTAGTGGAACTTCTACTTCTACAGTATCTTGAGCAGCAACTGAGAAGAAACTGAGGTGATATGGGAACCTTTTGGTAGGATGCAATTGAACTTCTCGCAGTAGCGCTTTTCCACGCCAGGGAAGATCGGTAATATTTAACTGAATCAATGTGTTATTGACTGAAGCTTTTTTTAACAGAGTTTCTACTGTTTTAGCTTCTAAAGTAAGATGAACTGACTCTGTACCATTGTGACCATATAAATTGGCAGGAATTAATCCTGAACGGCGTAGAGCGTTTGGCTTAGTACCTTCTGCTCTTTTTTTTCCTTCGACTGTGATTTCCATACTGTTAAAAGTGACAAGCGATAAACGGTAAATTTTGAATCTTAAAAGCTTTCTTCTATCTTTTCAGGCTTGAATCTCTTACACTTCAGTAACGACAGGAGTGCCATTAGCGTGAAGTAAAGCACGTTTAGGACCGTGAATTGGGTCTTCCACAATGATAGTTTGTTCGCGGCTAGCCCCTAGGGAAACGATCGCAATCGGAACTTCCATCAACTCGGCTAAGAATTTCAAGTAATCTAGTGCTTGTTGTGGTAAGTCTTCTAAAGAGCGACAATCTACGGTTGACTGTTTCCAGCCTGGCATTGTTTTGTAGATCGGACGACACCGCGCAAAACGACGGGCATTGTGAGGGAAATCATTACACTTTTCCCCATCAACTTCGTAGGCAACACAAACTTTGATTTCTTCTAACTCATCAAGCACATCTAACTTTGTAATTGCTAGGCAATCCATACCGTTGACGCGAACTGCATAGCGTCCGATAACAGCATCAAACCAACCACAACGACGACGCCGCCCTGTGGTAGTACCAAATTCTGCACCGCGATCGCACAACAACTCACCAATTTCCCCATCAAGTTCTGTGGGAAATGGTCCTTCACCAACGCGTGTTGTATAAGCTTTTGCTACCCCAATCACGCGATCTATCATTGTTGGTCCCACACCAGTTCCAACGCAAGCGCCCCCAGCTACAGGATTTGAGGAAGTGACGTAAGGATAAGTACCATGATCGAGATCCAGCAATGTACCTTGTGCGCCTTCAAATAAGATATTGCGACGTCGCTGAATCGCATCGTAGATTTTGAGCGATGTATCTACCACATGAGGACGTAAACGCTCTGCATATTCTAGATACTGAGCGATAACTTCCTCTGCATCTAAAGGCGGTAAGTTGTAAAGCTTTTCTAAAATTGCGTTTTTGTAGTTAATTGCCCAATGCAATTGTTTTCGCAAGCCTACAGGATTCATCAAATCAATAACGCGAATTCCTGTGCGCTCAGATTTATCTGCATACGTTGGACCAATTCCCCGCCCAGTTGTACCGATTCTGTGATCGCCTCTGCGTTCCTCTGATGCCTGATCGATTAACCGATGATACGGCATTGTCACATGGGCTGTTTCCGAAATTAGCAGATTTTGGGTGGAGATCTTGAGCTTTTCTAGCTGGTCGAGTTCTCTAATCAACACCTGTGGGTCAATAACAGTTCCACAGCCAATGATGCATTCAGTATCAGGATATAGAATTCCCGAAGGGATGAGATGCAACTTGAATGTTTGACCCTGAACTACAAGTGTGTGTCCAGCATTGACACCCCCTTGGTAGCGTACAACGACGTCAGCTGACTTGCTGAGCAGATCCGTGATTTTTCCTTTTCCTTCGTCGCCCCACTGAGCGCCGATTACTATGACGTTAGCCAAGAGTTTATTGAATCAGCTAAGGTTTTCACACAAACTTTAATTATTAGCATATTAATAGCGTTGTGTCAACTATGTATCGCTACAAAGTCACAATTATTTTAACGTTTCTGACGAGTTAGAAGATTTTTAGTGCTAGACCTATTGACACCTATTCTCTTTATACCTTAGTCTTCTAATTCTTAGAAGCTTTTGAGCCTAATTTGCAATTATGCCCAAAAGCGCTTTTTGTCACTTTAATTTTACTCAACCTCTTGCATAAATTAAATGCTGCCTACCTAACTCCTGTGAATAAACCTTTTTCCTAATATCCTCCCCAGAATAGGAGGATGAGAGGGGGCTTTTCGCTATTCGCGCAAGAGGTCTATAAAATCTCAAAGAGTCTTTGATACCAATTTTAAAAAGGTGTCTAGGATGACGTTTTAAACTGCAACAAGCTTCTTTATCTCCTGCAAGGCTTTTGCACTTAATAGCAAATATTTAGATCATTTCTTTAGAACCCAACAGCGTACGCATCAGTATTGTAGGAGAAACAGCACTTCCCACAGCACAAGTAGATGCAATTGAGCGAGGATTAGTTGTCAGCGTAACGCCTGATCCTACTGCGCAAGCAATAACACCAGAACTTCCCACAGAAGAACCAGCAATTGAGATTACAGTAACAGCAACGCGCACAGAAGAAAATGTCACAGACGTACCGCGATCGGTAACGGTAATTAACCGCGAACAACTTGAACAACAGCGTCGCGTTACACGCGATTTAGGAGAAATTTTAGGAAAGCTGGTTCCAGGGTTAGCGCCACCAACCCAAAGTGCAAGCAAGTTCGGACAATCCTTACGCGGACGTAATGTTTTAGTTTTAATTGATGGAATACCTCAATCGACAAGTCGCAACGTACAGCGTGACTTTAGAACTATTGATCCATCAGCAATTGAGCGCATTGAAGTTTTACGCGGACCTACAGCAATTTACGGTGATGGAGCTTCAGGTGGTGTTATTAATATTATTACCAGAACTGCTACAGAACAAAGACTCGTTTCCACTTCAGAATTGGGAATCAGTAACTCTTTAACTCGATTTGAAGACAGTGTGGGGTATAACATTCAACACTCGATTTCAGGAACCGAAGGTGATTTTGATTATCTCGTTTCTGCGGCTTTTGGGGGAAATGGCGGATTTTTTGATGCACAAGGCGATCGCATTCCACCAGATCCTAATGCACAGGGCGGAATCGCGGATACTGAAACAATTAATATTTTAGGTAAAGTTGGGACAAACTTTGGCGAATAACGCCTACAACTTTCATTCAATCATTTCAACGATAGACAAGATACCAATTTCACCAGCGATCCGACTGTTAATACACTTCCTGAAAGAGAAAAAGCCCGTGCTTTAGGCGGATTAGTCCTTGATGAAAACCAAGCTACAGAAAATACTTTAATCAACTTAGATTACCGCAACGATAACTTTCTTGGCACTCAACTACGCGGACAACTTTATTACCGCAACTACCTAACGCGGTTTTTCCCTTTTGATGCACGAGATTTTGCTAGCTTTGGCAACGAAATTATTCAATCGCGAGTAGAATCCGAAAAATTGGGCGGACGTTTACAAGTAGAAAGTCCTCTGTTTAATGAAGGTGCAGCCCGCTTATTGTGGGGATTAGACTACTTTCATGAAGACACTGCACAACCTGTTTCAATTTATGACGGGGCTACATTTGATACAAGTGGTGGGTTAGTCTTTGCTAAGGTTGGCGATCGCTTGTGGACTCCACCACTTCAACTCAGTAGTTTAGGTCTATTTGCACAGTTAAATTGGGATATCAGCGGTAAGCGAAGCTATGCCGAAGGCTCTCGGTTGTTAGTCAACGGTGGAATTCGTCATGAACGCGCCGGAGTCGATGTCGATGACTTTACAACTTTAGCCGGAAACAATATTGCTGGCGGGAACCTTGATTTTAATGCAACTCTATTTAACCTTGGAGTTGTCTTTTTTGCTACTCAAGAAATCAGTTTATTTACCAACTTCTCACAAGGTTTTTCGCTAGCGGATATTGGACGAGTACTACGCAATGCGCCAGTAGGGTTTAGTGTCGAACAACTCAGCCCAGAACCGCAAAGAGTCAACAACTACGAAATTGGAATTCGCGGTCAATGGGAAGATGTGCAAGCTTCACTTTCAGCATTCTACAATCAATCTGATCTTGGTACGACCTTTGATGGCGATTTAAATGTCATTCGCGCCCCCGAACAAGTATATGGCATTGAGGCAGCAGTAGATACTCAACTTAGCACTAACTGGCTTTTGGGCGGAACACTCAGTTGGGTAGAAGGTGAAATTGATTTAGCAGATAGCGGCGAATATACAGATCTTGATGGCTTTCGTATTCCACCACTGAAATTATCCGCCTACGTGCAAAACCAGACAACTCCGAGTTGGAGTAATCGACTGCAGTTGCTTTTTTCTGGAAGTCGCAATCCTGCTGGCGATGGCTTTGGTTTTAATGAAGTAGAAAATTACTTAACTGTAGACTACATCAGTAGCATTCAAATTGGCACAGGAACGCTTGATATTGGTGTAGAAAACTTATTTAATGCGCAGTATTTTCCAGTTGTGTCGCAAGTGCAAGGAATTAATTCGAGTTATGCAGCTGCTAGAGGAACTACTTTGAGTATTAAATATGCTGTTGATTGGTAATTAAATGTGCAAACTCAGCAAATCGTATTGAAACCAAAGTGCAAAATGGTGTTACTCAGCAATGCCAATTACAAGAAGAATTTTTTTGAATCTTTCAATTACATCAGCAGTTTCTGTTGCTTGTAGCCAACAAAAGCTATTAAGCACTTCTGTGATACCTCCCAATCCAAAAGTTGTTGCATTGGAATGGGTTTATGTCGAAAATTTGCTAGCTTTGGGAATTCAACCTATAGGAGTAGCTGATATTGCAGGCTACAACAAATATGTAAATATTGCACCAAAATTAGTAGATTCAGTTATTGAAGTAGGAACACGCCAAGAACCTAATCTAGAGGCGATCGCTAAAATTAAACCAGACTTAATTATAGGTGTGAAGCAGCGGCACGAAGCCATTGATCAAACTCTATCTGCTATCGCCAAAACACTTCTTTTTGATCCTTACCCAGAACTCAACGCAGGAAATCAACTTACACGGATGCAGCAAATTTTTTTAGAAATTGCCCGCGTGTGTCATAAAACCTCGGTAGGTGAATCAGTACTGCAAAGTATGCAAACTTCTTTTGCAACAAATGCAGAAAAACTCGATGCGATTAAACTAACAGATAGTCCTTTTGTCTTGTGTCAATTTGTGCCTGAGTTTCGTTTATTTAATAATAATTCTATGGCAGTACAAATCTTGACACAAATTGGATTGAGAAATATTTGGCAAGGTGAGTTAGAACGCTTTGGTTTTAATACTGTAGGATTAGAGGCTTTACTTACTATTGAACACGCTCACTTTTTCTATATTGCAGAAACACAAGCATCAGTACAAAGTTTACAACGTAACCCTGTTTGGCAGAGTTTAGAATTTGTGCGCGAACAGCGACTTCATGCGTTAGGGGAAGATACTTGGATTTTTGGTGGTCCTTTGTCTGCGCAGATATTAGCACAAAAAGCAGTCGCAGCTTTGCAACAATTCTTAAATGGATAAATAACGGTGTAGATAAGGATTGGCAAAGAAAATCTACTTCGTCAACTTCAAACCTCACCTCTAACCGTTCTTACAATTGCCGAGTAAAGGTTTATTGTTAAGATTAATTAATAACTTGTATTGTTAATCTTAATAAAAGGTGAGTTATGGCATTATATGCAGAATTGCATCGGCATTTGGGTGGTTCGGTAGTACCGCGCGTATTGTGGAGATACTTTCAACGCCATTCATCCAACTTGGGGCAAAAATTTCCTGAGTATAAAGAGTTTGAGGAGTTTTATACAAAACCACGGAACACGCTTGATGAGTACCTAGAACTCCACACGCTGGTAGAAAGCGTTCAAAGCGCAGATACTTTGCCATATTTTATTTATCGCTTGATGCGTGGCGCTTATATTTTTGAGAACCTTGCGTACCTAGAATTACGCTACACGCCTTATTTACGCACGCCCGACCATTTGAGCCAATCAGAACGTATTGACCAGATGACAGAGATTGTTGCAGTTGTTGGTAAAGCAAGTCGAGTGTCTGAGTATCCGATTGTTACAAGTCAAATTTTGTGTATGCACTCGCGACTTCCTTATGAGGTAAACAAGGCTATTGTTGATTTAGCGGCTCAAAGTAGAGATTATGTTTGTGCGATTGATGTCGCTGGTGGTGATGGTCACTACAAAGAACGGCTTGATGAGTTTATCGAATTGTACGACTATGCGCGATCGCTTAATCTAAACACAACTGGACATCTTTACGAAACGACTGATGGTTGTTACCCTGAGTTACTGCCATACTTAATGCGTATTGGACACGGCATCCAAATTCCCCTACGCCATCCCGAATTACTTCGTGAGTTAGCACAACGCAATCAGTGTTTGGAAGTCTGCCCAACAACTTATCTCAAAACTGGAACCTTAGAAGACCTGCGACAGCTTAAGATTGTGTTTGATAGATGTTTTGATGCGGGAGTAGATATCGCTATTTGTACTGATAATGCTGGGTTACATAATGTCCGCCTACCTTTTGAGTACGAAAATTTACTGACGCAAGACATTATTGATTTTCAGCAGCTGAAGGCTTGTCAAAATGCTGCTTTTCGTCACGCATTTGCTTGGCCTTATGGTCAACAACCTCCAACTTCATTGTTACATGGATTACTTCAACCTGAACCACCTGTGCTAGCAGAACCTGTAGTTAATTAGAAACTATAATGGCATACTGCTAGAAGCGATCGCATCCTCAATTACTTAGTAGGATGCGATATCTCAATGGAGCTTTGTCAAAGAGACAGTAATTAATTTATGATACTAAGTAGTCATCTAGGTGCTTTTGTATAAAACTCAATGTATTTTCTCAACTCATGTCATTAGTTAAAGCGATCGCTGAAAGTAGGCTCAACTAAAAAAAACTATCATACACATACAGATTAGTGACAAGTAATAACTTATTATTAACTGTGTCTTTATGTTTCATATAAAGTCCAGCTTGATTCTCTAATTGACTGTTAAAACCTGAGTTTCTCAAAGTGGTTTGATTTAATACTTCATATCTAATATGAAAAAATTGCAAAAATCAAGTTGGATTATATCCTTTTTGAGAAGAACAGGTTTTTAAAAATTATTTTATTGATTCTATATTGTTTTTCTCAGTAATTCAGCTCATTTATCTGAAAATTGCCCCTAATATGATTGAGTTAAATATGTTGCAATATTAATAACAAAACCTGCGGCTAGTTATAGCCTATACAAATTACAGCTCAAGCAAACGCGACTTGCAGCAAACTATTCGACAGTAGTAACTTAATAAATTAATTGCTTTTTAAGCTGGTTAACAATGGATAATAACAACGATCTTGCTCCATGAGGATTCTGATAGTCGAAGACGATATTAGCCTTGCCGAAATTTTAGCAACAGCACTGATTGAGCAGCGGTATGTAGTAGATACTGTAAGTGATGGGGAAGCCGCTTGGCAACAAGTCCAAACTGTTACATACGATCTTATTGTCATGGATATGATGCTTCCCAAACTTGATGGTATTAACCTATGTAAGCGGCTACGTTCTCAAAGCTATGGGATACCAGTCCTGATGTTAACTGCCTTAAATAATATTGCAGATAAAGTCACGGGGCTAGACGCGGGAGCTGATGATTATGTTATTAAACCAATAGACTTACAAGAACTATTTGCGCGGATTCGCGCCTTACTCCGACGAGGAAGTGCACAGACGTCGCCAATTTTGGAGTGGGATGGGTTGCAGCTAGATCCCAGTACGTATGAAGTAACTTACGAAGAAAAACCTTTGTACTTGACACCAAAAGAATATAGTCTTCTAGAAGTTCTATTACGCAACGGAAGACGAGTCATTAGTCGCAGTGCCATTATTGAACATGTTTGGTCTTTAGAAGATCCTCCAGAAGAAGATACTGTCAAAGCTCATATCAAGACTCTCCGCCAGAAACTCAAATCTATAGGCGCTGCGAGCGATTTTATTGAAACCGTTCATGGTGTAGGCTATCGTCTTAGACAACCTTCACTACATCAATAGCTGCTTGAGAGATGCCCTCCGACTCTCTTCAAGGCTACCCAAGCAAAGTTTTAAGTTTTGAATTGCAAAGAGTTTTTTAACTCAACACTCAACATTCATAATTCATAACTCTCTAAGCTCAACACTCAGAACTTTGAATTAGTGGATTTAGTTTATGCAGCAGCGAATTCATTCGCACTCACATTCATGCTCAACGAAACTCATAAGAGCATAAGACTACAAAGCTAACTTATAGAGTGTTAACTTTTTTTATACTAAATTGATTTTTTTTGAGATCAGGGAACTTTTTTTAAAATTACCCGATTTCTTCACGATTTCTTCTACCTTTTCTTCACGCACAGCCTGTAACTTGGACACTTAAGTCAGGTGATTGGCTGTTCATCAAAGCTAAAATCTCCTCATTGCCCTTCTTTATGATGCAACTGGGTTAACTACTATATGCCTCTAGAGGTTAACCCAGACTGCTTCTTTCAAGATTTTCACATTGACGAAAGATTAAACTCACATACCTAACTCCACGATCGCAAGCTACTCGCTCAGCATTGTCAAACTAAAACTTTAGAGCATGCTCGCCCGAACATTAGAGAGCGAATATATGAAATCAACAGATGACGCTCATAACAACCAGGTTGAACTAGATTGGTGGGCAGAGGTTACAACTACTCAACCCCATGTAATTTATTACTTCGGTCCTTTTATCAGTAAACAAGAAGCACAATGGTTTTTACCTGGCTATATTGAAGATATAGAACAAGAAGGCTGTCAAGAGATTCGCGTTCAAGTTAAGCGATGTCAACCAACAAATTTAACCATTTTTGAAGAACAGGTTTTAGCAACTAGTGGACGGTGTTAATTAAGAATCCAAGGTTAGGGATTGGGGGTTAGAGACTCTGAGACTTCCTAACGATATTCTTTTACGCACAAGTTCAACAGCGAGTTGTATTGCGGCTATCATGCTAGTAGCATCCGCAATGCCTTTGCCAGCAATGTCAAACGCTGTGCCATGATCTGGTGAAGTTCGCACAAAAGGAAGACCAATTGAGGTGTTTACCGCACGATCAAAGGCAAGTTGTTTGACAGGAATTAAACCTTGGTCGTGATATAGCGCTAAATAACCGTCTGCAGCTCTTTTCGAGTCAATTGTACCGTACCAAGCTTGACTTGGTTTCACCCACATTGTATCTGGTGGAATAGGACCATCTAACTGAACATGAGGACGATCGCATCTTTCCTTCTCCAACCAGGGAATCAGCCAGTCTTGTTCTTCGCGTCCGAGTTGTCCTGATTCTCCACTGTGCGGATTTAATCCTGCGATCGCAATTCTTGGTCTTTCTAACCCAAAATCTTGCTGTAAACATTCCACAAGTAAGTCTAATTTACTTGCAAGGAGTTCGGGTGTTAGTGCATATGCAACTTGACGTAAGGGAATGTGTGTGGTGGCTAGTAATGTTCGTAGTGTCCAATTTGTCTGAGGCGATCGCGCCACAAATAACATTCCATATCGAGTAACACCAGCAAGCTTGGCGAGTAACTCAGTTTGCCCAGGATAATTATAGCCTGCGGCTTTCCAGGCAGACTTAGCAATAGGACCTGTAACAATAGCATCAAATTCGCCCATTTTCGTGCGGGCGATCGCGGCTTGCATATACGCAAAACTCGCTGCACCGCTTGCTGCATCACCAATACCTGTAGTAATTGTGTCTTTAATCTCAATGTCTAAAATTTTTAACTCTTCTGGATTGGCAAAGTTCTCACTACAGTGCTGAGATAACTTCTCGTAGGTTGTCATCAGTTGATTTTTACTTCCGACTACTGTGACGTCATAGTTTTGAGCAAATTCTATTTGTCCTAAAGCCTTTAAAATAACCTCAGGTCCTATACCTGCTGGATCGCCCAAAGTCAAAGCTAAACGCGGACGCTGTTTTTCTATACGAAGCGAATTTGGCTGTAACAAAGTCATATAAAAATTTTTAGGAAAAAAGCTTCTGGATGTTTAACCACTAGTTAATGAATAAACAGAGTTATATTACCGAACTGGTTTAAAATACTTTACACTAGGCTGAATTTTTCTCAGAGAGGCACTCAGCGATCGCTGAGCGTCAGCATCCTTATACTAGTTTACTGAACCTTGATTTAGCAAAGGGAGGATTGTCATCATGGGCGGCGAGATGTTTACAGCAGCTATTTTATGCCTCACATTAATCCCCATCGGGATTGCTATGGGCTTTCTCTTGCTTAAAATTCAGGGGGGCGAAGAAAGCGAGTTATGAGTGGTTAGTGGCTAGTGGCTAGTGTCAAGAGTGGCTAACAACTAGTTACTAGCCACTAGTAACTAGTTCTTCCCTGGCTTAAACATCCTCAATCTCCTGTGAAGTTTTGTTAATATAATGAATTCTGATAGGATTTTATTAATAAAAGTTTAAGATTCATTACTAATCCCTCATGACTATATTAGTTGTCGGTGCTACTGGCACCTTGGGAAGACAAGTAGTTCGCCGTGCTCTCGATGAGGGGTATAAGGTACGCTGTCTTGTAAGAAATCCTAAGAAAGCCACTTTTTTAAAAGAATGGGGCGCTGAACTTGTAGTTGGTAATCTGTGTTATCCAGAAACCTTACCTCCGGCGCTCGAAGGTGTAATAGCGATCGTAGACGCAGCCACAGCTCGTCCTACAGATTCTCTTAGTATTAAACAAGTTGACTGGGAAGGCAAAGTAGCACTCATTCAAGCAGCAAAAGCAGCTGGTGTAGACCGCTATGTATTATTCTCACTGCTAGACGCTGACAAACATCCTGATGTCCCACTGATGGAAATCAAGCGATGCACTGAGCTATTTTTAGCAGAAGCTGATTTAAATTACACCATTTTGCAGCTCTGCGGCTTTATGCAAGGGTTAATCGGGCAATACGCAATTCCAATTCTTGAGGGACAAGCCGTGTGGATTACAGGTGAATCTTCTCCTGTTGCTTACATGGATACACAAGATATTGCCAAATTTGCAGTTCGTGCCTTATCAGTTCCAGAAACAGAAAAACAAATTTTTCCTGTAGTCGGTACTCGTGCTTGGAGTGCAGAAGAAATTATCAGTTTATGCGAACGATTGTCTGGCAAAGAGGCTCGCATTACGCGCATGCCAATTAACTTGTTGCGGACTATGCGCCGCGTTCTCCGCTTTTTCCAATGGGGTTGGAATGTTGCAGATCGCCTAGCTTTTACTGAAGTCTTGGCAAATGGTAAACCTTTGGATGCTCCTATGGATGAAGTTTATCAAGTCTTTGGATTAAACCCGACTGAAACCACAACATTAGAAAGCTATATGCAAGAGTACTTCGGGAGAATTTTGAAGAAGTTGCGGGAACTCGATTACGAAAAAACAAAAACAAAAAAGAAGCAAACTCCCAAAAAAACTCCGTTCAAGAGTTAGGGGTTAGAGAGGGGCGAGGGAGTAGTGATTAGTGCGTGAGTTTTGAATTAAAAGTTTTTTTAACTCAACACTTAACATTTATTACTCATAACTCTCTTAAACTCAAAACTCTTTTCAAGAAACTCTCGCCTGTTGAGCAAAAATGTGCAACGATCTAGCTAATAGTAAGCATTGCGGAAATCTGGACTTGTAGCGTGCCGAAAGCAGGCATTATTTACAATGACGTTAAACCGATCGCCAGTCGTGTTGCTAACGAACTCAAAGACAAGCTGATGGCAGCGGGTTGGGAAGTTTGTGTTACAACTGGTATCGGAGGAATTTTGGGTTACTCAAACCCAGAAAGTCCGGTGTGTCATACACCGATTGATGGTCTCACACCACCTGGTTTTGATAGGGACATGCAGTTTGCCATAGTCTTAGGAGGAGATGGCACAGTCTTGGCAGCTTCCCGCCAAGTAGCCCCTTGTGGCATTCCGTTATTGACGGTAAATACAGGGCACATGGGATTTTTAACTGAAGCCTATGTCAATCAATTACCGTTAGTCATGGAACAAGTCATGGCAGGTAAATATGAGATTGAAGAAAGAGCGATGTTAGCCGTTAAGGTATTGCGTCGCGGGGATTCGGTTCTTTGGGAAGCTTTATGTTTGAATGAGATGGTTTTGCATCGCGAACCATTGACGTGTATGTGTCATTTTGAAATTGCTGTAGGACGTCACGCTCCAGTAGATATTGCAGCGGATGGCGTCATTGTTTCAACTCCGACAGGCTCAACTGCGTACTCATTGAGTGCAGGAGGACCTGTGGTCACGCCAGGAGTTCCTGTCTTACAGCTTGTCCCAATTTGTCCACATTCGCTAGCTTCGCGGGCGCTTGTCTTTGCCGACACTGAAATGGTCACAATTTCGAGTGCCAGTACAGATCGGTTAGTCATGGTGGTAGATGGTAACGCTGGATGCTACGTTTTTCCAGAAGATCAGGTGCATTTAGTGCGATCGCAATACTCAGCGCGATTTATCAGGCTGCAATCACCAGAGTTCTTTCGCATTTTACGTGAAAAGCTTGGTTGGGGACTGCCTCATATTGCTAAACCGACTTCGGTAGAATTGCCCTAAGAGTAGGCAATCCTCATCTAGTTATGAATATAATTAAGTATTCATGCTTATCACTATGTGATAACCGAGTTATGAGTAAATGCAATCCTTCATTAGCGGATAGCGGCTTATGAGTATAGCAGAGGCTGAACGCAACCCTTGTGTTTTAGTTGTCGAAACTGACGAGACTTTAGCAGGACAAGTGAGCCTTGACTTACAAGAATCAGGTTATGAAGCAGTGATCGCGCCTGACGTTTACAGCGGTATGCAATACTCGCAGGAAATACAGCCTGCTTTGATTGTTGTCGATCGCATGCTTGCCGGAGAGTCGGGGTTAGAGTTATGCATTCATTTGCGTAAAGCTGGAGCGCGGGTACCGGTTTTAGTCTTAATGGCAAGAGATACAGTTGACGATCGCATAGCTTGTTTAGAAGCAGGAGCTGATGATTATTTTCTCAAGCCCTACCGTTCCGAAGATTTTCTCCAAAGGGTGCGTCTGTATTTACAACCTGAAACAGGAGTAGCTGAACAATTACGTTTTGGCGATCTCGTTTTGGATTTAGCAACGCGCCGAGCAATTCGCCACGGTAAAGCGCTTGATTTGACAATGAAGGAGTTTGAACTGCTCAAGTTCCTGATGCAACATCCGCGTGAGGTCTTAACCCGCGAACAAATTCTCGAAAATGTTTGGGGTTATGATTTCATGGGCGAATCGAATGTCATTGAAGTTTATATTCGTTATTTACGCCTCAAGATAGAAGACGAAAGTCAGAAACGCTTGATTCAAACTGTGCGGGGTGTAGGCTACGTTTTGCGAGAATCATAGAAAGTAGTGAGTTGCTAGTAAAATGTGAAAGGCTAGCTGTGTTAGGGAACTCTGATCAGAGAGAGCCACTCAAAAGCTATAAAAGTAAAGATTGGAGTCGATAAATAGTGAGTTGTGGTTCTGCTGTTATCGGAATTGTTTTAGGAACTTTCATGCTGGGATGTTCAACACCAACACCAGCTGTATCGCCAACGGTTACACCTGTGGCACAACAATCAGTGAATGCTGCTCAAAACCTGCCCATTGCTGCTGTAACGACAATCGCTGGGCGTAAAATTAGTCTGGAAGTAGCGCGGACACCAACAGAACAAGCAACAGGATTAATGCACCGTGACACAATAGCCGACGATCGCGGAATGCTATTTGTCTTTGAACCTGCCCGACCTGTAGGCTTTTGGATGAAAAATGTCCGGTTTCCGCTGGATATGATTTTTCTGGAAAATGGACAAGTTAAAGCGATCGCACCTGCTGTTCCTCCTTGTCAAACAGAACCATGTCCGACTTATGGTTCTGAAACACCCGTTAACCAAGTCATTGAACTGCGAGGGGGACGTGCTGCTGAACTAGGAATTCGTGTAGGCGATCGCCTAGATATTCAATTTTTAGACTCATAAAACCTACTTGAGGAATTTTCTCTATCACGTCGTTGGCAACAACGGGGAAAATTCCCTATAAAAGTTGTGGTGTTTTTATCTTGGTTAGGGTAACATTTGATAAATTTGATAGAAAAACAGAATTATTTGCGCGATCGCTTTTCTATAGTAAAAGGTTACAGCTCAAAAAAAATAAATTTGTATGACTCAAGGCTGGGATCAGTCTTTTGGAAGAGCAAAATTCAACCAATAACTCTTCCTTGTTGTAGGTGAACAATATTACTGCACTAGAGTAAAAATAGTTTTAATAAATTTTGCGTTTTTGGCAACAAACTGATGTACATTGGCAAGTTGCGCTAAAATTCTAGTCCGCATAGTGTTGCACTCATAACAAGTGAAGGAAACTCGCAAAATTCAGTTTCACGATCAACTAGAGTCAGCAATCCAATAACGACTTTGGGACAGAGAAAAAACTGGCTAGCAAATACTAGTTCATCATATGTCAAATAGCTCAAACTTAAACCTATTCACGATAGAAAGTGAAAAACCGATGTCACCCACAAACTACTCTAAATTTATTGACTTTCTCCAAAAGGATTTATCGATATCTGCTGCTTCTATTGATGTAGCTTTGCGCCATCGCGAACAAAACCCAGGTCCACTGCCGATGATTCTTTGGCAATATGGCTTAGTGACGTTAGATCAACTCAATCAAATCTACGACTGGTTGGAAAGTGCAATAGTATAAGCCTACAGATAGATGACACGCCAAAAGTTAGCTCGTCTATGTCAAGACACGTAAATTGTGTGTAGGCAATAGTCAAAGGAGATCGACAATGTATTGGCAACAAAAATGGAGCGGGTAATAACCCGCTCTTTTGATTTCATAACTTACACCATTAAGACTGCGTGCAAGAATTAGTCAAAGCTGGAGGAGTCGTGAAGTGTTGAGTTTAACAGAGTTATGAGTTCTCAGTTTTGAGTGTTGAGTTTAAGAAAATTTAATTCAAAACGTGCTAAGGCACCGCTACGCTAACGCGCATTCAAAACCAATCCCTCGCTCCTACTACGACTGAGCAAAAATCTTCGCAGCCGCTGCAACACCAGCCCCAGGAGTAAAGTTTTCATAACCAAGTTCGTGCAAAGCAACTTCTAGCGATGAAATAGCACTAAGAATATCGCGATCGCTCACAAAGCCCAAATGCCCAATGCGGAAGATTTTATTACTTAAGTGATCTTGCCCACCAGCTAAAGCAATATCAAAACGTTTTTTCATAATTGCTCGCACCTGATCTGCTTCAATTCCTTGAGGTGCGACTGCAGTAATTGCTGGACTGCTACAATCATCACTCACAAATAAAGGCAAGTTCAAGCCTTTTATACCAGCACGGGTTGCACTCATGAGCCTTTGATGACGCGCAAAGATGGCTTCTAATCCTTCTTGTTTCATCATCCGCAGTGTAGCGTGTAAAGCCACAATTAAATTAACTGGCGGTGTAAAAGGAGTTGTTTTTTTTGTAGTTGCTTTGCGATATTTACCTAAATCGAGGTAGTAGCGGGGTAACTTTGCGGTTTTATACGCTTCCCATGCTTTAGGGCTAACGGCAACAATTCCTAACCCTGGAGGAATCATATAACCTTTTTGCGAACCAGAACCAACAACATCTAAACCCCAAGTATCCATTGGTACACTAACTGCACCGAGGCTTGTCACTGCATCAACGATAATTAATGCTTCACCGTGGTTTTTAACGTGACGGTTAATTGTTTCCAAATCATTGAGTACGCCAGTTGATGTTTCACTGTGGGTAACAACGACAGCTTTGATTTGTTTTTCTTTATCTGCTTCGAGTTTTTCTGCAAATGCTTGGGGATCGAGGGGTTGTCCCCACTCAGCAGTAATTCTTTCGACATTTAAGTTGTAAGCTTCACCAACTTCCGCCCAGCGTTCGCCAAACTTGCCGTTACAACCAACCAAAATGCGATCGCCTGGACTTAAAAAATTAATCATTCCAGCTTCTAGGGCACCTGTACCGCTGGTAGTCAGCATCATTACGTCGCTTTGGGTTTGGTGCAACCACTTGAGGTTTTCCGTCACTTCCGCCAGCATATTGCTAAATTCACTGGTACGATGACCAATTGGGTGCTTGGCTAAAGCGAGTAGCGCTGCCTCTGGTACCGGTGTGGGACCAGGAATCATCAGCATCAGCTTGTCTTGCATTGTTGTCCTACTGTTGTGTGAAGAGTTAGGGGTTGATCTCAGATTGCACAAGTTGAAAAGCTTGTACAATTTTTAGGAAATTTTTTGATTATACCTGGAAAAGTGCGATCGCTGATACATCTGTAGAGAGCAGAGGTGCAAGGGTGCTGAGGTGCGATTGTATGAGAATAAGGCTATTTTAGAAAAGGTGGTAAATCTACTTTAGATGAATGCTTTGCAGCTGCAGGTAACGTTGACACAACTTCTCGTGTTTGTTGTGTCATTAATTGCACTGTTGTTAGCAAATGAGTAAGTTCAAATAATCTTTCTGGGACAAGTCTTTCCAGCACTTCTTTAAGTTCAAGCGAAAGAGTCACACTTGCTAAGTATTGCTCTTTCCAATACTGAACAGCAGCTACATATTCACCAACTTGTTGCGATTGCTGGATAATTTGTTCTTGAAGTGCTACTGTTTGTTGCATGATTTGATGCGATCGCGCTTGTTGTAATTGCACTTGAGATTGCTGCTGTTGTACCAGTTGCTGTTGTAATTTGAGGATTGCTTGTTGTTGTACATTTGCTATCTCCTCGACGGCTGCTAGCTGCGCTTCTAGTAAATCCTGCGTTTTCAGCTTTCTTCTCAATTCTGCTAAGTACGTTAACGACTGTTCGAGGGCGCGTTCGAGTTGACTAATGCGCTCTAGTTGCTTTTGCTCAGTTTGATCGTCAGCATTACTTTGTCTAAATTTTGTCTTTTTTGTTGCGATCGCGCTGATGTTCTAAATTGCTGGTAGTATTTTGCTGCAACACGGATTGTTCCTAGAATTGAGCATCTGTACAGGTAGCTGGACTTAACGGCTGCTAATCGATGCAGATTGAGCGAGGTGATTTGATTTTAGTTAATGTACTCGCTTTGAGAAATGTGCAGATTATACATTTGAGTAAAAAAATTAGTCTGACCTTGAGTACTCAGCACAAAGATAAAATGTGTTAGTTGTGGTGTGTTAGGTCTAACACTGATAAATGCAAGACGATCGCACTGTGCAAGAAACCCGTGCTCTAATTTTGACAACCGCAGAAGCTCATCTCCGACGCTATGGCTATGCACGGACAACAGTTAGTGAGATTGCGCGTGCTTGTGGAATGTCCCATGCGAATGTTTACCGTTTTTTTAAGGCTAAAGCCGATATTATTGATGCTGTGATTGAGCAATGGTTGCGTCAAACAGAAATTGCACTACAAGCGATCGCCACTCAGCAAATACCAGCTGTTGCCAAGCTTAAAGCTTATGTTTTGGAGTTGTATCGGATCAAACGCCAAGAATGTGCTACCGAACAAGAACTTTTTGAAACATTCACTACCATCCTTCAAGAGCATCGCACCGTTGTTGCACAACACATTCAAGCTATCCGCGCTATTCTCAAAGAGATTCTCCGTAGCGGAGTACAGACAGGAGAATTGCAGATTATTGATCTCGAACGCGCCACTAATGCAGTTTGGGATGCAACATTGAAATTTCACCATCCGCTGCTTGTCGTAGATACTATCGATGAACCTAGCGAAGAACAAGCTCATACAATTCTTGACTTGCTAATTGTTGCCTTAAAAATGGGCTGTATTTAGGCTACTATGACAGATTTCAAGTTTTGTCACTTGTTATAAAGCTTACATCATGTTATCGTTCATTTAGTTGGTGACAGATTTCAAATTTTGTCACATGTTATAAGGAGCCACAATGAAAGTATTTGTGACTGGTGGTTCGGGGTTTGTCGGTCACTGTATGATTCAGATGTTGCGAGAACGTGGATATCAAGTTAAGGCGCTAGCTCGTTCAGAACAAGCAGCAAAATGGGTAAGTCATTTGGGCGCAGATGTGGTGCGTGGCGATCTACTCGATCAAGCAGTTATGACTGATGGAATGCGCGATTGCAAGATTGTCGTTCATGTTGCTGGCTTGCTGAGTACTTGGGGAAGCTATGAAACGTTTTATCAAGCTAATGTTGTCGGTACACAGCGGACTCTAGCTGCTGCTAAAACTGCCAAAGTTGAGAAATTTGTCCAAGTAGGCGCAAGTGCAAGTGTGATGAACCATAAACCTCTTGGTCATGCAGATGAAAATTTTCCACTACAACAGCCTACTTTCTCTCCGTATATTGCCACCAAGAGCTTGGCAGAGCAACAAGTCGTTGCTGCTAATCAACCAGGTTTTATGACAGCAGTTGTTCGCCCTGCTTGGATTTGGGGAACTGGAGATCGTGCTATCCCTCAATTGGCTCAAGCAGTACGGGCAGGTCAATTTATTTGGATTGATCGGGGCAATTATACATACACAACAACTCATGTAGCAAACGTATGTCATGGTGCAATTTTGGCAGCTGAGCGCAGTTCCGGCGGACAGGCATATTTTTTAGCAGATGACGATCTAGTGCAGTTTCGCGAGTGGGTAACAACACTGCTACAAATTGAAGGCGTAACACCAGAAAATCGCAGTATTCCTTATCGCTTAGCTTGGAAACTTGCTAGAATTGCGGAAACTTTTTGGCAAGTCACTCGCCGTCAGGATACGCCACCATTAACGCGAACAATGGTGCGGCTGATCGGTCAAGAATTAATATTGAGTGATCGCAAAGCACGTAGCGAACTAGGTTATACACCGATTGTCTCTCGTGTATCTGGGTTAGCAGAACTCGTGCGATCGCGCGATCAAATACTATCAACTTTGTCTTAGCTTTGAGGAGATTGATCGTGAAGCAGCTAACTACAAAGATTGAGATTAACGCTTCGGCAACCACTGTGTGGAATGTCTTAACTGACTTTGATGAGTATCCTCAATGGAACCCGTTTATTCGTTTTGCAAGTGGTGAGGTGAAAAAAGGGGCGCGGCTAGAAGTGCAACTGCAACGACCAGGAGGAAACATAATGACGTTTCGACCTACAGTTTTGGTTGCTGAACCAGAACGAGAATTTCGTTGGTTAGGACAGTTACTTTTATCAGGAATCTTTAATGGAGAGCATTATTTTCAAATTGAGCCATTGGGAAGCGATCGCATTCGATTTATTCACGGTGAAATATTTTCTGGAATACTTGTTCCTTTTTTAGCAAAAAGTTTGGATACCAAAACTAAAATTGGTTTTGAAAAGATGAATCAGGCGCTAAAAGCACGGGCAGAAATTTGATAGTTTATTTTGTTATTTTGCTATTTAGATTGTCAATCCTAGCGTGAAGAACGAGTGTAAACTGTCAGTGGTTGAGTACAGTAGCTTTTTATCCTGCTGTAGGTCGCGTTAATCTCGTCTCATAGTGAGTGATTCTGCGCTTTGGCTTACGACCTCAAACCCGAAACGCTCATAAAGCCGCAACGCCGGATTGTTTACTGAGACACTCAGCGAAATAGATGATTGTCCACAATCGGATGCAAATAAGTGAGTAAGTAATTGCGTACCTATACCTTGACTGCGATATTCAGGATAAACAGCAATGCTCAGTTCAGGCGTGCCATCATCCACATAACCATAACCTTTGTTCTCGCCTACTAGTAAGCGCAACCAGACCGCGCCGATAGGTTGATTTGTTACCTTATCGCTGGCGAGAAAGCCACAATCGCCTTCGCGTCCCCAACCTTGAACGTAACAAGTCAGTTCAGGAAGGTTAACCACATCACGCGGCAGCGCAGATTGTCCTTTGGGGATATAAAGTGCCTGATACAACATTTCCCACAGAAATGGCTCATCTTCTGACATGAGCGGTCGAATACTGTAGTTCACAACCATTAGTTTGCATCAAAGCTACGTGCGGCAGTCTAAGTATTTGTTTTAGTGATGATTAAGTGACCACCGCGATTCAATCGCAATCTGTGACTGTTGACAACTTTCTTCTAGATGTTTTTGTTGCGCAGCGGCTTTACGCAGGGTAATGATTAGCTGATTCACCTGTTCCCGCAAAGTTGGATTTTGACTCACTGCGGACATGGTTTGTTGCTCTAATAACTGCAATAGAAGTTCGTAGTGAATTGGAGAAGGAAGGGGAATTGTCTGCATAAAAACTGAATTTTGGATTTTGAAGCGCTCTTTTTTATGTATGCAGGTGTACTTTCATAGTCGAGAGCGCAACCGTTAATTACAGGGTGGTAAGGTGGTAAACAAAGCGGCGATCGCTGCTTGCGGATCGGGCTGTTTGACAAGGGATTCCCCAATTAGTACCGCTGCTGCACCTGCGGAGGATACTACTTCGAGGTCTGCTGGCGTATGCAGTCCTGACTCGCTGACAGCTAAGATATTGCGCGATCGCAATTCCTCTTTTCGTGCTTCTAGTAAAGTACAAGTTGTTTGTAAATCTACGGAAAAATCTGCGAGATTGCGATTATTTATACCAATTAATTGTACTCCATCAACAGCTAAAACGCGGTCTAGTTCTTCTAATGTATGAACTTCGACTAAGGCTATCATATGAAGCGCAGTTGCAATTTTGACAAAGTATTGTAAATCTTGATCGCTCAGAATTGCTGCAATTAACAGTACTGCATCCGCACCGCGAATACGCGCCATGTACATTTGGTACGGATAGATAATAAAATCTTTGCACAAAAGTGGTAAATCTACGGCACTACGAATTAAGGCAAGATTGTTAAAACTGCCTTGAAAGAACTTTTCATCAGTTAATACCGAAAGACAACTTGCGCCTCCTTGAGTATAAGATTGCGCAATCGCGACAGGATCGAAATCTTCGCGAAAAACACCTTTACTTGGTGAAGCTTTTTTGACTTCGGCAATGAGTGCAGGTGTTGTCTTTCCTTGACGTAATGCACCAATAAAATCACGAGTTGGTGATGCTGCAAGTGCTTTACGTTGAAGTTCGACTAAAGGAAGTTTTTCTCGTAGTTGCGCAACTTCAGTTTCTTTATGCCAGACAATCTTTTCTAAAATATTTTGTGGTTCAGCATTAGGAATAGCAACCTGATAGCGTAAGCTTCTTATATCAACCGATGTATTGGGTGACCGACGGCGAATTTGCATATGAACTAGGGGTGAGGGGCGAGGGGCGAGTGATTGGTGGCTAGTGACTAGGGATAGGGGTAATAGTTAAGATGCGATCGCGCGCTTATAGGCTTCGTCCAGTACTTCAGATAGTGTGGGGTGGGCGTGGACGAGATGGGCTAAGGAGTGGACAGATTGACGGTTGGCGATCGCCGCAGAAGCTTCATGAATTAAGTCCGAAGCGTGCATTCCCATGATGTGTACTCCGAGAACTTCACCAGTGTCTTTGCGATAGACAACTTTGGCGATACCGTCGGCTTCACCTTCAGCCAAGGCTTTGGAATTACCTTTGAAATAAGTTCGCACTGCACCCACTTCAAATCCTTGTTCTTTACCCAGATCTTTTGCTGCAGTTTCCGTCATTCCTACATAGCTAATTTCAGGGTGCGTAAACGCGGCAGCGGGGATACTGCGATAATCAATTTCTTGGTGTCGCCCGCAGATATTTTCGACTGCTGTGATACCTTGGGCAGAAGCTGCATGAGCTAACATCATTTTGCCGTTAGCATCACCAATCGCCCATAAATGCGGTACAGGTTCACCCGTAGATAATACTGCCATGCGATCGTCTACAGGAATAAAGTTACGACAATCAAGTTCGACACCAATAGATTCTAAGCCGAGGTTTTGCGTAACTGGGATGCGTCCGGTGGCAACTAAGCAAGCGTCTACTTCAATGACATCAACATCTTCTTTTGTTTTAAAGTTTGCTAGTTCAATCACTACAGGAGATCCAGGAATCACCCGCTTCGCGTAGATTCCCACATATGTTTCAATATCGCGGGGTGTAATTAAGATGCGTTCAGCTAGTTTAGCAATATCGCGGTCAAATCCTGGCATGAGTTGGTCTAGGGCTTCAATCATCGTGATTTCACAGCCTAGCGCAGAATAAACATCTGAAAACTCTAGCCCAATGTAGCCGCTACCAATAATTGCCACCCAGTCGGGAAGTGATTCTAGCTTGACACCTTGATCGCTTGTAAAGACCGTTTTGCCGTCTACTTCAATTCCTGGAGGGACAAAAGGGACAGAACCAGGAGAAAGGATAATATCTTTAGCTGTAACAATTTTTTCACCATTGTCGGTGGCGATTGTGACTTTCTGTTGTCCAGCTACTTTACCCCAGCCTCGAATAATATCAACGCCTAGACGTTTGAGGCTGTTTGTCAAGTCACCTTGAATTTTGCTGACTAAGTTGTTTGCATGATTGGCGATCGCGGCACGGTCAAACTCAACATTTCCAACCTGAATTCCCAAGGCTTTAAGATGATGAGCATTGCGTAATTCTCGCACGCGACCGGCAGCAGCAAGTAGTGCTTTTGAAGGAATACAACCTCGATTGACACAAGTTCCACCCATATCTGCTGCTTCCACAATCGCGGTTTTCAATCCACAACTAACCGCGTGTAAAGCAGCACCATGTCCGCCAACTCCAGCGCCAATAATGACTAAATCGTAATCAAATTCCTGACTCACCGCAGGTCTCCTGTACTGGTGTGCGTTACTCTAACTTATTCTCAACTTGACCGAGCAATCTATGCAAGTCCTTATTCCTGAGGGAGTGCTTCTGAATAATTTTATAGTGAATGCAACCAGAGAGACTATGAAATCGAACGCGTTGAATGTGGGCAGGCAAGATATATCACTCAGAGGTCAGGAGTAAAATCTAGTTGGGGCAGCATTCGTCGTTGCGTGCGGAGGTTGGGGATGCGATCTCAGACTTTACAAGATCGTGGAAAGCTAATTTCTGAACTGCAAGGTAAAATTTTTCAGTCAAAATAGTAGCCCTTATTAAAAAGAAGGGGTTTAAGACCCCTCCTTTTTATCTTTACTTGTGTTCTGAGTATCTACTTTGCGAGTATCTTACTGCTGCCTCTGATGGCACGATTTTGTACCCTAACATGTGATGGTCTCTGGCGACTTGTTCGGCTCTATCTCTGCTTTGATACATTAACGTGTAATGCAGATGACCATGCCATTCTCCATAGACTCGGTTTTCATCATCTAATATCGAAAAGTGATTAGGCATCGTTACTTACTCCATTTGCAATAACGCCTATATTCTTTAAATTATCGTCTGCAAATGAACTGATGGCGGTAAATAATTATCAATGTATTTTGAAATTAATTGAAGATTGTATTCAATTAATAAATGAATTATTAAGTAAGTTATACAATAATTTCAAAAAGTTTATTTTTACCTCTTAAGCTTAGCGAAATTCGCCACTCAATAAAACAGTTTACTTCTATGGAATAGTTACTAAAAGTCTTGTCTTAGTGCATGCAGCTACATTTTAGTGGAGATTTGTAAGCCATGTATGAGATCTAGTGGTTTTGGTTTAGCGACTCCGTAACCTTGGGCATAATCAACTGCAAGTACTCTCAATTTTTCTTGAATTGCTTCATTCTCAACAAACTCAGCAATTGTTTTGAGTTGCATCACAGTAGCAATACGGCTAATAGCTTCTACCATACTGTAAGCGATCGCGTCTTCGACTATATCTTTAATCAAAGAGCCGTCAATTTTGAGATAATCTACTGGTAAGTTTTTCAAATAGGCAAATGAAGACATCCCACTACCAAAATCATCTAAGGCAAAGTAGCAGCCAATTGTTTTTAGTTTGCGAATGAATGACGCAGCTTTATTTAAATTGGCGATCGCCAGTGTTTCAGTAATTTCAAAGCAAATCCTTGATGGGAGAATTTGATAATATGTAAATTGTGCTTGAACAAAATCAATAAAACTTTCGTCATTAATACTTGCTCCTGAAAGATTTACTGCATAAATTGTGCGATCGCTGTCAGTTTGTAACTGAGCCAAATAAGCAAACAGCGTAGAAATTACCCAGCGATCAATGAGATGCATTAAGTTATAGCGCTCAGCCGCTGGAATGAATGCCATTGGCAGTACAATTTGATCGTTCTCATCTTTTAAGCGCAATAAAATTTCACCGTGTTGTTGATTACTTGTATCTGTTAAAGAGGCAATCTCTTGATAGTACAAACAAAAGCGGTTGTCTTCTAGTGCTTTGGGAATGTGTGAAACCCATTGCATTTCACCTCGTTGCTGGGCTATTTCAAGATCGTTAGGTTGATAGATATTGATTCGATTACGCCCTTTATTCTTAGCAGCATAACAAGCTGCGTCCGCAGCACTCAACACGCTAGCTAAATTGGGAGTATCTGCATTAATGACAACGATTCCGATACTTGTAGTAACTGAAAAAATTCTTTCTTTCCATATAAAGGGAAATTCGCTAACTTGCTGTCTTAGTGCTTCCGCAATTCTTATAGCTTGTTCTAAAGAACATTGATAAAAGATAATGCCAAATTCGTCACCTCCTAAACGCGCCAACATATCAGTTTTGCGTAATCTGTTTTGAAATAAAACACTGACTTGGCATAATAGGCGATCGCCAGCAAAATGACCGCAGGTATCATTAATAATTTTGAACTGATCTAAATCTAAGTAGCATAGTGCATGCTGCGTACCTTCAGTTTTTGCACTTTCTAATACATTTGCCAAGCGTTGCTCAAATTCTCGGCGGTTGACAAGTTCGGTTAAAGAATCGTGACTAGCTTGCCAAGACAAACGTTTTTCGCTTTCCCTTAGTGCGTTCTCAACTTTCTTGCGTTCAGTGATATTTCGCACCACAATACA
Source organism: Gloeocapsopsis crepidinum LEGE 06123 (assembly GCF_015207655.1). GTDB lineage: Bacteria > Cyanobacteriota > Cyanobacteriia > Cyanobacteriales > Chroococcidiopsidaceae > Gloeocapsopsis > Gloeocapsopsis crepidinum. Next base: position 31,334 of record NZ_JADEWN010000028.1, on the reverse strand, counting down.
ATAAGTATCTTTTTCGTTGTATAAAATTTGAGTTGCACTTGCTTCAACATCAATTAAAGAAGTATCTTCACACAGATATTTGTATTCTCGCGTGAAGTTATAGTCTTTTGCTGAAATTTGCTCTAGATCAGCATTAATAAGGTCGCGATCGCCAACAACAATATCATAAAGTGTCAGTTGTAAAATCTCTAGATCAGAATAACCGAGTAAGTTTTGCAAAGCAATATTTGCCTCCAGCAAAACTTTAGTTTCCGCATCAATTAGAAATACTCCCTCAGAAGCTTGAGCAACAACAGCACGATAGCGTTCCTCTTGTTCTTGTCGCTCAAATCGTAAAAAGATTAGTCGTTCTAGTAACGGTAACGTAACTCCAGTAAAAACTAATCCAATTGATACTAATAAAAGCAAAAGATAAGATAGGCTAGTTATGCCTTGTTGGTAGATAATTCTGGGAGTTTCTACTTTTAAAAGTGCAACAGGTTTAGCTTCTACATCTGTTAAGAGAGTATAGCCTGCAACGATGCGATCGCAAATTGGACGTACAAAAATCCTATGATTTTTTAAGGACAGTTCAGATAGTGCTGTTTGAAAATCTGGTGGTAATGTTTGATTAAGACTTCGTATTGTGATACTCAAGCGGCTTTTTGTCGCTAACGTTGCAACTTTTGTTTTGTCGAGATAGCGCCCAAAAACTAATGTTCCTCGAATTGGTTTTTCACCTCTACTATTGACAATAGGGCGCGAGGCTATGAGCATAGGACCTTGAGGTAAAGCAATGACTCCTATTAAACTACTGTTAACTTTAGAGTGTTGTACTAAATTTTTATTGTTAATGATATAGTGTTCTAATGATACAGGGATAGATGTTTTTTGATTTTTCTCTACATCGAATCCCACACTATAAATAATTTGATTCTTGTTATTTAGAAAGACTGCTGCATTAATTTGTAAATACTGCAGTGAGTCTAAAGTTATATTAAGATTAATGTAATCTTGATTTCTATCTTGTGCAAATCGATAAGTATCGTCCCATATTGCCCAATCTGCCAAGCGTAAACTAAACTCTTCTTGTGTTTGGGCAAAAGCATCTAAAAATCCCTCAACGTTTCGGTATGTTTCTTCGATTTCAACTTTTTCTAGACTGCTGAGCAAAACAGTGGAAGCAGTAGTATATAAAATGGCTACTAGAGAAGTAATTGCACCACCAAATAACAGTCTTGTTTTCCACCGCAAGCCACAAGATTTACTTGTAGCAGAGGCAAACCAACTTTTTTTGATATTTTTTCGCTGCGCTTCTGTTTTATTGTGACAATTGTTCTGTTGAGGTGAGATCACTTCTGTTGTCTGAGAACGCCAGCGGCTTGAGGACATATTCCAACCTCAATCTTTCCATTCTATGAGTTCGCAAGATAAAGATTTGCTGTTTTTATTGTTCCCGTAGAATGACTGACGCAAGCTACTAATAAGTATTTTTTATAAAAAAAGCACAGTCGATAGCGTTTGCTATTTCTTATTGGTTAACAGTTAGTTGACTCAGCTTTTACGGAACACATCTATCTTACTTGTATACGTAAAAATAGAAAAATCTGTATCAGATAAGAGATATTTTTTACTAAAGTATCAAAAATCTAACTAATGAGGGATGTAAATTTTACTTTATTCTGTCTTTCTAAGTAAAGCGAGGTAATGTCAAGGAGAAGCAAATGAGTGTTGAAAATCGGGCAGAAGCAGTTGCTAAGAATGTAGAAGGAAAGCTTCAAGAGGCTATGAGTGAAATTACAGGCAATACTAAAGATAAAGCAGAAGGTCAAGCAAAGCAAGAGGAAGCTGCAACAATGCACGCGATTGAAGATGCTAAAGATGCAATGAAGGATACAATTGACAAAGTATAAGTTTCACAAAAAAATGCCATCCAGCAAGCGTTTGTTTGCTGGTTTTGTTTTTTAATTAAGATTTAAAGGTTGCAAGCGATCGCCAACGGCTACTATACCGCTTGTAATGACTTTGGCAAGAACTCCTGTCTGCCTGTGATGAAAGTGTTGTTGTAATAGCGAAAGTAGCGGTAAATCTTGCTCTCCTGTCTTAGGATTTACATCAATATTTAAACAGCGATTTATAGGGGCAGTAATTTCGATTTGTACAGAACCTAACTGGAATACTTGTCCTATCCAATCAAACTCTGCCCATGCTGGTATACCCTTAAAGACAATATTAGGTCGAAAGCGTTGTATATCAACTGGTTGTCTAGCAATATTGCTTAATTGATCTAACGTTGTTTGATTAATTAGGGATATGTGTGCTGTGTGGCGATCGGGGTAACGAGTTTTTCCATCGTTTTCACCAACTAGCCGTAATGGCGATTTTAACTCGGTTGCAAGATAATTCGTAAAAAATACACTAATTAAGTTACGTTCCTCAGAATTTGTTTTGGCGATAAGTAACTCTTTACCTTTGTGTTTAATCGTTAATAATTCAGTTTTAAAATCGTAGTAACAATCCAAAGCTGCTAATCTAGGTAGATCGCATTGCATTGCAAAGTTGCGCTTTTGCATCCACGGGACAACATTAGAGTTGGATGATGCAGAAGTATCGTACATCAAAGCAAAAGCGCGATCGCCTAATATTCCATGTCCTGCTTGCAAGGTAACTTGGGTTTCGGCTTGCGGTGTTAGCCCTTTAACAGGATGAACGAATAACTGTGTAATAATACTTGACATTTTTTTTTACAAATCTTTATGTTTAGAATCAATCTACGTTTTTGTCTAGATCTCTATCTCGCTACTCTTAACAGAGTACTGCTAAACCGTGTAAGCTTAATTTCGACTTCAAGAACTACAGTGGAGGGTCTAAATGAAGCGATCGTGGTTGCAAAGAATTAAACTGCGGCAGATTGTTACTGTTTTTCTCGTAGCCTTGGCTTTTATGGTGAGTACAGCCGTGCAAGTACAAGCTGAACCAGTTACACCAGAGGCTACTGCGTACCAAGTTGACCGAGTAGATAGTCAGGGACGTCCTAAAGCCGAAAAACTTAGAGAAGAAACTGAAAAAGCAGAAAGGCTTTTAGAAAAAGAAGGCTACAAACCAGCAACTAAAACAGCAGCTGAAAAGGCACAAGATCAGAATAAAGGAGTTTTTGAAAATATCAAGGATAAACTTAACCTTGATGAACCGATTGATCCTGGGACAAAACAAGCTGCTGAGCAAATTAAAGAAGCTGTCACCGGAGATTAATCAAGCTATTTGTGGTTAAATTGTAGGTTTTTATATATTTTATCTTGGTAGTAGTAAGCTGAATTAATTCAGAGCTACTACCTTATTTTTTAGTGGTGTTCGTGTAGAGTTGGTAATAGAAGTTTATAAATAGTTATCTATTGCTGCTATGTTGTTAACAGTTGAATAAATTGTTATGAAAATTAATTTAAATCAGCTAATTAATCAACTTACTGAATCAACATCAATTGAGCTAGCAAAAAATATTAAATTTCAGGCGATCGCCACTCCCTTAACTGCACAAGCAATTACTACAGCTTATGTTCATCAAGGTAACAGCGATCAACCAATTTTACTTTTGCATGGCTTTGATAGTTCTGTGTTAGAATTTCGTCGTTTACTACCGTTATTAGCAGCTAAAAATAACACTTGGGCAGTCGATTTATTAGGTTTTGGCTTTACTGAACGCGCCAATCTTACTTTCAGTCCAAGTGCGATTAAAACACATTTATATTATTTCTGGAGAACTTTAATTAATCAACCAGTAATTTTAGTTGGGGCGTCGATGGGAGGGGCAGCCGCGATTGATTTTACACTAACTTATCCAGAGGTTGTGCAAAAATTAGTACTAATAGATAGTGCAGGGTTTAGTGCCGGTTCTGCAATGGGAAAACTCATGTTTCCACCACTTGATCGATTGGCGACAGAGTTTTTACGCAACCCGCGAGTACGCAATAGTATTAGTCGTGCTGCGTATAAAAATAAAAGTTTAGCTTCAGTTGATGCTCAATTATGTGCTGCATTGCATTTAAATGTGCCTGGATGGAATCAAGCTTTAATTGCTTTTACAAAAAGTGGTGGTTACACATCTTTTAAAGACAAGTTGGCGCAAATTCAGCAACCAACGTTGATTTTATGGGGAGAAGACGATCGCATTTTAGGAATCAAAGATGCTAATCAGTTTCAACAAGCGATCGCACATAGTAAACTTATTTGGATTAAAGACTGCGGTCATGTACCACATCTTGAACAACCCCAGATTACTGCTGAACACATTCTAAACTTTATAACTGAGCAAAGGAATTGAAATAATGCTATGGAAGAATTATTTACACTCAAAGAATTGCTATTACAAGGTGATGTTAAAGGAGCATTAGCAATTGTTGAAGAGCTTGAAGAAATGAGTCGCGATGACAAAATTAGTGCAATCAGTAGTTATGCAGTCATCCTTTTGCTTCATCTTATCAAACAACACGCCGAAAAGCGTTCTACGCGCTCGTGGGAAGTTTCAATTCGTAATTCAATTCGGATGATCCAAAAAAAGAATAAACGTCGCCAAGCAGGTGGTTATTACTTACCACCAGAAGATTTACGTATTGCTTTAGAAGAAGCTTATCCAGCAGCAATAGATTGCGCTGCTTTAGAAGTTGCAGAAGGACGCTATCAACCGGATGAATTAGCAAAAATAGTTAATCAAGAAGAGATTCTACAGCAAGCAATGACACTCATCTTAGCTCAAGATTTATGATTTATTGCTGAATAGATTGACAATAGTTGCTAACAATTTAGCAGGTTCAACGGGTTTTGCTAAATGTCGATTAAATCCAGCGGCGATCGCTGCTTGTTGATCGGTTTCGCCAGCATAAGCAGTTAAGGCGATCGCAAGTATTGATCCTCCCTGTTCAATTGGTAAGGTTCTAATTTGCCGCATTAATGTGTAGCCATCTATGTTGGGCATTCCGATATCACTAATGAGAATCTGATAGGCTTGTGGTAACTGTTCTAAGACTTCACTTGCTGATGCAGCAGCAGTAACTTGCGCTCCATATTGTTCTAAAGTTACAACAAGTAACTCGCGCATATCCGCTTCGTCATCTACAATTAATGCTCGTATTCCCAATAGTGGGAGATCAGAGTCATTGTCATGCGTGTTATTACCTAAGGTTGCATTTCCTACATCTGCTTCTGGTAGCGGTAGCGTGACGCTAAATGTTGCGCCTTTACCTTCGCCTTGACTATCGGCTTTGACTGAACCACCATGCAGTTCAGCTAAATGACGTACAATAGCAAGTCCTAACCCTAGTCCACCAAATTTTCGCGTAATGCTGCTATCAGCTTGACGGAAATAATCAAATACATGGGGGAGAAATTCAGGTGCAATTCCTTTACCAGTATCGCTGATTTGAATTTGCACACATCTTTGTGAGTTTTGAGTTGTAGAATTCCCCAATTCATAATTCAAACCTGAGAACACATAATCCAGCTTGACTTCAACGCGCCCACCATTGGGGGTAAACTTGACTGCATTTGTGAGGAGATTCCAAATAATTTGCTGCAACCGCGCTGCATCTCCCGTAATTTGGAACTCTCGATCGCGTGCCGATGCCATGATGAAGTGTAAGTTAATCGCTTTCGCCTCCGCCGCGAGTCGTACAGTTTCGAGTGCGGCTTCTACAATTGTGACTAAGTTAACTTGCGTGATGTTTAAGCTCAGCTTACCGCGTAAGATTCGCGAGATATCTAGTAAGTCTTCAATCAGGCGTGTTTGTAATTGTGCATTGCGCTCGATTGTTTGTAAAGCTTTGCGCGTTGTCTCTTCATCAAATTTTCGACTGAGAAGAAGTTTTGCCCAACCTAAAATTGGATTGAGTGGCGATCGCAACTCGTGTGATAGTACTGCTAGAAACTCATCTTTAATTCGGTTCGCTGCTTCAGCTTGCGATCTTGCGGTTCGTTCGCGTTCTACGGCGCGATCGCGTTCTTCTAAGGCAATTTTTTGATCGTGAATATCAGTACACGAACCAAACCAGCGAATAATTTGTCCACTCTGATCGCGTAAAGGAAATGCCCTGCCTAAAAACCAGCGGTATTCTCCATCAAAGCGACGAAACCGATATTCAATTTCATAATTTTTCCCTGTACACAGCGACTCACTCCAGACTTCCCAACTGCGTTGTCGATCCTCAGGATGCAAAACGTGATTCCAGCCAGTCCCTTTGGTTTCCTCTAACGTTAATCCGGTATAATCGTACCAGCGCTGGTTGTAATATTCGTGGTAGCCATCAGGTAGCGTTGTCCAGAACAACTGTGGCATTGTATCTGCTAGCATCCGGTAATTCAGTTCACTTTCGCGTAACGCAACTTCTGTATGTTTGCGATCGCTAATATCAAGATTGACGCCAATCATCCGAACTGCTTGCCCACAATCATCATAAAAGAAGCGACTTTTAGCAGCGATCCAGCGCATTTCCCCAGTTTGAGCGTGAAAAATCCGAAAATCTCCTTGCCACTCTTCACTGCGAGTCTGCATCTTCTCTTGCAAACTTTGCTCAATTCGCGCTAAGTCCTCTGGGTGAACTTGTTGTCGCCAGTGTTCGTAAGTACCGCCAAAGCTACTAGGAGTTAACCCATACAGAATTTCTAGCTGTTGCGTCCAAACAATATCTCCTGTCATTATGTCCCAAACAAAAGCACCAATGTGCCCTGCTTGTTGGGAAAGTTGCAACCAATCTTGACTTTTCGCTAAGGATTCTTCAGCTTGACGACGTTCGGTCACATCGCGACTGACAACGAGTACTGATTCAACTGAACTGTCAGGTGCAAATTCTGGAATAAATATCGAGTAGAAATGCCACGTTCTAGATGCGTAGGAGAAGTTAAACTCTAAAACTTGTTGATGACCTGTTGTCAAAACTTCTGTAATCAGATTCTCCCACGTCTTAGTGTATGTTTCTGGCATCCCTATTTCTGCATTTGTTTTACCAATGAATTGGTTTGTGGGAATCCCGACAATTCGTTCAGCAGCGGGACTGATATAAAGATAGCGAAAGTCCTTACTGTAACGGCAAATTACATCGGGAGTATTCGATAAAATTGTTGTTAGCTGTCTTTCTCGTTCTTTGAGTTCAGTAGCTTGTTGCTTGCGCTGTGTAATTTCCTGAACAACAATATTGATACCAAGAATATGGTTATCGCGATCGCGTAGTGGGTAGTAACTCACTAACCAATCGCGCTCGATTCCTGGTTGCGCTGGGGTAGTACCATGTAGTTCCATATCTAAAATAGGTACTCCAGTTTGAATCACTTGTGCAAACAACTGTGCTTGCAATTCACCTAGTTCAGGTAAGAGTTCCTCAATAGATTTACCGATGTGTTCTGCTGCTGGGATACCATTAATTTCGGCTAAGCGATCGTTGACGCGCACATAACGCAAGTCAGTATCTAAGAAACATAATCCAATCGGTGCGGAGGTATAAATTGCTTCAATTTCTCCGATTTGTCGTCGTACCGTTTCCTCATTTTGCTTGCGTTCATCAATATTTTGGAGGATCGCCATCCCTGCAACAATTTCCTGCTGTTCGTTACACACAGGTACAGTATGTATGGTGTAAGCATGACCGCAACAAATCATTTCAGTCACAATTTCTTGTCCTGTAAGTGTTGCGCGGTACAGTGACTCAACTTCTGCACTAAATTCTGATGGTAATGCTTCCCAAATGGTTTTTCCTGCCAAGCTATCTTGGGTAAAGCCCATGCTGGCTATTTCTTGACCCTCGCATAGCTCGTAACGCAAATCATGGTTAAATAAGAAGACAGCAGATTTGGGAAGATTGCGTGCTAAGGTGCGATAGAGTGCCGTATCTGTGGTGGAATTATTCGCCGCTTCGCGGGCGATTGCGTAAATTAATCCTGTCTTTACTTCAAAACGGACAGTCCACTCTAAGAGTTTATACGAACCATCGTGACAGCGGTAGCGATTCTCACAGGATGCTGTGCCATCACTTATTTGACTTTGAGCGATCGCTGCAAGTGTTTTATCTTGATCTTCAGGATGAACCAAGTCTATAAACTTCTGCTGCTGTAATTGGGCAGCTAAATATCCTAATGTCTTACCAAAAGCTGGATTTACCTTCTTCAACGTACCATCCCAGCTAATGACACACAGTAAATCTGTAGAAAGTTCAAAGAAAATAGCTGTATCTACAGCTACAGAACTATCCTGTTGAATTTCTTGATTTTGCTGTGTTGATTGGACAGGCTGCATTCTGCCAAATTGTCCTTTTAATTAAAACGGTACATAGTATAGCGATCTTAAATCATTATCTCTTTTTTAGGTATTTTATGGTTTGTTCCTAAAAACTTCACAATTTAAATAAGTTGGCGATACATTTTTCTATTAGCTTCACTTATATACCGCTATAAAAAATGCCAAATTAAAGGATAATGATACGGCTTATGTATGTTTTTTACGGCATATATAGTAGCAATAAGTGGCATGATAAAGCTGATAATAGCAAGTAGGTAAAGTAGGAAAATACCAATCCCTTCTACTAAAATAAGTATCGAACTGATGACAGCACAAATAATGATATTGATTGCAAAGTTAATTGCTTCTTTGGCATTTCCACGCACAATTTCATCATCCGTAACCAACAAGATAATGATGGGTACGAGAACTGGAAATACAACAATGTTAAGACTCAACGAACCGTGGCTTAATCCAGACAGGAGTTTTCTTTTATCTGTGTCATTCATGATAGCTATTGAGAATTTTCATATTTAAGCTACTCATTTTTTAGGATATTTGTTCAGATAAATGCTGTTCTAATCGTTCTAATAAAGTATTAACATCAATTGCTAATTGTGCGTAACAAATAGGTGGTGTAGGTTTAGGCTCATAATGAATTATTTTGATTTGTTCGCTGCCAATACCAATAATTAAAACCTCTTTTTCTGGTTGGTGGTTATCAACAATACCTAAAATCTCTTGAATTTGATTTTCCACATTATCATTTAAAGTTTCAATTGCCGATTTTGGACAATACACAAAGTGCGGTTGTGGCTTTAGATTAATTCCTAAAGTTCCTTGACGATCGCCATTTTCTAGCCATAATCCCCAAGACAAAGCTGCAAGTTCTTGTTGATTTACCTTGGCAAATTGATCTAACTGACGTTGCCAAGTATTTTCTTGAGAATGAGGTTGAGGGCTACCAAAAAACATAAGCAATGCAAAATTTAAAGACTGGTAATTAAGATCAAATCTGGTTAGTTATTGATGATACAAGTGACTAGTGACTAGCAACTAACCACTAGCAACGTTTAAACCTGATTGTACCCGCCAAAGGCTGGCATAAATTCCTTGTTTGGCGATGAGTTGTTCGTGGGTTCCTTTTTCAACTAACTTACCGTATTCCATAACGTAAATACAATCGGCATTACGCACAGTAGATAGCCGATGCGCGATCGCAATCGTTGTGCGATTTAGCGTAATTTTTTCTAGCGATCGCTGAATAGCGGCTTCAGTTTCATTATCTACCGCAGAAGTGGCTTCATCTAAAATCAAAATCGGAGGATTTTTTAAAACAGCGCGGGCGATCGCAATTCTTTGTCGCTGTCCCCCAGACAACTTTTGCCCGCGTTCGCCAACGATTGTATCGTAGTCTTGAGGAAGCTGCATGATAAACTCATGTGCTTCGGCAATGGTAGCAGCGTGGATAATTTCTGCTGGTGTTGCGTCAAAACTTCCGTAGGCGATATTTTCTGCAACTGTCCCGTGAAACAAAAAGACATCTTGGCTAACTAAACCAATCGCGCGACGCAAATCGTTAAATTTTAAATCGCGTAACTCAATGCCATCAAGTGTAATGCTACCTGATTGCACTTCATACAACCGCAACAACAGTTTTACTAGAGTACTCTTACCCGAACCTGTAGAACCGACAATCGCGATCGTTTTTCCTGCAGGAACATATAACGATAAATTTTCAATGACAGGATCGCGCCCATTGTAAGCAAAAGTGACATTGTGCAATTCAATTTCACCTCGTACCTTCTCCACAGGAAGCGCCACGTCTCCAGTATGGATTGCAACTGGAGTATCAAGCAAATTCATCACGCGACTGGTTGAAGCCATAGCGCGTTGATACTGGTCAAACGTTTCGCCTAATCGAGTTAAAGGCCATAATAACCGCTGAATCAGGAACACCAACACGCTGTAAGTTCCTACAGTAATTCTACCTTCCACTGCTGCCAAACCACCATAGAGTAATAACGCGGTAAAGCCAGCAAGAATAATCATCCGAATTAACGGCACAAACGCCGCAGAAAGTGCGATCGCCTTCCGATTACTTTGACGATAAGCTGCACTTTCCTCACGTACCCGTTGGGCTTCGTAGTCTTCTGCTACAAAACTTTTGATTGTCAACATTCCTGACAAATTATTTGCCAGACGCGAATTTAGAAAACCCACCTTCTCACGTACATCAGCATAACGTGGTGCTAACAATCGTTGAAATGCCACCGAACCCCAAAGAATAAATGGCATCGGAAGCATTGCCATCCAAGCCACACTCGGAGCCATAATAAAAAAAGCACCTGCAATCACAACAACTGTCGTTGTCACTTGAATTAAGTCATTCGCGCCAACATCCAGAAATCGTTCTAGTTGGTTGATATCATCACTCAAGATTGACATCAAACCACCTGTACTGCGTTCCTCAAAATAAGCTAATTCTAATTCTTGTAAATGTTGATAAGCATCTAAACGTAAATCATGTTGAATTGTTTGAGCTAAATTCCGCCATTGTCGGGAGTGAGCGTATTCAAAAACTGACTCGAAGATCCAAACAATAACAGTTAAAATAGAAAGAATAACAAACTGTGTATAAATATCTTGTACGCCCCAACGCGCAATCACTGAATTCTGTTGGTTTACAACGACATCAACCGCAACACCAATCAAAGCAGGTGGTGCTAAATCAAATACTTTATTCAACACTGAATACAGCGATGCCAACCAAATTTGACCGCGATATTGACGACTATAGGCGAGTAAGCGATTCAGAGGATATTTATGACGGCGATAATTTTTTTGATACCTATGTTTTGACACTAAATCACCTTTCTAGGATAAAGATCGGTCAATTACTTTTCTAATTTTTCTCTGTATTAGTAGCTGCAAAAATTATTTACTACTTTTTTTAAAAAGAACTACATTAATCATTAACTTATCTCTTTTTTTTGCTTAGAGGATGTTTGAGAAGTGTTGAAGATGCTGAATTTGCCTCCTAAATCCATGCCACTTGCTACAACGGGGGACACTCCCGCAATGCAGTGGTTCTCCACCAGTGAGGGACTTCAACTTCAGAACTCCCCAAAATTGGAGGGCAGAGGGGCAGTTTAGACAACTGTTTATCTCTTTTCAGACATCCTCTTAATTCTATGTTGTCTGCGTAAATTAATTTTTTATTATAAAATCAATAAAAGAATCAAGAACACAAAAAATCATGCTAACGATTGATTCTTAATAGAGTCTAGTAATCCCACAATTGTCATGTCTTCTAAAGTGCATTTCCTACTCAAAAATGTCATCATTCTTGCTATACGGTGCTAATGGTTACACCGGAGAACTCATTGCACGCTTAGCAGTACAAAAAGGGCTATCTCCGATCCTTGCAGGGCGTAGTTCCCAAAAAATAGCAACATTAGCAACAGAACTAGGACTAGAGTATCGTATATTCACTCTAAATAATCCTCCTGCTATTGATGAGGCTTTAGCTGACGTACCAGCTGTTCTAAACTGTGCAGGTCCTTTTTCACAAACGACAAAGTCACTAGTTGCCGGATGCTTGCGCACAAAGACGCATTATTTAGATATTACTGGAGAAGTTGCAGTCTTTGAGGCGATCGCTGCACAGAATGCTTCAGCCCAAGCCGCAGGTATTATGCTGCTTCCTGGCGTAGGTTTTGATGTTGTTCCTTCTGATTGTCTCGCCGCACATCTCAAAGCCCGCCTTCCCACCGCAACACAACTAACTCTTGCCTTTCAAGCATTAGGTAGAATTTCACGCGGAACAGCGACTACAATGGTCGAAGCCCAAGGTAAGGGAGGTTTCGTACGACATAGTGGAGTTCTAACTTCTGTTCCCCCAGCTTGGAAAACACGTCCAATTGATTTTGGACAAGGTGCAGTGACTGCCGTAACGATTCCCTGGGGAGACGTGTCCACAGCTTTTTACACTACAGGTATTCCTAACATTGAAGTTTACGCCGCCTTTCCCGCATTGATACGTATGGGAATGGTTGCAACGCGCTATATTGGTGGATTATTGAGCTTACCACCAGTACAAAACTTGCAAAAGCGTTTGATTCAAAAGCAGTTACCAGGACCAACAGAGACAGAACGCACTCAAGGCAAAAGTCTACTCTGGGGAGAAGTCGTAGATGATTCTGGAAAAACTGCGATATCGCGCTTGCAATGTCCTGAAGGTTACACCTTAACAATAATGACAGCAGTAGAAATTGTTTCAAGAGTACTTGCAGGACAATTTCATCCTGGATTTCAAACACCATCGTTAGTTTATGGTGCAGATTTCATCTTAGATTTTGATGGGGTTGTGCGCGAAGATTTAATCTAAGCTGCTATGTAAATTTATTCTTCAACTTATCAAATACTCGCTGTATTCTTAGTTGTGCTACGCGGATACTTGTTAAGTCTTGAATATTACCAGGTAAATTCTTGCAATTAAAGAAGTCGTTAATCTCGTATAAAATGACCTGCAAGCGGTTAAGAATATTCTGAGTTCGATACTCTGTAAAGAATGATTCGGGTAGTATGATTGCTTCTGGTTTTTCTATTATTCTTAAAATTCGTTTAACATCATAATCTCGCGCATACCCAGCAATTTTATAGCAATTAAAACCTGGATCTAAATAATCGGAAAGCCCGCCATTGATACTAGAAAAAACTTGACAGCCACATGCCATTGCTTCGAGGGGTTGCAATCCAAAGCCTTCACTAACTCCCTGCATTCCCCAATACTCAGCCGAGTCATAAAGATAAACTTTAGCTCGATTAAATAACTTTGCTAAATCTTCAATATAAGAATCGACAACAACGACATTACACTGCTGTTTTAAAGCTGGAATTAATTCTTGCAGAAGGTATTTTGAAGATTTTCGTGCTTGTACTAATACATCAATATCGCGCTCTATCTTTAAATCTCTAAACTCATCAGATATTTGATTGGGTAAATAATAAATTAATGAATTTGGCGCATATTGTCCCCAGTAACCCATTGTATTCCGGCTAACAGTAATAATTGGAATGCTTGCCGGTAATTTAAATCCATAACCCGTACTATGAGCATGATAAATAACATGATAAGGCTCTAGCTTGTTAGCAAGTTGCGGAATATCAAAGCCCCAACTAATCACAAAAATCACATCATCTAAGTTCTCGTCGTGTAATAAATCATCCAAAAACAGCGTATCTTTTTCTTTCTGTCGATACGTGACAACATCTGCACGACACACCTGCTTTACCAGATGCAAGGTTTTTAATTCTGCCCAAAGTCCTCCACACGCAAATTTACCACCCGTTCCAGGAACCAAAAAATAAAGCTTTCTCATATCTTTCCCTCGCCCCTCACTCCTCACCCCTTATTAGAGATAATTGGCAGTAAGCTATTCTACGGTATTCAAGGCGATTCTACATGGCAACGATTAACGATAACTATCTCAAACTCAAAGCAGGCTACTTATTTCCAGAAATTGCCCGACGGGTAAATGCCTTTGCTGACGCGAACCCAGAGGCAAATATTATTCGACTTGGGATTGGGGATGTCACCGAACCATTACCACAAGCGTGTCGCACTGCAATGATCGCAGCTGTTGAAGAAATGGGCGATCGCGCAACATTTAAAGGCTATGGTCCCGAACAAGGTTATGCTTGGTTAAGAGAAAAAATCGCCACTCATGATTTTCAAGCACGCGGATGCGATGTTGATGCTTCAGAAATCTTCATCTCTGACGGTTCTAAGTGCGATACAGGTAATATTCTTGATATTTTTGGTAACGATAATGCGATCGCCGTTACCGACCCCGTTTATCCTGTGTATGTAGATACCAATGTCATGGCAGGACATACAGGTGAAATTAACGACAAAGGCGAATATGCAGGTTTAGTTTATCTCCCAATCACCGCAGAAAATCATTTTACTGCCAAGATTCCCACTGAGAAAGTTGATTTAATTTATTTGTGCTTTCCCAATAACCCGACAGGTGCAACAGCTAGCAAAGAACACCTCAAAGCATGGGTAGACTATGCCAAAGCGCATAACTCAATTATCTTCTTTGATGCCGCCTACGAAGCTTATATTACCGATCCCGAACTACCGCATTCAATTTACGAAATTGAAGGGGCGCGAGATTGTGCGATCGAATTTCGTTCTTTCTCTAAAAATGCGGGTTTTACCGGAACTCGTTGTGCATTAACTGTTGTACCTAAATCTCTCACCGCCAAAGCTGCAGATGGTTCTGATGTGGAATTGTGGAAACTGTGGAACCGCCGCCAATCAACAAAGTTCAATGGTGTTTCTTATATCGTGCAACGCGGTGCGGAAGCTGTTTATTCTGACGAAGGACAAGCCCAAATTAAAGCCCTGGTAAGCTTTTATCTCGAAAATGCCAAAATCATCCGCGAACAACTCACCGCTGCTGGAATTGCTGTATATGGTGGTGTAAATGCACCGTATGTTTGGGTACAAACGCCGAATAATCTTTCAAGTTGGGATTTCTTCGATAAATTACTGCATACTTGCCATGTTGTTGGAACTCCTGGTTCAGGTTTTGGTGCAGCAGGCGAAGGTTATTTCCGCATTTCTGCTTTTAATAGTCGCGAAAATGTTGAAGCAGCAATGAAGCGAATTACCGAGAAATTCAAAGTCTAAGACTTCTCGCTTTTAAAATGACGATTAGGGTAGACAGATCTACCCTATCCGCTGAGATAACTACCATCAATTCTTATTCTTTATTAACTTCTAGAAGCTCATTATTGGCAAGATAAGGAGACATCACAGGTAAAGTCTTGAAAGTTTTACATTAAGCTGATCTATAGCGATCGCACTTTACCTTCACAATTCTCTACCTATTTAGGGTTTAAGAAACAAGCAAGTATCCTTTACCTTAAGTTAATATACTCACTCTTAGGAGGTGCGTGATGCCGATACCAAAGAGAAATGATGATGAAATTAATGAAGTTGATGTTGACGCGGGAACTCTCCTTGTTGTTGTGTGTGCATTAATTTTTGTACCCCTTTTGCTTGTTGGTTTTTTCTCCCAATAACCTTGTAGAAATTTGAGACCGACAAACAATGAGATACAGGCGAGGATTGTTTTACGCCTGTATTTAACCTGCCAATCTTAGTTTGGTAAAACTTGCCGTAAAGCACCCAAAAGGGGATCGACACTCTCTTTGCGGCTATTAAAGCCCATCAGTCCTACGCGCCAGACTTTACCAGCTAATTCGCCCAAACCGCCGCCAATTTCGATATTGTAGTCATTGAGTAACTGTCGAGCAACTGCCTTACCGTCAACACCTTCAGGAATACACACAGTCGTGAGAGTTGGTAGCCGAAACTCGCGTTCAACGTGTAGTTTCAGTCCCAGATCTTCTAATCCTTCCCAGAGGTACTCAACATTTTTTTGATGACGCTGCCAACAGTTTGCTAATCCTTCTTCTGCAACTAAACGCAAAGCCTCTCGCAGCGCATAGTACAAATTAATCGGTGCTGTATGATGATAAACGCGTTCTTGACCCCAATACTTACCCAACAAGGTCATATCAAGATACCAGTTTGCTACCTTACATTGGCACTGCTGTAACTTCTCCATTGCCCTAGCACTCATTGTAAAAGGTGACGCCCCTGGCGGACATCCTAAACCTTTCTGACTACAACTATAGGCAAGGTCAACGCCCCAAGCGTCTAAGAATATAGGAACACCACCAAGGCTAGTTACTGTATCTACAAGCAATAAACAGTCAAACTCTCGACACAACTCGCCTACTCCTTCTAAAGGTTGCCTCGCACCAGTAGACGTTTCTGCATGAACCAATGCTAGAATTGCTGGACGATGGGTTTCTAGGGCAATTTGCAATTCTTCTAGAGAGAAAACTTGCCCCCAAGGTTTGGTTATAGTGCGAACTTCTGCACCATAGCGCCCAGCCATATCTACCAAACGATTGCCGAAATAACCACTGACACCCACTAAAACGACATCACCAGGTTCTACTGAATTTGCAATTGTCGCCTCCATTGCAGCAGTTCCTGTTCCACTAACTGCAATTGTCATTGAGTTTTCTGTTTGCCACACATAGCGCAGTAGCGACTGAATTTCATCCATAAGTTTCAGAAAAGTGGGATCGAGATGTCCTACTGGCGGTCTATTCATCGCTTGTAATACATCAGGATGCGCGTTTGATGGTCCTGGTCCTAGCAGCAAGCGATTGGGCATTTCTAATGGTGTGAGTTGCAGGCGCTGCTTATCATTGATTGAAATGGTTGAAGTCATTATTTGGTATCACGCTATACTGCAATTAATTTAAGCGATAAATAAAAGTCTAAGCCGAGCAGGAAGCAAAATGTTATATCATCGGCTACTTACTCATCTGATTGTCAGTAGTGATTAGCTGGTAAACGAGACAATATTAATTATCATTAATGAGACAAGGCGATCGCTTCTCCTTGACTAAATCATCACTCCTTGACCAACTTGTTCGCGCTTATGTGGTTCTAGAAGATTGATATCAGGACCGCAGGGAATAATCCCACCTGGATTAAGGGGAAATAAATTACCATAGTAGTCGTGTTTAACTGCATCTAAATTGCAAGTTTCAGCAACACCTGGTAGCTGATACAAGTCGCGCAAGTAAGCTCCTAAATTTTGATAATCTTGAATTTGGCGACGGTTACACTTAAATAAACCGTAGTAAACGACATCAAAGCGAAACAAGGTTGTAAATAGGCGTATATCTGCAAGTGTTAAGTTGCTACCACAAAGATATCGACTTGAGCTTAATGCGGTATCAATTTCATCTAGGGTGACAAATAACTCATTACAAGCTTGTTCGTACGCTTCCTGCGTCTGTGCAAAACCACAACGATAGACACCGTTATTGACCGTGTGATAAATCTTCTCGTTCCACCAATCGATTTTCTCACGGAGTTTTTCAGGGTAAAGATCGAGGGTAGAGTGCTTCGCAAACTGATTAAATTCTGAGTTCAGCATCACGATAATCTCAGAACTCTCATTATTAACTATGGTATTTGTCTGTTTATCCCACAACACAGGTACAGTAGAACGCCCACTGTATCCAGGTTTTGCTAGCTGATATACTTGTGCAAGTGTTCGACAGCCATTTTCTTCTTGGTCTAGAATCCAACCACCTTCAAGTGGCGAAGGAGACACAGTAGATACTGATATTGCCTCTTCAAGTCCTTTCAACGCCCGTACAACAAGCGTTCGATGTGCCCAAGGACAACTTAGCCCAACATAGAGTTGATAGCGCCCTGAGAAAGGTTGATAAGAATTTCCTTCTGCAGTACTGACAACGTTGCGAAACTCACTGCTAGGACGAATGTATGCACCTGATTGATTGCGTGGTGCTAGCTTTGACATCATGATCTGCCAAAGACTTGTCCAAACGAATTTTCCTAACCAAACGATCCACTTTGATGGTAGTTTACCCCGCTTTGTGGCAATCGCCTTCTTAATTTTATCTTCTGTAGAGGACATGGTAGGCTGTGACATAACACTCACTTCCACTAACGTAGGAAGAATTAATCTAACAGTGCAGCAGCGTGATGACGGATATGGTCTTCTATAAAAGTAGCAATAAAGTAGTAACTATGGTCGTAACCAGCTTGCATCCGTAAGTTTAGCGGTTGATTAGCCTTGGTACACGCTTGCTCAAATAACTCCGGTTTGAGTTGCTCGACTAAAAATTTATCAGCAGTTCCTTGATCGATCAGTATCGGATGTTGATAGTTTGCATTCAGTACTAATTCACTGGCATCATAAGTCCGCCAGCTTTCTCGATCTGTACCCAAATAATGCGAAAAAGCTTTCTCACCCCACGGACAGCACATCGGTGCAACAATTGGCGCAAACGCAGAAACAGATTTGTATTGATTCGGGTTACGTAACGCACATACTAGCGCCCCATGTCCGCCCATTGAATGACCAAAAATTCCTTGCTTTTCTGATTGTACTGAGAAGTTCTCGGCAATGATTGCAGGTAACTCGCGCACTACGTAACTGTACATTTGGTAATGCGATCGCCACGGTACTTCTGTTGCATCCACATAAAAACCTGCACCTGTACCCAAGTCCCAGTCCTCATCTTCTCCTGCAATTCCTGTATTCCTTGGGCTAGTATCTGGCACAACTAACATTAATCCATACTCAGCTGCATAGCGCTGTGCCCCTGCTTTTGTGATAAAGTTTTCTTCGCTACAAGTTAAACCTGAAAGAAAGTACAATACCGGAACTCGCTGTGATTTTACTTGCGGCGGTTGGTACACAGCAAAACGCATTTCAATGTGACATGTTTCTGACTGATGGCTATAAAAACCAACAGTTCCATCAAAACAGCGATATTCAGTTAATTTGAGCAATGCAGGCATAAATAAAATTGGTACGATGCAACTAACTACTTAACCCATTACAGCAGAGATTCTACTCGTAACTTAGGTTTGACTATACCAATCCGACGAGTGGGCGCATAACAGTGTCAAATTTCCCCTGCTGTAAGCCTTGTTGCACTCCTTCTTGAAGAATTTCCTGATATATTGGGGACTCTCGCATAAGATCGTCTCTCAAATACTGTTGAATCAAGTTCCGATCAAATTTCAAGCTTGCCAATACCTCAACACAAGCTGAAATGTTACGCTGCTCCTCTATTTAGAGAATTTGTTGGTAATCTGGTAAAAAATACAAAGCGTCCGAACGGATAGGATCGAGTTTTAATTCCGTCGGCAGAAGTGAAACACTAGGTGTATTAATATTTAATAACCAGCTTGCAGTTGAGGCATATTCAGTTGTTAGGTAGCGGCAGATGTTATCGTAAGCCAAGGAAGTCGAATAGTCTTTATATCGCAGCCGTTCTGATTTTAGACTGAGAAGCGATCGCCTTCCTCTTTATCTAGAAAAATCTCGCTCTATTAAAATTCCTTCTTTTTAGTAATTTTAATAGCGACGTCCTCCCCGCTTGCGCTGTTTGTGCTTGGCAAGTTCTTTGCGCTTGCGTTTTTCAATCGGTGTTTCAAAGTGGCGGTGTTTCCGCATATCTGGAAAAATCCCAGCTTTGGAGACTTGTCGTTTAAAGCGGCGCAAGGCTGACTCAATTCCTTCATTTTCGCCCAGAATTATTTGGGTCATTCTCTCTCCGAATTTAATTGACAGTGAAGTGACTGTTGAATAACAAAAATTAAAAAAGGCAGACTCTTTGTCTGCCCCTAAGACTTTAGAGTTAAGTTCTTTGTCGCAAAGCTTAATAGCGGCGAGAGTATCCGCCACCACCGTTTCCTCGTCTTCCACCACCAGAAGATCTATCTTCTCTTGGCTTAGCTTTATTTACTTTTAAGTTACGTCCCATCCACTCAGCACCATCAAGGGCTTCAATCGCCGCAGTTTCTTCGGCTTCTGTTCCCATTTCTACAAAAGCGAATCCTCGTACTCGCCCTGTTTCTCGGTCTGTAGGTAGTTGTACGCTTTTGACGTCTCCATACTCTAGGAAAACTTGTTTGAGGTCATCTTGCTCTACCTCATAGGATAAATTACCGACGTAAATTGACATAAAAGTCTCCAGAATCGTAGGTGTAGAAGTTAGATTCGGAGAGAGTTCTGTAGTATGAAAACAAAAAACTGCACAACCGAATGTAATCTGTAATTGACACTTTAACACAAGTCACGGGGTTGTGTTACTCAAGATGAGCAAATAACAGATTTAATTAAAGTTTGCTTTTCTCAGGCTATGTATTCAAGCATCTTTGCAGAGTGACAGATACTAAATTGCTGGCGTGGTTGCCAATAAGCTCTAGTTGATGCTAGTTTTAGCTTGATAAGAGACACTAATACCAGATTTCAGTTTTAGAAATCTAAGCAGCCTCTAAAACCTAGTTTACCATAAGTGTCTTTGATGTAAAATAGTAAACAATTAATTAAAAGGATGCCAGCATTGAGTGACACTTACTCGACCAATATTCAGCACATTCTTAGTGATGCACTAACGTCCGCTGGCATAGAACATATACAGAACCATTGTCTTGATGGTTACTATTTTAACTTTGCTTTTCCTGGTCATAAGTTGATCGTTGAAGTTGATAGTAATAAGTACAGTGGCAATTTGTACAAAAAAGCTGAGCAGAAAGCCGACGATCAACAGCGAGATGCTCGCCTTAATCAACTTGGCTATCAAGTCATACGCTACTCTAACCAGGCAGTAAAGAATAGTACCAAAGGGGTAGTTCTAAGCATCCAGCGTCATTTGTTAGCTTGTTAAGGTCAAAAAAAATATTTATGGCAGTTTGCAGGAATAATAAATATTCCTCCTCATATCACTGTTTGGCGTTGCTGATTGTGAAATGATTTTTGCTTTGTTAGCTGAGTGCAGCAACACGGAACGAAGCATTTGTTGAGATTCTTCATTACACTCAGAATGACTTGTCAAACCCGATTGAGCAATGCTAGAAGCATGATGTAATATCTCAACTGCCAGTATAATCTATCAACAGAAGCGGCTAAAGCTTTGATTTTTCCAGATTTAATTCTTGATGGGCGATCCCTACCTAGTAAGAAAATAGTTTCAATCGCAACAGGTACTTCTGGAGAAAACTGCAATTACATTGACTTAGAGCCGCAATATAGAATACCTAAACTAGCATTCATTATTACACAGAAGGTCTTTGATTCCACAATTTGACTCTCCTACGATGCATTTAGAAAAACAACCCAAATTCAATTCAGGGTTACTTCTGAAAGCAAAATAAGGAGCGTACCAAAATGTTTACCGATCAACTGACTGCATTTGACGCTTTAGCTCTGAACTCTCTGCCCAATAACCTAGTTGACGATCTCAGCGATGATATCGTTAGTAATTTGCAGCTATCCACTGATGTCCTAACTACATCACCACAGCTATTATCCTCACTTAAGGAGTCACTTTCGCCCTCTGAGGTTCTTGTTTCAGAAACGGTAACTGATACTCAACTAGATGTACTGGAAGTCATAGATGCTCCTATCGAGGATCTAGCTGTATTTGACTTTAATCAACCCAGTTTAGGTGATGTAGCAACGAACACGAGGGTGAGTTTAGGCGGATTGTATGACGATCCCATTGAATACGGCGATCCATTCAGCGATGCCGACTACTGGCGACAACAGCAGGGCGCTAATTCGTGTGCAGTTGTTGCTCAAATCTGCGTCTATGAGTCATTAACGGGCTACCGCATTTCTGAAGATGACGCAAGCAACTATGCTTACCAGCAGGGATGGTTTGATCCTAATACTGGTACCTCGCTAGTACATGTTGGCAAAGTGCTTAATACCTTGGGTATCGACACCTATCAACCGTATGATGCATCTCTTGATACCTTGGCAGATGCTTTAGTAAGGGGAGACAAGCCAATTGTCGGGCTAGATGGCAATGAAATTTGGAACCCTCAATATGACTGGTATGGCAACCCTATAGAGCAATCTAATGCAGGACATGCTGTTTGGGTGACGGGAATTGACCTCGAACACGACGGCTCAGTTAACATCATCCTTAATGACAGTGGACATTCAGGTGGGATGACATCAGTTGTTGATGCATACGACTTCATACATGCATGGGAGGACTACGGCAACTTCGTATCGATTGCGGATAATCCTTTTACTTAATTGCCTGCTACAAGCGTTCTTGTGCGTTGCTACCAATCATATCAAGTACTAAATCTGATTCACTATTTTACCTGTACCTCAGTTGATTCTACACTGATGTGGCTTGTTATTGATCTACATAAGCTTGTCTTTCTCTAAGCTTTGTTAAGCCGTTCAATTTTTATTCAGTGCGATCGCAAATTTGCTCAGATACGTTGCTGCTAACTTCATAGCTAAAACGTGACAACACTACGTATCGATTCACCTTTGTGCATCAAATCAAAAGCCTCATTAATGCGCTCTAAAGGCATAGTGTGAGTAATCAAATCATCAATATTGATTTTGCCTTCCATATACCAATCGACAATTCTGGGTACATCAGTGCGTCCTCTAGCACCACCAAACGCAGAACCTTTCCAAACCCGTCCGGTTACGAGTTGAAAAGGGCGGGTGCAAATTTCTTGACCAGCAGCAGCAACACCAATAATGACACTGACACCCCATCCTTTGTGACAGCATTCTAGTGCTTGACGCATAACATTAACGTTGCCGATACATTCAAAGGTATAATCAGCACCGCCTTTTGTTAAATCAACTAAGTAAGGCACTAGATCGCCTTCGACTTCTTTGGGATTGACAAAGTGTGTCATGCCAAATTTTTCAGCTAATGCTCGCTTGCTAGGATTAATATCCACCCCAACAATCATTTCGGCTCCTACCATGCGAGCGCCTTGAATTACATTTAAACCAATACCACCTAATCCGAAAACGATGACTTTTGCCCCTGGTTCAACTTTGGCAGTGTAAATCACTGCTCCGATACCTGTTGTGACCCCGCAGCCGATGTAACACACTTTATCGAAGGGAGCATCTTCACGAATCTTAGCGACAGCAATTTCTGGCAAAACTGTATAATTAGCAAAAGTGGAGGTTCCCATGTAGTGGTAGAGCATCGTGCCATCAAGCGAAAAGCGGCTTGTGCCATCTGGCATCACACCACGCCCTTGAGTTGAGCGAATAGCTTGACAAAGATTTGTTTTGCGACTGAGACAATATTCACACTGACGGCATTCTGGAGTGTAAAGCGGAATAACGCGATCGCCTACTTTGAGACTTTTGACTCCAGAACCGACTTCAACAACAACACCTGCACCTTCATGCCCTAAAATTGCCGGAAACAAACCTTCGGGATCTGTGCCAGAAAGGGTAAAAGCATCAGTGTGGCACACTCCAGTTGCCTTGATTTCGACTAAGACTTCTCCTGTTTGTGGTCCTTCTAGTTGCACCGTCTCAATTGTCAATGGTTGTCCTGCGTCCCAAGCAACTGCTGCTTTAACGTCCATACATGTTTTACCTTCTATATCTTGCCAACAGCTGAAAATTCTCTATTTATACCCTAACTCTTAGCGATCAGCTTCTACATTATGCAAGATAGGCAACTCGATGGTATGATGATAGATTGTGTCGAATTAACAAAAAACTCATGCCAAAACTCAAAACCCGAAAAGCAGCGGCAAAAAGATTCCGCGCTACCGGAAGTGGCAAAATAGTCCGCCGTAAAGCGTTCAAAAACCACTTACTACAGCATAAATCTTCTGCACGTAAACGTCGCTTGTCCCAAATGGAAGTTGTTGACGAACGTGACGAACAAAACGT
Source organism: Gloeocapsopsis crepidinum LEGE 06123 (assembly GCF_015207655.1). Classification (GTDB taxonomy): domain Bacteria; phylum Cyanobacteriota; class Cyanobacteriia; order Cyanobacteriales; family Chroococcidiopsidaceae; genus Gloeocapsopsis; species Gloeocapsopsis crepidinum. The sequence continues at coordinate 7,769 of NZ_JADEWN010000028.1, read as the reverse complement.
TCGCTTTATGTTGCCCTATTTGTAATTTGCTAGGAAAAAACGATGACACGAGTCAAACGCGGTAATGTTGCGCGCAAGCGTCGTAAAAAAATTCTCAAACTAGCCAAAGGTTTTCGCGGCTCGCACTCAACTTTATTTCGCACTGCAAATCAGCAAGTGATGAAAGCATTACGTAGTGCTTATCGCGATCGCAAAAAACGCAAGCGTGATTTTCGTCGGTTGTGGATTACTCGCATCAACGCTGCGGCAAGACAGCATGATATGAGCTATAGCCAACTGATCGGAAACTTGAAAAAAGCCAACATTCAACTCAATCGCAAAATGTTGGCACAAATGGCAGTTCTCGATCCAGCAAGCTTTGGTAAAGTCGCAGAAATGGCAAACCAAGCACGGGGATGAAGGTAAAACGTCAGCTTCTGCTGATTATTTGTTCCTTTCTTCTAGCTAGCATGAATATCACAGGTATAGTCAGCGATCGCTGGGGCAATTTTCCATTTGCGATTGCGCCTAGCGCAGCGCCTCAGGCGATCGCCGCTCATGCTGCTGATTTACCAGAAATTAAACAACGCGGTTATCTGCTAGTTGCTGTTAAAGACAATTTACGTCCACTTGGCTATCGTGACGCCCAAGGAAACCTGCAAGGGCTAGAGATTGAACTGGCAAGACGTCTAGCTCAAGACTTGCTAGGTAGTGATAATGCTATTCGCTTTCAAGCTGTTGCCAACCGCGATCGCCTAGCAGTCGTTCTAGATAATCAAGTCGACTTCACCATAGCTAACGTTACGGTGACAGAGTCTCGCGCTCGATTGATCAGTTTTAGTCTTCCTTACTACTTTAACGGAACTGCAATTATTACCAAAGATTCTTCAGCACAGAACCTCAGCGATTTTGCTACTAGAAGAATAGCCGTTTTGAAAGGTTCGAGTACCATTCCCACAGTTCGTTATCTCATCCCGTCAGCGCAGTTAATCGGGGTTAATTCTTACACGCAAGCATACTCTCTTTTAGAAGCAAATGCCACCGATGCCTTTGCTGCTGATGCAAGTGTTCTAAGTGGCTGGGTACAAGAATATCCACAATATCAATTGCTACCAACGTTACTATCTGCAGAACCACTAGCAGTCGTCATGCCAAAAGGATTGCAATATAATGCTTTGCGACAACAAGTAAACGCTGCGATCGCTCGTTACTTATCTGAAGGATGGTTACAACAACGTGCCCGCTATTGGGGCTTACCAGTTAACCAAACTCGATCCGAAAATTAAATAGTTAAAAACTATTACTGTTTCACCTTTATTATTCAGCTAAACATATTAGAAGTGAAGTAGACATCTTGCTTATACTCAACAGTTATCTCACATCTTAATTAAGTTGGCTTGCTTATCTTGACTTACCTCTAGCCCTAGTCTCCTATCTCTTTGATAATAAAAATAGAACAAAAACACTTAATTTCTGTATCTACAGACAATGGATAACTCTTTAGCTATTGTTTATCTTGCTATCTTGCTGGTACTACTATCAGCAGCTGGTTTTACTATTTTCCGTCAGATCTTTAAAACCCGCAAAACAGAAAATGCACTCTCGCGGCTTCAAAAAAAGCTCAACAAAGAAAAAGGAACAACTCAAGAGTATTATGAGTTGGCAAGCATTTATCTAGACAAGAAAGTGCATGCTCAAGCCATCTCACTGTTTCAAAAAGCCCTAAAAACAGCGGAACTAGAAGCTGAGGAAAATGTTGCTCCCATATACAATGGGTTAGGTTATGCTTACTTTGCCCAAGAACAGTACGACTTGGCCATTCGCAATTACAAAGAAGCCTTAAAATATCAACCTCAGTACATCACTGCACTGAATAATTTAGGTCATGCTTACGAACGCAAAAGTTTGACAGCTCAAGCTCTACAAACCTACGAGCAAGCGCTAGAACTTGAACCCAATAATTCCACTGCTAAGCGCAGATCTGAAAAGCTGCGTAGAAGATTAGTAACTTCGTAACGAGAGGGGTGAGGGGTGAGGGGTTAGTTACTAGTGGCTAGTAATTAGTTTTGAATTTTGAATTTTGAGTGTTGAATTAAATTTTCTTAAACTCAACACTCAAAACTGAGAACTCATAACTCTCTTGAACTCAACACTTCACGACTTCTAGTCTCCCCAGCTCCCCCAGCTTCTCCCAGTTACCTAAGCTTCCTTGTTTAGAAAAGCCTGAATTTGTCTAATTGCTGCAGGAGCAATATTAAAAAGTGCCCAACTTGCTGCAGCAATGACAGGAAGCAACACGAAAGCAACACGCATATCAATGTCCATATCTTTACCCCTTGAAAGTAGAAATTAAAGATTTTTGAATTGTTCTCATCTTTTATTGTTAGCCGAAACTGGCAAAATTTCTAGAGCTCTCTAACTTTTAATCTTAGAAAGTTGTAACTCAGAAATTATGAAGTCTATTTAAGGAATTGCTGTTGTGATTTGAGGGTATGTTGCAGCGATCGCTATGGCGTAAATCCTAAATCAGTACCTTTGCCTGCATGAACTAGGGCTAACTTCTCGTAGCGGCGAGCGTGAGTAATTAATTCAGCAGCTTCTGTCTGTGAAACTTCACGGATGCATTTGCCAGGAACTCCGACAACAAGCGATCGCGGTGGAACATTTTTATTCACAACTGCACCAGCACCAATAATGCTTCCAGTTCCTATTCTGACTCCATCCAAGATCACTGCGCCAATACCAATTAAGCTACCTCGTTCAATATATGCTGAATGTACAACTGCTCGGTGTCCCACGGTGACATGATCCTCCAAGATTGTGGGCTTACCAGGATCGCCATGCAGAATTGCCCCATCTTGAATATTTGTGTACTCACCAATCTCAATTCGCTCGACATCACCACGAATTACAGCACCATACCAAACGTTTACTCCGGCTGCGATTGTGACTTTGCCGATAACTGTAGCATTAGCAGCAACAAAAGCAGCAGCAGAAAGGTCAGGATTGCTCCAATAGGATATAACAGACACAGTAGAATAGATATTGTTCTTAAATTCAACCAAAATTTAGCCACATTTGTGACAAAAGAATAAAAATTTGGTTGTCTTATGAGCATATCATGGTGTAAAAACCGATAGAAAGACAGTGCAAGCAAAAAAGTATGACTGCTTTTTGAAGCAAAAATGTCACAATAAAACTACCGGCGCTGGTGTACAGAGAATAATGCTGCTTCGCTCTAAATGATCAACCCAGGCTTACAGTACCCAATTTTTGGTCCCGAAATTCAGTGTCCTCATTGTCGCCAGACGATTCCGGCACTGACTTTGACCGATACATATCTGTGTCCGCGCCACGGCGCTTTTGAAGCAGAACCAAAAACAGGCGAACTTGTTCATCTCCAATCAGGGCGTCACTGGCGACGTTGGAATAGTGAGTGGTATCGGCAACATACGCATCCTGATGGAATTCGGTTTGAAATTCATGAAGCACTCGATCGTCTCTATACTCAAGGATATCGAGCAACTCGCGTGATTATTGCCCGCCGCTATCAAGAATTGATTAGTGGCTATTTAGAACGAAGTACGCCCTGGCGAGGACAATCAGATACTGCTAAACCTCGACTTTATGGTTTGCCTGTGGAATTTAGCCCCGATCCACAAGAAGAACCATGCTGGGAAGTGATTAATTTTGACTTGGAAAAAGAACCTGGTGTCCCTGTACGGTATCCTTATTTTCGATTATTTGAGTAGAATTTTGCAGCAAGACGCCAATGCATCACGCTTCAATTCGGACTGCTGATATTCATCGCGCGATCGCTTTCTACGAACTCTTGGGATTTACAGTTTGCGATCGCTTTACAACAGGCTACACATTAGCTTGCTGGATGGAAGGACTCGGCGGCAGAATTGAACTGATACAGATTCCCCAACCACGCCCTGCACCGGATGCTTTTAATGATGAGCATTATGTCGGGTATTACCATTTATCGTTTGATCTCAGTGCTGTAACGAATGATCTACCTGACTGGTTAACAGCTTTGAAACACCGTTTTACCGAAGCCCAGCAATCACAACCAGAACAATACCAAGCTTTAAAAGTCCTTTTAGAACCAACTCAACAGCAAATCGGCGATCGCTGTTACGAAGTCACTTTTATTGCTGATGCAGATGGACTTCCTTTAGAATTCATCCGAGTTTATGACTGAGGTTACTGTTGTTGGGCACGATAAGTGTAAAAATTGTTGAAAACTCCCACAGTTTCAAATTGGTAAGATGGAAGTAATGGATTTAATGATAAATCTGTGCGGTAGATACTAAAAAAAACAAAATTTTGCTGCTGTGTTGCTTGTGTAATAATTAACCGCATTTGAGCTTGACTCGAATCGACAATCTTAGCGCAGTTGCGTTGTAAAATATTCCCGAAAACCTCTGGCACTTGAGGACATACGTCACTTTTTAAGTATTCTGTCAACCTTTGTACTGCATATACTTCGTAAGCAGGCAAGCTGGGGTTAGTAACAGCCATTGTGATTCCTATACCTGCAAGGGCTGCAACTCCAACATAAGTGATAATATGCGAATTTTTCATATTTTCTGTTTGATCAATCAAGCTATAAATAAAAAGTGGTATAATCAATAATGCGATGGCGAGCGTAGCCAAGTGGTTAAGGCAGAGGATTGTGGTTCCTCCATTCGTGGGTTCGAGTCCCATCGTTCGCCCTTATTTTGTACAAGCTATAGCTTTTGTCTCTCAGGACATAGTAATGTTCCTGAAACTTTATAAACGCAGTCAGGCTTAACTTCGACTATGTAACTAGTAAAAAACGGTAAAAGGTAATAGGTAAAAGCAACCAGTAATTATTAGGCGTGTAATTGCGAGTCAAAGAAATTAGGAAGAACTGCGATCGCTGTGCTAAATCTCAAACTAACTCAGCAGCGAACAATAAAAGTTTACTTAATCTTAAGCCCGATTCATCACCTGCAATGTAGCTTGCAGTTTAACAAGGTAAATCAATGACCAATTACCCTTTACCAACTCACCGATAGTTTGTTTTTTACCGAAAATACTATTTTCCCATGTTTCGTTTTAACTGGTCTAACTCCTCTTGAGTTTCCCAGCGTTGGAAAGTCGCTTCGAGATCGTCTGTTCCCTGCGATCGCGCACGACGATTCCAACCTTCAGTTTCCCAAAGTTGCTGTGCTTGATAATTAGCACGATTTGTTTGTGCTTCTGTTGCTTTACTTTGAACTTCTTGCCGTCTTTGTTGTATTTGCCGCAGTAATTCTTTTGCTTGGGTAATCCGTTCTTTTAAACCCTGCATATGCCCCCAACGCTGATTACCTTCTCGTAACAAAGCAGCTTCGCGTTCTTGTGCTGGTTGAGCGAGATCGAGTCTATTGGCAGCCTTAGCTTTTTCTACACGAACGTGCCACCGCTGAATTTCTTGAGCAGTTGCTAAAATTTCATCTTGTGCTCGTTTTTCTTGCAACTGCAAATCCGCAATCAACTTCAAAGTATCTTCTTCTTGTTCGCGTAATTGTTCTAAGAGCGCTTCTAGCTCTAAATGTGGATTATTACGCAAAAATTCTTCTAAGCGGTTTTCTAAAAAGCGGTTGAAATCGTCGAATAAGCCCACTATCAGAACTCCATTTATTGAGGGGTCAGGGGTCAGAGATTTAATATTAGAACGTTACAGTTTTGATTTCTCAATACCACTCTAGACCCTAACTGTATTGATTCACGAGGTTGGCATAGAAGTAACAGCATGAAATGCATACTGCTAATACAAGGGAAGAAGACCTTTCTTTATCCCTTGTATTTATTCTGATCCCTGACCTCCGATTCCTGACCCCTTTATAATTATTATTGACCTCCTCGTAGATTTTCTGCGCCTTGTGTGACTTGGGCAGATTCGATGCGATCGCCTTGCTGAATTTGATCGACAACGTCCATGCCATCAGTGACATAGCCGAAGACTGCATAGCTGCCGTCTAAAAATGGCAAATCAGCTAAAGCAAAGTAAAACTGCGAAGAAGCTGAATCTGGCTGCTGCGATCGCGCCATCGCTACAGCACCGCGTGTATGTCGCAACTGTGGTGCTGCTGAAAGACGAGTACTTTCAAGAGTTTGACCATAAATTGGCTCAGCTGCGCCTTCAGGTTTGATTTCTAAAGGAATAAAGCGTTCGCTACCTGTGTTGGGATCGACAAAACCACCAGTACCTAGTCGCTGTGGAGGAAAATTAGGGTTTTTACTTTGCGGATCGCCTCCTTGAACAACAAAAGGTTCTGGTTGGCGGACAACACGATGGAAAACAAGTCCGTCATATACACCCCTTTGCACAAGGTCAACAAAATTTCCCGCTGTTACTGGGGCATTTGTGCCATCAACTTCAATCGTAATTGGTGAACCATTAACTGTCATAACGACAGTGGCAGTTCCTTCTAATACAGGTGATTTCATTTGTGGACTACTCGTTTGAGCAGTAGGCGTAGTAGGAGATGTTGTTTGAGCTGGGGAAGTTGGTGAAGATACAGAAGCCTGATCTGGTGTGCATCCTCCTAACATCAACCCACCAAGAAACAACACAGCAATCAACAAGATTTGAATTTTTCGATGCATTATGCTAATCACTCACCCAGAGTGTTTCATCATCTCATTGCAAAACTTCCTGATTATAAACCTTCAAGCGGCACGCCCAAAAACTGAGCTAATTGTGCACCTTCTGTTTCCAACTTTTGCAGTGATAGCGGTTGTCCTACACGTGTCAGGGGTACATTTCTCCGTCCTTTGACTCGCAAATACAAAGCCCGACGCGGATTCAGACCTTCTTTAACATCTACTCGCACAGCTTGTACATCTTGAGTTGGAAATTCAATTTCAATTCTGCGGTTTTTTCCTAAAAATCCCCAGCGAAAAATATGAACTTTTTTAGCTTCTTTATTGAACTCGTTATAACCGCCGCCAACGTCTAAGATCACCACAGTCCAAAGATACAGCGCTAATAATAAGCCCACAACACCATAGAAAGTCATTGCCAAACCCTGGGGCACAAATGTAATTTCATTAGGTGTGGCAAAGGGAAGTAAATTGACGTTGAGATAGCTCGACAGCCCAGCAAGCAAAAAGCCGGTAGCACCTAGCGAAACAACAGTTGCCCACCAGTAGTTACTAAAGCGCCTTGAACCTAAAATTTTCTGATGAAGAACCTGAGAAGCAGAGCTACCTTGATTTGCAAAGTCACCCGTATTCTTTGTTGTTGATACAGTCATTGAATTACCCTGCGTAGGTTTCTAAAAAGTAAAAAAATGTTAAGCTATCTGATTTTGCCAAATTGTTTGAATGGCTGAGAAAACTTGTGTCAAAATGTAAAAATTCTGATATCTATTATATTAAGAAGCTAGCGCTAAAACCATAATTCCATATAGCTGGAGTGGTTACAGAGCGTGAATAATGTGATAAGTTAAGAAAGATTAAGAAACCATAGACTGGGTTACTAGAAAGTGGTATGGGCTATTTGACAAACCCTTTGAGGAAGCAGCAAACATCTGTTTGCCAGTATTTTCTCATAAATCTCCGCTGTCTGTTGCAGTAGAGAGTGTCAAAAATTTAATTCCTCAAAAGAGTTGCAATTTTAGTAAACCGCGAGGATTTTAGTTCAATGACAATAGCAGTAGGACAGCCAGCGAGTCGAGGATGGTTTGACGTCGTAGACGACTGGCTAAAAAGAGATCGCTTCGTATTCATCGGGTGGTCAGGAATATTGCTATTTCCCTGTGCATACATGG